>CAIJOA010000025.1 GCA_903822185.1 uncultured Rhodospirillales bacterium | reverse complement strand
TTAATCCTGGCGGTCAATGCGCCAAGCTTCGCGGCGGATACGACTTCGAACTCACGATCGCAGGCTACGGGCTCGTCATCGTCGCAAGAGTCGAAAGGTAAGGTGGTGCCGGATCAAGCCGTGACTTCCCCAAACGATCCGAAAAGCGAAACCCAGCGCTCTGTTACGAGTCAAAGTTATCAGGAAGCGCCGGGTGACGGGCAGCCGCTTACGTCAAAAAGCGACCGCCCGCATTAGTGCAGAAGATTATTCCCCTTTCACATCGGCGGCTTCACGCCGTTCTTTTCGACTGTGATATTGCCCGAGGTTAGGTTGCCGTCTGCGCCTTTGGTGGCGCTGAGGTAAACCGCCTTGCCACGCTTCAGATCGTTGGCGCTTCCGGGTGTGCCAGGAGCGACGATGGCTGTCTTCTTATCGACGATCACATCCGCGGTGCCGTTCTTGTAATTGACCGATAGGGTTTGGCCTTCGGCTTTCTTGGCGACACCGGTGACATGGGCGTTGGTCATCATGCTGTCGGGTTGCAGGTCCCAGGGTTGCTGCGAATCCGGAATGTTCAGGTTGGCCGGGAAGAAATGAATTTCGACCGCGTGCAGCTTGCCGTCTTTGCCCGGGATCGAGGTGGTGCCGACGAAATCGCCCTGATGAATGTCGCTCAGTTTCTTGCGGACGAGCGTGCGCACCATGTAATTAGGCGCAACGGCGATAGTCAGCGGCGTACCTTCGCGCGATTTGACCATCAGAACCTTGCCGTCGAACTTGGTGATCGTACCGCGAATGCGCTGCTGTTGCGGCGCCTGGGCAAAGGCAGAGGGGGTGAGCGCCGGTATGGCGAGGCCGATGACGAGCGCGGCGGCGAGATATGATTTGGTCCACATGGTGTCGGCTCCCTGAAACAACTGTCCCCGCACCAACGGGCACGGGGACAGGTTAGAACAATATTTATTGTCGAAGGTAAGACCGATTACATCGGCGGCTTCACGCCGCCTTTTTCGACCGTCACGTTGCTCGAGCTGAGGCTGCCATCGGCTGCCTTCGTTGCGCGGACGAATACGGCTTTGCCGGCTTTGAGGTCGCTCATCGCGCCATCGGCGGGTCCGACGATCTTCGTCTTTGAATCGACGACGACATCGGTGGTCTTGCCTTGGAAGGTCACGGTCAGCGTGCCGCCGCTCTTAGCGGTTGCGATGCCGTTCACATGGGCGTTGGTCATCAGGCTGCCGGGCTTCAGATCATAGGGGCTCTGGCTCTCGGGAACGGCTGCCGGCAGAAAATGCAATTCGATGGCGTGCAACTTGCCGTCCTTGCCCGGGATCGAGGTCGAGGCGACGTTGTCGCCGGTCTTGATGTCGCTCAGCTTCTTCTTGACCAACGTGCGCACGCCGGTCGTCGGCGCTAGGGCGATATCGACCGACGTGCCTTCGCGGGTTTTGACGGTCAGGATTTGGCCGGAAATCTTGGTGATCTTGCCGCGGACGTTAGTCGGCGTTCCCTGGGGCGCCTGAGCGAAGGCGGGCAGGGCAAAAGCGGCCAAGAATGCGGCAATCAGGAATGGCTTCGTGTTCATCGTATCTCCCCGGATTTCGATTGTTTGGCGCGAAATCTCGTGCGGTTTTTTACCACGAACCGGCGAGGCGAAGCGCGGAAACCGGCTCACTTTTGTGTTATCGCGATTGTTGCTTTTGAGGTACCTGGCGGGTAAGCACGGCTTATGGATCTCGCGGCTGAAATCGCCCGACGGCGCACTTTCGCCATCATCTCGCATCCCGACGCCGGCAAGACGACGCTCACCGAAAAGCTCTTGCTGTTCGGCGGTGCGATTCAGCTGGCCGGCGAAGTGAAGGCGCGCGGCGACCGCCGCCGTGCCCGATCGGACTGGATGGATATCGAAAAAGAACGCGGCATCTCCGTCAGCTCGGCGGTGATGAGCTTCGAGCATGAGGGCCTCGCCTTCAACCTGCTCGACACGCCAGGCCATCAGGACTTTTCCGAAGACACCTATCGCACCCTGACCGCCGTCGATAGCGCGGTGATGGTACTGGACGCCGCGCGCGGCATCGAAACCCAGACTTTGAAGCTGTTCGAGGTCTGCCGGCTGCGCGATGTGCCGATCATCACCTTCATCAATAAGATGGACCGCGAAGGCCGCGACCCGTTCGATCTGCTGGACGAGATCGAGCGGCAACTGGCGCTGGACGTCGTGCCGGCAAGCTGGCCGATCGGCGGCGGGCGCGATTTCCTCGGCACCTATAATCTGCTCGCCGACACGCTGCTGCTGTTCGGCCGCGACGAACATGCGCGTGTGACCGAGCCGGTGCGCTGCACGGGGCTCGACGATCCGAAACTGTCGGAACTGCTGCCCGAAGCGGCGCTGAAAAAGCTGCGTGAAGACATCGACATGGTGCGCGGTCTAACCAAGGAATTCGATCGCGACGCCTATCGCCAGGGTCATATGACGCCGGTGTTTTTCGGCAGCGCGCTCAATAATTTCGGTGTGCGCGAATTGCTGGACGGCGTCGGCGCGCTGGCACCGCCGCCGCGGCCGCAACCGGCGCTGCCGCATCCGATCGAACCGGACTCTGCGACGGTCGCGGGTTTCGTCTTCAAGGTGCAGGCGAATATCGATCCGCAGCATCGCGACCGCATCGCCTTCTTCCGTCTCTGCTCGGGCCGGTTCAAGCGCGGCATGAAGCTGAAACATGCGCGTTCGGGCAAGACGATGAGCGTGCAGAACCCGGTGTTCTTCCTGGCGCGCGAACGCAATCTCGCGGAAGAAGCCTGGCCGGGCGATATTCTCGGCATTCCCAATCACGGCACGCTCTCGATTGGCGACACGCTGACCGACGGCGATGCGATCCGCATCACCGGTATCCCGAACTTCGCGCCGGAAATCCTGCGCCGCGTCCGGCTCGACGATCCGATGAAGTCGAAACATCTGAAACGCGCGCTGGAACAACTGGCCGAAGAAGGCGTCACGCGCGTTTTCCGGCCGCTGTTCGGTGGCGACTGGGTCGTCGGTGTTGTTGGCCCCTTGCAGCTCGAAGTCCTCGCTGCCCGCATCAAGGCCGAATACGATCTCGGTGTGCGGTTCGAGATGAGCCAGTACGAAACCGCGCGCTGGCTTGGCGGCGACGCTGCCGAGTTGAAACGTTTCGAAGATTCCAATCGCGGCGCGATGGCCGAGGATTACGACGGCACCAAAATATTCCTCGCCCGCAACAACTGGGATCTCGACCGGATGATCAAAGATTGGCCGGAGGTTCGTTTCAGTGCGACGCGCGAACAGAGCGCCGACGCCGTCTGATAATCGACATCGGGTCCGAAAACGGATGCGAACAGGGAGTGAAGATCGATGAAGTTCCAATTCGGACTCGCCGTCTGTCTTGCCGGCGCATTGTGGGCGGCGCGGCCCGCCGCTGCTGAAGAGACCACCTTGATCTTCGCCACCGGTAATCTGGTCGGCAATTCCGTCGATAGTAATTTTCTGCTGCCCTGGGCTGCGCGAATCAACGAAGCTGGCAAGGGCGTCCTGAAGCTCGACGTGCGGGAAGGCATGTCGGTGGTCAATCTGTTCAATGCCTATGACCGCGTCGAAAGCGACGTGGTGCAGATATCCTGGGCGCTGTTCAACTACGTCAACGGCAAGATCAAGCAGGC
>CAIJOA010000024.1 GCA_903822185.1 uncultured Rhodospirillales bacterium | reverse complement strand
GACTGGATTGCTTCGCTACGCTCGCAATGACGTAAAGAGTTACTGCGGCGCCGCGTTCGGTTTGAACGTGCCGTACTGCCGTTCGACCTCGGCCACAGTGATGCGATATTCGCCGAAAGACTGATCGCGGCTCGACAGTTGGGCCAGATGATTCCGGTTATGCTCTCGCCACCGCTTCACCGCATCTTCGTCTTCCCAATAGGAGACGGACATAAACTTACCGAGCGTCGCCAGGCTTTCGAACCGTTCGACCGAGATGAAACCTTCGATCGCTTCGACACCCGGCATCAGGCTCGCAGCAACCTCGAGATAATCCTGCTCGCTCCCGGCTTTCGGCTGCACCTCGAAAACGACGACGAACATGGTTTTCCCCCACCTATCCTGTGACGGTCTTGGCGATCCGGACGGAACCGGTCAAGGGTTCACCACGGAGACACGGAGAAGAGGGAGAAGAATTCTTATCCCAAGACGAGCCGGCGGAGCCCGTCCTTCAGGACGACGCTATTGAAATTCATCAAGAGGCCGATTTTATGGCCACTAAGGCGCAGATAGGTCAGCACCTGCGCTTCGTGAATAGGCATAAGGCGCTCGACCGATTTGATTTCGACAACGACCTCGCTCTCCACAAGAATATCGATGCGATAGCCGCATTCCAGCCTGATATCTTTATAGACGACCGGCAGTGTCGCTTGCCGGATGTAGGCGATGCCATTCTGTTTCAGCTCGAAGCATAGACATTCTTCATAGGCTGATTCGAGAAGCCCAGGTCCGAGTTGGCGATGTACTTCGATCGCTAGTCCGATCAGACGTTCCGTAAGGCCACTATCATAAGCAAGAGTCATCTCTTCTCCCTGCTCTCCGTGCCTCCGTGGTGAATCTTCTCGCTACGCCTGTTTCGCTTCGACGATGGAGCGGCGGATGGCGCGGGTGCGGGTGAAGAGGTCTTGCAGTTTGTCGCCTTCGCCGTGGCGGATGGCGCGTTGCAGGGCGGTCAGGTCTTCGGTGAAGCGTTGCAGCATCTCGAGCACCGCGTCGCGGTTGTTCAAGAAGATGTCACGCCACATGACCGGATCGGAGGCGGCGATACGGGTGAAATCGCGGAAACCGCTGGCCGAGAATTTGATGACTTCGGATTTGAGCGTGTCTTCGAGATCGGTCGCGGTGCCGACGATGGTATAGGCGATGAGATGCGGCAGGTGCGAGGTGATCGCCAACACCATGTCATGATGCTCGGCATCCATGGTAACGACATTCATGCCCGCCGATTCCCACAGCTTGGTCACGCGGTCGAGCGCCGTCGCATCGCCATCGGGTAACGGCGTCAGGATGCACCAGCGATTGCGGAAGACTTCGGCGAAGCCGGATTCAGGTCCCGAATTCTCCGTACCGGCGATGGGATGGCCGGGAACGACATGCACATCCTTCGGGAGGAGCGGCAGGAGCTCCTTGGCGACGAGCGCCTTGACCGAGCCGACATCGGTGACGATCGCGCCGGGCTTGAGCGAACCGGCAATGGCCTTGCCGGTTTCGAGATAGGCCGAGAGCGGCGTCGCGATCACGACGAGGTCGGCATTCTTCACTGCTTCGGCGGGGTCGGCGGTTACCTCGTCGGCGATGCCGATGCGCAGGGCGGCGTCGCGGGTTTCCTGACGGCGCGCGCAGGCGATGATCGAACCGGCCAGCTTACCGCGCCGCATCACATGAGCGAGCGACGAGCCGATATGGCCGATGCCGATAAAAGCGACGCGATTGAAGGCGAATTCGCTCATGATGACCTCAGGAAGTCGCCGATGGCGGCGACGACGGCGCGCATCTCGACTTCAGTGCCGATGGTGACGCGCAAATATTCGGGCAGATGATAGACTCCAACCTTGCGCACGAGAATGCCGCGTGCACGCAGGAATTCCCACGCGGCATCGGCGCTTTTTGGCGCAGCCGGGAATTTGATCAACACGAAATTGGCGACGCTGGGCGTGACGTCGAGGCCGAGCGCCTTCATTTCCTGTTCGAACCAGGGACGCCAGACGTCGTTATGTTCGCGCGCACGATCGACCGCCGCGACATCTTCCAGTGCGGCGATGCCCGCCGCCTGTGCCGCCGACGAGACGTTGAAGGGGTTGCGCACGCGGTTGAGCACGTCGGTAATTTCCGCGCTGGTATAAGACCAACCGAGCCGCAGCCCGCCCATCGCATAAATCTTCGAGAAGGTGCGCGTCATCACCACGTTGGGTTCGGTTCCGGCCATTTCCATGCCGGTGTCGTAGTCGTTGCGGGTGACAAATTCGCCATAGGCGGAATCGATCACCAGCAGCACGGATTTCGGCAGACCGGCATGGAGCCGCTTCATTTCATCACGCGGAATGAAAGTGCCGGTCGGATTGTTCGGATTGGCGATGAAAACAACTTTGGTCTTCGGCGTGACGCGCGCCAACGTCGCATCAACATCGAAGGTCAGGTTCGTCTCGGGCACGGCGACGGCCTTTGCCCCGGCCTGCAGCGCTGCGATCGGATAGATCGAGAATCCATGCTTGCCGTAAAGCACTTCGTCGCCCGGCCCGGCATAGGCGCAGGTCAGCAGATGGATGATGTCGTCGGAACCCGCACCGCAGACGATGCGGTCAGCCGAGATGCCGTAATGTTTCGCCAGCGTATGCCGCAGCGCGGTCGAGCCGCCGTCGGGATAGCGGAACATATCCGCCGCATGAGCGTGATAGGCCGCCATCGCCTTGGGGCTGGGCCCGAGGGCGCTTTCGTTGGAGGCGAGCCGGATGGGTTTTTCGACGCCGGGGATCTTCGCTTCGCCGCCGACATAGGGCGCGATATCGAGGATGCCGGCGCGCGGCGTCAACGTCATGGCGTGGGTTCCGTCGCAAGCTCGGCAGCGGTGAAGGGCTTGGCATAGGCGCCGAGCAACGCGACGCGCATCACCTTGTCGCCCAGCGCCGCCAGCGCGTCTTTCAACCGCTGATCGTTCTCGGCCAGCCAGCCGTCGAATTCGAACAGTTGCGAGGCGGCGCCGCCTTCGGTGTTGATCGCAGCGAGCAGCGTCGGCGTGCCGGTAACGCCGCTAAGCGCCGAGAGCAGACGCGCACGGCTGAGGCCCTCGCCGGTTTCGATCAGGAAGACGCTGCGGTCGGAACCCGATTCCTCGGGCTCGAACGAGCCGATGACGAAAGCATCGTCGCCTTCGGTGCGGGCGTTGCCGCGTCCGCCAAAAGGAAGCCGCGCAACGATGCGCGGCTTGGTCGAATCACCCGCGGCAAAGAAACGCCACCAAGCCTCTTCGTTGCTCTGGCCCGGAACGGGCAGCACACCCAGCGCGGCGCGGCCGTCGCTGACGGCGGTGACGACATCGCCCGCGGTGCGGAAACCGGTCATCGGGGTGTGGCTGCCATATTGATCGCGCGCGAGATCCCAGAACCCGCCGCCCTGATTGGGCGCGAAGACCGCGACATGCAGCACCGCCTGCAGCGACGTGGTGCCGGACAATAGCTCGCGCCAGATACGCACCAGCAGCGTCTTGGGGAAAGCGCCGCTATGGCGTCCGACAAGCCGGCGCAAAATCTGCGCTTCGCGGCCTGGCCGCATCGGCGGGGTTGAATCAGCCTGCTTACGCTGCGCCACTTCCGCGACGATGGCGGCGCGCTGCATCAGGACATCGTGAAGCTGGTCGTCGAGCGCATCGATGCGGCGACGCAGATCATCGAGCGAAGTCGGTGGGTTCGACATGCGTTAAATACCGGAAACCGTGGGCAATATTGATAGTTCTCAGCATCCGTTAAAGCAAAGAAATCGTTGACAGGCTAGGCCCCACATCCCTAGCTATTCCCCGCTTTTGCTACCATTTGAAGCAACCGAGCCACTTGAATCAGCCAAGATGACGGTTATCGCGCCTCCATCGCCTCTGTCAGCACCGGCCCCCGCCGATCGGCCGGGCTTTCGCCTGACCGTGACGGAGCCGCTGGCACTGGATTCGGGGCAAAGCCTGGCGTCTTATGACATCGCTTATACGACCGCCGGCACGCTCAACGCCGAGCGCACGAACGCGATCCTCATCTGCCACGCCCTGACCGGCGATCAGTATTTTGCCCAGCCCCATCCGATCACCGGCAAGCCAGGCTGGTGGGACGTTCTGGTCGGGCCGGGCAAGGTTCTGGACACCGACCGCTATTTCCTCGTCTGCGCCAATGTGCTGGGCGGCTGCATGGGCTCGACTGGCCCCGCCGACATCGATCCGGCGACCGGCAAGGCATGGAGCCTCAGCTTCCCCGTCATCACCATCGGCGACATGGTGCGGGCGCAAAAACAATTGATCGATCATCTCGGCATCGACAGCCTCTTCGCCGTCATCGGCGGCTCGATGGGCGGGATGCAGGTGCTGCAATGGGCCTTGTCCTATCCGGACCGGGTCTTTGCCGCCGTGCCGATCGCGACGGCGCCGCGTCATTCGGCCCAGAACATCGCCTTTCACGAGGTCGGCCGTCAGGCGATCATGGCCGACGCGAATTGGTGTGGCGGCGACTACATCGCCCAGGGCCTTCGGCCCGAGCGCGGCCTCGCCGTTGCCCGCATGGCGGCGCATGTCACCTATTTGTCGGAACAGGCGCTACACCGGAAGTTCGGGCGCAACCTGCAGAACCGCGACGCCATCAGCTTCGGCTTCGACGCGGATTTTCAGGTCGAGAATTACCTGCGCCATCAGGGCAATAGCTTCGTCGATCGGTTCGACGCGAACTCGTATCTCTACATCACCCGCGCCTGCGATTATTTCGACATCGCGGCCGAGCATGGCGGCGTTCTGGCAAACGCTTTCAAGAACACAAAGACGCGTTTTTGCTCGATCTCGTTTACGAGCGATTGGCTTTATCCGACATCGGAAAATCGCGACATCGTCCACGCGCTCAATGCCTCGGCGGCCAATGTCAGCTTCGTCGAGGTCGCGACCGACAAGGGCCACGACGCCTTCCTGCTGGACGAGCCCGAGTTTCACGCGACGCTGCGCGGCTTCATCGAAGGCTGCGCCCAGCATCGCGGCCTGAACAAGTCATGAGCCCCGATTCCACGCGGCTGATCACGCCGCTCAAGAACGAGCTGCGCGAGGATCTGCGCCTCGTCGCGCAGATGATCGAGCCGGGATCACGCGTCCTCGATGTCGGCTGCGGCGAAGGGGAATTGCTGTCCTATCTCTATCAGCACAAGAACGTCGATGGCCGCGGCATGGAATTGAGCCAGGGCGGGGTGAATTCCTGCGTCCGGAACGGCCTTAGCGTCATTCAGGGCGATGCCGACAACGACCTGCACGATTATCCGCCGCACGCCTTCGACTATGTCGTGTTGAGCCAGACCTTGCAGGCGACGCGCAATCCGCATGACGTGCTGCGCCATCTCGTTCGCATCGGTCGGCGCGCGATCGTGTCGATTCCGAATTTCGCCCATTGGCGCATGCGGCTGCGGCTGCTGACCGAAGGCCGGATGCCGCGCACGGCGGCGTTGCCGCACCATTGGTACGACACGCCAAACATTCATCTGTGCACGATCCTCGATTTCATCGATCTGTGCGACGATGAGAAGATCAAGGTCGAGCGCAGCGTCGCGCTCGACGATCTCGGCCAAGCCTATCGGCTCAACCCGCGCGGACGGCTGGCCAATCTCTTGGCGGCGCAGGGCCTGTTCCTGCTGCAGGGCCGCAGTTAGCAGAACGATCCAGCGTCTCTCGACTTCGCTCGGGATGAGGATGAGAAGTACGCCGCATAAACAAAGCAGCGCAACTTTTTACCTCATCCCGAGCGAAGTCGAGGGACGCACGATAGTCCTGCCGTCACCGATGACGATTAAGGAAATCCAGCACCGTCTTCCGCTGCACATCGAGATGCGCCGGGCCCTTCCAGTCGCGCAGCATTTCCATCTTCGGCAATAATTCGGCGACTTCGAGCCCAACCACGGCGGGATGCGGCGCGTCGTCGCCAGGCAGAACAAGGCACGGCGTTTGGCAGCGGCGCACCGCGTCGCGATCGACGGCGAAGACGAAATCGTCATCCTCGCTCCACATATTGCGGCCGAAACTTTCGAGCGCGGCGGGATCGAGTTCGGGCCGTTTCGCCCGCAGTTCCTTCGACCAATCGGCGAACGCATCCTGGAAATACATCGGGAATTCGGGGTGCCGGCCGATCGGGTTTTGCAGTACCGCCGCCATGATCCGCGCCGGCGCGATGTCGGCGACCATCAGGCAAAAGCTCGATCCGATGCAGCCGCCGAGGGTCAGGAATTTGTCGATGCCGAGATGATCCATCAGCGCCAGTTGATCGCCGGCATAGGTTTCCCAGCCATGCCGTGGCCCGATCGTGCCGGTGGATTGCCCGGCATTGCGCTGGTCCATCGCGATGACGCGATAGCCTTCTTTGGGCAGGACTTCGGTCCAGTCGTTCCAGGCGCGCGGCGGCCCACCGGCCGGCGTGTGCCACAGCGTCATGTTCGACCGCATCCCACCTGGCGCGAACAGCAGGATGGGCGTCCCCTCGCCATATTCCTCGTAATAGAGATGGGCATCGGCGCGCCTCAGGAACGGCATGGCGGACTCCATTGTCGGACGGCGGCACTCTTGCCCTGTCCTCTTCGGCGCGTAGTATTGGCGCAAGAGAGGGAGTTGATGCAATGCGCCAGGAAGATGCGGAACGTCTAACGCGGGTCGGGCCGGGTACGCCTGCCGGCGAGCTTTTCCGCCGCTATTGGCAACCCGCCGCCTTGTCGAGCGAGTTGCCCGAGAAGGACGGCGCGCCGGTACGGGTGCGGCTCCTTGGCGAAGACCTCATCGCCTTCCGCGACACCGAGGGCAAGATCGGCCTCGTCGATGCCTATTGTCCGCATCGGCGAGCGCCGCTGTTTTTCGGCCGCAACGAGGAATGCGGCATCCGCTGCGTCTATCACGGCTGGAAGTTCAACGCCGACGGCACCTGCACCGACCTGCCGTCGGAGCCGGCCGAAAGCCCGATGAAAAACAACATCCGGATCAAAAGCTATCCGACGTTCGAGCAGGGCGGCATCGTCTGGACCTATATGGGACCGAAAGACAAACAGCCCGCCCCGCCGGATTACGAATGGAGCCGCGCGCCCGAAACCCACCGCGCCGTCTCGAAAGCCTATCAGGCCTGTAATTATCTACAGGGCCTCGAAGGCGGACTCGATACCGCGCATGTCTCGTTCCTGCACAACAACCGCATCGGCGACAAGAAGAACCTCTTCGCCCGCGACGGCGCGCCGAAGATCGAAGTGTTCGATACCGATTACGGCTACTACTACGTCTCGACCCGCAAGCTGAGCGAAGGGCGCGATTTCATCCGCGTCTATCAATACACCCTGCCGTTCCAGCAGATGCGCCCGAACATGGTGCAGACCGGTCTTGAGTCGAACCGCGTCGCGCCGCGCAGCGACGGGCATCTGTGGGTGCCGATCGATGACGAGCAGACCAATGTTTATAACTGGACCTGCGGCTTCGACGAGGACTGCCCGCTCGACCCGCAACAGATCGAAGAAACCGAAGCCTTCTATGGCCGCGGCAAGGACCACTACATCCCCGGCACGTTCAAGCTGAAAGCCAATCTGTCGAACGATTATTTCATCGACCGCCAGGAACAGAAGAACACCAGCTTTACCGGCATCCAAGGCGTCAACACGCAGGACGTCGCGTTGCAGGAAGGCATGGGCACCGTCACGGACCGGACCCAGGAACATCTCGGCACGTCCGATCGCGCCATCGCCGTAATGCGCCGCATGCTGCTGGAGGCGACCCGCGCCGTCGAAGCCGGCGAAACCCCGCGCGGCGCCGAGGCAAAAAGCTATCGCGACATCCGGCCATACGACGGGCTAATCCCGACCGGCACCGACTGGCGCGAGGCGTTCGTCGAAGGTCTGGCGCCGCGCTGGTAGGCGCAGCCCCCTTTTAATCGTCATTCCCGCGAAAGCGGGAATCCATCTCGCAGCGTCGCGATGTTGAACATGGACTCCCGCTTTCGCGGGAGTGACGACCTATTAAATGAAAAGGCTTACCGCCCGATCGGGCTCGCCGCGCCGGGCATCGGCAGATAAACGCGGCGGGTTTTGACGCGGCGGACGGCGACGGGCTTGGCGTAAATCTCTTTGGTCGCTTCGACCATGGTGACGCCGGCAAAGGTCGTGAACCAGCGTTCGCCCAACCCTTCCCACGCCCCGGCCGAGCGCAGCATCATCCGCGACTTCGTCGGCGGCACGTAGAGGCCGGCCGCGGTGCGTTCCGGCGTGAAGTTTTCCTCGCGCAGCAAACGCGACAACTGACCCTGCGTATAGGGGTGGCCCTGGCCGAACGGCGTGCCGTCGATCCGGGCCCAGATGCCGCGGCGGTTCGGCAGCACGGCGAGCAGCTTCCCGCCGCCCGCCAGCACGCGCCAAACCTCTTTCAGCAACGGCCGCACCTGCTCGCTGAATTCGAGACCATGCACCAGCAACACCCGATCGATGGAGAAATCCGGCAACGGCAATTCGCCCTCGTCGCCGAGCACGACGCGGTTCGGACCTTCGTCGGGCCAATGGAGCACGCCCTGCGCCGCGGGCATCAGCGCCATCACCCGTTCCGCCTCGCCGAGGAACGGCCGCAGATAGGGTGTGGCGTAGCCGAGCCCCAACAGGCGCGAACCGGTCATGTCGGGCCATAGCATGCGGATGCGGCGCGCGACCATGCGGCGTGCCACCTGCCCGAGGCGGGTTCCGTAGAACTCGCGCAATTCGACGACGTCAGCGAACATGGCCCGACTGTAGCATGAGAGCGGTTAGCGAATTAGACTGTCGGCAACAGGCAAGGAACCCGCCATGGCCGCCCTTATCATCCGTCAAATTCCCGCCCGGCAAGACAATTACATTTATCTGGCGCACGAGCCGGAAACCGGCCTGACCGCCGTGGTCGATCCGGCCGACGCCGCTCCGGCCCTCGAGGCCGCCCAAAGCGAAGGCTGGAAGATCAGCCATATCCTCAATACCCACCACCATGGCGACCACACCGGCGGCAATCTCGAGATCAAGCAGGCGACCGGCTGCACCATCGTCGGGCCGCGCGCCGATCACGACCGCATCCCGGGTATCGATATCGATGTCGGCGATGGCGACACATACGCCCTCGGCAAAGCCGTCGCGCGCGTCTTCGACGTGCCCGGCCATACGCGCGGCCATATCGCCTTCTGGTTCGGCGATTCCAAAGCCCTCTTCTGCGGCGACACGCTGTTCATCATGGGCTGCGGCCGTACCTTCGAAGGCACCGCCGCGCAAATGTGGAACTCATTGTCGAAGCTCAAGGCGCTGCCGCCCGAGACGCAGGTCTATTGCGCGCATGAATATACCCAATCCAATGCGCGCTTCGCTGTCACCGTAGAGCCCGACAACAAGGACCTCCTGGCCCGCGTCGAGAAGGTCAACGCGATGCGCTCGGCCGGCAAGCCGACTGTGCCCGACGCACTGGGTGAAGAGTTCAAGACCAACCCGTTCCTGCGTGCCGACCTGCCCGCGTTGCAACAGGCCGTCGGTTCGCCCGGAGATCCGGTCGCGACCTTCGCCACCATCCGCTTACGCAAAGACAAATTCTAAAGGCGTCACCCGATATGAAGCTCCGTTATTCGACGACCTCGCCTTTCGTCCGCAAGGTAAGCGCCACAATCATCGAATGCGGCCTTGAGGCCAAGGTCGAGCGCATTCCGACCAAAGTCACCCCGACGACCCGCAATGACGGCATGGCGTTGGACAATCCGCTGGTGAAGATACCGGCGCTGATCACCGACGATGAGATCACCCTCTATGATTCGCCGGTGATCTGCGAATATCTCGACAGCATTTCGGGCGGCAAAATGTTCCCAGCCGCCGGTAAGGCGCGTTGGATTGCCTTGCGGCAGCAGGCTTTGGGCGATGGTATCCTCGATGCCGGTGTTGTCACCCGCTACGAAATGCTGCGGCCCAAGGAGTTCCAATGGTCCGAATGGATTGACGGGCAGTTGCGCAAAATGCGCGGTGCCGTGTCCGCACTCGAAAGCGAATGTGCCAGCGGTGCGCTGACCGACGTCGCCGATGGCGGTGTTCCGACCATTGGACAACTCGCCATCGGCTGCGCCTTGGGCTATCTCGATTTCCGTTACGACGACGAGAAATGGCGCGACGATCATCAGCGGCTGGCGGCGTGGTACGAACGCTTTGCCAAGCGCCGTTCGATGACCGAGACCGAGCCGAAGGACCTCTGATTTTATTCGTCATTGCGAGCG
>CAIJOA010000023.1 GCA_903822185.1 uncultured Rhodospirillales bacterium | reverse complement strand
GGCCGGGTATTTCAGCTCGACGCCTTCCCACGGATCGGCCTCAAGCTGCTTCATGCCCAGCGAGATACGCTGCGTTTCGGCATTGAAGCGGATGACCTGCACCTTCACGCTCTGGCCGATATGCAAGGCTTCGGACGGATGATTGATGCGGCGCCATGCGATGTCGGTGACGTGCAACAGACCATCGACGCCGCCCAGATCGACGAACGCGCCGTAATCGGTGATGTTCTTCACGACGCCGGTCAGGACTTGGCCTTCTTTCAGCGAGGCGACCAGTTCCGAGCGGGCTTCCGCACGGCTCTCTTCAAGGACGGCGCGGCGCGACACGACGATATTGCCGCGGCTGCGATCCATCTTGAGGATCTGGAAGGGTTGCGGCGTGCCGAGCAGCGGGGTGATGTCGCGCACGGGGCGGATATCGACTTGGCTGCCGGGGAGGAACGCAACGGCGCCCGAGAGATCGACGGTAAAGCCGCCTTTGACGCGGCCGAAGATGACACCGTTGACGCGTTCTTGAGCCTGGAAGTTCTTTTCCAGCAAGGTCCAAGCTTCTTCGCGGCGAGCCTTCTCGCGCGACAGCTGGGCTTCGCCGTTCTTGTCTTCCATCCGCTCGAGATAAACCTCGACGGTATCGCCCGGCTTAATGTCGGCGGGGCGGCCCGGCGCGGCGAATTCTTTCAGGGGGACGCGTCCTTCGGACTTCAGCCCGACATCGATCAGGACGACATCATTTTCGACGGCCAATACGCGGCCTTTGATCACGGTCCCTTCGAGACCGCTCGCTGCACCCAGCGATTCATTCAGTAGATCTGCAAAACTCTCTTTGACTTGTGTGGCGACGGCCATCCGAACTCCAGCTTCCCCATGTATGAACCATGGCTGCGGCTGGGGAATGCGCGCATGCCATAGGCCGCCGGCTCTCTCGGGTGCGGCGGCGTTAACCCGTTATCTCTGCAAGGGGAACGTGATCGTCAGCAAGGCTGGCGACTAAGCTTCCGGGCGATGAGGTCGGCGGCCGTTTGGAAGGCGGCGTCGGCATCGAGGGCCGTTGTATCGAGTTCCAACGCATCGTCAGCCGGCTTTAAGGGGGCCGCCTCACGCGCCATATCGCGGGCGTCGCGTTGCTCGATGTCCTGCAGGACGCGCGAATATATACTCTCGACGCCTTTTTCCTGCAACTCTTTGAAACGCCTCGTGGCTCTGGCTTCGGCGCTGGCCGTGACATAGAGCTTCACGTCCGCGTCCGGACAGACCACCGTGCCGATATCCCGGCCGTCGAGGACGGCCCCGTCGAAGCCCGCCGGCGGGTGGTGGGCGAAATCGCGCTGAAAGGCCAACAGGGCGGCGCGGACCTCAGGAATGGCGGCGACGATCGAGGCAGCCGCCCCGACGCGCTCCTCGCGCAGCGCCGGATTGGCCATGTCGTCGGCCCGGACTGCCTTGGCTGCGGCCTCGGCAACAGCTGGATCGGCCGGATTTCCGCCGGATTCCAGCGCGCGTAAGCCCGTGGCGCGATACAAACCACCCGTATCCAGTGTGGCGAGGTTGAATTTGCTCGCGAGCCGTCGAGCCAAGGTGCCTTTGCCCGCGGCGGCTGGGCCGTCCAAGGCGATGATCAAAGCGCGGCCTCGGTAATGGCCCCGCCCAGCCGGTTCATCAGCGGAACAAAATCCGGGAAACTGGTGGCGATGGTGGCGCCGTCGTCGATCGTCACCGGCCGCTCGGCGGCCATGCCCAGCACCAGGAACGACATGGCGATGCGGTGGTCCAGCAAAGCCGCGACCTTCGCCCCGCCCTTGGGCCGCGCGCCGGTACCTTCGACGATCAGGGTATCGCCCTCGATCGTGACTTTGGCGCCGCAGGCTTCGAGCCCGGTGGCGATGGCGGCCAGTCGGTCGCTTTCCTTGACCCGTAATTCAGAGAGGCCGTGCATCACGGTCTTGCCTTCGGCAAAGGCGGCGGCGACGGCCAGGATCGGATATTCGTCGATCATGCTGGGGGCGCGTTCCGCCGGGACGGTGACGCCCTTAAGGGGGCCGGACTTGATGCTCAGATCGGCGACGGTTTCGCCGCCCTCGATGCGCGTGTTCTTGAATTCGATCGCCGCGCCCATCTCGGTCAGGGTCTCGAACAGGCCGGCGCGCAGCGGATTGATGCCGACGCCGGCGATCTCGATGGCCGATCCGGGCAGCAGCAGCGCCGCAACGGCGGGAAACGCCGCCGAGGAGGGATCGCCGGGCACGATCAGGTCGGCGGCGATCAATTCGGGTTGGCCGGTCACGGTGATCCGCCGCCCGCCGGTTTCGGTCGCTTCCGAGGTGACGGTGGCGCCGAAATGGCGCAGCAGGTTTTCGGTATGGTCGCGCGAATGCAGCGGCTCGATCACGGTCGTCTGGCCGGGCGCGGAAAGACCGGCCAGCAGGATCGCCGATTTAACCTGAGCCGAGGCGACCGGGGACTCATACGTGATCGGCAAGGGATCGGCCGCGCCGGTCAGGGCCAGGGGTAGCCGGCCGCCCTGACGGGCGACGACGCGGGCGCCCATGCGGCTCAATGGCTCGGTCACGCGCGCCATCGGCCGTTTGCACAAGGACGCATCGCCGGTGAAGAAAGCGGTGATGTTGTGCCCGGCGACGGCGCCCATCAGCAACCTTGCACCCGTGCCGGAATTCCCCATATCGAGCATCCCGCCCGGTTCCTGCAGACCACCGACACCGACGCCGCTGACGGTCCAGACGCCGTCGCTGCCGCGGGTGAGGGTCGCGCCAAGTGCGCGCAGCGCTTCGGCAGTGCAAAGCACGTCCTCGCCTTCCAGGAGGCCCGAGACGCGGGTGCGGCCCACGGCCAGCGCACCGAATATCAGGGCGCGATGGGAAATGGATTTATCGCCGGGAACGCGGCATTCGCCGCGCAAAGGACCGGCGGTTCCGGAGGAAAGAGGAGTGGCGGAGGAGGATGACATAAGGGGGTAAGTCTTTACCAAAACACGCGCTGCGGGCAACAGGCTCGCCCGCATCTTGCGATTTTGCTTTTGACAGAGACGACGCGGCATGGCAAAGGGCCGGGCAATCGACCCGGTGCCTGACGCATCGGCGAAAGATGGAGATACTGGTGGCGAAGCCGGAATACGGAACAAAGCGTCTCTGCCCGAATTGCGGCACACGCTACTATGATATGCGGCGCGATCCGATCGTCTGCCCGCATTGCGGCTCGGCCTTCGATCCCGAGGCATTGCTGAAGACCCGGCGCACGCGCGCTCCGGCTGCGGCCGTTGCTGCGGCCGTCGTCGAGGAAGAGATCGAACCGGATTTGACGGGTGATGAAGCCGTCGAGCCGGCGGATCCGGATGCGGCGCTCGTGCCCGATAGCGAAGAAGACGAGGATGCCGACGACGTCGAGACGGAAGACGAGGACGAAGAAGTTCTCGAGGACGCCTCGGAACTCGGCGAAGATGAAGACGATATGGCCGAGGTCATCGAGAACGTTGACGACGACGAAGAGTAATTTCACGAAGGGTTTGGGGTCATAGCTCAGCTGGGAGAGCGCTACGATGGCATTGTAGAGGTCCGCGGTTCGATCCCGCGTGGCTCCACCAAAT
>CAIJOA010000022.1 GCA_903822185.1 uncultured Rhodospirillales bacterium | reverse complement strand
TTAGCGGGAGGGTGAGGGGGCTTCACATCCGATTGTTGCTTACCGCCGCTTCACCGTCGGCAAGATCGCCGCCGCGTTGTCCCACGCCAGCTTGTCCAACTCACCCGTGCTGAAGACGCCGCAGCCTTCGAGGCCTTTGATTTGTTCTAGCGAGCCGCGATAGGGGAAGTCGGAGCCGAAGACGAAGTGGTCCATCGGCACCACGTCGCGGGCGCAGACCATCGTGGTGTGGTTCGATGTTTGCGCCGTGTCGTAATAGAAGCGTTGCGCTTCGGGCAGGAAGCCGTCGGGCAACAGGGCGGCGTATTTTTCGTTCTCGACCGCCATGCGGACGAAGCGCTCGATCAGATAGGGCATCGTGCCGCCGGCATGTGACCAGATCACCTTGATGTCCGGGCAGCGTTTGGTCGTGCCGCCGAAGATCATGCGGACGATGGCGCGGGTCGTGTCGGTGCCGAACTCGATCGCGGCGTCGGCGACGCCGGGGACGAGGTTGAGGCAGCAATCCGGAATCGACGGATGGACATAGATCGTCGCCTTGCGGCGATTGAGTTCGTCGAACACCGGATCGAAGGCCGGGTCGCCCATCCATTTATCGTGATAGCAGGTGTACATGCCGATGCCGTCTGCCTTCAGCACGTCGAGGGCATATTCGATCGCCTTGAGGCTGCCATCGACATCGGGCAGCGGCAACGCGGCGAACATGCCGAAGCGGCCTTTGTGATCGGCGACCAGCGTTGCCGAATAATCGTTGCAGGCCTTGGCGAGGCTACGGCGCTGCTCGTCGCCCGAGATATGTTTGGCGAGCTGCGTAATCGACACGATCGAGGTGTCGATATTGGCCTTGTCCATATCCTCGATGGATTTGGCGACCGACCAGGTTTTGAGGGCGCGGCCGACACCGGCGCCGCCCTGGGTCAGATAAGCGGGTGGGGCGATGTGGTGATGAACGTCGATCCAGCGGCGGTTTTCGGCCATGACGAAAGAAACTCCTTGTCTGCAAACAGTCGAATGCCAGAATAGCGGCCATAAGCGGGCTTGATAAGAAGGCGGGGGAAACAGTCATGGCAACACGCGATATCAATGCGGCCAATGTGATCGACCGAGCGCCGGTTCGAGGCTTTCAATGGCAGGTCATGCTGATCTGTTTGGCGGTCGCAATCATGGATGGCTTCGACACCCAAACGCTCAGCTACGCCGCACCGGCGCTGGTCAAGGAATGGAACATTCCCGGCGGCGCGCTGGCCCCGGCTTTGTCGGCGGGCGTCCTCGGCATGATGTTCGGCTCGATGATCTTCGGGCCGCTGGCCGATCGCTTCGGCCGGCGTTCGATGATCATCGCCAGCCTTGCCCTCTTCGGCATTTTCTCGTTCCTGACGCCGTTTTTCGAAAGCCTGCCCAGCCTCATCGTGATGCGCGTCATCACCGGCCTCGGTATCGGCGGCTCGCTGCCCAATGCCGTCGCGCTGGGCGTCGAATATTTCCCGCGCCGGCGTCAGGCGATGGTCGCGACTTATGTCGTCTGCGGCTACACCGTCGGGGCGGCGGGCGGCGGTTTCGTCGCCGCGGCCTTGATGCCGCATTTCGGCTGGCCCTCGGTCTTCTATGCCGGCGGCTTGCTGCCGGTCGTGCTCATCCCGCTGGTCCTGTGGGGGCTGCCGGAATCGGTGCGGTTGATGATCCTTTGGCGCCGTCCCGCCGCCGAGATCGGCAAATGGCTGCGCAAGGTCGATCCCGCCGCGCCGTCGGGCCCCGATGTCGTCTATGTCCTGCCGGAAGAAAATCAGCCCGGCATGCCGGTCAAACATATCTTCAAGGACGGCCGCGTCATCCCGACGCTGATGATCTGGACGATGTATTTCTTCAGCATGGGCGCGGTGTTCCTGGTGAATATGTGGACACCGCTGGTGCTCAACTCGGCGGGCTTTGCCTTGCAGCAGGCGGTGTTGGCCGGGGCGACGATCATGGTCGGCGCGGTCGCCGGCTCGCTGATCATCGGCCCGCTCATGGACCGGTTCAGCCCTTATGCGGCTTTGGGTACGGCTTACCTGCTGGCGGCGGCGACAGTGCTGTTGATGATGTTCATCAATGCCTCAGTGCCGATCGGGATGATCTTCGCGATCCTCTTCGCCGTTGGCTTCATGATGGCCGCCGGGGGCGTGCAGGGCGCGTCGGCGCTCGCGGGCATGTTCTACCCGACGTTTATCCGCTCGACCGGCGTGGGATGGGGCTTCGGCCTTGGCCGCATCGGCGCGATCGCCGGGACGATGTTGGGCGGTGCGCTGATCCAGGCGCATTGGAGCTTCGCTGCGATCTTCCTGATGGCCTCGCCGCCGCTGGTGCTGTGCTGCATCGCGGTGATCGTGATGCGTTTCACGGCAGGTCCCGCCGAGCGGCATGCCATGACCGAAGCGGCAGCAGCGGAGTGACCCGATGACAACGGCGCAGGGTGGCACGATCCTGTTGCGCGAAGATCGCGGCGCTGTCGCGCTGCTGACGCTCAATCGGCCCGAGAAGCTCAACGCGCTCAGCAACGAGCTTCTTGCCGCGATGATGACGGTGCTGGACGATATCGAGGGCAATCCATCGATCCGTGCCATCGTCTTTACCGGCAGCGGGCGGGCGTTCAGCGCCGGCGCCGATATCGCCGCCTTTCAAAAGCATATGAAGGTCAGTCCGGACGCAGCGGTCAGGCACTTCGTTCGGCCGGGACAACAGATGACCCGCCGGGTGGAATCCTTCCCGAAGCCGATCATCGCGGCTGTTAACGGCATCGCCTTCGGCGGCGGCTGCGAACTGACCGAATCCTGTCATATGGCAGTTGCCGCCGAAACGGCGTCTTTCTCGAAGGCTGAGATCAATATCGGTATCACCCCGACCTTCGGCGGAACGCAACGCCTGCCGCGCAACGTCGGACGCAAGGCCGCGATTGAACTGATCCTGACCGGCCGCGTCTTTGCCGCCGAAGAAGCCGCGCGTCTGGGGCTGGTCAATTGCGTCGTGCCCGATGCCAATCTTCTGAATTACGCGCTGGCCCTGGCGAGTGCGGTCGCCACCAAGCCGCCGCTGACCGTTGCCGCCGCACTGGCGGCAATCCATCGCGGCATGGATGCCTCGATCGACGATGGGCTCGCGATTGAAGAGGCGGCCTTTGCGCGCATCGCGGGAACCAAGGATGCGCTCGAAGGCGTTGCGGCATTTCTGGAAAAGCGCCGCCCGACGTTCGAAGGCAAGTAAATGGCTAACGCGGCTTAACCATACCGCGAATGCGTTAGATCACGAGCCCTTCGACAAGCTCAGGGTGAGATGAGGGCGGTGTCTTTGCATCATGCAATGCAACGCACTGTCCATCCTCAGCCTGAGCTTGTTGAAGGGCTCGTGATCGCTGCGCCAACGCAAAGCAGCGTAATTGAATTGCATTTTCAATGATTTGTCGTCGGTTTCGAACATCCGACAAAACTTTGCCATAAGCCTTTCATAATGATTTCGCGATAGACCAGAGCACTGATGGTATGGCGCGCTGACCGGTATGAATTTGGTTGCGCCATGCTTCACATCTGTCATGTCGCATGAGTCCCTGGTTGCAGCCCAAACGAAATTCATCCATGTCCTCGGGATCTCGCTCCGACCGTTCACGGGGCGCGGGAAGCCTGCTGCAGCAATATTCCGCGCAGATCGGAAATATCGCCGGCCGTCAGCGTGTCGAGATCGCGCTGAAAGCGGCAAAGGTCCGTGCCGAACTTGCCGCCACGACCGCGCATGAAGCGATGCTCGACGCCAAAGCCGCGAGCCGCGCCAAGTCGCAGTTCCTCGCCAACATGAGTCACGAACTCCGCACGCCGCTGAATGCGATCATCGGTTTCTCTGAAGTTATCGAAACCGAAATTCTCGGCCCGCTGGGCGTGGCGAAATACGGCGAATATGCCCGCGATATCCGGATGAGCGGCAAGCATCTTCTCGGGCTGATCAACGACATCCTCGATCTCGCGCGCATCGAAGCGGGAAAATCCGAGATGCAGGATCAGCTTCTGGAACTTGGCGAGGTCATCGACGGCTGTCTCCGGCTGGTGCGTATTCGCGCCGAAGAAGGCGGCGTCACCCTGATGACCGATCCGCCGGCGCAACCGCTGCCGCTTCTCGCCGACGAGTTGAAGCTGTCGCAGATCATGATGAACGTCTTATCGAACGCGGTGAAATTCACGCCCAAAGAAGGCATCGTGACGACGCGGTGGTTTCTGACCGAAGAAGGCGCGATCCAGATCATCGTTTCGGATACCGGCATCGGCATCAAGGCGGAAGATCTGGATCGCGTGCTCAATCCCTTCGTCCAGGTCGAAAGCGCGTTCGAGCGCCACCATCACGGCACCGGCCTGGGTTTGCCGATCACCAAGGGCCTCGCCGAATTGCACGGCGGCACCTTCACGCTCGAAAGCGAGCTCGGCGTCGGCACGCGCGCCGTCATCACGCTGCCGGCGACGCGCGTTCGTTCTCAGGATGGAAGCGTCATCGCTGAAACCATCACGAACCTTGAACCAATTTCGCCGCTGATGGCGGGGGACCTCTCATGACCAAAGAAAACCCAATCGGCCGGGTCGTTTCCGTGTCCGGCGCGCAAATCGTCTGTTTGCTGGACGGCGACAAAACGTCGGTCGATGGCGTGACCTGCTCGCTCGAGGTCGGTGCGATGGTGACGATCCCGACTCCGCGCGCCACCGTCTTTGGCCTGGCGCGCGGCGTCAGCATTCCGATCCCCTCGGCGCAAGGGGCCGACGACGAAATGCAGATCGCCGAGATCGATCTCGTCGGCGAAATTCTCAATCAGGACGGCGCGCCGGGCTATTTCCAGCGCGGCATCTCGGTTTTCCCAACGCTGGGCAATATCATCTATCCGACCACGCAGGACGAGTTGCGGCAGGTCCACGCGCTGCCCAGCATCGCCACGGCGCATATCGGCACGCTCTATCACGACCGGACTCTGCTCGCGCATATCAAGACGGATGATCTTCTGGCCAAGCATTTTGCGGTGCTCGGCACCACCGGCACCGGCAAATCATGCGCCGTGACGGTGATCTTGAAGGCGATCCTGCGCGAACATGAAAACGCGCGTATTCTGCTGCTCGATCCGCACAACGAATATTCGCAAGCCTTCGGCGCGCAGGCGCAGCGGCTTGATCCGGCCAGCACGCTCGAACTGCCTTACTGGCTGTTCAACTTCGATGAGCTGTGCGAAGTCATCATTGCCAACGACGAGTTGCGTAATGCCCAGGCGACGCTGTTGGGCGAGGCGATCATCGCCGCGAAGGCGGAGTTTCTCGATAAGGGGCAAAAGGTCGCTTACGCGATCACCGTCGATACGCCGATGCCGTATCGTATCCTCGACGTGCTTTCGCATCTCCAGGCAGAGCTGGGCAAGCTGCAACGGGCCGAGCCGCTACCCGCCTATCAGCGGCTGACTGGGCGGCTCAAGACGATTTCGACCGATCCGCGTTTCTCGTTCATGTTCGGCCGTCCCGGGCATGATCGCATGGCGGATATTCTGGCCGATCTGTTCCGTATTCCGGTGCGGGGCAAGCCGATCACGATCGTCGATCTGTCGCGCGTGCCGTCCGAGGTGCTGAATGTCGTCGTCGCCGTGCTGGCGCGCCTGACGCTCGAATTCTCGATGTGGAGCGGCAATGCATCGCCGATCCTGATGGTTTGCGAAGAGGCACATCGCTATGCGCCGCGTGACGTGGGGCTGGGCTTCGAGCCGACCAAGCGCGCCCTGGCGCGTATCGCCAAGGAAGGCCGCAAGCATGGCGTGTCGCTCTGTGTCGTCAGCCAGCGTCCGTCCGACCTGGCGGTGGAAATGCTCGCCGAGTGCAACACGATCTTCGCCCTCCGAATGAGCAATCCCAGCGATCAGGATCTGGTCCGGGCGGCGACGGCCGATACCGGGATGGGTCTTCTGGATTTCCTGCCCGCCTTGCGCACGGGCGAGGCGATCGCCCTCGGCGAGGGCGTGCCGATCCCGCAGCGCATGACCTTCTCGAAGCTGCCGGCCAACGAGATGCCGCACGCCAAAGTCTCGTCCTTCTCGACCGCCTGGAAGGGCGAGAACGACCAGGAAGAATCGGTTCAGGCCGTCGTTGAGCGCTGGCGCCGCCGGGCGCGGGGCGCCACCGGCCGTCCGCGCGTCGATGCCAAAGGTGTGGCGACGGCGCTCCAGGACCGGGCGCCGCATCTGGCGGGACGCCAAGCCTCGTAAGACCCTACAGGTCGCGGGCGCGCTTCGGTCGCATCACCGGGGCCGCTTTCGTCCCTATAGTGCCGGTCATGGCCGTGACCGAGACCCAAATTGTCGAACTCGTGGACGCGTTTTACGCCAAAATTCGCGCCGATTCCGTGTTGGGTCCGGTGTTCGACCGGGCTATCGCGCCCGAATCCTGGCCGGTCCATCTTGCCAAAATGTACGACTTCTGGTCGTCGGTGATGCTCACCACCGGGCGCTATAAGGGCAATCCGCTGGGGACGCATTTCAAGGTCGAGGGGCTGCAGCCCGAGATGTTCGCTCGCTGGCTTGGGCTTTTCAACGCGACGGCGGGCGAGCTTTTTCCGCCCGAGATCGCCGAGGATTTCCGGGTGAAATCCGAGCGCATTGCCGAGAGCCTGAAACTTGGACTGTTCTTTCGTCCCGAACTTGGCCTGATGATCCGCCCATCTTCTTGAAATTCAGGCCAGACTGCTTACGTACGATTTGTACGGTAAGAGCGTTCTAAGTTTTTGAACCGAACGCCGAAAATTGAAAATTGCGAAACGAACCCAATTGCTGCGGTGCAAACCTGATTTGCGGTCTTGGCACTGCTTATTTTGAGCATGCTTACTATATTGGCTGAATGAACGATTTCGACTTCGACCGGAGCTTCGGCTTCGTCTTGCACGACACCGCAAGATTGCTCAGTAAGCGCTTCGACCAAAAGGCAAAATCGCTTGGCCTGACACGCGCGCAATCGCAGCTTCTGGCCTATCTGGTCTATAACGAAGGCCTAAACCAGACCCGGCTGTCCGAATATCTCGAACTCGAGCCGATTTCGCTGGCTCGGCTGATCGACCGGATGGAGCAGGCGGGCTGGGTTGAGCGCCGGCCAGACCCGAACGACCGCCGCGCCTGGCAGATTTTCATCACCGAAAAGGCCAAGCCCGTCTTCGCGCAGATGATCGAGATCGGTCGCCAAGTCCGTGAAGATGCTTTGAATATTCTTTCCCCCGCCGAAAACGAGCAGCTCATGGATCTGCTCGCGCGGGTGCGCCGTAACATCTCAGATAAAGGCGCCGAGCCCGTTGCCCGGCCCGTCGTGGTAGGAGCCGCAGAATGAGTGCGTTGAGCGATACCGGCAGCCGTTCCGGCAGCAATCGGCTGTGGCTTCGTATCATCCTGATGGCGATCGTGCCGCTGATCCTGATCGGCGTCGCCGTCTATTTCTACTTTACAGCAGGACGTTACGCCTCGACAGACGATGCTTACGTGAAGGCCGACCGGGTCCAGATCAGCTCGGACGTGAGCGGCCGCGTCGTCGCCGTCGAGGTGAAAGACAACCAGCAAGTGACTGCTGGGCAAGTGCTTGTCCGTCTCGACGACGGCTCGTTCCGGATTTCGCTCGAAAAAGCCAAGGCGCAGCTCGCCGCGACCCAGCTTCAGATCGATGGGCTGCGTGCGACTTACAAGCAGCGCCAGGCCGATTTGAAGGCGTCGGAGGACAATCTTGCGTACATGCAGCGGGAAGCCGACCGTCAGGCGCAGCTGCTCGCCTCGCATGTGACCTCGCAGCAGAAATACGACGAGGCCCGTCACGGCCTCGACGCCGCGCGTCAGCAACTGTCGGGCGTGCAGCAGCAGGCAGCCAACGTTCTGGCCAGCCTCGGCGGCGACCCGAACCTCCCGACCGAGAAGCACCCGCTGGTCCTTCAGGCCCAGGCCCAGATCGATCAGGCCGTTCGCGATCTCAACAACACGGTCATCCATGCCCCGGCCAGCGGCTATGTCACCATGGTCGATAAGCTGCCGGTCGGTCAGTACATGACCATCGGCGTTCCGGCCTTCGAGCTGATCTCGACCGAGCGCGCCTGGATCGAGGCGAACTTCAAGGAAACCGACCTGACCCGGATGCGTCCCGGCCAGACCGCGACGGTCGATATCGACAGCTATCCCGATCGCAATTTCACCGCGAAGGTTCAAAGCATCAGCGCCGGCACCGGCTCCGAGTTCTCGGTCCTGCCGCCGCAGAACGCGACCGGCAACTGGGTCAAGGTCGTCCAACGCGTACCCGTCCGGCTGGTGATCGAGAATGCCGATGCCGACCATCCGTTGCGCGCCGGGATGAGCGCGACGGTCGAGGTCGATACCCGCAACGTTCCCTCTTGGGCCGCCGCCACAGCCACCGATCCGGCACCGACCACGGCGCAGCGATGAGCGACGCGGGGTCACCGCGGGGCGGGGGACTCAATCGCGCCATCGTCACCGCCGCGGTGATGCTGGCGACGATCATGCAGACGTTGGACAGCACGATCGCCAACGTCGCGCTGCCGCATATGCAGGGCAGCTTCTCGGTGGCGCAGGACGAAGTCACCTGGGTGCTGACCTCCTATATCGTCGCCGCCGCGATCGCGACGCCGCTGACCGGCTGGCTTGCCTCGGCCTACGGCACCAAGCGGCTGCTGCTCGCGTCGATGGCGGGGTTCACGGTCGCCTCCGTGCTGTGCGGCTTGGCCGGTACGATCTTCGAGATGGTGGCGTTCCGTTTCATTCAGGGTGTGTGCGGCGCGGCGCTGGTGCCATTGGCCCAAACCATGCTGCTCAATCTCTATCCGCGCGAAAAGCAGGGCGGGGCGATGGCGATCTGGGGCGCTGCGGTCATGCTGGGGCCGATCATCGGCCCGACCCTCGGCGGTTGGCTGACCGACAGCTATAGCTGGCGCTGGTGCTTTTATATCAACGTGCCGATCGGGGCGATCGCCTTTGCCGGGCTATGGATCTTCTCGTCCGAGACGCCGGTGCATAAGCGCGGCTTCGACTTCTTCGGCTTCGCGATGTTGAGCCTCGCGGTCGGCGCGCTTCAGCTGTTGCTGGATCGCGGTGAATTGAAGAATTGGCTTTCATCCAACGAAATCCTGATCGAGATCGCCATCGCGGTCGCGGCCTTCTGGGTCTTCCTCGTCCATTCGGCGACCGTGCGGAATCCGTTCGTCAATCTGGTGCTGTTCAAGGACCGCAATTTCTCGTCGGGCAATATCCTGATGTTCCTGGTCGGCCTGGTCATCATCGCCTCGACCGCGTTGTTGCCGACCTTGTTGCAGGTCGTGCTCAATTATCCGGTCGTCGCGGCGGGCATGTTGATGACGCCGCGCGGCTTCGGCACTGTCATTGCGATGCTGATGGTCGGCAAGCTGACGACCCGCTTCGATACGCGGCTGCTGATGCTCGTCGGCTTTCTGGTTTCGACTTACTTCTTCTGGATTCCGGTTGGTTGGAATATCGCGATGGGCTGGCAGCCGATCGCGTTTGCCGGTTTCGGCCAGGGCTTTGGGCTGGGGCTGATCTTCGTGCCGCTATCGCTCTCGACCTTCGGCACGCTCAAGCCCGAATACCGCAACGAGGCGACGGCTTTGTTCAGTCTCGTGCGCAATGTCGGCGGCAGTATCGGTATTTCCGTCGCCGAGAATTATCTATCGCGCTCGACCCAGAGCAACCATCAGATCCTCGCCGCGAACATCACGCCGTTCAATTCTGCGCTGCAGAACCCGGCGGTGTCGCGAATCTGGGATATCCACTCGATCGCCGGGCTATCTGCGATCAACGGCGAAGTCACGCGGCAGGCCTCGATGATCGCTTATCTGCATTGCTTTATGCTGATGGCCGTTATCTGCGCCGCGATGATTCCGCTGCTGCTGATCATGAAACCGATCCAAGCAGCGAAAGGTGCCGCGGCGCACGCCGTCGCCGACTAAAAGTCTTCTAACGCTTCGCGGAACTCGCGTGCATCGAAGTCCGCGGTGCGGTCGCCGGCTTTGGTGTTGACCGTGACATCGAGCCGCGCCGCCGCGATCATCGCATTGTCGTTGAGCGCGCCGCCGGGCTGATCGGGATCGAGAGACATGTCGGTCAGTGACGGACTCTGCGCTAGCATCCGATAGAGGGCGGTCACGCGCATGAACAGCGCCAGCGTCGTCTGGACGGTGGTGCCAAGCTCGTCGGCAAAAAGATCGAGCACGGCCTTGGTATCGACCTCGGGCTGCGGATCGTCTTCCTCATCGGCGTCCTCGCCGCTGCTGGGCGGGTTGTCCGCAGCAAGCTGGGCGAGATATTCGCGAAACAGAAAGGCGGCCGAGTTCAAAAGCTCGGGCTCGACCGGCGGAATATGGGGGCGGATCGGTGATTCCATGGCCGGAGAATTAGCGCAGCCGCGCCCGCCTGTCAGCCCGATCGGTCATGGTTTTGCCAAGGTCGGGGAATAATCCATAACCCGGTTCGTTGTGAATTGATCCTGGGAGGCTAATGCCTCGCGCCGGGAGGAGAATATTTTTTGAAGGCGACCAACCCGCTTCCCGCCGACGGGCGTATCGCCAGCCTGGCCGAGATTTCAGCCTGGGCTTTGGTCATCGGCGTCGTGACTGGCCTGCTCGGCGTGTTGTTCCGCGCCGTTGTCGCCGCCGTCCACGACTTCTTTTTCCTGGGGTCGTTCTCGGCTTATTACGATCCGAACACCCATACACAAACCGGTTGGCTAGGGCCTCTGGTGATCCTGTCGCCGGTCGTCGGCGGCCTTGTCGTGATCTTCCTGTCGCGCCTGCCACCCGCCGAATCGCGCGGTCAGGGAGTCTCCGACATCATCGACGCGATTTATTATCGCGAGGGGCGGGTGCGCTCGATCCCGGCCTTCATCAAATCGTTGGCCGCGGGCATTCAATCCGGCTCCGGCGGTTCGGTCGGCCGCGAAGCCGCTATCGTCCAGATCGGCGCGGCGATCGCCTCGCGCGCTGCCCGGCTGATCAATCTCGCGCAATGGCAGCGTATGACTCTGACGGCAGCCGGTGCGACGGCGGGACTTGCTGCGGCCTTCAACGCGCCGCTGGGCTCGATCGTCTTCGCAGTCGAATTGATGATGCCCGAGATCAGCCCGCGTACGTTATTGCCGGTGACGATGGCGGCGGGCGCCGGGACCTTCGTCGCACGCGTCTTCTACGGCTTGCAGCCGACCTTCTTGGTGCAGACGGTGACCGCCTCGCAACTGCGCGTCTCGGGCGTGTTCGAGCTCATTCCCTTCGTGATTTTCGGCGTGCTGTTGGGCGTTGTGTCCTGGCTGATGATCCGAATGCTCGGCTGGACCGAAAAGCTACTCAGCCGTTTCACCGCCAATCCTTATTTGCGTCATGCGGCCGCGATGCTGGTTGTCGGTTTGCTGATGTACGGCATGAAGCTTGGGACCGGCGACTATCAGATCGAAGGCCCCAGCTACGCCGCGTTGCAGGATATCCTGCGCGGCGACGTGACCTCGATCTGGTTCTTCGTCTTGTTGTTCGTCGCCAAGCTCGTCGCGACGACGCTGACTCTCGGGTCGGGCGGCAGTGGTGGCATCTTCTCGGCGTCGCTGATCATCGGCGCGGCGCTGGGCGGGATCGTCGGTAATATCACCCAGATGATCGTGCCGGGTTTCGGCATCGATATCAGCGATTACGCCATCGTCGGCATGGCGGGGATGCTGGGCGGTACGACGGGCGCGGCGATGACCGCCATAGTCATGGTGTTCGAGCTGACGCGCGATTACAACGTCATCGTCCCCCTGATCATCGCCGTGACCTTAGCCATCGCAGTGCGCCGCGCGGTGCTGCCGCATACGATCTATACGCTGAAGCTTTCCGACAAAGGCCATGAGGTGCCGGATTCGCTGCAGGCGAATATGTATCGCATCCGCATGGCTGAACGTGCGATGTCCGAAGACTTCGAGTTGCGGCCTGCCGAGGAGACGCTCGACGACGTGATCGAGTCTTTATCGGAAACCGGAAGTCCGTTTTATGTGATGGTCGCCAGCGGCAATCGTCTCGCCGGTTATCTGCGGCTCGATCCGGGTTTCACGCTGTGGCGGCCACGCGAACCGGGCATGACCTTGGGCGATCTCGCACGCAGCGATTATGTCCTGGCGCGGCCGCGTGACACGATGTTCAACGTGATCGGCCGTTTGTCGCGGCGTGGGGCGGGGCTGGCCATCGTCGTCGGCGGTAGCAATCGCATTCCGCGTGTCGCCGATATTCGCGGCGTCATCGCGCTTGAAACAATGGGCGCCGCTGTGATCGAGAATGCGCGACCCTACGCTCAGCAGGTGTCGCGCAATCCGTTCCCGATGCTCTATCGCCGCCGCAGCGGCTGGCCGTTTTCGTTCTGGCGCGGGAAGCGCAAAGAACCTTAGCCCAAGGTCCCTTAGACAGCGTCGCCGGTGTCGGGGATGAGGCCAGCGGCCTTGATGCCGGCGACGACGCAGGCTTCGTCATTCTCCGACGTGTCGCCGGACATGCCGGCCGCGCCGAGGATGTTGCCTTCGGCATCTTTGATCAGCACGCCGCCGGCGTTCGGTACGACCTTGCCATCCGACGCGACCATCAGCGAGGTCATGAAGGCGGCGTTGTTCTGGACGCGGCGGGCGAACTCGCGGCCGCCGAAGCCCATGCCCAGCGTGCCCCAGGCTTTGCCCTGGGCGATCTGTGGGCGAAGGATGCTGGCGCCGTCTTCGCGCTTGAACGCGGTCAGATGCCCACCGGCATCCAGCACGGCAATGGCCAGCGGCTTGAACTTGGCGGCGCGGCCGTGTTCCAAAGCCTTGTCAACGATGATCGAGGCCTGGGCGAGGGTGAGGGGTGTCATGGTCGTCTCCCTGAAAGGTTAAGTGGCGGGGTTGGCTTGGGGGTGGCAATATCACAATCAAAGCCACGCCGCGAGAGGGTTGGAAAAACGCCGATGTCGAAATTACGTCTATCGTTTTCAAGCTGGGACTATGACCGCGTCCGCGCGCTGCGCGACGGCACCGTGCAGCCCGAGGGGATCGACCTCAATTGCATGGTCCATACGGTCGAAGAGACGTTCTTCCGCATGGCGCGGAACCGCGAATTCGACGTCGCCGAAATGTCTTTGTCGTCTTACACGGTGTCGCTGTCGAAGCCGGATCGTCCGTTCATCGCCATTCCGGTCTTTCCGTCGCGCATGTTCCGCCACGGCTTTACCTATGTTTCGGACAAGAGCGGCATTCGCGAGCCCAAAGATTTGGTCGGCAAGCGCATCGGTACGCCGGAATATCAGCTGACCGCGCCGGTCTGGATTCGCGGTATCCTGCAGGACGAATACGGCCTCGACCCTTCGTCGCCCGAATATTTCACCGGTGGTCTGTTCGAGCCAGGACGCATCGAGAAGATCGCGCTGAACCTGCCCGAGAAATTCAAGGTTCATACCATCCCGACCGACAAGACCCTGTCGTCGATGATCGAAACCGGCGAACTCGACGCGATCCAGGCGCCGCATCCGCCTTCGACCTTTTACAGCGCGCCGGACAAGGTCAAACGGCTATTCGAAAACTACGTCGAGATCGAACGCGGTTATTACCGCAAGACGAAAATCTTCCCGATCATGCACACCGTCGCCATCCGCCGCGAAATTTACGAAAAGAATCCCTGGGTCGCGCAATCGCTGATGAAGGCCTTCGCCGAAGCGCAACACCAAGTCTATGAAAACCTGCGCCATCAAGAAGCCTATCAGATCATGCTGCCTTGGCTGATGGCGCATGTCGAAGAGGCGCGGCGCGATATGGGCGACGATTATTGGGCCTATGGGCTCGAACCCAATCGTCATGTGCTGGACACCTTCCTGCGGTATCACCATGAGCAGGGGTTGTCGCCGAAGCGTCTCAAACCCGAAGATCTGTTCGCGCCGGAAACCTTCGAGAGTTTCAAGGTTTAGAAGACGGCAGCAACATGGCAGGATTACCGCGATGATTTCACGGCGCAACAAATCGATCACGCTCGCGATCGTCGCGATCTCGCTCGTCGGCACATATGGGGTGGTGCGTGCGGCCGATCGCGTGCTGAAGGGGCAGGATGCATTCGGCGACTACACCAAGAACGCGCCGGGCACGGTGCGCAAAATCACCGTCAGCGATCTGCCCGCACCCTACGCGACGAAATCATCCAGCAACGCCTCGCGTATTTCGTCGCGGCCGAAAGATGTGATGCCGCAGGTGCCGACGGGATTCACAGTTTCGATCTTCGCCGATCATCTCGATGAACCGCGCCAAATGCGGCTTGCGCCGAACGGCGACATCTTCTTGTCGGAAAGCGGTAGTAACCGCATCCATGTGCTGAGTGCGCCAGCGGGGGCGGACAAAGCCGTCAGTGACACGGTCTTCGCCGATGTTGCTTCGAAACCCTACGGCATCACCTTCTTCCCGCCCGGTCCCAATCCGCAATATGTCTATGTCGCCTCGACGACCGAGCTGGTGCGGTTCCCGTATCACGTCGGCGACACCAAGGCGTCCGGTCCGAAACAAACGATCATTCCAAAACTGCCGTCGGGCGGTCATTGGACGCGCGACGTGCTGGCGACGCCGGATGGAAAACACATCCTGGTGTCCATCGGATCGGCCAGCAACATTCAGGATAAAGGTCCCGACGCCGAACAGGGCCGCGCCAACATCCTCGAATTCAATCCGGACGGCAGCGGCCAACGCACCGTCGCGTCGGGCACGCGCAATCCGGTGACGATGGCCTTCGCGCCGGGCAGCAATCAGCTTTGGTCGTCGGTCCAGGAACGCGATCTGTTGGGCGATAATCTGCCGCCCGATTATGTGACGGCGATCAAAGAAGGCGGCTTCTACGGCTGGCCTTATTTCTACACTGGGAATCATCGTGACGATCGCGTGACGAACGGCACGCCGCCGGTGCAAGGTAATCAGGTGATCGTGCCGGACGTCCTATTCCAGCCGCACTCCGCCGTCCTCGGCATCGCCTTTTATAGCGGTGACAAGTTTCCCGCCGAATACCGCAACGATCTGTTTGCGGCGCTCCATGGTTCGTGGAACCGTAGCCTTCGTACTGGATACAAGCTTGTCCGCATCAAAATGCGCGACGGCAAGGCGACCGGCGAATACGAAGATTTCATGACCGGCTTCGTCACCGACAAGGGCGAGGTCTGGGGGCGTCCCGTCGGCGTCGTTATGCTGCAGGACGGTTCGCTCTTGATGAGTGACGACGGCTCGGGCACGCTGTGGCGTGTCGCCTATACCGGGGGAGTTTCACCGCATTGACCGACACCGTTCCGCTTGCCGCCACCGTTCTGTTGCTCCGCGATGGCGGCAACGGTCTCGAACTTCTGATGATCACGCGTCATGCCGAAACGGTCTTCGCCGGCGGTGCATTGGTCTTTCCGGGCGGTCGTCAGGATGCGGAAGACGCCGCGCCAGAACTATTGAAGCATTGTCGGGCTGTTGCCGGCGACGATACAGCTCAGATGGCGTTGCGGGTTTGCGGCATCCGCGAGACGTTTGAAGAAGCGGGATTGCTGCTCGCCCGTCCGTTTGGGCGCGAGACACTGCTGACCGGCGATGAAGTCAAAGCGATCGTTGCGCGTCTTACGGCAAAGCTTGGTCGTTTGCCCGATTTCACCGAGCTTGTCATCCAAGGCGAGATCGAACTCGCGACGGATCAATTGATTCTCTTTGCTCATTGGATCACGCCGAAGATCCGGCCACGCCGCTACGACACCTATTTCTATCTTGCGCCCGCGCCCGTGCATCAGGAGGCCCTGCATGACGGTCACGAAGCCGTTGCATCCGTCTGGGTGTCGCCGGGTCAGGCAGCGCAGGACGGCGCCGACAAGCGGGTCAAAATGATCTTTGCCACACGCTTCAATCTGGTGAAGCTCGCGCGCAACACGACGCAGGCAACCGCCTTCGAAGCTGCGCGCAACGACACGATCGTCACCGTGTGCCCCGAATATCGCGAGACGCCGCAGGGTTTGATGTGGTGCATCCCCATCGAGGCGGGATATGGCGTCTCCGAAACGCTGGTGGCGAACGAGGTCACCGCTTAGGCTTTGAACGCGCGGAAGGTGCCGCCTTCCGCCGCGAGCTTCGTCAGTAATGCCGAAGGCTTCAGATCGGGATCGTTGAACAGCTCCGCGTCGGTAATTAGCCGGTCGCGGACCGTGGTAAGACCGACATTGTCGGCATAGAACATCGGCCCACCGCGATAAGCGGGAAAGCCGTAGCCATAGACCCAGATCACATCGATATCGCTGGCGCGGATTGCGATGCCTCCTTCGAGAAGACGCGAGCCTTCGTTGATCATCGGATAAAGCAGGCGCGTGACGATTTCCTCGGCCGGCAGCGATGATTTCGTTTCACTGTCGAGGCTGGTGCCCGTCGCGCCGGGACCGACGGGAAAGCCGAAGTCGGTCATGGCTTTGTCGATGTCGCCGATCGTGACACCTTCATTCAAGAGCCGTTCGACCGCGCCGCTGCGCTGTGTCGCGAGGCGATTGCCGATGAAACCTTCGCACGCGCGAACCGCGACCGGAATCTTACGCAGCTTGCGGCCGACGGCCATGCCGGTGGCGAAGGTCGTGGCTGTTGTGCGTTCGCCGCGGACGACTTCGACGACGCGCATCGCCGTCGCCGGTGCAAAGAAATGAAGTGCGAAGACACTTTCCGGCCGCGCGGTCGCAGCGGCGAGAATATCCATATCGAGATGCGCGGTGTTGGTCGCGAGCAACGCGCCCGGTTTTGCCACGCGGTCGAGTTCGGCAAAGAGCTTCGTCTTCTGGCTGAGGTCTTCGGCAATCGCTTCAACGATCAGATCGGCGTCACCGAGATCGGACAAAGCCAGCGAAGTGCCGATACGGGCGATGCGTCGCTCGATTTCATCGTCCGCGAGCTTGCTGCGTTTTCCGGCAGCTTCGTAATGTTTCCGCAGGCTCGTCTTGGCGCGTTCCAATGAAGACGAGTCGGCCTCGACCAGCGTGACGACGTAACCGGCATCGGCAAAGCAAATCGCAATCGCGCTGCCCATTGTCCCGCCACCAACGATGCCGACTTTCTTGATGTCTTTGGTCGGTGTATCGGACGGCAGATCGGGCACTTTGCCGGCGTCTCGCTCGGCAAAAAAGATGTAACGCAGCGCGCGTGCCTGTTCGCTGATGACCGTACCGGCGAAGATCGTGGCTTCTTGCGCAAGCCCCTGATCAATCGGCAGAAGAGATGCCTCGACAGCGTCGATGCAGGCCTTGGGCGCGGTCAGATTGGGGGAACGCTTTTCCAATTCGGCACGGGCGTTGATGAAGAACTCACGCCCCGGCCGGATGGGGGGCGGCAAATCGCGTACCCGGTTAAGCGGCATCTTTTCGCGCACGGCCTTGGCCGCAAACGCAATCGCCGCTTGCCGCAGATCACCTTCGACGATTTGGTCGAGCAAACCGCGCTCTTGCGCCTTGCTGGCGGAGATGGGGTCGCCGCTAACGATCATCTCGAGCGCCAGGGTTAGGCCGATCAACCGCGGCAGGCGTTGCGTACCACCGGCCCCCGGCGTGATTCCGATCTTCACTTCAGGTTGGCCCAGTTTTACCTCGGGTGTCGCGAGGCGATAGTGGCACCCCATGGCGATCTCGAGTCCACCGCCCAGCGCATGGCCGTGGATGGCGCAGATGATCGGCTTCTTCGCCTTTTCCATGACGGCGATGATCGCCGGGTTGAGCGGCTCGTCGCGCTTGCGCTCGAATTCGCTGATGTCCGCGCCGGCGATGAAACCGCGTCCCGCACCGATCAGGACAAGCGCCGAAACCGCCTCGTCGGCCAGCGCGGCCTCGATTTGGGATTTAAGGGCCGACCGCAGGGCGTGACTGGTGGCATTTACCGGAGGATTATCGATGGTAAGGACGGCCACGCCGTCCGAAAGCTCAATTTTGACTAAATTAGACCCGTCAGCCATCGCACAACCCCGTTCACGCCATCGTTGGGAGGCTTGAAGCCCGGCTGGGTTTCTGTCAAGCAAAGGGCCGTTGTCTGGTTTGAATCGGGCGAGAATTGTGAATAACGGGGGGATGATGGGACGCTTGCTCGCCGCCACGCTGGCTGCGCTGGTCATGTCATTGCCCGTTATGGGTCATGCCCAGACCAAAACGGTCACGCTCGGCGCGGCGCTGCAGATCACCGGTCCCGACGGCAATCTCGGGCGTTATTTCCGCGATGGCTATCAGATCGCGGTTGATCGCATCAACGAGCAGGGCGGTCTGACGATCGGCGGACAGAATTACCGCATCGCCCTCAAGATTCTCGATAGCCAGACAGATCTTAATCTCAGCGTCCAGCAATACGGTCAGCTCGTCACGCGCGACAAGGTCGATTTTCTGCTCGGGCCTTACAACAGCAATTTCACGCTCAACGATTCGGTGATCGCCGAGAAGTACAAGGTGCCGATGGTGTCGGGCGGTGCGGCGGCCGCACAGATTTATTCACGCGGGTATAAATACATCTTTGGCACCTCGCCGCCGGCCGACAATTATTTCGGCTCGACGCTCGAGATGATGACGAAGCTCGATCCACAGCCAAAGAAAATCGCGTTGCTTGTTGCGGACGACGCCTTCGATGTTTCGGTTCGCGCCGGCGTTCGTGCGCTCAGCGCCAAAGACGGATTCGAACTGGTCGTCGATCAGGTCTTCAAAGAACACAACGCGGATTTCGGATCGCTTTTATCTTTGACGAAATCGAAGTCGCCGGATGTCATTTTGATGGGCGGCCACGAAACGGAATCGCTCAATTTCATCCGTCAGGCCAAAAGTCTCGACGTCAATCCGCATCATATGATGGCCTTGACGGTCGGCGTGCCCTCGGCGGATTTCCGTTCGGCCTTGGGTAAGGATGCGGAATATGCTTTCGGCATGACGCCATGGATGGCGTCGCCGGTGATCCGCGACCGCTGGTTCGGCGATGCCCAGAAATTCGCGGAATTGTTTCATCGTAAGCTCGGCTATGAGGCCGACTATCACGTCGCCTCCGCGGTGGCGGATGTCGAGACCTTCGCCTACGCCCTCGAAGCTGCCGGCTCGCTCGATCGCGACGCGGTGCGTGACGCGATTGCGAAAAGCGATTTCGAATCTCTGTATGCGACGATCCGTTACGGCGAAACCGGTCAGATCGATATTCCCCAGATCGTCATTCAGGTTCAGGACGGCAAAGTCGTCCCTGTCTATACGGATCATTTTCTCAACAAACCGCGCTATCCGGTTCCCACCTGGGCCAAGCGCTAACCCGAACGACGGCAGAGCCAAACAATGTTGTTTGCGCAAATCATGGTGAACGGTCTGCTGTTGGGTGGTCTTTACGGCCTGATGGCGCTCGGCATGGCGCTCGTTTGGGGTGTGCTGAACATCGTCAATCTCGCCCACGGCGCTGTCGTCATGTTGGGCGGTTATTGCGTCTATTTCCTTTTCACCGGCGCGGGCATCGATCCCTTCGCGGCATTGCCAATCGCAATGGTCGTGATGTTCGCGCTCGGTTACTTGCTGCAACGGTACGTGCTCAATCTCATTATCCGTTCGGCGCAGCTCAATACACTTTTGATTACCTTTGGGCTGGACGTTGTGCTGACGTATCTGGCGCAACTTGCGTTCTCGGCCGATTTTCGCGCCATCAATCCCAGTTATGCGGGCGCCAATCTAACGTGGATGGGCGTTACGATTCCGCTGGTGCGGCTTGGCGCTTTCGTTACCGCGTTGATTCTTGCCGGCCTATTGTGGGCATTGCTTCAACGCACGCGTCTTGGTCGCGCCATTCGGGCCACCGCGCAAAATCTCGTCGCCGCACGTCTTTATGGCGTCAATCCGGCGCAGCTCTATGCCGTGACATTTGGACTGGGGGCCGCGCTCGCGGGGGCCGCCGGTGGGCTCTACGGCATGGTCTCTCAAGTGACGCCCTATGTCGGGGCTGCGCTGACCGCGAAGTCGTTCGTGATCACGATCATGGGCGGGTTGGAGAATCCCTTCGGCATTTTGCTTGGCGGCGTCTTTATCGGTATCGCCGAAGCTTTGGCTGCAATTTATATCGGCCCGACCTTCACGGACGCGATCAGCTTTGGTCTGTTGTTGCTGATCCTCGTCGCGCGGCCGGCGCGTAGCCTTCGGGGCGCGTGATGGTCCGGGCGATCCTTCTTATACTCGCCGTCGTATTTCTCGCCGCCGCGCCGTTTTTCGGCGATGCCGTCATGATTCAATATGGTATCGACGCGCTGCTATTCGCGACCTTGGCGCAGGCTTGGAACATTCTCGGCGGCTTTACCGGTTATGCCTCCTTCGGCAATTCTGCTTTCTACGGTCTAGGGACATACGGCACTGCAATCGCGATGGCGCAGCTTCATCTGCCGTTTTGGGTTGGGCTTTCCCTCGGCGCGTTTCTCGCGGTGCTATGCGCCGTCGTCATCGGTTTGCCGATCTTGCGGCTACGCGGGCATTACTTCGCGATTGCGACATTAGGCCTGTCGGCGACGCTCGCCGCGATCATTTCGAATCTCGATATTTCGGGGCGCAATATCGGGCTCATTCTGCCGCTGACGCGCAACGATGTTGGTTTTTACGAAGAAGCCCTAGCGTTGCTGGTGGCATCGACCCTGACCGTTATGTGGATTGCTAAAAGCCGTTTCGGCATGGGGCTCATCGCCATCCGCGAAGACGAAGACGCGGCGCAGGTCATGGGCATCAACACGACATTCTATAAAGTCGTCGCCTTGATGCTGTCGGCCTTTTTTACTGCCATCGCCGGCGGCATTCATGCCTATTGGATTACCTTCATCGATCCGGCGAGCGCTTTCGATCTGTCGCTCAATGTCCGCATGGTCATCATGGCGATGTTCGGCGGGCCGGGCACGGTACTGGGTCCCGTCGTCGGCTCGTTCATTCTCTCGGCTGTCTATGACGCGCTGGCCAGGAGCATCTCGACGGCGGCGGCACTTTTGTTCGGCATGGTGATCGTGCTGGCCGTGATCTTCATGCCGCGCGGCTTGTGGGATCTCGGGCACGGATTGCGCCAGGTTGGCTGGCGCTACTTCCTGCAAAATATCAGGCTGCACCGGCTATGAGCGCGGGCGCACAACCGATGTTGGAGGCGCGCGGTCTTACGCGCCGTTTCCACGGTCTTTATGCCGTCAACGATGTGAGCTTTACGCTGCAGCCGGGTGAAATTCTCGGCCTCATCGGGCCGAACGGCGCGGGCAAGACGACGCTCATCAATCTTATCAGCGGCACGCTGTTCGCCGATCAAGGCGAGTTGATCTTCGAGGATCGCCGTATCGAGCGTCTGCATCCTTATCAGCGCGCGCATATCGGCATCGGCCGGACCTTTCAGGTGATGAAGCCGTTTCCGCGTTTGTCCGTGCTGGAAAATGTCACGGTCGGAGCTTTGTTCGGCTTTGGCGGCGGCGAGCGTAACCGGGACAAGGCGCGTGAACAGGCGCGGGCTCTGCTTGAGTTCACAGGACTCGATCGTCGTATGGACCAGAACGCCGATCAACTGGGCGGTCCGGATCGCAAGCGGCTCGAACTGGCGAAGGCATTGGCGATGCGGCCGAAGCTCTTGCTACTCGATGAAGTCATGGCCGGCCTCAATCATGTCGAGGTCGATGAGGTCGTGACGATCATCAAAAAAATCCGCGACAGCGGTGTCACCATCCTGGTGATCGAGCATGTCATGCGTGCGATCCGTAGCCTCAGCGACCGTATCATCGTTCTGCATCACGGCGAGAAGATCGCCGAAGGTTTGCCGGATACAGTGCTGGCCGATGCGCGTGTCGTCGAAGCCTATCTGGGCAAGAGGCGCGCATGAGCGAGCCGTTGCTGACTATTGCTGGATTGAGCGCGGGGTATGGCGCGGCCCCGGTTCTGTTCGATGTCACGCTGACCGTGAACAAAGGCGAGATCGTTGCCTTGGTCGGCTCGAACGGAGCTGGGAAGACGACGTTGTTGCGTTCCATCTCGCATATGATCACGGCGCGTGGTTCGATTAATTTCGCCGGACGTGAATTGATCGGCCTGTCACCCGAAGACGTTTTTGCCGCCGGCTTGGTACAAGTTCCCGAGGGACGTCAGCTTTTCCCCGCGATGTCGATCGAGGAAAATCTGCAGATGGGCGCGTTCCTCCGCCGTGACACGGCCGCCGTCGCCCGTAGCTTCGAGCAAATGTATGCTTTGTTCCCGATCCTGAAAGACCGGCGTCGCCAGGCCGCGGGCAGTCTTTCCGGCGGCGAGCAACAGATGTGCGCCATGGCGCGCGCGCTGATGGCTGATCCGAAAATGCTGATGGTCGATGAAATGAGTCTTGGCCTCGCGCCGGTGATCGTCGATCAGCTTCTTGTCGTCCTCGCCGATATCCGGAAGGCGGGTGTCACGGTCCTTCTAGTCGAACAGGATGTCTTTGCCGCTTTCAGCGTCGCCGATCGGGGCTACGTGATGGAGACGGGCCGGATCGTACGGGAAGGGCCGGTGGCGGAACTGGCCGAAGATCCCGAGCTTCGCAAAGCCTATCTCGGCGTGGCCTGACGCGGTCTCGACCGCTATCATTTTCCGATGATGACGTCTTCCTCGCCGCATCGTGTTTCGCGGGAAAGTTTGCGCGACGGCCAAGTGCGAGCGCAGGCCCTGGCTTCAGATCCGCACGCCAGTCTCGTGACCGATGCGCAACATCGCCGCTCCGTTCGCCAGATGCTGCGCGACCGGCCGGACGGAGGAGGCGACGTCTGGCTGTTCGGCTACGGCTCGTTGATCTGGAATCCGATGGTCCGTTTCACCGCGCGCCGCGTCGCGACGGTGCCTGGCTACCATCGGCGGTTTTGTGTCTGGACCCATCTTTATCGCGGCACGCGGGCCGTACCGGGGCTGGTCCTCGGGCTGGTGCCAAGTGGCATCTGCCGTGGCGTCGCTTTCCGCATTCCGGCGGCCGATGCCCAGGCCGAATTGGAACTGGTCTGGCAGCGGGAACTGATCACGGCGGCCTATCGGCCGGTCTGGCTGCGCACCGTCACGGCGGGTGGGCGGGGATGGGCGATCGGTTTCGTCAGCAATCCGGGCTTTGTCCATTATGCCGGGCTGTTGCCCGAGGATCGTGTGGTCGAGATCGTGGCCAAAGCCCGGGGATATTCCGGCGCTTGCGCCGCGTATCTGGCTGATACGGCTGCCCATCTGGCACGGCTCGGCATCCTCGAACCTGCGTTGCGCCGGGTCCGCGACCGAGTCGCGCAGCTTGTTGAAAGCAAAGCAAAAAATGATCTATAGGGGGTGGCCATTTTCCCCTAAGATGGGGGACGGCTCAAGGAGTATAGGTCCATGAAATCGAACGCGGCACCGCCGCGGCGCGTCACCGTCTTGGGATCCACCGGTTCGATCGGCGTCAATACGGCCGACCTGCTGGCTGGCGATCGTGACGCCTACGCTGTCGAAGCGCTGGTCGGCCATCGCAATATCGAACGCCTGGCCGCGCAAGCCAAAGACCTAAAGGCAAAATTCGCGGTGACCGCCGATGAGAGCCAGTATCGCGCGCTGAAAGATGCGCTCAGCGGTTCGGGCATCGAAGTCGCCGCTGGCGCCGAAGCCGTGCTCGAAGCCGCACGCCGTCCGGCCGACTGGGTCATGGCCGCCATCGTCGGCGCGGCCGGTCTTGCGCCGACTCTCGAAGCCGTCCGCCGTGGTGTGCATGTCGCGCTGGCAAACAAGGAAGTCATGGTCTGCGCCGGCGATCTCGTCACCGCCGAAGCCAAGAAACACGGCGCGACGATGCTGCCGGTCGATAGCGAGCACAACGCGATCTTCCAGGTTTTCAACGACAGCCAGCGCAAGGCGATCGAGAAGATCGTCCTGACCGCGAGCGGCGGGCCGTTCCGCAAGACCTCGATCGAAGAGATGGCATCGAAGACGCCGGCCCAGGCGGTCGCGCATCCGAACTGGAGCATGGGCGCGAAGATTTCGGTCGATTCCGCGACGATGATGAACAAGGGCCTCGAGGTCATCGAGGCGCATCATCTGTTCGCTTTGGGCAGCGACCAATTGGATGTCGTGGTTCATCCGCAATCGGTCATCCACGGTCTCGTCTATTACACCGACGGCTCGGTGCTGGCGCAGTTGGGCTCGCCCGATATGCGGACGCCGATCGCCAACACGCTCGGCTGGCCCAACCGCATTCCCGCGCCCAGCGCACGGCTCGATCTGGGCAAGATCGCACAATTGACGTTCGAGGCGCCCGATCCGATCCGCTTCCCGGCGTTGCGCATCGCGCGCGAGGCTTTGATTGCCGGCGGTGGTGCGCCGACTGTGCTGAATGCAGCGAACGAAATCGCAGTCGCGGCCTTCCTCGATCATCGCATCGGATTCCTCGATATTGCTGCGACGGTCGAACGCACACTCGAGCGATTGCCGAACCGGCAGATCGCGACCCTCGAGGATGTCTATGCGCTCGATGACGAGGCGCGCGTCACCGCGCGCTCGCTCATCGGCGAAGAGACGAGGCACGCTGCCCGCGCGTGAGCGTCGATCCTTCCAAGCCTGTTCTGGTGACCGGCGCATCCGGCTTCGTGGGTGCGGCGGTGGCGCGCGCGCTTTTGGCCAAGGGACGCAAAGTCCGCGTCCTGATGCGCCCCCAAAGCGATCGTCGCAACATCGAAGGGATCGATGTCGAAACCCGGCTTGGATCGCTGGAAGATGCGGCATCGCTGGCAAACGCCGTCTCTGGATGCGGTGCGCTCTATCATGTCGCCGCGGACTATCGCTTATGGGTGCGCGATGAGAGCGCCATGTATCGCGCCAATGTCGATGGTACGCGGCTGCTGATGCTTGCGGCGTTGGATCACGGCGTCGAGCGCATCGTCTATACCAGCAGTGTCGCCGTCCTGGGTTTGCCCAAGGGCGGTGGTCCTTCCGACGAGACGACGCCTAGCATCCGCGAAGACATGATCGGGCCTTACAAAGGTTCGAAATTCATGGCCGAGGAAGCGGTGAAGACGCTCGTCCGCGAACGGAAGCTGCCCGCCGTTATCGTCAATCCTTCGACGCCGATCGGACCGCGCGACGTAAAACCGACGCCGACCGGACGTATCATTGTCGATGCCGCATCGGGCCGGATGCCGGCCTTCGTCGATACCGGCCTCAACCTCGTTCATGTCGATGACGTGGCCGCCGGCCATTTGCTGGCTGAGGAAAAAGGCGTGGTCGGCGAACGCTATATCCTTGGCGGCGAGAATTTGTCGCTTGGCGAAATCCTCCGCCGTATCGCACTGCTTTGCGGGCGCAAGCCGCCGACTATCAGCCTGCCGATCCCGTCGATCTGGCCGATCGCCATCGGGGCCGAGCTATGGGCTTGCGTAACCGGCAAGGAACCGATGGTGACGCGCGATGCCTTGCGAATGGCGCGGAAGAAAATGTTTTTTTCGTCGGCGAAGGCCGAACGGCTTTTGGGCTATCGTGCCCGGCCGGTCGATGAGGCGCTGACCGATGCGTTGGCCTGGTTCCGCAAAGCAGGGATGTGCCCATGATTCTCGCCCTTGGTGTCCTGACCCTGGTGATCTGGGCCTATCTGATTTTCTTTCACGGCTCGTTCTGGCAGGCAAAGACTGAGATGCCTCTGCCCGTGCTGGCGACTTGGCCCAGCGTAGTCGCTGTGGTCCCCGCGCGTAACGAGGCAGACGTCGTCGGACAGGCGATCGGTTCGTTGCTGGCGCAAAATTATCCCGGCGATTTTCGAATCGTGCTGGTCGATGACCACAGCACCGACGGCACCGCCGATGCGGCACGCGTCGCGGCGCAAGGCAAGGAAGACCGTCTGACCATCGTCACGGCGCAGCCCTTGCCGCAAGGCTGGACGGGTAAACTTTGGGCCTTGAGCGAAGGCGTACGGCAGGTCGCAAACGCGCCCGATCTTTATCTTTTTACCGATGCGGACATCGCGCACCATCGCGCGAATCTTTCGGAACTCGTCGCCCGGTTGGAAAGTGAGAAACGCGATCTCGTTTCGCTGATGGTCAAACTCCATTGCGCCAGCTTCGCCGAGCGCTTCCTCATTCCGGCCTTCGTGTTCTTTTTCGCGATGCTCTACCCGTTTGCCTGGTCGAACGACCCGGCCAAGCGCACGGCGGCAGCAGCGGGTGGATGTGTTTTGGTTCGACGCAGCGCCTATGAAAAAATCGGCGGTTATGAATCGATCAAAGGCGAGTTGATCGACGACTGCGCCTTGGCGCGCCGTGTAAAGCAAAATGGTTCGATCTGGCTGGGCCT
>CAIJOA010000021.1 GCA_903822185.1 uncultured Rhodospirillales bacterium | reverse complement strand
TCGCTTCGCTCGCAATGACGTGGAAGAAGAATCTACCGCCGCAGGGTGCCGCTGGTGGCTTTCTCGACCGCGAGGATCAGCTTCTTCGAGAAGGCGTCGATCGCTTCGTCGGTCAGCGTCGCTTCCTGTGGTTGCAGCACGACCGTGATGGCGAGTGACTTCTTGCCGTCATCGACACCCTTGCCGCGATAGACATCGAACAGCCGCACATCGGTCACGAGTTTCTTATCGACGCCGCGCGCCGCGCGCAGCAACGTTTCGGCCGTCACCGATTCATCGACGACGAAAGCAAAGTCACGTTCGATCGGCTGGAACGCCGACAGCACCAGCAATGAACGCGCCTTGCCGGAACGGGCACGCGGTTCCGGCACGGCATCAAGGAACACTTCGAAGCCGCAAGCGGGGCCGGCAACGCCCATCGCCGTCAAAATGCTAGGATGGATTTCGCCAAAGCGCGCCATCACCTTGGCACCTTGGCGCAACACGCCGGAACGGCCGGGGTGATACCAGGCGGGCGCATCCGCTGCGACCTGAAGGCTATCGACCGGCACGCCGGCATTCTGCAGCGCTGTCGCCGCATCGGCCTTCGCCATCAGCGCATCGACCGCGCGGCCGGCATCGTCCCAGCGCTTCACGCTGGTACGGCCGACACGCAGGCCGGTCGCCATCAGATGCTGGCCTTCGGGCGTATCGTCGAGATAGAGCGGGCCGATTTCGAACAGCGCGCCGTTCGCAAAACCGCGATCGGCATTGCGTTGCGCCGCCGCCAGCAGGTTCGGCAACACCGACGGACGCATGACATCGAGATCGGCGCTGATCGGATTGGCGAGGGTCAGGGTTTCGCTGCCGCCGCCGAACAAGGCGGCCTGCGCTTTGGGCAGAAACGAGAAGGTCACCGCTTCGACAAGGCCACGTGATGCGAGTGCACGGCGCACCATGAAGGCGCGGCGTTGCGCCGGCGAGAGCGAAGACTTCGGCAGCACGCCATCGCGTCCCAGCGGCACAACCGGAATCAAATCGTAGCCGTTGATCCGGAGAATCTCTTCGACGAGATCGGCTTCGCCTTCGATATCGCCACGCCAGGCCGGCGGGACGACGGTGAAGTTCTCGCCCTGCTCGGTCACGGCGCAGCCGAGCGCTTCGAGGATTTGGCGTTGCGTCGCGTGCGCGACCGAGACGCCGCCCAGCGTTTCGACGCGCGAGCCGCGCAGGGCAATGTCATGACGCCATTCCGGCACCGCGCCAGCAATGCCGAGACCGCTAGGATCGCCACCGCACAGATCGAGGATGAGGCGCGTCGCGATTTCCATACCAGCCTGGGTGAAATCGACATCCAGCCCGCGCTCGAACCGATAGCGCGCATCGCTTTGCAGGTTGAGCTTGCGGCCGGTCGCGGCGGTACGCACCGGATCGAACAGAGCCGCTTCGATATAGACGTTGACCGTCGCCTCGGTGCAGCTCGTCGTCTCGCCGCCCATCACACCGCCGAGACTCAGCGCGCCTGATTGATCCGCGATCACCGTCATCTCGGCATCGAGGTCGTAGCTTTTGCCGTTGAGCGCGAGCAGCTTTTCGCCATGGCGCGCGCCGCGCACGACCAGATCGCCATCGAGCTTATCCGCATCGAAAACATGCAGCGGACGGCCGAGATCGAAGGTCATGAAATTGGTGATATCGACCAGCGCCGAGATCGGACGCAGACCGATCGCCGTCAGTCGATCCTGCAGCCATTGCGGGCTGGGGCCATTCTTCACGCCGCGTACGACACGGCCGACGAACAGCGGGCAAGCCTTGTCGCCGGGGCCGGCGAGATGAACCGAAACCGGACACGGGAACGAGCCCAGCACCGGTTCGGTATTCAGCGGGATGAGCTTACCGATCGAGGTCGCGGCGATGTCGCGCGCGAGGCCGCGCACGCTGAGACAATCGGCGCGGTTCGGCGTGATCTTCACATCGATTATCGGATCGTCGAGGCCCATCGCCGTGGCGAAAGGCGTACCCGGCGTCATCGTATCCGGCAGTTCGATAATGCCGTCGTGATCTTCCGACAGTTTGAGCTCGTAGCCCGAGCACATCATGCCGTTCGATTTAACGCCGCGAATCTCGCTGAGCTTCAGCACCATGCCGTTGCGCGGAATGACCGCGCCGGCCGGTGCGAAGACGCCGGTCAAACCCGCGCGCGCATTCGGCGCGCCGCAAACGACTTCAAGCTCGCCCTTGCCGGTATCGATGCGGCAGAGTTTCAGCTTGTTGGCATTCGGATGCGGCTTGGTTTCGATGATCCGTGCGACGACGAACGGCGCCAGATCCTTGGCGCGGTTCTCGACACCTTCGACCTCGATGCCGCGCGCGATCAGCGTCGCAACAATTTCGTCCAGCGAAGCGGACGTCTCAAGGTGAGTCTTGAGCCAGGCGAGCGTCGTTTTCATCGTGCGCCCGATACCAGCGAGGGCTGATCCAGCGGCACGAAGCCGTAATGCTTCAGCCAGCGCAGATCGCTTTCATAGAAAGTGCGCAGATCGGGGATGCCGTATTTCAGCATCGCGATGCGCTCGATCCCCATGCCGAAGGCGAAGCCTTGATACTCGGTCGGATCGATACCGCCGGCGGCGAGCACTTTCGGATGTACCATGCCGCAGCCGAGAATCTCGAGCCAGTCCGCGCCCGCGCCGATCTTCAAGCCGCCGCCTTCGCGCGAGCAGCCGATATCGACCTCGGCCGATGGTTCGGTGAAGGGGAAATAGCTGGGGCGGAAACGCACCGGCAGATCGTCGATGTCGAAGAAGGTGCGGCAGAATTCGATGAGGCAGCCTTTGAGATGCCCCATATGCACCTTCTTGTCGATCACGAGACCTTCGACCTGATGGAACATCGGCGAATGGGTCGCGTCATGATCGCTGCGGAAGGTGCGGCCCGGCACGATGATGCGGATCGGCGGCTTCTGCTTCTGCATGGTGCGGATCTGCACCGGCGATGTATGCGTGCGCAGCACCTTGCGGCTGCCGTCGGCAGCGCGCGGCGTCAGATAGAAGGTGTCGTGCTCTTGCCGCGCCGGATGCTCGGGCGGAATGTTGAGCGCGGTGAAATTGTAAAAATCGTCTTCGATATGCGGGCCTTCGGCGACGGTGAAATCCATCTCGCCGAAAATCGCGATCAGCTCGTCGGTGGTCTGGCTGATCGGATGGATGCGACCGTCGTTGTCGGCGCGCACCGGCAGGGTCACGTCGATGCGTTCCTCGGCCAGCCGCTTGTCGAGCGCCGCGCGTTCGTGATGCTGTTTCGCGGCGCCCAGCGCGCCTTCGACGGCGTCGCGCAATTGATTGAGCGCCGCGCCGCGCGCCTTGCGTTCATCGGGCGCAAGCGCACCGAGACCTTTGAGATGCGCCGTCAGTTGCCCGTTGCGGCCGAGCACGCCGACGCGAATCTGCTCGAGCGCGTCGAGCGTCGTTGCATCTTTGATCTGGCGAAGAATGTCGTCGTGAAGAGAATCGAGTTCTGCCATATCGATGATCCTCTTCCCCCTCACCCTCCCACTTCGTGGGACCCTCCCTCTCCCCGACGGGGAGAGGGTTGAGGTGAGGGGGCGAGATCTAAGGCTAGGCCTTCTTCAAGGCCGCTTGTGCCTGCGCGACGATGGCCTGGAAGGCATCGTTGTCGCGTGCGGCCAGATCGGCGAGGACCTTACGGTCGAGTTCGATCCCGGCGAGGTTGAGGCCGTTGATCAGCTGCGAATAGGTCATGCCGACTTCGCGTGCGCCCGCATTGATGCGCTGAATCCAAAGCGCACGGAAGTTGCGCTTCTTAACGCGACGGTCGCGATAGGCATATTGCAGCCCCTTCTCGACCTTTTCGACCGCGATGCGGAAGCTGGAATTCGAACGTCCGCGATAGCCTTTGGCGAGATCGAGAACTTTTTTGTGACGGGCATGCGCCGTCACGCCGCGCTTTACGTGTGCCATTCGGACTTACCTCAGATACGGCATATAGACGAGCACAAGACCGGCATCGCCGGAACGCAGGACCGTGGTCCCACGCGCTTTGCGCTTCATCTTCTGCGGTTTTGAGATCAGCCGATGACGCTTATGCGCCACCGCGGCTTTGATTTTACCCGAGCCGGTTCGGGAGAAGCGCTTTTTGGCGCCGCTCTTGGTCTTCATCTTGGGCATTTCAGATCCTTTCAATTCAAGGATTACAAGAAAGGCGGCGAGGCATGCCCTTTGAGCCAGCCGCCCGTTGGAAGCGGCAGGTTATAAGTGCCCGCGTGCCGAAAGGCAAGCACCGAATTGTTAGTGCTTTGTTATTAAAGGAATAATTTGGTTGGCCCGGAACATTGTGAAGCTTGCCGCCCGATGCGGCCTAAAGCTTCCAGAATGAGACGATGGCGCCACCCGCTACGATCAAAGCCCCGCCGGTCAGAATCGGCACGGTCGGAAGCGTCCGAAAGAATGCGAAATTGATGATCTGCCAGACGATGAAAAGGGTCGCGATATAGAGGCCGACAACCTCGCCGAACTCGAACGGCGCCAGATTCAGGAAGACCGAATAGCCAAAAACGAGAGCTGCCCCGAGAAGGAACAAGGCAATCCGTGCCGGCGTGAGGCCCGGATGGTCGTACAGCGCCATCCGAACGACAGCATCGCCGCTCACCTCGACCGCCGTCGCCACCACCAGCAACAGGATGGCCTGCACAATCGTCATGAACGGCATCGAGATTTCCTTTTGAATTCGGCCCTTGCGCGCTTAAGGCGCCGCGCTTCGACCGTTCAAGGCTTCTGTTCCGCAACCATATGGCTGGCCGGATCGAGGACGACGACGATATCAGTCGTACCGCGGCGCGCGGTGGCGCGGTAGATCTCGCCGTCGCGGCGGAAATCACGCAATTCAATATAGCCGTTCGAGGCGAAATCGTTGAGCGCGTCGGTGCGGCGGCGTTCCTCGCTGAGCGGCAGGCGGCGTGCGGGATCGAGCTTGATCTCCGGATCGGACGCCGGACGCGCCGCGACGGCGGGGCTGAGCGAGACGACTACCGCAGTTTCGGGCGGTTTCGGCGGCGCGCTGGGCAAAACCAGCGACACGGCCTTGGCGGCGGCGATCGAACCCGGCGCGGAAACCGGCGGCAACAGAACGGCGGCGGCTTTCGGCGGCTCGGGGACCGCCGCTTCGACGGGCATTGGAACGGCCGGAGGAGCCGGCCGGATCACCGCCGCCATCCGGGTTTCAACAGGCGGCGGTGGCGGCAATACCACCGCGACAGGTTGCGGCGGCGCGAGCGGCGCGGCTTCGACCGGTGCGGGCAGAGGCACGGCGACCACGTCCGGCGTTGCCGTCGGCAGCAAGGCGGGGACGGGTTTGGCCGGTACCGCAAGAGCCGTTTCGACCACGGCCGGTGGGGCGACGGACGCGACGTCGGGCACCGACACGCTCATGCTGTCGGCGGTCGTTACCGGCGCTGGGGCAGGCTGAGGCGCCGCGTCGGCCATGACCGGGACAGGTGCAGGCAAGGCGACGACGCTGGGTGCAGGCGCGGGGGGCGGCGCGTTGATCACCGTGACCGTCGGCACGTCAGCGGCGGGCGCGGCCTTCGGCGGTTCCGCCACGACAACCTCGGCGACGGGCGGCGGGGTAACAGCGGCAGCTTCCGCCACCGGTGCCGTCACTTTGGGCGGTACCGACGGCGTCTTGTCGAGAACAACCGCCGGCGCGGCAGGTACAGGCGCCGGCGTCACCGCGGGCGTAGCGACGCTGGGCCTCTCGTCCGCGATTCTGGTTTTGCTGGTTTTCGTCTTGCCGGATTTTGCCGTCATCGCTTCGGGCAACGCATGCGGCAACACGGGTTTCGCGCGCGTGTCGCTTTTTTGCAGCGTAACTTTGGGATAGCTGTCGGGGTGAAGCGAGACGGGGGCGCCCGGCACAGGGGCATCGGCCTTTGCCGAAACACCGGCGGAGAGACACGCGACGGCAGCAAGCGCCAACCGAAAATACTTCACGATACTCTCCGCCGTGTATCACGGCCGGCGACGATAAAAACGATGTCGCCTTATTTCGGCGACATCACCATCGTCATCTGACGGCCTTCCATGCGCGGATATTGCTCGATCTTGGCGAGCTCGTCGAGATCACCTTTAACGCGCATCAACACATTCATGCCGAGCTCTTGGTGCGCAAGCTCGCGACCACGGAAGCGCATGGTAACCTTTACCTTGTCGCCTTCGTCGATGAAGCTTTTCATGCTGCGCATTTTGACGTCGTAATCATGATCGTCGATGCCGGGACGGAGTTTGATCTCCTTGACCTCGATGACCTTCTGTTTCTTACGCGCCTCGTTCTTGCGCTTCTGTTCTTCGTATTTGTATTTGCCGAAATCGAGAATCTTGCAAACCGGCGGATCGGCGCCCGGCGAGACTTCGACGAGATCGAGTCCGGCTTCCATCGCGCGTTGCAGCGCATCGTTGCGCGGCACAACGCCGATCATTTCGCCGCGTTCATCGACAAGACGAACCTTCAGCGTGTTGATCTCTTCATTGATACGCGGTCCGTCGTTACGAGCGGGAGCCTGCGTCTGGGGAGGTCTAGGGATGCGAGTCTTCCTTAAATGGTGGAGAAGGCTTGAATAGTAGAGATGGCTTAAATGGTGGCCACAGCGCTGGATGGCACCGCAGCTTCTTGTTTTAATCTAGCGATGGCCTCGTCCAGCGCAAGAAATTCCTGGTCTTTGCCGCCTAAACGGCGCAGCGCCACAGTTCTTTCCTGCGCTTCGCGTTTGCCGACGACGAGCAGCGCCGGGACTTTCGCGAGGCTGTGTTCTCGCACTTTGTAGTTAATCTTTTCGTTCGTCAGATCAATACCGACCCGCAATCCCGCAGCCGCGAAGGCGGCGCGGACTTCCTCGGCATAGCCGTCGGCGTCTTCGGTAATCGTCAGCACCATGGCTTGAACCGGGGCGAGCCAGAGCGGGAAGCGCCCGGCATATTCCTCGATCAGAATGGCGATGAAGCGTTCCAGCGAGCCGAGAATGGCGCGGTGCAGCATGACGGGACGATGACGCTGGCCGTCCTCGCCGATGTAATTCGCATCCAGCCGCTCGGGCATGACGAAATCGACCTGCAGCGTGCCGCACTGCCAATCGCGGCCGATCGCGTCGCGCAGGACAAACTCGAGTTTCGGCCCGTAGAAGGCGCCTTCCCCCGGATTCATCGTGTAGGGCAGCCCTGCTGCCTCGACCGCGTGCTTCAGCGAAGCCTCGGCCTTGTCCCAGACGGCGTCGCTGCCGGCGCGGGTCGGCGGCCGGTCCGAGAATTTAACGCTGACTTCCTGGAAGCCGAAATCGCGATAGACACTTTGCAGCAATTCGCAGAACGCGATGCTTTCGGCGGTGATCTGATCTTCGGTGCAGAAGATATGCGCGTCGTCCTGGGTGAAGGCACGAACGCGCATGATCCCGTGCAGCGCGCCAGACGGCTCGTTGCGATGGCACGAACCAAACTCGGCCATGCGCAGCGGCAGCTCACGATAGGAATGAAGATGCTGCCGGAAGATCTGCACATGGCAGGGGCAGTTCATCGGCTTCACCGCGAGGACGCGGTCGCTGTCCTTGTCCTCGATGGTGAACATCGCGTCGCGGAATTTTTCCCAATGGCCTGACGCTTCCCACAAGGAACGATCAACGAGCTGCGGCGTGCGCACCTCGACATAACCAGCCTTCTCGATCCGATCGCGGACGTAATTCTCGATGATGCGATAAAGCGTCCAGCCCTTCGGATGCCAGAACACCGCGCCCACCGCCTCTTCCTGTTGATGGAAGAGATCGAGTTCTTTACCGAGGCGGCGATGATCGCGCTTTTCCGCTTCTTCCAGTTGGAAGAGATGCTGCTTCAGCTCTTTCTCATTGGCCCACGCGGTGCCGTAAACCCTCTGTAACTGGGCGTTTTTCGCATCGCCGCGCCAATAAGCACCGGCAACCTTCATCAGCTTGAAGGCATGACCCAGCTTGCCCGTCGAAGGCAGATGCGGACCGGCACAGAGATCGGTGAACTTGCCCTGATGATAGAGGCTGATCGCCTCGTCACGCGGGATATCGTGAATCCACTCGGCCTTATATTTCTCGCCCTTGTCGGCGAAGAACTGCACTGCGCGGTCGCGATCCATTTCCTCGCGCGTGATCGTCTCGTCGCGATCGACGATTTCGTGCATACGCTTTTCGATCAGCACCAGATCGTCGGGCGTGAAAGGCGTCGGCCGGGCGAAGTCGTAATAGAAACCGGTATCGGTCGAGGGGCCGAAGGTGACCTGAGTTTCCGGATAAAGTTCCTTCACCGCTTCGGCCATGACATGCGCGGCGTCGTGGCGAATGATCTCGATCGCCTCGGGTGCGTCGCGGGTCAGGATCGCGATCTTGGAATCGCGCGTGATGGAAACGGAGAGATCCTTGGGTTCGCCGCCGTCGATCTTAATCGCGACCGCGGCCTTGGCGAGGCCGGGACCGATCGAGGCCGCGAGTTCGCCACCTGTGACCGGGCCCGGAAACTGACGGACCGACCCGTCAGGCAGGGTGATGGCGACGGGCGAAGAACCGGACGGGTGATCAGACGGCATTGGGGCGGCTTGGACCTCGAAATGTATAATAGAACCGCAGGATTTAGCTTATGCGGATGGTTGCGGCAACCTCATCGACCGACAAGTCGCCCAAATCGGGCCGCTGCAGCACGGTGACGTCGGTCCCGCGCGGCTGGGTCAGGGCCGGGTCCGATTCAGCAGAATAAAGCACCGTCGCCGGCGCACCGGCCGCGACGATCAGATGCATCGGCCCGGTATCGTTGCCGACCGCATAGCCGCAGCCCTGCGCCAGCCCGATGATGTCGCCGAAACTGGTCTGGCCGATGAGATCGCGGGCGGCGGGGCAATTCCGGGCGATTTCACGCCCGGCGTCGCGCTCGTCCGGACCGCCAATGACCACCGGGGTGATGCCCAGTTTTGCCGCCTGCCCGGCCAATTGGCTGTAGCGACCTGCCGGCCAGCGTTTCGCCGGGCGATGCTTCGCCCCGCCCGGCACCAGCAGCAAATAGGGCAACGGCAGCTCGAACGCGGCGGGATCGGTCGCCGCCCAGGACAAATCCGACAGCGGCACTTCGGTAATCCCGGCGACCGCGAGCTGGTCCTTTTGACGGTCGATCGTGTGCATGAAATTGCGCTGCGGGTTGGCATGTTCCAGCGCCACGCCCGGCACGATCCCCGACCATTCCGGGCGCGGGTCCGGCCCCATCAGGGGGTAATATCGCGTGGAGCGCGACGAGGTTTGCAGATCATAGACCCGGTCGAAACCGTCGCGCAGTTTCTGGCGCAGCCGCCACAGCCCGCCGAGATCGAAGAGGCCCGGCCGTTCGTCGATCCAAACCCGATCGAAATAGGGCGCTTTGCGCGCCAATTCGGCAAAGGGCGCGGTCGTCAGCAGCGTGATTTCGGCTTCGGGATGATGCGCGCGGATCGCCGCGGCTGGTCCCATCGCCTGAACGAAATCGCCGAGCGCGCCCAGTTTGATAACGAGAATTTTCATCGGCAGGTCATGCCGCGGCCGTGGTCGCCGCTCCTTGCGGCAGCAGTTCCTCATAGACCGCGATGGTCCGCGCGGCCATCAGGGCGCTGGTGAAATTCGCGCGGATATGGGCGATGCCTTGCGCCGCCATCGCCATGCGCTGCGCGTGATCTTGATCCAGCGCCTCTTTCAGCATCGCGGCGAGCGCCGTTGCATCGCCCGGCGGCACCAGCCAGCCGGTTTCACCGGGAATGACCGTTTCCTGCGCGCCGCCATGCGCGGTCGCGATCACCGGCCGGCCCATCGCCTGCGCCTCGATGATGACGCGGCCGAAGCCTTCGGGCCGGGTCGAAGCCGAGACGACGATATCGGCCAGCATGTAAGCCGCCGCCATATCGTTGCAGTCGTCGATAAAGCGAAACGTCGCCGTTCCGCCGAGACGCGCCGCGGCTTTTTCAAGTTCTTCGCGATAGCCCGGCTTACCGCCGCCGAGGATGACGGCATGGACATCGGGACGATTGAGCTTCGCCATCGCGTCGATCAGCACGCGCTGGCCCTTCCACCGCGTCAGCCGCCCCGGCAACAGCACCACCGGCACGCCGTCTGGCAAACGCCACGCCGTCGTCAGCCGCACCATCCGTTCGGGCGATACTTTGTCGGGATCGAAGCGCGTCACATCGACGCCGCGCGGAATGATCCGCAGGCGATCCGGCTCGACGTGATAGATCGACTGCGCATGCGCGCCGACGAAATTCGAGATCGCGATGACGCGTTCACCGGTCGCCATCACCGCGTTGTAGCGGCGCTTCAGTCCGGCGGTGCCGCCGTAAATGTTATGAAACGTCGTTACGAAATGCCGCGCCGTGCGTTTCGCCGCATAACGCGCGCTCCAGGCCGGTGCGCGGCTGCGGGCGTGAACGATATCGACATCATTGCGCGCAATCACCGCCGCAAGGCGATCGATATTGGCGCGAATGACGAACGGATTCTTCGAGGCGAGCGGCAATACCACATGCGTCGCGCCGACGCGTTCCAGTTCACGCGCCATCGGACCACCTTCCGAAGCGACGATCGCATTCCACCCAGCGGCGACCAGCGCCGCCGCGACATCGATCGTGCCGCGCTCGACACCGCCCGAAACGAGGCGCGGCAAGACTTGCAGCACGGTTCCTTTGCGGCTTCCGGCTTGGTGTGCCGCAGTGTTAGTGTCGCGTTCGGTCATACGTCGAAGCTGGGATCATGCCGGAATGAATGAGATGCCTTCTATCTTAACACGCGAAGATGGCGCGACAATCGGCTACCGCCGCCGCGACGGCGCAACGCCCGGCATCGTTTTCCTGTGCGGCTTCCGTTCCGACATGAACGGGGCCAAGGCCGAGGCGCTCGACAAGTTCTGCACCGCGCGCGGCCAGGCCTTCCTGCGCTTCGATTATTTCGCGCACGGCGTTTCCTCAGGCGACTTCGCCGAGGCGACGATCGGACGGTTCCGCGACGACACGCTGGCCGTGATCGACAAGCTGACCGAAGGGAAACTCATCCTCGTCGGATCGAGCATCGGCGGCTGGATGATGCTGCTCGCCGCCCTGGCGCGGCCCGAACGCACCGCCGCGCTGGTCGGCATCGCCGCCGCGCCCGACGCCACCGAAGATCTGTTATGGCAACGGCTGCCGTTCGAAACGCGCGAAACGATCACCGCCAAAGGCAGCATCCGCATCCCGACACCCTATAGCGACGAGGGTTATCTGATCACCCGCAAGCTGGTCGAAGAAGCCCGCAATCATCTGGTCATGCGCGGGTCGATCGCCGTCAATTGCCCGGTGCGCCTGCTGCACGGCATGAACGATTCCGATGTACCGTACGAAACCAGCCTCACCCTCGCCGATCGGTTGACCAGCAACGACGTGCAGACGACGCTGATCAAAGACGGCGACCACCGTTTGTCGCGCGACAGCGATCTGGCGCTGTTGCAGCGGACGATCGAGGGCCTTCTTTAAAGCGGCAGTCGCATCGAGCGTCCCTCGACTTCGCTCGGGATGAGGTTGGAACGCGTTCTTGCATCATCGAATGCAACGCGCCTCACTTACCTCATCCCGAGCGAAGTCGAGGGACGCACGACCGCCAAGCAGCCTATCGTTTATCCGGCTGGCCCTGAAAGCCGACGCCGACGCGATTGAGGGCGTTGATCGCCGCGATCGCCAGCGTCAGATCGATGAATTCTTTTTCGCTGAAAGCGTGCCGCGTCGCTTCGTGCAATTCCGCGCTGGGATGTTTTTCCGTCAGCGATGTCATCGCTTCAGCCCAGGCGAGCGCGGCGCGTTCTTTATCGCTGAAGAACGATGTCTCGTGCCAGACCGTCATGTTGTAGAGCCGCTGCGGGTTCTCCTCGCCGGCCAGCGCCTCATGCGTATGCGAATCGACGCAATAGGCGCAGCCATTCAGTTGCGAGACACGCAGATAGACGAGATGAACCAGCGACGCATCGAGACTGCTTTTCAAGGACAGGCCCGAAAATTCGCTGAGCTTCTTCATCGTCTCGGGCGCGGCCGCACGGAAGTTTTCGCGGAACATAGGAACTCTCCTCTATCAACCAACCGTCATTGCGAGCGAAGCGCAGCAATCCATCGTGCGGCAAACTGGATTGCTTCGCTTCGCTCGCAATGACGAAAATTCTTTAACCGTCACTCGCCAACAGCGCGCGCAGCCCTTCGCGATAGGTCGGATAGCGCAACGTCACGCCGAGTTCTTCTTTGATGCGGCGGTTGGCGACGCGTTTGTTGTCTTCGTAGAAGCTGCGCGCCATCGGCGACAGCGTGGCCGTCGCGAAATCTTCGAGCGGCGGCGGTGCGATGCCGAGCAGCGACGCGCCATAGGCAACGACATCTTCGGGCGGTGCGGCTTCATCGTCGCAGACGTTATAGATCGCACCGGGATGAGTACGACGCATCGAGGCTTGCAGCACCGTCGCAATGTCATCCACATGGATGCGCGAAAAGACCTGTCCCGGCTTCACCGTGCGCCGCGCCTTGCCCGCTTTGAGCGAGACGAGCGTATTGCTGCCCGGACCATAAATACCGGCGAGGCGGAAGACATGCGCCGGCAGCGACGACACGCTCAGCCACGCAGTTTCGGCAACGACGCGCCGCCGGCCGCGCTCGCCACTGGGGGCAACGGGTGTCGTTTCATCGACCCAGCCGCCGCCATGGTCACCATAGACGTTGGTGGTCGAGAGATAGCCGAGCCATCGAAGTCCCTGCGGCGCGGGGAGATCGCAGCCATGCATGTCGAAGACCGGACAGCCTTTTTCGTCCGGCGGCACCGAGATCAGCACATGCGTCACGCCGGCGAGAACGCGCGATGGATCATCGAGCGGATGGGCCCGATCGAAACGATGCAGCGGGAATTCCGTATCGGCCTGCGAGGGATCGCGCGCCGTCCCGGCGATGGACCAGCCTTGCGCTGCAAGCGAGCGTGCAAGAACACGCGCGCTATAGCCGAGCCCAAAACAGAACAGCCGTGGCGCGTCGGTCATTGCGCCGGAGCGCCCTGTGCGGCAACACGGCTGGCGTCTTCTTCAAGCGCATGTTCGATCGCCGACTGGTGCGTGCGAATCCAGAGCCAGCCGAGCAGGCAGACACAGGCGCCGCCGACCACCGGCCATTGCATGCCGAACCGTTCCGAAAAACCACCGAGCAGCAGCGCGTTCATCGACGGGCCGGCGCGGAAGATCATGCCGTAAAAACCCATGACCCGGCCGCGCATCGCCGGGGTCGTCGAAGTCTGGATGAGGGTTTGCGCGCCGATGCCGGTCGCACACATCGCGATGCCGACAAAGAACACGAAAAACAACGCGAGCCAATAGGTCGAGGTCCAGGCAAAGGCGACCAGCCCCAACGACATCACCAGCGTCGCCCGGATGACAAGCGTCGCCAGACCCTTGAGGCTGTTGCGGCGAAGCATGTAGAGGCCGCCGACCACCGCGCCGAGCCCTACCGTCGCGGTCAGGAAGGCAAGCCCCTTGGGGCCGCGATCGAAGACCTCGTCGGCAAAGCCCGGGAACATCTCGACGAAGCCGCGAATACCGACCGTGGTGATAATCAGCAGAATGAACATCTTGCCGATGCCAGGATCGCGCAGCGCGTAGCTGTAACCACCGCCGAGGTCGCGCCAGAAATGGCTTTTGCCTATGACCGGGCGGCGGTCGTCTGGCGCATCGACCAGCCAGACCGAATAGATGAAGGCGACATAGGTCAGGGCATTGAGGGTGAAGGCGAGCCCGATATTGCCCTCGGCGATGACGAAGCCGGCCGTCGCCGGGCCGATGAAGCGGGCAATATTGAAGATCAGCGAATTGATCGCGACCGCCGACCCGAGGCTGTCCGGGCCGACCAGATTGGGGATGATCGCCAGCCGCGCCGGCTGGTTGAGGGCGTTGATCGTACCTAGCGCGACCGTCAGCCCGAACAACATCCACACATCGATGATGCCCATGAAGGTCAGGATCGCCAGCGCCCAGGATTGGATCATGCCCAGAACCATCGAAATCTGGATCAGCGTGACCTTGTTCACCCGGTCGGCCAGAGCGCCGGCGAAGGGGCTGATAACGATCGAGGGAACCAAATCCCCGGCCGCGCACATGCCGAGCCAGAAACCGGAATGGGTCAGTTGCCAGGCGAGCCAGCCGACGGCGATGCGCTGTATCCAGATACCGATCTGAGAGATCGAATTCCCGATCGTATAAACGCGATAGTTGCGGAACCGCAGCACACGCAACGCATTCTTGAATCCAGATTCGGTTTCTTGTTCTTGCAAGCGCTTTTCCGCCCTTTCCCAGGGATGTTACCAGACCAGCAGCGGGGAAAGATTTACAAAAAACGGGGGTCTGGTAAGTATGAAGTGAACCCCCGGTCAGTCGCGGTCTGGTTGTGTCGGCCAGGGGGATAAACGCGCGGGGAATCGCCTACCTAGTTCGCGGGCACTGTATATTTCGGCGAAAACAGGGGAAACGCCGCAAGGCGTGACGGGAATTGTGATGAATCGAATTCTATGGGCTGTCGCCGGTACGGCGATCGTGGTCGCTGCTGGTGCCGGTTATGAAATTGCGCTGCCCGTGCCGGCGCATTCGCAAACCGCCGGGCCGCCCACCGGCGCCCAACGCGGCAATGTGCCGGTTAAAGTCGCCATCGCCAGCCGTAAGCCGGCCGCAGTCCAGTTCGACACGATCGGTACGATCCAGACCATCGCCTCCGTCGCCGTGAAATCCCGCGTCGATGCTGTGATCGATCAGGTCATCGTTCAGGACGGCCAGTTCGTTAAAGCCGGCGACGTCCTCTTCAAGCTCGACAGCCGGACCGCCGAGGCGCAGCTCCACCAAGTCGAGGCGACCCTCGCCCGCGATCAGGCGACCGCCACCAACGCGCAACGCGATGTCGGCCGTTACGCGCCGCTGGTCAGCAAAGAATTCGTCTCGCGCCAGCAATACGACACCAGCACCACGACCGCGACCGCGCTCGAAGCAACCGTGCGCGCCGATCAGGCGCAGGTCGAGAACGCCAAGGTTCTCTTGTCCTATTACACCATCGTCGCGCCGATCGACGGCCGCGTCGGCCTCGTCGCGATCAAGCGGGGCAACAGCATCAAGGCAAACGACGTGCCGCTGTTGACGCTCAACCAGATCCAGCCGATCTATGCCACCTTCGCCCTGCCGCAATCGAGCTTGTCGGAAGTGCGCACCGCCTTGAAGGACGGCCCCGTCGCGGTTCGCGCCTTGCCGCAAGGCGACAAGAACAAGCCGGTCGAAGGCAATGTCGCTTTCTTCGACAACGCCATCGATTCGACCTCCGGCACGCTGAGCATTCGCGGCAAGTTCGCCAATGACGAACAGCGGTTATGGCCGGGCCAGTCGGTCAATGTGTCCGTGATCGTGCGCACCGACGCGGATGCGCTGGTCGTACCGCCGGCGTCGGTTCAGATCGGCCAGAGCGGCAACTTCGTTTATGTCATCAAGGACGACAACACGTCCGAGATCAGGCCAGTGACGGTCGATCGCACCATCGACGGCAATGCCGTGATCAGCAAAGGCCTCAACGAGGGCGACAAGGTCGTGATCGACGGCCAGTTGCGCCTTGCCCAAGGAACCCGCGTCCAGATTGTCGCCGACGCCCCCAAGCCGGGTGACGCATCATGAGCCTACCGGAGCTTTGCATTCGTCGTCCCGTGATGACGACGTTGTTGATGTTGGCTTTCGTCATTTTCGGTTTATTCAGCTATCGCCTTCTGCCCGTCGCGGCCATTCCCCGGGTCGATTTCCCCACCATCGTCGTCAATGCCCAGCTTCCCGGCGCCAGCCCGGAAACGATGGCGTCTTCAGTCGCGACGCCGCTCGAACGCCAGTTCTCGACCATTGCCGGCCTCAACTCGATGGTGTCCTCGAGCGGCCAGGGCGTCACCTCGATCACGATGCAGTTCGATCTGACCCGCGACATCGACGGCGCGGCGCTCGACGTGCAATCGGCCCTCACCTCGGCAGCCAAGCGCCTGCCGACGCAGATGACGACGCCGCCCAGCTTCATCAAAGCCAATCCGGCCGATGCGCCGATCATCTTCCTCAATCTCAGCTCATCGACGCTGCCGCTGTCGGCGGTCGATGAATATGCCGAGACGCTGATCGCGCAGCGCATCTCGACCATCAGCGGCGTCAGCCAGGTCCTCGTCATGGGCCAGCAGAAATTCGCCGTCCGTATTCAGGCGAATCCCGAGGCGCTCGCCGCTAAGGGCATGACGCTCGAAGACGTGCAAAGCTCCGTCGCCGCGGCCAATTCCAGCGCCCCGGTCGGCACACTCACCGGCCAAGACCAGGCCTACACGCTGCAGGCCAATAGCCAGCTCGAACATGCCGACCGCTACGAAAACCTCATCGTCGCCTATCGCAACGGCGCCCCGGTGCGGCTGCGCGACGTCGGCAAGGCCGTCGATAGCGTCGAGAACGATCGCCTCGCCAGCTGGCTGAACGGCCAGCGCGGCATTCTTCTCGGCGTGCAGCGCCAGCCCGACGCCAACACGGTTCAGGTCGTCGATCAGGTGAAGGCGCTGCTGCCGGTATTCGAGGCGCAGCTTCCTGCCTCGGTAAAACTGGGCGTGCTGCTCGACCGCTCGGTGTCGATCCGCAATTCGGTCAACGACGTTCAATTCACGCTGGTTCTGACCGCCGCGCTCGTCATCCTCGTCATCTTCCTGTTCCTGCGGAACGTCACCGCGACGATCATTCCGGCGCTTGCCTTGCCGGTGTCGGTCATCGGCACCTTCGCCGGCATGGAAGTGATGGGTTACAGCATCGACAACCTGTCGCTGATGGCTCTGACCTTGTCGGTCGGGTTCGTCGTCGATGACGCCATCGTCATGCTCGAAAATATCGTGCGCCATATCGAAGGCGGCGAAAGCGTGGTCGATGCTGCCTTCCGCGGCTCGCGCGAAATCGCCTTCACCATCTTGTCGATCACCTTGTCGCTGGTCGCGGTGTTCATCCCGGTGCTGTTCATGAACGGCGTCGTCGGACGCGTCTTCCGCGAATTCGCCGTCACCATCAGCCTCACTATCATTATCTCTGGCTTCGTCTCGCTGACCCTCACCCCGATGCTGGCATCGCGGCTGCTGAAGGCGCATCGCGGTGAGCAGCATCACAATGCGCTCTATCGTTGGTCGGAAGCCGGGTTCGAAGCCGTCCTCAACGGCTATCGCCGCACCTTGTCGGGTGTCCTGCGCTGGCGGCTGGCGACGCTGTGCGTCACGCTCATCTCGCTCGGCGCTTCGGCTTATATGTTCGCGACGATACCGAAGGGGTTCTTCCCGATTGAAGATACCGGCACGATCATGGGCTCGATTCAGACCGCGCAGGACATCTCGGTCGATGCGATGGCGCGCCACACGCTCGAAGCCTCAGCGATCATCAAAGCCGACCCGAACGTCGCCGACGTCATGGCCTTCAACGGCGTCAGCGGCAGCAACCAGTCGCTCAACACTGGCAGCTTTTTCATCGCGCTCAAACCGCGCGACGAACGCAGCCTGTCGGCAACCGAGGTCATTCAGGAACTGCGCCCGAAGATGGCGCGCCTGATCGGCGTCAACGCCTTCTTCCAGCCGCTACAGAACATCAATCTCGGCGGCCGGCCGTCGAAATCGGCCTATCAATACACGCTGCAGGACAGCAACACCGAGGAGCTCTACCGCTACGGCCAGCTGATGCTCGATAAGGTCGGTCAGCTCAAAGGCTTCCAGGACGTCAATACCGACCTGCAGCTGCGAAATCGCCTCGCCATCGTCACGGTCGATCGCGACAAAGCCTCGCAGCTCGGCATCACCGTCGATCAGGTGAAGAACACTTTCTATAACGCCTTCGGCGCGCGCCAGATCTCGACGATCTACGAAGCTGCGAACAGCTATTACGTCATCCTCGAGGTCGATAAGCAGTATCAGCAGTCGCCGAGCGACCTGTCGAAGCTTTATCTGCGCGGCAATACCGGCCAGATCATTCCGCTGGGCGCACTCTCCACGATCAGCACCGGCATCGGCCCGGTTACCGTCAACCATCAGGGCCAGCTTCCCTCGGTGACTATCTCCTTCAACCTGCAGCCGGGCTTCCCGCTTGGCACGGCGGTTCAGGAAATCGCCGACCTCGAACGCGACGTCAATCTGCCGGTGACGGTCAATACGAGCTACCAAGGCAACGCCCAGGTGTTCCAGGATGCGCTCAAGGGCCAAGGCTTGCTGCTCGGCGCTGCGGTCATCGTGATCTACATCGTCCTGGGCATTCTTTATGAAAGCTTCATCCATCCGATCACGATTCTGTCGGGCCTGCCCGCTGCCGGCCTCGGCGCGCTGCTGACCCTCGAATTGTTCCATCAGGACATGAGCGTCATCGCGATCATCGGCATCGTCATGCTGATCGGTATCGTGAAGAAAAACGCAATCATGATGATCGACTTTGCGTTGGAAAAGCAGCGATCGACCAACGCGACCGCCGAAGAAGCGATCTTCGAAGCCTGCATGCTGCGTTTCCGTCCGATCATGATGACGACCATGGCCGCGATCATGGGCGGCTTGCCGATCGCTATCGGTTTCGGCGAAGGCGCCGAACTGCGCCGCCCCCTTGGGCTGGTCGTCGTCGGCGGGCTTATTGTCTCGCAGACGCTAACGCTCTACATCACGCCGGTGATTTATCTCTATATGGAAAAACTCCGGTTGCTGTTTTCGCGCAAAGTCGAGAGCGCGCATGCGGTCGGGGCTGCCGATATGCATGTGGCACGCGAAGCGGGCGAGTAACAAAAGCTTCTTAGAGACCGGGTTGAAGTGCGCCGCGGCGGCGCTTTTGCTTGCCGCGGCGATGCTGCCCTCGGCCGCCACGGCCCAGGGTCCGCGCGCCGCTCTTGCCCCGCCACCTTCCGACGCACAACATTACGACCAATGCCTGGCGCTGACCCGGTCCAACCCTCAGCGCGCCTATGACGATGCTACCTCCTGGCGCAATCTGGGCGGCGGCTTTCCGGCGCAGCATTGCGCCGCCGTCGCACTGGTGGGGCTGAAGCAATATCCCGAAGCAGCGACCCAACTGCAGGGGCTGGCCAACGCCATGATGCAGGCATCTCCCGCATTGCGCGGCGATGCGCTGTCCCAAGCGGGTCAGGCCTGGCTGCTGGCGGCGAAGCCCAACGAAGCCAAGGCCGCGTTCGACGCCGCCCTCGCCTTCAAGCCCAACGATCCGGAAATCATGATCGACCGCGCCGAGGCCTTTGCCCTTGGCGGAAAATTCTTCGAGGCGATCGACGATCTGAATCGCGCGCTGGATGCAAATCCGAACCGGGTCGATGCCTTGGTCTATCGCGCCTCGGCTTACCGTCAGCTCAACAGCCTCGACCTCGCCTCGGACGATGTCGAGCGCGCGCTGACACTCGAACCGAACGCCGTCGCCGGTCTGTTGGAGCGCGGCAATATCCGCCAGCTTCAGGGCAATACCGACGGCGCGCGCGCGGATTGGACTCAGGTGCAAAAACTGGCTGCAGGATCGCCGCCGGCCGATGCGGCAAAGGACAATCTCGCCCATCTCGCTGACAGCACACCGGGCGCAGCCCTGCTGACGACCCCGGCGAAGAAAAAGCCTTAGAGAACTTCCGGACTTTTATTTTGAAACTGTGATTTTGCCGTTACTGAGCGTTAACGTCGATGCCTTCCCAGATCGAAATTTCGGAACTGTGACGGTCAGAACGTTAGCAGACGTAATTCCGAAAAAATCAGAACATGATCCAAATTCTTCGCTTACTTGAGGTTGCCGCTTGGCGTCGTCGTAGGCGACGATCAGTCTAAAAGTTGCGGGACAAGCTGTTCCGCCCGAATCTATTTCGACGAGAAAAGCCGATCCGCCAGAAATTGAGATCGTTGCCGCCACCGAGGCGCTCAAGGCGTCTTCCGTGTGAAAAACCTTTTTATCGTTCAAAATTACATCGATAGGTTCGTTTGTATCTTTTTGATCTATTTGAATTTTTGAACCGTTAAAGACGACTATTTTTTGGTCGCCATTTTGAGCAATCGCTTTTGACGACATTGTCGCCAGCAGAAGAAATGCGCCAATCACGGTCAAAAGCTTATTGAAAGTCATCTTTTCATCTCGCACGTTCACCCGTTGCACGCCGGCAAAAGAACTGGCTTTCTTCTACCTCAAAGAGGATATGCCTGATGTCCTCAGAAATCGAGATCGGCGTAGTGCTTGGGCGGCGGTGCGCCGGGCACATGATCCAGCAGCAGCGGCCGGAAACTCGGCCTCGATTTCACCCGCGCATACCATTCCTTGGCCGGTTCGAAATCGTCCCAGGCGACATCGTCGAGATAATCGAGCGACGAGAGATGCGCCGCCGCGGTGATGTCGGCGAGCGAGAAATGATCGCCGCCCAGCCAGCCGCGATAGCGTTCGGTCAGATAGCCGATGTAATCGAGGTGATAGCGAAGGTTCGCCTTAGCCGCGCGAATGATCGATGAATCGGGCTCGCCGAAGCCGATATAGCGCTTGGTGAATTTTTCGCCGATCAGCGGTTCGGTGACTTCGCGATTCATTTTAAGGTCGAACCACGCGACCAGCCGCCGCACTTCGGCGCGATCGACCGGATTGAGACCCAGCAACAATTTGTCGCGGTAGGTTTCGTCGAGATATTCGGCGATGGCGCAGGCATCGGACAGCACCGTGCCGTCAGGCTCGACCAGCACCGGCACTTCGCCTGCCGGATCGAGAGCAAGGAATTCCGGACGCCGTTCCCAGGTCTTTTCGACCTTGAGCGTGAATTCGAGATTTTTTTCCTGCAGCACAAGACGAACCTTGCGCGCAAAGGGGGACAGCCAAAGGTGATACAGCAAGCGCATGGTTCGCTGCATGCTACTCAAAACTGACCACGAAGCAAAATCCTGCGCGCTTTGCCGCGCTGGTTTCCATGCGGCAAATCCGTTATTCGAGAGTGATGATGACCGAAGCGGAACGCGCTGAAGCCACGGCGCTGATCGATTTTTGGTTCGGACCGCCGCACTCGCCGACGCGTTTCAACCAGCGCGATGTGTGGTTCCGGGTTGATCCCGCTTTCGACGGGCAATTACACAGCCAGTTCGGCGCGTTGCAGCACCGCGCAGCCGGCGGAGAATGTGCCGACTGGGCGCTCGAAGCCGAACCTTGCCTCGCGCTTATTCTTTTATTGGATCAGTTGCCGCGCAATCTCTATCGCGGCACCGGGCAATGTTTTGCAACCGACGTCATGGCGCGCGACGTCGCCAAGCACGCGCGCGAACGGGGCTTCGACCGGTCGCTGCCCGGCAGTTGGCGGCAATTCATCTATTTGCCGTTCATGCACAGCGAAGAGATCGAGGACCAGGACCAGTCCCTCGTCCTCTATACCGCGCTGGCCCGCGATCCCGGCTTTAAGGGAAATCTGGAATTCGCCCGGCGGCATCACGAAATTATCGCGCGGTTCGGCCGCTTTCCGCATCGCAACGCAGCGCTGGGGCGTATCTCGACAGCGCAGGAAGAAGCCTTCCTGCAGGAACCGAATTCGGCGTTTTAGCGCTTAGGCGTGGCTGGGCTTGAAGCCCTGGCCGAGACGGCGATAGCGCTCGAGATAGGTCGGCAAAATCAATTCCAGCGCCTTTGGCGCGATGCCGAGATCGGCAAGCCCCGAAACGCCGGCCTTCGTCACCGCATCCTGCCGCATCATCCGCACCTGATCGCGGGTGAGGAGCGGACTCGGCAGTAGTTCGAGGAAAAATGCTTTGAGGCTGGCGATACCGGCGGGAACCGTGACCAGCAGGCGTTTGCGCCCGGTGATCGACAAGACGAGTTCCAGCAATTGGCGTTGCGTAAAGACGGCAGGACCGGCGAGATCGTAGGTCTTGCCCGCCGTATCGGGACGCGCAATCACGGCGAGCACGGCCGCCGCGACGTCATCGACATAGACCGGTTGGAATTTGTTGTCGCCGGTGCCGATGACCGGCAGGGCAGGGAGATACCGCGCCAGGGCCGCGAAACGATTGAAGAACATATCCTCGGGTCCGAACACCAGCGAGGGCCGGAGAATGACCGCACCCGGAAACGCGGCGCGCACTGCGGCCTCGCCGGCCGCCTTGCTTCGCGCATAAAACGAGGCGCCGTTCGCATCGGCCGTGATCGCCGAGATATGGACCAGTTGCTTCACGCCGGCGGCCTTGGCCAGCGCCGCGACCCGCGCCGCGCCTTGGTTATGAACGGCGTCGAAGGTCCGCTTGCCGCTTTCGTACAACACGCCGACCGCATTGATGACAACGTCCGACCCGGCGATCACTGCCGCCAGGGCGCGTTCGTCCAAAAGATCGGCGTTGAACAGGGCGACCTGGCCGACATCGCCCATGGTCCGCAGATAGCCGGCGGTGCGGGTATGGCGGCAACAGGCGGCGACGACCGCGCCATCCTGGGCAAGCCGTTTGACCACATAGCGTCCAATGAATCCGGACGCGCCAAGAACCGTAATTCGACGAGCTGTCATGGGTCCAACCTATACAATAATTGCCGCACAGGTGCGAGAGGCCCGGTCCTGTGAACGCCCTGCATTGACACGGCGCGGGCCGACGCGTAATCACCCGCCCGGCGCCCTGGTGGCGGAATTGGTAGACGCGCTAGATTCAGGTTCTAGTAACCGAAAGGTTGTGGAAGTTCGAGTCTTCTCCAGGGCACCACGATTTTTCGGGCGGGTGTTGTCCCCCTTACGGCAAGCAGGCAGATGACGATCCATCTCCATCATGGCGATCTCCCGGCTGGTCTGAGCTTCGGCTCCATCGTCGCGATCGATACCGAGACGATGGGCCTTAACCCCCTGCGCGACCGGCTATGCCTTGCCCAGCTGTCCAGCGGCGACGGCGACAGCCATCTCGTCCAATTCGCGCAAGGCGCGTATGACGCGCCCAATCTGCGCGCCCTGCTGACCGACCCCAAGGTCCTCAAGCTGTTCCATTTCGGCCGTTTCGACATCGCAGTGATGGCGCATTATCTGGGCGCCGTGGCGTCCCCGGTCTATTGCACCAAGATCGCCTCGAAGCTGGTCCGGACCTTCACCGACCGGCATGGCCTCAAAGACCTTTGCCGCGACCTGATCGGGGTCGAAATCTCTAAGCAGCAGCAAAGCTCGGACTGGGGCGCTGCCGTTCTGACCGAAGAGCAGAAAAAATACGCAGCGTCGGACGTGCTGCATCTGCATCAGCTTAAAATCCGACTCGACGAAATGCTGGTCCGCGAAAACCGCGCCCAGCTGGCCGCGGCCTGTTTTTCTTTCCTGCCGACCCGGGCCTTCCTGGACCTGAGCGGCTTTGAAAGCGTTGACATTTTCGCACATTAAAGGCTATTGCTGCACTGCAGCACAATCCTCCCGGGTCTGTGCGTTGACCCACGAGGGAGGGAGCGGCATAGTTTCGCCTATATAAATTATGCAAGGCGCCGCATGGAATCGGGGCCTGCCCCGTTATCGGGGTGCTCATCGTAACCGCCAACCGATCTGGTAGCGCCCATCTAATGCCGAAAGACGCCATCGATACCGCGCTCGCCGCCGCACGCCGGGTTCTCAGCACCGAGATCGCTGGCTTGACCGCGTTGCGGGACGAGCTGGACGGCGCCTTCACCGAAGCCGTCGATCTGCTGGCCGCCACAAAAGGCCGGATCACCGTCACCGGCATGGGCAAGAGCGGCCATGTGGCCCGCAAGATCGCCGCCACCATGGCCTCGACCGGATCGCCGGCGCAGTTCGTCCATCCCGGCGAGGCGAGCCATGGCGATCTCGGCATGATCGCGCCCGGCGATGCCGTACTGGCCCTGTCCAATTCCGGCGACACCGCCGAACTGGGCGACATCGTCGCTTATACGCGCCGTTTCCGCATTCCGCTGGTCGCGATGACCAGCCGAGGCAAGAGCGCGCTCGGCGAAGCCGCCGACGTCACCTTGGTCGTTCCGGCCGTCGATGAAGGCTGCCCGATGGGCTTGGCGCCGATGACCTCGACGACGATGATGCTTGCCCTCGGCGACGCGCTCGCCGCCGCGATGCTGGAACGCAAAGGTTTCTCGAGCGCCGACTTCCAGCAGCTTCATCCCGGCGGTCAGTTGGGCCGTCAGCTGATGACCGTCAAAGACATCATGCATATCGGCAGCGCCATGCCGCTGGTGCCATCGGGCGCGGCGATGAGCGAAGCGATTATGGAAATCACCACCAAGAGTTTCGGCTGCGCCGGCGTCACCGATGCGGCCGGGCGCTTGGCCGGCATCATCACCGACGGCGATTTGCGCCGCCATATGGGCGATGCGATTTTGCGCACGCCGGTCGATGCAGTGATGAACCAGCAGCCCAAGACCATTCGGCCGCAAGCACTCGCCGTCGAAGCGCTGGGCCGCATGAATCAATATGCGATCACCAGCCTCTTCGCGGTCGATGCCGAAGGCCGGCCGTTGGGCATCATTCATATCCATGACTGCCTGCGCTCGGGGATTGCGTGAGAAGGCCCGTATGAGAAGCCCGGTCGATCCGACATTCTCGCTGCGGATGAATTTGCGCCGCCGCCTGCGTTTCGGCGATACCCGTAGCCACAGCCGCTTCGTTCAACGATCGAAATGGGTTCTGCCGTCGTTGGCCGTGACGCTGCTGATGATGGTCGCGATCTGGCCACAGCTTCAGGCGACGTTCGAGCATATGAAATTCAAACTGCCGCGCATCGATTTGAGCGAAGCGCGCAAGCTGCGCATGGTGCAGCCGAAATATACCGGCATCGACAAAGACAGCCGCCCCTTCACGCTGACCGCCGAAGCCGCGACGCAAATTTCGCGCACTGACGATATCGTGTCGCTGGATGGGCCCAAGGCGGACATGACGACCAACAGCGGCAATTGGGTCGAGGTCACGAGCTATGCCGGCACCTATCAGCCGCAGCCGCAGGTCCTCGAGATGTACGGCAATGTCGAGCTCTATCAGGATCGGGGCAACGAATTCCACACCGATAGCGCCCGCGTCGATATGGTCAACGGCACGGCCCAGGGTGATGAACCCGTGAACGGCCAAGGCCCGTTCGGCAACGTCATCGCCGAGGGTTTCACGATGTACAACCGCGGCGAAACCATCGTCTTCAACGGCAAGACCAATCTCAGCCTTTTGCCGCGCGCCAAGGAAGCCGAATGAAACGCGGTTTCGCGGCCGCGCTGATGGCAGCGATCATCGCTGGCGGCATTCTCAGCGCGCCCATCGCCCACGCGCAAAGCGCCTTGGGCCTGGCCGGCAATAGCGATGGCAAGCCGCTGAACATCGAAGCAGAGAACGGCATCGAATGGCAGCAGAACAATCACGTCTATATCGCGCGCGGCCATGCCAAGGCGACGCGCGGCGATACCAGCGTCACGGCCGATACGCTGTATGCTTATTACCGGCCGGCTGCCGCCACACCGCAGGCCGGCGCTGCGACCCCTGCCTTGCGCGCGAACCCGCCCGCCAAGGATTCCGCGAGCCCCTTCGATAACGGTTCGACCCAGGTTTATCGCATCGAGGCGCAAGGCAATGTCGTCTTCGCTACCGCATCGCAGACCGCTTATGGCGACAACGCCGTTTATGACGTCGATCAAACCGTGCTGGTCGTCACCGGCAAAGATCTGCGGATCGTGACGCCGACCGACCTTGTGACCGCGCGCGACAGTTTCGAATGGTATGACCAGCGTCAGATCGGTGTGGCGCGCGGCAATGCCGTCGCCATCCGCCATGGTCCGTCGGAAAAAACCATCAAAGGTGATGTGCTGACCACCGAGATGACCAAGAGCGATGGCGCGAAGCCCGGCGACCCTCAGACCTCGAAAATCAGCAAAGTGGATGCCCAAGGTCATGTGATACTGATCTCGCAAGATCAGATCGCACATGGCGACGCAGGGGTCTATAATCTCGAGACGGGCATCGCCACGATCAGTGGCCATGTGAGCCTGACCCGGGGGGAGAACGAATTGCGCGGGCAATACGCCGTCGTTGACACCAATACCAATGTCGCCCGCCTGTTGAGCGCGCCGCCCTCGGCGCAGATGACCGGATCGCGTCCGCGTGTCGAAGGCCTGCTGATCCCGCGCAAGCAAGAACCGGCTGACGGCACGACTGCACCCGCCGCGAACGGCCAGCGTAAGCCCTGATGGATTCGAAGACACCGCCTTCCTCGCAGCGCCCTGAGTCAGGCCCGCCGGCGGGACCACGCCTCGTTACAAGCAATTCCGGTCTGGCGGCCCATAGCCTCGGCAAAAGCTTCAAGAAGCGTCCGGTACTGCGCGGCGTGAATGTCTCGGTGCAGCGCGGCGAGGCCGTCGGGCTCCTGGGCCCCAACGGCGCCGGCAAGACGACGTGTTTTTACATTATCACTGGCCTCATTCGGGCCGATGTCGGCCGTATCACGCTCGACGGCGAGGACGTGACCGACCTGCCGATGTATCGCCGGGCGCGCCTCGGCATCGGCTATCTGCCGCAGGAAGCCTCGATTTTCCGCGGCCTGACGGTGGAACAGAATATTCGCGCCGTGCTTGAGGTTTCCGAGCCTGAGCCGGAAGTCCGGGAAAGCACGATCGATTCCCTGCTGGCCGAATTCTCGATCACCCATCTGCGCCGCGCCCCGGCGATGGCCTTGTCCGGCGGCGAGCGCCGCCGCGTCGAGATCGCCCGCGCCCTCGCCACCCAGCCGCACTTCATCCTGCTGGACGAACCGCTGGCCGGCATCGACCCGATCGCCGTCAGCGACATTCGCGACCTGGTGGCGCACCTGAAGGATCGTGGCCTGGGTGTGCTGATCACCGACCATAACGTCCGTGAGACACTGGGCATCGTCGATCGCGCCTATATCCTCCATGACGGCCAGGTTCTGATGGAAGGCGCTCCCGGTGAAATCGTTAACGATCCCAATGTACGCCGGGTCTATTTGGGCGAACGTTTCAGTATGTAACGCTGGTTTGGATGCCATTTTTTAGGCATCCAGCCCGATTCGGTTAATATGCTTAACGAAAAATAAGGAACTTGGTACGAAGTTTGCATCTACGGCAAACTTCGGATTATAAGTAGTTCCATGGCCCTCTCCCAACGGCTCGATATACGGCAGAGCCAAGCCCTCGTGATGACGCCGCAGTTGCAGCAAGCGATCAAGCTGCTGCAATTGTCGAATCTCGAGCTGGTGGCGTATGTCGAAGGAGAGCTCGAGCAGAACCCGCTGCTCGAGAGCGACGACCGCCCGTCCGACGGGTCCGACCTTGCCGTCGAAGCTGCCCCCGAAGCTCCCGCCGAAGTCGCCGCCCCCGACGCCCCCAGCCACGACGAAACCGTCGAGGTCTGGAACGAGACGTCCGGGACCGAAGGCGACGGCAGCGTCGATTACGGCGGCGATCCGGATGCCGGCCGGTCACAGAATTCACGCGCCGACGGTTCGGTCGATTTGCCCGGCGTCGAACAGACTCTCGCGCGTCCGACGACTCTGCGCGAGCATCTGCTGGCGCAGTTGGCCGAAGAGATCAAAGAGCCTGGCGACCGCGTCATCGGTGCGCATCTGGTCGATCAAATCGACGATGCCGGCTATCTGACCGTCGAATTGAGCGCCGCCGCGGAGTTGCTGGGCTGCGATGTCGCCCGCGTCGAAGGCGTGTTGAAAAAATTACAGCGTTTCGATCCGTCCGGCATCTTCGCGCGCAACCTCGCCGAGTGCCTCACCATCCAATTAAAAGAGCGCAACCGCTTCGATCCCGCGATGGAAGCGTTGCTCGATAATCTGCCGCTGCTCGCCAGCCGCGACGTGCCGCAATTGCTGCGGCTGTGCCGCGTCGATGCGGCTGACCTGGCCGAGATGGCCGCCGAGATCCGCGCACTCGACCCGAAGCCCGGCCTGCAATTCGACGGCGCTATCGCGCAGCCGGTCGTGCCCGAAGTCTTCGTCCGGCCGCAAAGCGGCGGCTGGCTGGTCGAACTCAACAGCGAAACCTTGCCGCGGGTTCTCATCAACACGCGTTACTACGCAGAAGTCACCGCGTCGGCGCAGAACAAGGCGGCGAAGGATTATCTCGCCGAGCGTTATCAATCGGCCAATTGGCTGGTCAAGGCGCTGCATCAGCGCGCGACGACGATCCTGAAAGTCTCGCGCGAGATCGTGCGCCAGCAGGAAGGTTTCCTGCGTCACGGCGTGCAGCATTTGCGTCCGCTGGTGCTGCGCGACATCGCGCAAGCCATCGGCATGCACGAGAGTACCGTCAGCCGCGTCACGACGAACAAATACATGCTGACGCCGCGCGGCATCTTCGAATTGAAATATTTCTTCACCTCGTCGATCGCCGCATCGACAGCGGGCGGAGATGCACTATCGGCCGAAGCCGTGCGTTTCCGCATCAAATCGCTGATCGATGCCGAGGCGAGCGAGACATTATCGGACGATCGGATCGTCGATATCCTGCTGAAAGAGGGCGTCGATATCGCCCGCCGCACGGTCGCGAAATACCGCGAAGCGATGCACATCCCTTCATCGGTGCAACGCCGTCGTGAAAAGGCCCTGCACCTTTAATCCTTCCGCTTCCTTGACTCACCGGCAGCGAGGTTCTTAGATTTTCGCCTCGCGTGGTTTCGTGGAATGTTGTGATGCAAATCACCGAACTTTTAACTCAGCCCGGTGTGATTACGATGCTGCGTGCCGCCAACAAGCGGCAGGCATTGCAAGAACTTGCGCGCCGTGCGGCGACAATTTCCGGCATCGACGAAGCAAAGATTTTCGAATCATTGTGGGAACGCGAACAACTCGGCACGACCGGCATTGGCGGCGGAACGGCCGTGCCGCACGGACGCATTGCCGGTATTAAGCAACCGTTGGCGATTTTTGCACGCCTGGAAAAGCCGATCGATTTCGAATCGATCGACGGTGAGCCGGTGAATTTGGTTTTCATGCTGCTGACCGCGCCCGATGCCGGGGCCGATCATTTGAAAGCGCTGGCGCAGATATCGCGGTTGCTGCGCAACCGTAATATCTGCTCGAAGCTGCGCGGCGCCGACAGCGCCGATGCGATCTATGCCGTTCTTACGGATCGCACCACCAGTCACGCCGCATAAAGCGGCGCAACCTTAATTTCCTTACTGAAGGCTGACTGGTTCCAACTCGTGCTGGACCACGGCGGCGAAGGCGACATCGCGGTTCGGCGCAATGCCGATCTGCGTGCCGTCGGCAGCATGGATGGCGAACGCGGCGACGCCGTTGACGAGAGTCGGACGGACATAAGCCACATGCTCGACGCCCATCGAGGCGAAATCCTGCGATGAAATTTGACGGAATTTTTCAGCGACGTTCATGACGTACTCCTTACTCTTTGATCGAGGCGGCGCTGCCACCTCTGATCGGGTCACTCTTAATCGGCGCGGCTTTGGCAGTGCCGCCCTTGGTCTGGATCGCGATCGAACGCACAGTGCCTTCGAGGGCGCGGCGGCGCAGATCGACATTAAGCAGCCCGTTATCCAACGATGCGCCGACCACTTCGATCCCATCCGCCAGCACAAAAGAACGCTGGAACTGACGGGCGGCGATGCCGCGATGCAGATAGATGCGGCCGGGTTCGTCGGCCTGCTTGCCGCGGATGACGAGCTGATTGTCCTCGATCTGGACCAGAAGCTCTTCCATCGTGAAGCCTGCAACCGCGAGCGTGATGCGCAACGCATCCTCGCCGACCTGCTCGATATTGTAAGGCGGATAACCGTCGGAAGTGGCTTTGCTCACCCGATCGAGCGCACGCTCGAACTGGTCAAATCCCACGAGTAGGGGAGAGCTGAAAACCGACAGACGAGACATCGGACCTCCTCAAACGAGCGAGTCGATAAGGCGGACCCCTTGCGGCGGTCCTTGGAAACGGCGGACGACCCTTGCGGCATCGTCCAAGGAATTAAGTGGGGTGGCCCGAGGCGCCGATCAAGGGTTGGTAAACCCCTGAAACCGGACGGATTTCGGCGCTATCGAATCCAGTTGGGGCGGGGAATGGCGCGATACGCCTCGCGCAACGCCTCGGACCAGCCATTATGAATAATCTGGTAGTAGGGATCGCTCTCGGTGATGCGGCGGCGCGTCTCGGCCTTCATCGCATCGCGGCGATAGACCATCAGATCGATCGGCAGGCCCACCGTCAGGTTGGACCGCAGGGTCGAATCCATCGACACCATAACGAGCTTCACACCGTCGGCGGGATCGGTGTCGTATTGCAGCACGCGATCGAGGATCGGCTTTCCGTATTTAGTTTCACCGATCTGCAGGAACGGCGTATCGGGTGTCGCCTCGATAAAATTGCCGGCCGCATAGATTTGGAAGAGCCGCATGCCGCGGCCGCGCAATTGACCTCCCAACAGGATCGAGACATCGAACTTGATCTGCTGCGCCTCGAAGGTCGGGCCGTCGGTGCGATAGACGCGGCGCACCGCTTCGCCGACGAGCTGCGCCGCGCGGAACATGCTGGGGACGGTATAAAGCGTTTCCAGCCGTTCGCCGGTGTCGATGCCCTCATGCAGCATGTTCACCACGGCCTGCGACACGCCGAGATTACCGGCCGTCATCACCGTCAGGAAACGCTCGTCGGGAATCTCGTAGATGTGCATCTTCGAGAAGACGGAAATGTTATCGATGCCCGCATTGGTGCGGGTATCGGACAACATAACGAGCCCGTCCTTCAGATAGAGGCCGACGCAATAGGTCATGCAGTCTTTCCCGGCGCTTACTGTTGTTGTTGCGCCGAATCTTTGACCCGCACCCGGACGGCCAGAGACTCTTCGCCTTCGCCGCGTCGGATACCACGCACCGGGGCCGCTGACCAGTAGTCGAGTCCGATGCTGGCGCGAACATAGGCTTCGCCGGGCTGGGACCGGTTTGCCGGATCGAAACCGATCCAGCCGAATTCGGGAACATAGGCTTCGGCCCAGGCATGGCTCGCCTGATGTTCGCCGTCGCCGCCGGCCCAGAGATAACCGCCGACATAGCGCGCCGGGATACCCATCACCCGCGCGCCGGCGATAAAGAGATGTGCGTGATCCTGGCAGACGCCGGTGCCGAGCTTCAGCGCCTCGACCGCGGTGGTGGTCGCCTCGGTCGTGCCTTGCACGTAATCGACCCGTTCGCGCACTTCTTCCATCAGCGAGCGTAGCCGTTCGTAGGGACCGCCCTTACGCGACAAGGCGAGATCGGTGATCGCCTCATCGACCGTCGTCAAACGGGTGGTGCGCAGATAAAACAGCGGCGGCAGCGTTTCCGCCGCGCCGCGCACGATGCCGTCGGTCGGATAGGTTTCGACCTCGCCTTCGACGGTCACGACGGCACTGTCATGCTCGCGGTTGACCGTATGGCAATGGACGATATTGCCATAGCCGTCGATGAAGCTGGGCAGCTCGTGCCGGCCTTCGCCGCGCACGCGCCATTGCATCACATGCAGCCCCTCATAGGAACGCGGGGCAAGCCGCAGGGTCTGCGTCGCGTAAATGATCGGCTTCGAATATTTATACGAAGTCTGATGGCGAATGGTGAGGCGCATATCAGGTCAGATACAACTTCGTTATCTCGCTGCCGAGCGAAATCGACCGATCGACGAAATCGGTCAAGAATTCATGCAGCCCAGATTGAAAGATTTTCTGGATCTTGCCGTAGCGCAGCCGCGCATGCGCCTCGCCAGCAAGCCGATGACATTCGCCGCGTTCGCCGCCATAGGCCTCGGCGATAAGATCGAGATAGCGGGTGATCTGGTCGTAGCACGAGATCAGCGAGCGCGGCATCTCGCGCCGCAGCATCAACAGTTCGGCGATCAGCCATGGCTGCAGCCGGTCGTGATAGACCCAGTGATAAGCGCGCAAGGCCGAAACCGAGCGCAGGATAGACTGCCACTGATAATAATCGAGCGCGCCACCGACGCCTTCGTCCTGCGGCAGCAGCACGTAATATTTGACGTCGAGGATGCGCGCCGTGTTGTCGGCACGTTCGAGGAAGGTGCCCAGCCGCGTGAAATAAAACGCGTCGTTGCGCAGCATCGTGCTGTCATAGGCGCCGTTGAATAACTGCGAGCGTTCACGCACCCATTCGAGGAACGAGGGCGCGGTATCGAGCGTCATCGGTTGCGACGAGAAATCGCGCGCCTTGAGCCACGTCTCGTTGAGCGCGTCCCACATATCGGCGGTCAGCGCGGTCCGAACCTCGCGCGCATTGCGCCGCGCGGTTTCGAGCGAGGTGAAGACGCTGGAATGATTGTCGGGATCGCGCACCAGATAATCGATCACCGCCGCCGGCGTCGGTTCGGAATATTTGGCGAAGAAGCCCGGCTCGCAGCCGGTCGCGATCAGCGTCGAGAGCCATTCATCGCCCGAGCTGCCGAGCGAGCGCGCCATGCTGGCCATGCGATGACCGACCAGCACGATACGCGCGACATTCTCGGCGCGTTCGACGTAGCGCGCGAGCCAATAAAGACTATCCGCGGTGCGACTGAGCATGACCCAAACTTTCGAGCACCCAGGTATCCTTGGTGCCGCCCCCTTGGCTTGAATTGACGACCAGCGATCCGTCGCGCAGCGCAACGCGCGTGAGGCCACCGGCAACGATACGGATTTCCTTGCCCGCCAAGACGAACGGCCGCAGATCGACATGGCGCGGCGCGATACCGGATTCGACAAAGGTGGGGCAGGTGGAGAGCGCCAGCGTCGGCTGCGCGATGTAATCATGCGGCCGTGATTTCAGCTTTTCGGCAAAGAGTTCGCGTTCGGCCTTGGTCGCATGCGGTCCGACCAGCATGCCGTAACCGCCCGAGCCTTTGGTTTCCTTCACCACCAGCTCGTGCAGATGTTCCAGCACATAGGTGAGATCGGATTTTTCCGAGCAGCGATATGTCGGCACGTTGGCAAGAATCGGTTCTTCGCCCAGGTAAAAACGAATCATCTCCGGCACGAAGGGATAGATCGCCTTGTCGTCGGCGATGCCCGCGCCGATCGCATTGGCGAGCGTCACATTGCCGGCGCGATAAGCATTGAAGAGGCCCGGCGTGCCGAGCATCGAGTCCGGCAGGAAAGTCAGCGGATCGACGTAATCGTCATCGAGCCGGCGATAGATCACATCGACGCGGCGCAGCCCTTCGGTGGTGCGCTTGTAAACGATGTTGTCATCGACCACGAGATCGACGCCTTCGACCAGTTCGATTCCCATTTCATCGGCGAGGAAGGAATGTTCGTAATAGGCGCTGTTGTTGGCGCCGGGCGTCAGCAGCACGATCGCCGGTTCACCCTCGCAATTCACCGGCGCGACCGAGCGCAGCGTGTCGCGCAGTTCCTCGGGATAGTGCGAAACCGGCGCGATGCGATGGCGCGAATAGAGATCGGGGAACAGCCGCATCATCGCTTCGCGGTTTTCCAGCATGTAGGAAACACCCGACGGCGTGCGGCAGTTATCCTCAAGGACGTAGAAGTCTTTCGGCCCGACCCGGACCATGTCGATGCCGGCGATATGGACATAAGTGTTCTGGGCCGGCTCGAAGCCCTGCATCTCGGGGCGGAAGCCGTCGTTCTGCAGCACCAGCGCCGAGGGGATCTTGCCCGCCAGCAGGATTTCTCGGTCGTGATAGACGTCATAGATGAAGGCGTTGAGCGCCTTGACCCGTTGCGTCAGGCCGCGCTGCAGGACGTTCCATTCCGCCGGCGCCAGAACGCGGGGGATGATGTCGAAGGGAATGAGGCGTTCGGGGCTGACGCCTTCGGTATAGACGGCGAAGGTGATGCCGATGCGGCGGAACAGCAGCTCGGCCTCGCGGCGCTTGTGCTCGATGCTTTCGCGCGGCATCTCGTCCAGCCACTGCCGGATCAGAGCATATTGCGGCAGGCAATCGCCGGGCAAACCGGTTTCGTCGAAAATCTGTGTCAGCAGCGCTAGCGCGTCGTCAGCCTCAGGCAAAACAGCTCCCCTCTCTCCGAGACCGATTAGCAAGCCCCGCGCCAAGTCCGGCTTTACCCGATCTGTACGAGAATACAGCAGTCAGGCTCTTCAATGTCGCCCATTGATGAGCCGTTCTCTCCTTCTTTGCCCAAAACTTAGGCAAATATGCGGCGGTGAGGGAAGAACAAAAGAAAAGGGCCGAGATGTTTCCATCTCGGCCCTGCCTATTTGGTGGAGCCACGCGGGATCGAACCGCGGACCTCTACAATGCCATCGTAGCGCTCTCCCAGCTGAGCTATGACCCCAAAAGGCGAAACGGCATCAATAAGGTTCTATTGTAGCCGCGAAAATCCAACCCGGCGAGCCCCCGAGGGCGCATATTTTTGCGCACCGGGACGAAGAGCCGGGGTCAGGGAGGAAGGAAATGGCAGCACCGCGTCCGGAAGAGCTTTACCGCCGTGCCGAAGCACTCGTGCCCGTCCTGGCGGAACGCGCGCCCCGCTGCGAAGCCTTGCGCCATTGCCCGCCCGAAACCATCGAGGATCTCGCCCGGAACGGCCTGCTGCAGATTTGCCGGCCCGCCAAATACAATGGCTATGAATATGGCTGGGACGTCCTTTGCGAGGTGAACCGCATCCTGGCGCGGGGCTGCGCGTCGCAGGCCTGGGTCGCGAATGTCTATAACGACCACACCCAACTGGTCGGCGCTTTCCTGCCCGAAGCGCAGCAGGAAGTCTGGGGCGCCGATCCCGACATGCGGATCGCCGCCAGCATCGCGCCCTCCGGCAAAGCCCGTCGCGCCCCCGGCGGCGCGATCTTCGGCGGGCATTTCAGTTTTTCCAGCGGGATCGATTATGCCGGCTGGCTGCTGTGCGGCGGGCTGCTCGAAGAAGAAGGCAAGCCGCCGAAGTGGCATGATTTCCTGGTGCCGAAGAGCGAAGCCAAGATAACCGACGACTGGTACGTCGCCGGCCTGACCGGCACCGGCAGCAAGAGCTTCGTCCTCGAAGAGGTCTTCATCCCGGCCCATCGCTTTCAAGATCACATCCACAGCGACGACGGCACAGGCCCCGGCACGACAACCAACCGCGCTGCTGTCTTTCGTACGCCGCGCGCCTCGGTCGCCGCCTTGGGTTTCGCCGCGCTTGCCGTTGGCGCCGCCGAGGGGTTCCTCACGCTGTATTTCGACCATACCCGCGCCCGCCGCGGCCGCGGCATCACCGTCGCCGATTTCGGCAGCACCCAGATGGGTCTCGCCAAAGCCACAGCAGAGATCGAATCCGCCGCGGCCTATCTGACCGCGACGCTCGATCATTGGGTGCGATTGATGGAACGCGGTGGTTCGCTGTCCGCGCAAGAAAAATTAAAGGCCCGATTCCAGGCCGCCTTCAGCGGCCGCAAATCGCTGGACGCGGTCCATGCGCTGTTCGCTGCCTCGGGCGGACATGCGCTGCTCGATTCTAACCCGCTGCAACGCCATTGGCGCGACCTGATGGCGATCTGCACCCATCGCGGGCTTTATCTCGATGAATCGGCCCCCGCCTACGGCAAGAGCGCACTGGAAAGCGGCGCGCTCTGATCACCCGCCAGCGCAATTCTACCTATCGGGGCGCACCGCTTTAAATACCGCGCGTATCGGGCTTGTCGTGCGTCGTGCAAGCCTATATCTCTTCGCGCAGCCGTTATTCGGAGGCAGTGTTACTGCTTCTTGTCACAAGGGGGGATTATGCCGCAATCACGCTTCACCGCGCTCGCCACCGCGCTCACCATTTTGAGCCTCGCGCTGCCTGCATCGGCCGCGACCAAGATCACGCTCGGTTACGGCATCACCTCGGATTATCTGCCGGCCTTCGTCGCCAAGGACAACGGCATCTTCGAAAAGAATGGCCTCGACGTGACCATGGTCGTCGTCACCAGCAGCTCACTGACTCCGCCAGCGCTGGTCAGCGGCAGCATGCAGATCGCACAGGCCAATCCGCCCAATCTTCTGCTCGCCTATGAAGGCGGCATCGAGCTTGTCTCGATCACCGGCGTCGCGCGCCTGATGGCCAAGAACCCACGCACCAGCCTAGTGACGCATCCCGGCTTCACCATCACCAAGGCCGAAGACCTTCGCGGCAAAAAAGTCGCCGTGCCCGGCATCAACAGCGCCATGGACCTCGTGCTGAGGAAGTGGCTGATCGACGGCGGCGTGAAGCCAGAGCAAGTTACCATCGTTGAGGCGCCGTTCGCGCAGATGGGCGACATGCTGAAATCCGGTCAGCTCGACGCGGCGTTCCAGTTCGAGCCGCTGCTGACGCGCATTCTCGCCTCGGGCTCGGCTACCAAGTCGCTCGACCTGATGTCGATGGGTAATCCCGACTTGCTCGGCTCGGTCTGGGCGGCGACGAAGGAATGGGCAACGGCCAACCGCGGCGCGGTCGATGCCTATCGCACCTCGCTCAACGAAGCCGTCGATTTCATCAACAAGAACACCGAGGAAGCGCACAAGATCGAGGCGAAGTATCTCCATTACGCGACCTCGGAAGTGCCCGACATCGAGATGCAAGTGACGCCGCAGGATTTCGATTATTGGGCGGGGCTTTGCCGCGCGGTCGGATTGCTGCATCGCCCCGTCGATGGCGCGCAATTGATCTTCAAGTAAGGCCATTCAAGCAAGCCAGGCGATCATAAGGCGTCCGCTTAAGGACGCCGGATCGTTCATCAGGGAGGGAACGCGATGAAGATGCGGAGAACGGCAACGGCGCTTTTAAGCGCCGTTCTTGCGTTGGGCGTCGCGGCGCCCGCTTTTGCACAAACCAAACTGACGATCGCCTATGGCTTTGCCGGCGATTTCCTGCCGCTGTGGGTGGCGAAGGAAAAAGGCTTCCTTGAAAAGCATGGCATCGACGCGACGCTGACGCCGCTCGGCAACGGCGCGCAATCGCCGGCGGTGCTCGAATCCGGCAATGCGCAGATCGCCTTCACCACGCCCTCGACCCTGGTGCTGGCGATCGCCGGTGGTCTCGACGATGTCGCCATCGCGGGCGCGGCGCGTCTGACCAAAGAAAACCCGCGCACGGCCTTGGTGACGCGCGCCGGCGTCACTGTGACCAAAGCAGAGGACCTGATCGGTAAAAAGGTCGGCGAGCCCGGCATCAACCAGGCCTTCGATCTCAACATCAAGAAATGGCTGCTGGATCACAAGATCGGCGCCGACAAGTTTACGCCGATCGAGACGACGTTCCCGCAGATGGGCGACATGCTGAAAGGCGGCCAGATCGACGTCGCCATTCTCATCGAGCCACTGCTGGGCCGTGCCCTTGCCGAAGGGGCGGGCACGCGGTCGGTCGATATCCTCTCGGAAAACAATCCCGATCAGCTCGGCTCGATCTGGGCGGCGAAGCGCGACTGGGCCACCGCCAACAAGCCGGTGGTTGCGGATTTCCGCGCCGCGCTGGACGACGCCATCGCCTTCATCCGCGCCAACACCGACGATGCGAAGAAAGTAGAAATCCAATATCTGAAATTCGCCGAACCGACATTGCCCAGCTTCGCGACCAAAATCAGCGCCGGCGATTTCCAATATTGGATCGATATCTGCAACAGCCTGAAACTATTGCCGCAGTCGCTGGACGCGACGAAGATCGTGTTCAATTAATAGGCTCAATGAAATAAGACTTCGTCATTGCGAGCCCCGTCTTAAAGAATGGGCGAAGCAATCCAGTCGGACCGCACACTGGATTGCTTCGCTTCGCTCGCAATGACGCCCAGAAAAACATCTATCTCTAAATTGGAAAAGTACGAATGCGCTCTCGTCTTCTTACCACCGTCGTCGCTCTACTCGCTTTCGGCGCGGCATGCGCTCACAGCGAAGAACTCACAAAACTCTCCGTCAGCTATTCGGCCACAAGCGATTTCATGCCGACGTTCATCGCCAAGGACACCGGCATCTTCGAGAAGCACGGTCTCGACGTCACGTTGGTCAATCTCGCCACCACGTCTTTAGGACCACCGTCGCTGCAGGCTGGCAGCTTGCAGATCGCTTCCATCTCGCCGGCGCTTCTCCTCCTCGCCAATGACGGCGGCATGGATCTTGTCGCCGTGGCGAATGTTGCGGCGATGGATGCCCGTGATCCGCATTCCGGGTTCATGACACGCCCAGGTTTCAACCCGACCAAGGCCAGCGACTTCATCGGCAAGACCATCGGCCGCCCCGGCATCAACAGCGCCTTCGATCTTCTGGTGAAGAAATGGCTGCTCGACCGCGGCGTGAAGCTGGACCAGGTGAAGATCGTCGAAACGCCGTTCGGCCAGATGGGGGATCTGTTGAAAGCCGGCCAGATCGACGCCGCCATCGCGGTCGAGCCGTTGCTGACGCGCGTCATCAATAGCGGTTCGGCGCAGCGTTCGATCGATTTCATCTCCGAGATCGATCCGCATATCGTCGCCGCGATTTTCGGTTCGACCCGCGAATGGGCAACGGCCAATCACGCGACGCTCGAGAAATTCCGCGCTTCCGTCGCCGAGGGCATGGCCTTCATGAAGGACCATAAAGCCGAGAGCGATGCGATTTCGCAAAAGCGCCTGGGCCTTGCCGGCACGCCGGCCGCGATCTCGATGGATCTGAAGCCGAGCGATTTCGATATCTGGATCTCGATCGCCAAGGAGTTGAAGCTGTTGCAGCAGCCGGTCGATGACAAAAAACTCATTCTGAACTGAGGACATGCGATGAAACGGATTGCCGCACTCGCTTGCCTTTGTTTGCTGCCGTTGACGATGCAACCAGCGTCGGCGCAGCAACTGACCAAGATAAATCTCGCCTATGCCGTGGCGGCGGACTTCCTGCCGCTGTTCGTCGCCAAGGATCAGGGCATCTTCGCCAAGCACGGCATCGACATGAACGCGACCGTGATGGGCAACCCCGCGCTCGCGCCGTCGGCCCTGACCGCCGGTAGTCTCGATATCGCGCTGGTGACGCCGCCCAACCTGCTGCTCGCCAATGAAGGCGGGCTCGATCTTGTCGCCATCGCCGGCGTCGTGCGCGTGCAGAAGACCAACCCGCGCTCGAACCTCGTCACCCGTACCGGCGAGAACATCACTAAGCCCAGCGACCTTAAGGGTAAGAAAATCGGTGTGCCGGCGATCAACTCCTCGCTCGATCTCGTCTTCAAGGCTTGGCTCAAGCAGAACAACGTGCCACTGGATCAAGTGACCTCGGTCGAGACGCCCTTTGCGCAGATGCCCGATCTGTTGAAGTCAGGCCAGATCGATGCGGCAATGTCGATGGAGCCATTGCTGACACGCATCGTCGCCGCTGGCAGCGGCGTGCGGACCTTCGACGTGCAGTCCGAGGTCAATCCCGATTTCCTCGGCGGCTTCTGGGGCACGACACGCGATTGGGCAACGAGCCACAAAACGCTGATCGAGGAATTCCGCGCCAGTTTGCGCGAAGCCCTGACCGATATCGCCGCGCATCCCGACGAAGCAAAAGCGATCGAGAAGAAATATATCGGCTATGTCGATCCGAGCCCGCTGTCGGTGCGGGTCGATCTGGTCCCTGCCGATTTCGAATTCTGGATCGATCTGTGCGTCGCGATGGGGCAACTGCATCAACGTGTCGATCCGGCGAAGGTCGTCTTTCCGTAAACACCCGTCACAACGGGGCAAAGAAAAAGGGCTCGGCGATCTGCCGAGCCCTTTCTGATTTGGTGGAGCCACGCGGGATCGAACCGCGGACCTCTA
>CAIJOA010000020.1 GCA_903822185.1 uncultured Rhodospirillales bacterium | reverse complement strand
TTGTCGTTGGCCCTCGACCAGGTCGCGCGCTGGCGGCGCAACGGCCTGAAGATCGGTTTCACCAACGGCTGCTTCGACCTGCTGCATCCGGGCCATGTCTCGCTGCTGGGCCAGGCGAAGGCCGCCTGCGATCGGCTGGTCCTTGGCATCAACAGCGATGCCTCGGTCGTCCGCCTCAAAGGCCCCGGCCGCCCGGTGCAGAACGAAGATGCGCGCGCCGCGGTGCTGTCGTCGGTCGCTGCCGTCGATCTCATCGTCATCTTCGACGAAGACACCCCGAAAGAACTGATCGAGGCGATCCGTCCCGACCTGCTGGTCAAAGGCGCGGATTACAGCATCGATCAAGTGGTCGGTGGTGCGTTCGTGCAAAGCTATGGCGGCAAGGTGCTGCTCGCCGAGCTCTCGCCGGGCTTTTCCACCACGGCAACGATCGCTCGCGCCGCACGCTGAATCTCATCCGATTCGTCTCGATCGATGGCACAGCCATCAAGCGTCCCTCGACGTCGCTCGGGATGAGGTTGATCCTTGCGTTGCATTGCGGTGGCTGAGGCCAAAACCAAAAACTACTCATCCCGAGCGACGTCGAGGGACGCACCGCGTCTCGCCGCCGAATCTTTCTCGCTAAAGCGACGTTTCGTTATCCGCTGCTCCCGGATCGAGCAGCCGCTGCAGCCGCGCGCCGGCAAGACGGGCAAAGCGTAGATGCACGGCCTTCCGCCGTGCCGCCCCCAGTTTCTGTTCGGGTGCCTCACGCAGGAACGCTGCGCTGAAACCATCGGCGTGGATCAGGCCGCATTCGTCGGGAATGAGGTCGAGCGGAAAGCCTTCGCCGACGGCGAAATAAAGCTGATCACACCATTGTTGATATTCGGGCCATTTGCGGTCGGAATGGAAATCAGCTACCGACGATTTCACCTCGACGATGATCACGGTGCCGTCGCGACCCAATCCCATCAGATCGGCACGCCGCCCATCGGCCAGCGGCACTTCGGCCAACACGGTGAAGCCGCGCTGTGCCAAGGCGCGACCGGCACCGCGGCCAAGCATCTTCGGGATTTCACGGGCGTCGAACATGGTAGATCTTTTCAAAAGTACCGACTAACTGGGTATCCTCGCGCTCTCTTAAGTCGATGCTAAGCTGATTACGACCGAAGATCATTGTTTAAGTGCCCGATAAAAATTTCTAGGTCATGAGAAGATAAATGCCAAACGAAAGACCATTCTCGTTACGTATTTTTGTTGCGGATGGGGATCCAGATGGGCTGCGGTTTGTCGAGCGATCCAATTGGATTGGAAGAGCTGTTATTTTTCCCCGAGCTCTCTTTACTCAAGTGCGAGGCCGAGCCGAATTCCAACAAACTGGCGTCTATTTGCTACTCGGTCCGCGCGCCGAAGGCGACGGCGAAATGTTGTATATAGGAGAGGGTGATCCGGTTCGTCCGCGATTAGAAGATCACTATGCAAAAAAGGATTTTTGGACACGCGCCGTGTTCTTTGTTGCTGGCGCAGGACAATTAAACAAAGCGCATGTTCAATATTTAGAAGCGCAGCTGGTTAGCTATGCCGATAGAGCAAAACGCGTGCTTCTAGATAACGGAAATCGACCAGCCGAACCGACTCTCTCAGAGGCAGATCGCGCAGATATGGAGGTATTCCTAGCAAATATTTTAGGAATGCTACCCGTGCTTGGCATACACGCTTTCGAGTTAAGTTTATTTAGTACAGCTGCGACTGCAACGGCAGGACAAATGCCTGTGCTCACATGTCAGGGACGTGGTGTGGTAGCTCATGGCGAAGACACGCCTCAGGGATTTGTAGTGCAATCGGGGTCACTGGCCGCAAAAGATGAAACGCCTTCTCTTTCCGCTAACATTTCGAAGTTGCGAAGTGATCTGCTGACACGCGGAATTTTTGCGCTGGAGGGTGCGGTTTTTATATTTACCCAAGACTACACATTTAATTCGCCGTCATCTGCCTCAGCGGTGGTTTTGGGTCGTTCTTCCAACGGCCGAACAGATTGGCGAGACGCCGGCGGGAAAACTTTGAAAGAACTTCAGGAAGCACAATCAACTGACAATAGTGATCCCTAGTTCTTCGGCAGTGAAGACGAACATTTTTTCGGCCCGCAAAAATAACTTCTCTAAACCGGCCAACAGGAGCGACGGCGATGGAACGTGACGAGAATACCGGCCGTCTCGCTTTTGTGCGCGAAGCCTGGCGCCTCGCCAAGCCTTATTGGCAGTCCGAAGACAAAAAGCTCGCCTGGATTCTGCTGCTGTCGGTGATCGGGCTCAATCTCTTTTCGGTTTATATGAGCGTGCGCTTCAATTTTTGGCGCAATGATTTCTACAACACGCTGCAGGATTACAACGAGCCCGAATTCTTTCATCAACTTATCATCTTCACGGTCCTTGCGGTCATCGCGATCGTCCTCGGCGTCTATCAAACCTATCTGCAACAGATGCTGCAGATTCGGTGGCGGAACTGGCTGACGCGGCAGTATCTCCACGATTGGCTCAAGGCAAAAGCTTACTATCGCCTCCAACTCGATAACGGCCAGACTGACAATCCCGATCAGCGTATTGCGGAAGATCTCAATCGTTTCACCGAGATCAGCCTTTTCCTCACGCTCGGTTTGCTCAATGCCGTGGTGACGCTGTTTTCTTTTGTCGGCATTCTTTGGGGCTTATCGGGGCCTCTAACATTCGCGCTGGGCAGCCTCGGCGCCGTTACCATCCCGGGATATATGGTCTGGTTCGCCATTCTCTATGCCGGCATCGGCACGTGGATCACGTTTAAACTCGGGCGTCCATTGGTGATGCTGAATTTTGTGCAGCAGCGTTTTGAGGCTGACTTTCGCTTCAGTCTTATACGGTTGCGCGAAAACACCGAAGGCGTTGCGCTCTATGACGGCGAAGAGCGCGAACACGGCATCTTCCTCGACCGGTTCGGTCATGTCGTCGAAAATTTTCGCGCGATCATGCGGCGGATCAAGCTGGTCAACTGGTGGAGCTATTTCTACGCGCAATTTGCGATCATCTTTCCCTACCTGGTCGCGGCGCCGCGCTATTTCGCGAAAGAAATACAGCTTGGTGGATTGATGCAGACGGCCGATGCCTTCGGCTCGGTACAAGGCGCCCTATCCTTTCTCATCAATAGCTACACGACCGGCACCGGCGCTAATGACACGGGCATCGCGGCATGGCGCGCCGTCGTCCGGCGTCTGGTCGAATTCGACGATCGCGTCCGTACCATCGCCGCCGCCGCGCGGGGAAAACAGCCGATCGATGTCGAGCGCGAAGGCGAAGGTCTCGCCGTTTCCCGGCTCGATCTCGATTTGCCCGGCAACATTCCGCTGCTGCGTCAGGTCGATCTTTCCGTCAGGCCCGGAACGGCGACCTTGATCACCGGACCGACCGGGAGCGGGAAGAGCACTTTGCTGCGCGCGATCGCAGGCATCTGGCCTTACGGCAAAGGCGCGATCCGCATGGTTGCGGGCAAGATTCTGTTCCTGCCGCAAAAGCCCTATCTGCCGCTCGGCACGCTGCGCGATGCGTTGAGCTATCCGGAACCGGCGAAAGCCTACTCGCCCGTTCGTCTCGCCGAAGTGCTCACCACAGTCGGGCTCGGTGCTTTTGCGGGACGACTCGACGAGTCCGATTATTGGGCACAACGCCTGTCGCTGGGCGAGCAGCAGCGGCTGGCTTTCGCCCGGGTCTTGCTGGCGGAACCCACTATCGTCTTCCTCGACGAGGCGACCTCTGCCCTCGACGAGCCCAGCGAGGCGCAGTTCTATGACCTCCTGCGCACGGCAGCCTGGCATCCAACCATCGTCAGCGTCGGCCACCGCGGCACTTTGGCCGCGTTCCATGACCACCAGAAGGACATCGGCGCCTTTCGCCCGGCGCCCCCGCCTGATAAAAGTCCCTCATAAGGATGGGGTTTGATGGCTGACGAACGCGAAGACGACAATCTGTTCCGCACGGCGCGGATCGAGAAGCTGAAAGCAATCCGGGCGATGGGGGTCGATCCCTATCCCTATAGCTTCCAGCGCAGCGCCGAGGCGAAAGATCTGGAAACGCGCTATGCCGATCTGGCGGTCGGGGCGATGACCGAGGATCAGGTCGCCGTGGCCGGCCGTGTCCGCGCCAACCGCAACAGCGGCATGTTCATCGACCTCCACGACACGACCGGTAAAATCCAGATCTTCAACCACAAGGATTTCTTGTCGCCGGAACAGATTGCGTTGGTGAAGCTGCTCGATCTGGGCGATCTGATCGGTGTCGAGGGCATCGTCCGCCGCACGCCGCGCGGCGAGCTGACGATCAATGCCGGCAAGGTCACCATACTGGCCAAGGCGCTGCTGCCGTTGCCGGAAAAATATCACGGCCTTGCCGATGTCGAATTGCGCTATCGGCAGCGTTATCTCGACCTGATCATGAGCGAGGAGTCGCGCGAGACGCTGCGCCGTCGCAGCCGCATCGTCGCGACCATCCGGCGCGAATTGATCGGCCAGGGCTTTCTCGAAGTCGAAACCCCGATGCTCCATTCGATTCCGGGCGGCGCTTCGGCCAAGCCGTTCGTGACGCATCATAACGCGCTCGACATGCAGCTTTATCTGCGCATCGCGCCGGAACTTCATCTGAAGCGGCTGCTGGTCGGCGGCTTGTCCGAGAAGCTGTTCGAGATCAATCGCAACTTCCGCAACGAAGGCCTCTCGCCGCGGCACAATCCCGAATTCACGTCGCTGGAGCTGTATCAGGCTTTCGTCGATTACCACGCGATGATGGATCTGGCCGAAGGCCTCATCATCGCTGCCGCGCAAGAAGTGCTGGGCGGGACGGAGGCGAAGTTCGGCGACAAGATGATTCAGCTCGCCGGTCCGTGGAAGCGCGCGACCATGGCCGAGCTGGTGCAGGAACAGACCGGCGTCGATTTTCTTGCGATCACCGACGATGCCGAGGCGCGCGCGACGGCGCGCAAGCTTGGCGGCGATTGCCCGAACACGGCAGGCTGGGGCCGCGCGCTCGAAGCCGCCTTCGCGGCAAAGGTCGAACACACGCTAATCCAGCCGACGCATGTGACCGCGCTCCCCCGCGAAATCTCGCCGTTGGCCAAAGCCGATCGCCACGATCCGCGCCTCACCGAACGCTTCGAGACCTATGTGAACGGCTGGGAAATCGCCAACGCATTTTCCGAGATCAACGACCCCCTCGACCAGATGGATCGCTTCGACGCGCAGATGCAGGAACGCGAGAAGGGCGACGAAGAAGCCCAGCATCTCGACGCCGATTTCGTCACCTCGCTGGAATACGGTATGCCGCCCGCCGGCGGCCTCGGCATTGGCATCGATCGATTGGTGATGCTGCTGACCGACAGCCCCTCGATCCGTGACGTCATCGCCTTCCCGACCATGCGACCGAAGGCCTAAGACCGGGACGCGATCTCGTAACGCAGGCTGACCAGCCGCACGATTACCGCCGCGACAAGGCTCATCAGCACGATCATCGTGCCGATGACTGCGGCGGGGCCGAAATTCCCTTCGGATAGATATTCGACCTGCAGCACCGCCAGAACGCGGTTGCTGCCGGACGACAACAGCATCAGGTTCGAGACGCCGCGAATGGTGCTGGCGAAGACCATGATCGCGACGATGGCGAGGGTCGGGCTGGCGAGCGGTAGAAGGATGCGGCGAAAGCCTTGCATCCAGCTGGCGCCGGCGACGCGTCCCGCCTCCTCGATCTCGGCGCCGACTTGCATCATGTGGTTTTTCAGGACCTGTACGCCGAGCGGCATGGCGCTCAAGATGCTGACGAGAATCAGCGCGCCGATGGTGCCGTAAAGCGGCGAGAAGATCGGTACGCGCAGCGCCATGTTGAGATAGCCGAAGCCGAGGATGATGCCGGGCACGGTGAAGGGCAGCCAGGTGAGGAAGTCCAGCGGCGCGCGCAACCGGCTCTTTGGTCGCACGATGCAATAAGCGACGGCGACATAGACGATCGTCGCCAGCAGCGCGGTGCCGATACCGAGATAGAGCGTGTTGCTGAGGCTGGACAGCAGCGTCGTGTCCTCGAACGCCTTCGACCATTGCGCGATGGTCCACACCTCGGCGACGTCGAAGAAGCCGAACATCGTCATGAAGCTGCCCATCACCAGAAGCCCGAACGGCAGCAGGCTGAAGAAAGCGACGACGCCAATGAGGGCGATGCAGGCGGGCCAGCGCCACGCGCCCAGCTTCGCCTTGCCGCGCGCGATGCGGCCGGTGACGGTGGTGAAGCTGCGGCGTGTCGAGGCCCAGCGTTGCAGCACGATCAGCGGCAGGATGATCGCGAGGATCGACGTGCCCAGCGTGCCCGCGGCGCGGAACTCGGGCGGGCTGTTGTGCATCAACTGATAGATCTTGGTGCTGAAGACTTGAAAACGGATCGGGGTGCCGAGAATCAATTCGACCTCGAAGGTTTCGAAGCCGCGGATGATCGACATCAATACGACGACGAGGATTGCCGGCGTCATGATCGGAAGGACGATGCGCAGCAGCGTCTTGATACGGTTGGCGCCGCAGAGCGCCGACGCTTCCTCGATCGAGGCGTCGAGATTGCGGAACGCCGGCGTCAGCAGCATGACCTTGACCGCGATGCCGTAGGTCGCAACGTGAATGAAAACGATGCCGCCGAAGGAATAGAGGTCGAACCCGGCGAAGCGGTCGAGGCCGATCGCGCTTAGCCAGCGATTGGCGAGACCAAAATCCGGATCGAAGCAGAGCAGCCATCCGGTCATCACGCCCATCGACGGCAGGAAGAACAGCACCCAGAAGCCGAACTCGATCCAGCGTGCACCGGGTAGGTCAGTCCGCGCCAGCAGCCAGGCGATGACGAGGGCGATCGGCAGCGCGATGATCTGCGTCGCCGCGACGACCTTGAGCGTATTGAGGATCGAGGTGACAAGGCCGGGCGTGTTGAACGCCTCCTGCCAGGGGATCGTGCCGGAGACGGTGCTGCCGCCGGCGAAGGTCAGCCAAAACACGGTGCCGATGGGATAGAGCACGAGAAAGCCGACGGCGTGCAGCGCGATCGCGATGGGGATTTGTCGGCGCAAAGATGGTGACAGAATGCTCATGCGCCGCTTGCCCGATGTCCCTGCCGTCTTTTCTTCTGGCAGGGACTATAGCACGGCTAAACAGTCCTTCGCCGCCGTGCGACCAGCCAATAGGCGGCCATTGCGCCGACGGCGGCCAGGGCCATGGCGATGCCCATCGGCGTGCCGGTGCCGTTGAAGTAGTAATTGACCAGCCAGCCGCCGCCCGCGGCGCTGGCCATCTGGATCGCGCCCATCAGCGATGCGCCCGTCCCGGCCATATGCGGCACCGGCTCCATCGCCGCCGCGACCGAGTTAGACTGAACGAAGCTGATGGCGATGCAATAGACGACATAGGGCAGCATGATGCCGGCGACCCCACCCAATCGCTCCGACGCGCAGTAGAGCATCGCCGCACCGGCAAAGACGAGAATGACCAGGCCATACCGCATCAAGGTATCGGCGGCGACGCCTCTCAGCAGAAGCCGCCGGTTTCCGAACGCGCCCAGCATGTAGCCCAGCACCGACGCGCCGAAGAAGAACCCGAACATCTGGCTCGACAGGCCATAGAGCGTGATCAGCACGAAAGGCGAGGCCGACAGCACCGCGAAGAGGCCGCTGAAGACGAAGGCGCTGACCAAGGCAAAGCCGATGCAGCGCGGGTTGGAAAAGAACGTCCAGTAGTTGCGCAGCAGGTGGCGCGGCGCGATGGCGTAGGGATTGGCTTGCGGCAGAGACTCGCCGAAGCCGAACCAGGTGACGCCCAGCATGAAGGCGGCGAAGATGCCCTGCACCAGAAAGATCGAGTGCCACCCCGTATAGGTGGCGAGGATGCCGCCCAATACCGGCGCCATCAAGGGCCCGAACGCTTGGAACGCGGTGATCGACGACAGAGTCTGGGCGAGGGCGCTGCCGCTGAAATAATCGCGCGCGGCGGCGCGGCTGACAACGACACCGACACAGCCGCCAAGACCCTGCAGCAGCCGGAACGCATTCATGATTTCGATCGTCGGGGCAACGGCGCAAGCAAAGCCGCTGACGGTATAGATGGTGACGCCGATGATCAGCAGCGGCCGTCGCCCGAACCGGTCCGAAAACGGTCCGTAAAACAACTGCCCCAGCGCATAGCCGAGCAGATAAAGGCTGATGGTGAGCTGGACTTGGCCAGCATCGGCCGAGAAGGCGACCGCGATCGCCGGCAGCGCCGGCAGGCTCATATCGATGGCGAGACTCGATACCATCGACTGAGCCCCGAGCATCACCCGGAAGCCGCGACTGTTCGGATCAAGCATCCGGTTTATGGATTTTCGAGACTCAGCACGCCCCGATCATAATCATAAGCGAACAGTTCCGCATAGCGGCCCCAGTTGATGACCGTCTCGAGCACGCGGCCGGCCTCTTCTTCGCTCAAATGGTCTTCCAGCTCGCCCAGGAAACGCGCTTCCGGTGCGGCATGGCCCGGGCGCTCGTCGAGGACGCGGCGGATATGGGCGATGAAGCCGATATTGCGCATCAATTGTTCGGCGAAGATCTGCTTGCGGCGTAACATATCAGCATCGGCGAAGGAACGGCCGACCACGGTGATCTCGATATCGCCGCCGCCGACCTGGGCGAAGCCCAGAAGCTGCAACGCTTCTGCCAAAACAACGAGATCGTCGGTGGTCAGATGCTCGCTGTCGGCCAAATGCGGCAAGTCGGCACGGCCGTTGAAGGGATCGACGGTCAACACTTCCAGCAAACCGACGAGCTGTTGGATCGAGGCATCGGGCAAACGATATTGCAGGCTCAGCGTATCGGCACGCGAGCCACGGCGTCCGGCTTCACGCCCGCGCACGGTGGTCAGCAGCGTATAGACCTCATCGACGATGCGGCGGAAGGCGGGCGAGGTCCAGTCGCGCTGATGCGGCAACGAAATTTGAATCTCGGCTTGGATGCAGCCCGGATCGCTGCCGAAGACGATGATGCGGTCGGCGATATCGACGGCTTCTTCGATGTTATGCGAAACGAAAATGATGCCCTTGGTCGGCACCCGCCGTTCCAGCCACAGATCGAGAATATCGCCGCGCAGCGTTTCCGCGGTCAGCACGTCCAGCGCCGAGAAGGGTTCGTCCAGCAGCAGGATGTCGGGATTGACCACGAGGGCGCGGGCAAAGCCGACGCGCTGCCGCATGCCGCCCGATAATTCCTTGGGATAGGCGGACTCGAACCCGTCGAGCCCGATCAGATCGATCGCGGCGATGGCGCGTTGGCGGCGCTCTTCGCGCGGCACGCCCAAGGCTTCAAGGCCCAATTCGACATTGCCCAGCACCGTCAGCCACGGGAACAAGGCGAAGCTCTGGAACACCATCGCGATGCCCTGGGCCGGACGATAAACCGGCTGGCCGCGATAGGTGACGGTGCCTTCGGTCGGCGGGGTCAGGCCGGCGACGACGCGCAGGAAGGTCGATTTACCCGACCCCGACTTGCCGAGGATGGCGACGATCTCGCCTTCCTTCAGGGTGAAGTCGATATGGTCCAGCACCAGCCGCCCGGCATGATCGGGCTGCTGATAAGTCTTGGAAATGCCCTCGGCGGTGATCAGGTTGCCGTCGTGGTTCGGGTTCGATGGTGCGATCGTGTCCATGATCAGTCCAGTCGCAGCCTTTCCTCGGCGAGGTTATAAAGCCGGCGCCACAGCAGCCGGTTCACCAGCAAAACGTAAAGCGCCAGAACGGTGACGCCCAGCGCGATGCGCGGGAAATCCCCCGCTTCGGTCATTGCCGCGATGTAGGAGCCGATGCCGGTCGCTTGCAGCGTCGTGTCGCCCCACTTGGCGACCTCGGCGACGATCGCGGCGTTCCACGATCCGCCCGATGCGGTGACTGCGCCGGTCACGAAAGCGGGAAAGATGCCGGGCAGCGCCAGACGCCGCCACCACAGAATATTACGAACGCCCAGATTGCCGGCGACAAGCTGATAATCGGTCGGCAGCGCCATCGTCCCGGCGATGACGTTAAAGAGGATGTACCACTGCGTCCCGAGGATCATCAGCGGCGACAGCCAGATCTCGGGATTGAGGTGATAGACGACGATCGCCGAGACGACGACTGGGAAGAACAGGTTGGCCGGGAACGCGGCAAGGAACTGAATGATCGGCTGGACGCGGCGGGCGACGCGCGGCCGCAACCCAATCCAGATGCCGATCGGCACCCAGACCAGTGCGGCGAGGGCGATCAGCACGACGACGCGGACCAATGTCAGAAGCCCCAGCAGGACGACATGCAGCACTTCGCTCCATCCCACCTCGGCGCGGACAAAGTCGGCGATCTCGACCAGCGCGCCCAGCGCCAGCAGAACGAGAAACCCGCTCCATATCCCATCGGCCAAGGCGCGATGGCGCGGCGCAGCTTGTGGCCGCCGTGTCGGACGCGGCAGGCGGCTTGAGGCGCGACTGACCCAGCGGGCGCTGGCCTCGACGCCTAGGCCCATCAGATGAAAGAAGCGGGCGCGCTGGATCATCATCAGGAACCACGGCGTCTCGATTTCTTCTTCGCCCAGTTCCTCGAACTTGAACCGCTGCCCCCAAGCCAGCAGCGGCCGGAACAACAACTGATCGTAGATCAGGATCAGCACGAGCATGGCGATGATGGCGTAACCGACCGCCCACAAATCACGATGATCGATCGCGACCGAGATGTAGGAGCCGATGCCGGGCAGCAGGACTTGGTTGTTGTTGACGCTGATCGCCTCGGACGCGACGACGAAGAACCAGCCGCCCGACACCGACATCATCATGTTCCAGGTCAGTTGCGGCAGCGCGAACGGCACTTCTAGCCGCCAGAAGCTTTGCCACGGCGACAGATGCAGCATCCGTGAAGCTTCGCGCAGATCGTGCGGCACGGCGATGAAGGACTGATAGAGGCTGAAGGTCATGTTCCAGGCTTGCGACGTAAAGATCGCAAAGATCGCGGCGCATTCGTAACCAAGCAGGCTGCCGGGAAAGAGCGCGATGAAGCCGGTGACGGTGATCGACAGAAACCCGAGGATCGGCACGGATTGCAGAATATCCAGAATCGGGATCAGCAATTTCTCGGCGCGTTTGCTCTTGGCGGCGATAGCGGCATAACCAAGGCTGAACACCAGCGACGCGCCCAAGGCCGCGACCATGCGCAACACGGTGCGCAGCGCATAGGCTGGCAACTCCATCGGATCGAGCGAAATCTCCAGGGACTGACCCGGCTGAAACGGGACGCTCATCTGCTGACTCGCCCAGGCGATCAGCATGATAAGGCCGATGACTAAAGGCAGCGCGATTCCGTCCCAAAAGCTTGGGCGCAGGCGCGACGGCCAGGCGACGATGGGCAAACCCCAGCGTTGTTGCATCGGTCAGTTCCGATTTACTGATTTACAAAGCAGGTTTAGCCAAAGTTTGTGACAGTTGAAAGACAGAAGGGGCTTGTCACTCAACAACGAGCGAGCCCTCCCCCCTTGAGGGGGAGGGTTGGGTGGGGGGTGATCACACGCGATCAACGCAATCGCGCTGCGCTGCCGATAAAATCAAACATCGTGGGTTTGACCCCCCACCCTGACCCTCCCCCTCAAGGGGGGAGGGAAATGGCGAGTGATGAAGGTTGCCTCAAGCCACCAACCTTGCTCCCGCCCCGTCCCCGGGTTTAGGCTTTTGCGATGAAGGCGCGGCAAGCGCCAAGACGATCAGGGAGAAAATGATGGGACGGTTCTATCGGGCAAGTTTGATGCTGGGTTTCTCTCTGGGCCTCGCAGCCTCGACCCTCGCATCTGCCGAAGACATCAAAATCGGCGTTCTAAAAACCGCGGGCTCGGGCCCGGTCTTTCTCGCCCAGGAACGCGGCTATTTCGCCGCCGAGGGCGTACCGGCGCAGATCGTGTTTTTCGAAGTCGGCTCGACCATCCCCGTTGCCGTTGTCTCGGGCGATATCGATTTCGGTGCGACGGGCATTACCGCCGCGCTCTATACGATGGCCTCGCAGGATGCGATCCGTGTCATCGCGGCTCAAGCGCGTGAGGCGCCGGGCTTTCCTAACAATACGGCCGTCGCCTCAAATAAAGCAGCGGCAGCGGGCCTCAAAGGCTTCAAGGATCTCGCCGGCAAGACCGTCGCGGTCGGTGGGCTCGGGACGCCGCCGCATTATTCGCTGGTGCTGCTGGCCGAAAAATACGGCGTCGATCTCAAAACGATTCGCGTGGTGCAGGTCGGCGCCGTCGCCAACAGCGTTACCGCGATCGTCGGCGGCCAGGTCGATGCTTCGATCATCCCCGTCACCTATGTGATGCCGTCGATCACGAACGGCGACGCCAAGCTGCTGGGTTATGTCGGTGACGAGGTGTCTTATCAATTCGGCGCGGCCTTCACCGGCTTCAAGACGACGAACGAGCGCAAGGACACGGTCGAACGGTTTCTGCGCGCCTATCGCAAGGCGACGCGCGAATATCACGCGGCCTTCGCCGGTCCCGACGGCAAACTCGCCTTCGGCCCGGGCTCGGCCGAAATTCTGGCGATCATTGCGAAGAATACGGGCCAGACCGTCGATCAGATCAAGATGGGTGTTTCCTTCGTCGATGCCGAGGCGCGGCTCGATATGAAAGACATTCAGCATCAGATCGATTGGTTCAAATCTCAAGGAATGGTCAAGGGCGAGGTCACGGCGAAAACAGCCGTCGATCTGCGCTATGCGACGCCGCTGCCGGAATAGCGTTCGGTTGTTGCGACTGATCGGCAAAGTGCCGTCTTGCGTGCACAAGTGAACCGGAAATAATGGAAACTTCCCGCTTCTATTGCCGTGTTTGACTCGCCTCGGTTGGGGGATTGGCCTAGGATCGCACATGGCTTTGTCCGCGCTGCTCGAACCTTCCATCGCCGATGTCTTTGCCATCGACGCGTTGGCGAAGCGTCCGGCGAAGAAATTCGACTATCTTCAAGAAAAGCACGCGCTGCAGGATCTGGCCGCGCGGATGGTCGATCAGCCCGAGGACATGCTGCCCCGCTTCGTCGATCTGGCGATGGAAATGACCGGCGGCGTTTCGGCCGGACTCAGCCTCTACGAGGAAAATCCCGCGCCCGGTGTCTTTCGTTGGCAATATCTGCGCGGCATTCTCGCGCCCTTCAACGGTGCGACGACGCCGCGGAATTTCAGCCCCTGCGGCGTGACGCTTGACCATAACGGGCCGGTGCTCTCGATCCATCCCGAACGGGTTTATAACTGGATATCCGACGCGAACATCGTCGTGCCCGAGGTGCTGTTGGTGCCGCTCTATCTCGACGGCGTCGCACCGCTCGGCACTTTGTGGATCGTCTCCGACAAAGAAAATCACTTCGACAGCGGCCACGCCCGCGCCATGACCGAACTGGCGACCTTCGTCGGCATCGCCGTCCGCATGGTGCGCAGCGAACAGCGTCTGCAACAGGCGTTGGAACAACAAGAAACGCTGACCCGCGAGATGGGGCATCGGATTAACAATCTCTTCGCCATCACTGACGGCATGATCCGCACCAGCGCCCGGACTGCCGGATCGAAAGACGAGTTAGCGGAAACGCTTTCCGGCCGAATGCACGCGCTCGCGATTGCCAACGGGCTGATCCGCCGCGACTTCAACGAAACGGCGATCGCGCCAGGCGCCCCCGATCTGCGTGAACTCGTCGAGACGATTCTTGCGCCCTATGACCATGACGAAAAAGAAACACCGTTGCGTTTCACGGTCGAAGGACCGCTGGTTCCCTGCGGTGACCGGGCGACGAACGGCATTGCGCTGATCTGTCACGAACTGGCAACGAACGCGGCGAAATACGGCGCGCTGAAAGTCGCCGAAGGCCGCGTGGCCGTGACCTGGCGCCGGGAAGACGACATGTTGATTCTGCGTTGGGTCGAAAGCGGCGGCCCGATCATCGATGCGCCGCCGGTCAAAACCGGCTTCGGCAGTTCACTCGCGCAAACAACCGTCGTCCGTCAATTCCACGGCACGCTCGATTGCGATTGGTCGCACGGCGGTTTAGCGGTGACCATCACTTTGCCGATTAACGGTCTGTCGGCTTAAGCTTCGCCCGAAATAGTTAGGCCTGCTTCAACGCGCGCTGTTCGCTCGGCTGCTCGATCGTGTCGAACGGCAGGCCGAGGGCGGGCATAATGTCGGCGATGCCGACGATGCGGGCGGCGGGGAAATGGGCGCTGACGGTGGTGCCTTGGCCCGGCTCGCTGGCGACCTGAATGCGGCCGCCATGCAGTTCGATCATCGCCGCGGCCAGCGGCAGGCCGAGGCCGGTGCCGCTATGGGCTCGGCTGAGGGCGCTATCGACCTGGATGAAGGGCTGTAAGACGCGCGGAATGTCGGCTTCGGCGATGCCGATGCCGCTATCCTTCACCGCGATGATGAAGCCGTTGGTGAGATCGGACGTCACGGTGACGCTGATCTTGCCGCCGGTCGGGGTGAATTTCACCGCGTTCGACAGGAAGTTCAACAGGACCTGTTTCAGCTTCAAGCGATCGCAGAACAGCAGCGGCGGAATATCGGGAATGTTGGTCTCGAGCGATAGCCCGGCATCGTCGGCCTTTGGCCCGACCAAACGAACGACGGTACGAACGACGCTAGCGACATCGACCGTCTCTTCCAGCAATTCAAGGCGCCCGGCTTCGGCCTTCGACAGATCGAGAATCTCGTTGATGATTTTCAGCAGGTCGGTGCCGGCGTCGAAGATGTCGCTGACGTAAGCCTGATAGGTCGGATTGCCGATGAGGCCGTGCGCAGCGCTCAGCATCAATTCGGAAAAGCCGATGATCGCATTGAGCGGCGTGCGCAGCTCGTGGCTGATATTGGCGAGGAAGTCCGACTTGGCGCGATTCGCTGCTTCGGCGGCTTCTTTCGCGACGCGTAGCGTTTCGTAAGCGGCGCGATTTTCGGCTTCGAGACCATGGCGCTCGAAGGCGCGGTCGAGCACGGCTTTGAGTTCGTCGGGATTGCAGCTCTTGTCGAAGTAATCGTAAGCGCCTTTGCGCAGCGCGGTGACGGCCGTCTGCGTATCGACATGCGCCGTCATCATCACGCCGACAAGATCGGGGCGTTCGGCTTTAAGCCGCGCCAGCAATTCGACGCCGGACATACCGCCGAGACGGATATCGATGATCGCGACCGGCGGGCTGTAGCGCTTCACCGCGATGGCGGCCGTGTCCGGCCGATCGGCGACGATCGGCGCATAGCCGGCGGGGATAAGGATGTCCGCGATCGATTCGGCAAATTCCTCGTCGTCATCGACGATGAGAAGCTGCCGCGGCGCGGATGAGGGGGAATTAGCCATGAGCGGTCGGTTTGCTCCCGCCACTCGTCGCCACTGCAATGGCTTTGAGCAAATCGCTGGGGTTGAAAGGTTTCAGCAGCACGCCGTTATCGGGATTGAGCTGCGCGAGCGCCGATGTCTTATCGCCGGCGCCGGTGACGAAGATCGTCGGCACCGACTTGCCGCGTTCTTTCAGGCGAAGATAAACGTCGATCCCGGTCAGGATCGGCATCGAGACATCGAGGACGAGGCAATTGACGCCATCGGCCGAGGCTTTTTCGAGTGCTTCGCTGCCGGTCGCCGCGGTGACGACGCGATAGCCCTGACTGACCAGCATCGGTTCGAGGCTTGCGGCAAAATCCGGATCGTCATCCGCGACGACGATCATGCCGCGCGGCTTTACCTCGTTGAGGATATGAAACAGGTCTTGGATCGCGAACGGCTTGCGCAGCACGCCCAGCGCGCCATTTTCGATCGCCTGCGCGATCAATTGCTCAAGGCTATAGCCAGTCATCATCATGACCCGCGCATCGGGACGAATCTTCTTGAACTCGAAGAAGGTCTCGACGCCGTTCATGCCCGGTAGCTTCACGTCCATGAAGACGAGATCGAAGTCCTGCTCCTTGAAAATCTCGACACCGGCTTCGCCGCTGAAGGCGGCTTCGACGTCATAGCCGCGCATCGACAGGATATCGACGATGCTCTCGGCGTGATCGCGGTCGTCGTCGATGACCAGAATCTTCGCACTCATGCCGCAATAACCTCTTCTTCCGCGACCTTTCGAAGGCGCAGCGTAACGCGCGTTCCCTTGCCGGCTTCGCTTGTAATCGTGATCGTGCCGCCATGCTGTTCGACGATCTGTTTGACCATCGGCAAGCCAAGGCCGGTGCCGAAACTCTTGGTGCTGAACAATGGCTCGAAAACTTTCGGCAGAACATCGGCGGGAATGCCGCCACCCGTATCGGTCACGGCCAGTTCGACGCCGTCGCCGATAAGCGCCGTCGTCACCGTGATCTTGCGCTCGGTGCCCTCGGCCATCGCTTGCGCCGCGTTGTCGAGGAGATTGATCAGGACGCGACGCATGCGCTCGGGGTCGATCTTGATCAGGCAATCGGCATCGAGCTTGTGCTCGACCGTCAGATCCGGTGGGAAATGCTGGTCGTTGAGGACTTCCTCGACCCAGGCATCGGGCGCAACGATGCTGCAATGCAGCTCTTTCATGCGGGTGTAATCGAGCAGGTCGTTGATGATCCGGTCGCATCGCGCGACGCTGCGCTCAACCCGGCTGACCGGCCGTTCGAGGCTGATGCCCGCGGCGGCGGCGGTTTCTTTGACGGCGAACAGCGTGTTGCGAATGGCGCTCAAGGGATTGCGCAATTCATGCGCCATCGTCGCGGTCAACTGACCCAGCGCCGAGAGGCGTTCCTTGCGCAGCAATTCGCCTTGCGTTGATTTGAGTTCGGCGGTGCGTTCCTCGACGCGGCGCTGCAATTCGACTTCGACGGCGATCTCGCCGCTGACATCGCGCCCGGCGCCGCGATAACCGTGGAAGACGCCGTGAATGTCGAAGACAGGCCGGCCGCTGATGCTGACATAGACGATCTGGCCGTCGGGCATCGCGCGCTGGAAGCGGAAATTATGGAACGGCAGGCGCGCGGCCAACTCGGCGTCATGCGCGATCCATTGTTCGTCGGTGACGCCCAGTTTGACGGTTTCGTGGCGCGTCTTGCCAAGGTCATTCTGGCTCGTCAGTTCGGTCGAACGGCCACCGACCGAGAAACGCGTGAAGCGCAGATTTTCATCCTGTTCCCAGAACCAGTCCGACGTCGCTTCGGCGAAATCGCGGAAGCGTGCTTCGCTTTCGGCGAGGGTCGCTTCGGCGGCTTCGCTCTGTTTGGCCTTCTTGTAGTGGTACAGCGAGAAGGCGAGGCCCATCGTGCCCAACGAGAAAAAGATGGCGAAGGCTAGGCCGAAGGTTTCGATCAGGTTGCTCTTGAGGAACGGCCCCATCGGCACGTCGATCGCGAAGGCACCCATCAGATCGCCGAGATGCCAGGTCGGGCCATTGGCCTGAAGCTGGTTATGGCAATCGACGCAGCTCTGTTCCTTGGCGAAGGACGGATAAACCGTGCGGAAGACTTGCTGATTGTTGACGCTGAGGATCGTCGAGACCGGCAGCGGCTTGTCCTTGCCGATAAAGCCGTTGATCGTCTCGGCCATCGCATCGTCGAGCGGACCGGTCTTGATCGCGCGGTCGGGAACGCCGACCCACATCAGGTTGAATTCGTTGCTGCCGCCTTGCGACTTGTTGAAGGCAGCAATGGAATCGGCACGGAAAGTCGCGGGAACGGGTGCGCTGGTGGTCGAAAGCTTTGCGCGTTGGCTGGCGTAATTGTTGACGAAGGCATCGACCAGGCGAAGGGCCGTGACCTTCTCTTCTCTCTTATGTTCTTTAAACCAGCTTAGGTTCGACGCGTAGAATCCATATCCGATGACCGCCGCAAAAAGCTGCGACACGCATAGGAAGATGATGAAACCTTGCCCCGAACGTGAGCCCAAGAACTGGGCTCCGCGCGCCAATGCGCTCATTGGCCGTTCCTTTATCCGATAGTCCGACGGACCGGATAATGCGGGCGCGGCTGTTAAGGGCGCATTAATTCAACTTCGCCGCCGGCGAATGACCTCAAGCTTTTGAAGTAATTAGCAGGCGATTAACGCCAGAACCGCTCGGAAGCGATGCGCGCGCCTTCGGTCATCGCGGCCAGTTTTGCCCAGACCACGTCGGGATCGACGGCTGCCTGCCCGACCCAGGTGCCATAGCCGCAATCGCTGCCGGCGATAACGTTCTCGCGCCCGACCAGATGGGCGTAGCGCTCGATGCGTTGCGCGATCAGTTGGGGATGCTCGATGAAATTGGATTTCGATTCGAGGACGCCGGGGATCAGAATCTTGCCGTCGGGCAACTTGGTCGTTTCGAAGACTTTCCATTCATGGGCGTGGCGCGGATTGGCGGCCTCGAAGGAAATGCCGGCGGGACGCGCGGTGAAAACCAGGTCGATAATTTGGTCGATCGGCACGTCGCAATGGTGCGGGCCTTCGTAATTGCCCCAGCAGAGATGCAGCCGCATCTGCTCGGGCGGGATGTTGGCGACGGCGTAATTCAGCGCTTCGATCTGCCGGGCTGCGGCCCTGCGGAAGTCGGCAAGGCTTAGACCGGCATGCTGGATATGGCGGCCCATGGCGAGGTCAGGGCAATCGAGCTGCAGGACCAAGCCGGCGGCGGCGATGGCCTCGTATTCGGGCCGCATCGCCTCGGCGATCGCCTGCAGATAGTCGGCGTCGCTTTTGTAATAATCGTTGTGAAAGAACAGCGCGATCACGCCCGGCGACGCGGCGGTCAGGAAGCCCTCGCGGTCCATGGGCAGGGCGGCTTTCAGGTGGGCGATGTCGGTCTGGGCCGCGTCCCGGTCGCTGACCGCGATCGGGGCGATGCAGGCCGGGGTTTTGCGCCGGGCCCGCCCCGGGTCGCCGAACACCCGCCGCCCCAGTTCCGGAAAATCGACCAGATCCTGATAGACGAAGCTGTTGCTGGCCCCGCCGAAACCGCTCAGCCGGTCCTTTATATAGGTGGCGTAGGACGGTTTGCTCATTTCGCCGTCATTGACGAGGTCGATCCCGGCTTTGACCTGTTTTTGCACGGTTTCGCCAACCGCCGCCGCGATCTGCTGGTCGAGGGCCCCGCGCTCGACCGGAACCCCCTCCTCCTTGGCGAACATCGTCCGGACCAGCTCTGCCGGCCGCGGCAGGCTGCCGGTATGGGTGGTCAGAAATCGCTCGCTGCTACGTTTCATGGTTGAACCAGGCCAGGGAAAGGGTGACGAATACTGCCATGAATCGCCTGTCCCTCGCACCCGTCACCGTCAACGATCTCGGTCCCCTCGACCTCATCGCCGCGGCCCATACCGCCGGGTTCGATTCGACCGATTTGCGGGTTTTGGGCGCCCCCGGCGCCGCGTCGGTCGCCCCCCTGATCGGTGAAAAACCGCTGATTGCCGCCATCGCCGGCGCCCTCGCCGATACCGGCCTCACCCTTTATGCCGCGACCGGGATCTGGCTTCTTCCCGACTTCGACCTCGATTCCTGCCTTCCCGCCCTGGAAGTCGCCGCCCAGCTAGGGGTCGAAAAGTTCCTGGCCGTCGGGAATGACCCCGACGAGGCGCGGATGACCGCGAATCTGGGACGGCTGGCCGACGCCGCCCGGTCCTTCAATCTCGGCCTCGCCCTCGAATTGATGCCTTATACCGCCGTCAATTCGCTTCCGAAGGCGCATCGCATGATTCGGGCCTGCGACCGGTCCAACCTCGGTCTGCTTATCGACGCCCTCCATTTGGCCCGCGCCGGCGGGATTCCGGCCGAGGTCGCGGCCATTCCGGCCAAGGACATCGCTTATCTTCAATTGTGCGATGCACCAAAATTACTTCCGGCGGGGCTGGAATTACGTGCGGAATCCTTGGGATCGCGGCTTTATCCCGGCGATGGTGCGCTGCCGTTATTCGATCTGATGGATTCGTTGCCGGCGAATATTGTTATCGACGTTGAAACACCGGTCGCGAGAAATAATCAACTTTCGGGCGTTATAAGAGCGACCCTTGCGTTCTCCGCAACCCAGCGTTTCGTGGCCGCTTGGAAAGCCCAAAAATCGATACAAACAATTGGAACTAAATAGTTTTTGATCGACTACTTAAAACAGGTGCGGCCAGCACCAATCTTATGCCAAGATGCGCGCCGGCCAGCCTAGCGGGTTGGCGTTCCTTCACTTCGTTTAGCGAGTAATCAAACATGCGGGCTAATTTCGCCGCCGCCGAAGCCGTGGAACAACCGACCCAAAGTGCCGAAACGACCGAAGGCACTCAGGAAGAAACCACTGTTGCCGTCGAATCGGAAGTTCCGCGTGCGGGTAACGTCGCCGCCGACGCCGCCTCCGGCGATGCGATGCAGCATTACCTGCGTGAGATTTCCGTCGCCGAACTGCTGACCCGTGAACAGGAAGTCGAGCTCGCGCAGCGGATCGAGGCCGGCCGCGAAGCCATGCTGGCGGCGCTTTGCCGTAGCGAACTCCTGCGCCGTTCGATCAAGGTTTGGCGCGAAGGCCTCGGCGACAATACCGTGCTGTTGCGCGATGTCGTCGATCTCGCGGCGACCCGCCGCCGGATCAAAGGCGATGTCGAGACGCCGATCGACGAGTCCGGTTCGTCCTCCGTGATCGCCCAGATCGAAGCCGAACTGATGCCCGACGTGAAGGCTGCCTTCACGCGCGCCATCAATGCCGGCAAGGGCCGCCCGCAGGCGCTGTCGAAGGCGCTCGAAAAGATCGTGCTGCAGCCGGCCGAGATCGACCGCCTCGCGCATCAGATTAAAGAAATGAACAAAAAGCTCCTTGAGCTCGAAGGCTCGTTGGCGCGCATGGTCGAGCATTGCGGCGTCGCCCGCAAAGATTTCATCGAAAGCTACAAGGCGGCCAAAACCTCGGAAGAATGGCTCGAGACCGCCCGTCGCCGCCGCATCACGGCGTGGCGTGCTTTCTTCGGCCGCTATGGCGAGCAGGCCGCGAGCGTCTGCACCGACATCGAAGGCATTGCCAAGCAAGCCGGTCAGAAGCTCGAGCATTTCCGCTCCAGCTCGTCCGAACTGCAGCGTGGCGCGCGTGACTCCGAACGCGCCAAGGAACAGATGATCGCCGCCAATCTGCGGTTGGTCACGTGGATCGCGCGCCGTCACGTCAATCGCGGCTTGCCGCTGATGGATCTCGTGCAGGAAGGCAATATCGGCCTGATGCGCGCGGTCGAAAAATTCGATTGGCGCCGTGGCTACAAGTTCTCAACCTACGCGACCTGGTGGATTCGTCAGGCCTGCTCGCGTGCGCTGGTCGATCAGGGCCATCTGATCCGCATCCCGGCGCATCTCGCCGACGAAGTCCGCCGCGTGCTGCGCGCTCAGCGCCGCCTCGCTGGCGAACTGCGCCGCGAGCCGACCGAGCCGGAATTGGCCGAGCGTCTCGGCACGCCAGTGGCGAAGCTGCGCACGGTCCTCGAACTCGTCCGCGATCCGGTGTCGATGGATCAGCCGGTCGGCGAAGACGGCGATGCGACCATCGGCGACTTCCTCGAAGATCAACAGGCTGTCATCCCGTTGGAAGCGGCTGCTGCCGCCGAACTTCGCGAAGCGACCGAAGAAGCCCTTGCCCGTCTGACGCCGCGTGAAGCGGATGTGCTGCGTCTTCGTTTCGGTGTCGGCCAGGCGGCCGAACACACGCTCGAAGAAGTCGGCAAGAAGTATCAGGTGACGCGCGAACGTATTCGCCAGATCGAGGCGAAGGCGCTGAAAAAACTGAGCCAGCGCGGTCCCGACCGTCGTCTCGCCGGCTTCCTCGACCGCTAATCGATTTCGATCCGTCCAAGAAAAAAGGCCCGAACCGCAAAGTTCGGGCCTTTTGCTTGTCAGCGCCGCGAAGCGATTATTTCGCCGCGGCTTTCTTGGCAACGGGCGCTGTCACCGGCTCTTTGCCGGTATAGCGCAGCACATAGGTGCCCCACTTATCGTCGTTGAGATAGATATAGCCGCGCGTATCGACCGCGACTTCTTCCGACCAGTTGATCGGCGAGCCGTGATTGCCACCGATTTCGGGTAAGCCGGGCCGCTCGGGCGGAATGAAGTAAGCGACCTCGGTCGGAAGACGCGGGTTGCTGATGTCGAAGATGCGCAGGCCCGCGTTGAACCAAGCGATGTACATCAGGTTGCCCGGTTGCTGCACCGCTGGGTTATGGATTTCCTGATTGGTGTTGTGTGGTCCGAACCGTCCGCCCTTGTCGCAAAAGTCTGTGTAAGGCGCATTCTTCGGCGGGCGCGGCGTGGGGAAGATCGAAATCAGTTTCGGCTTCGCCGGATCGCTGTTGTCGATCATGCCGGCGAAGTTCATGCCGTCATCCTTGCAGTTCGGCTTCGATGCTTCGGAACTGACATAAAGCAGCTTGCGATCCCATAACGGCAATACGCTATGGACCGATTGCGAACCGACATTGGCGAAGGGCGACGTGATGTGCAGCTTGCCGATCAGCTTCGGCTGCGTCGGATCGCTGATATCGATATTGACGACATCGGGCGTATAGCCGGTGCTGATCATCTTGCCGTCGGGACTGACATTCGCCGGACCGTGAAAGCCCTGATAGAAGCCGGGGGCGGGTTCACCGTCTTTCTGGCCAGGCTGCCACCACTTGCCGACTTCGGTCGGATGCGCCGGATCGCTCACATCCATGATGACGAGGACGTTGCCGCCCTTGAAGCCGGGATAGCTGGTCGAGAGATAAGCGTATTTGCCGCCGGGATAGGAATTGCGATGCGCGCCGGTCGGGCCGCCGGTCCATTCGCTGATCTGTTTCGGATTGATCGGATCGGTGATGTCCCAAAAGATCACCGCCGCGCCCGGATTGGGATGGTCCTTGTCGCCGTTCAACGAGGTGATCATCAGATTGTCGTGCAGCGTGATCTGCGACGTCACGATCCCTTTGGGGCCGTTGTAAGGGATGAACTTCGCGAGAACGGGCTTCTCCGGATTTGTGACGTCGAGGATGCTCCAGCCTTGATCGAAGGAATGTCCCATATAGAGATACCAGCGATCGTTGACGTGACGCAGCGCCATCTTGAAGCCGCCATAACGGCCGCCGAGTGCGGAAAAGCCGATGGGCTTTACGTGCTCGGCTTGCCAGCCCGACGGAAAGGGATCGGCGATCGCATTGCCGCAGAAGGCCGTGGCGGCGGCAAAAAGCCCTGCCGCCACGGTGTTTTTAATGCCAAACATTTTTGCCATGGTCTTACTTCGCGGCTTTCTTGACGGGTGCTTTGCTCGGTGTCGTGGGTTCCTTGCCGGTATAGCGCATGACGAACAGACCCCACTTGTCGTCGTTCATGAAGATATTGCCGCGCGCATCGACGGCCAGTTCTTCACTCCAATTGACCGGCGATGCGTGCGCGCCGCCTTTGTCCGGCATGTTGGCGCGTTCGGGCGGCATGTAATAACCAACCTCGGTCGGCAGGCGCGGATTGCTGATGTCGAAGATGCGCAGGCCCGCATTGAACCAGGCGACGTCGAGGAGATTGCCCGGCTGTTGGATCGCGGGATTGTGGATTTCTTGGCTCGTATTGTGCGGTCCGAACCGGCCACCCTTGTCGCAGAAGTCCTTATAGGGCGCATTCTTCGGCGGACGCGGTGAGGGGAAGATCGAGATCAGCTGCGGCTTGGCCGGGTTGCTGTTATCGACCATGCCCGCGAAGTTCATGCCGAAATCTTTGCAGTCGCTCTGCTGCGCTTCCGAACTGACATAGGCGATCTTGCGGTCCCACAGCGGCAAGACGGTATGGACCGATTGCGAGCCGACGTTGGCGAAGGGCGGCGTAAAGGTGACGCGACCGAGCAACTTCGGATTGGTCGGATCGCTCATGTCCAGATTGACCATGTCGGGCGTGTAGGGAAGCGTCGCCCATTTGCCGTCGGGGTTCATATTGACGGGACCATGGAAACTTTGCGGGCCGTCGAAGGCAGGTTCGCCGTCCTTTTGGCCGGGCTGCCACCATTTGCCGACGTCCTTGGGATGGGCGGGATCGCTGACGTCGAGCACGACCATGATGTTGCCCTTGAAGCCGGGATAGCTGGTCGAGAGATAAGCGTATTTGCCGCCGGGATAGGAATTGCGATGCGCGCCGGTTGCGCCGCCTTGCCATGAACCGACCTGCTTGGGGTTTTCCGGATCGGTGATATCCCACAACAGAACTGCCGGTTGCGGATTCTTTTGCGGTGCAAAGCTGTTGAGTGACGTCATCATCAGATTGCCGTGCAGCGTGACCTGTGCGGTCAGGATGCTTTTGTCGTCGGTCTGGAACGGAATGAATTTCACATAGCGCGGCTTGGCCGGGTCAGTGACATCGACGATGCTCCAACCTTGATCGAAGGTATGGCCGGTATAAAGATACCAGCGGCCGTTATCGGTCTGTTTGATCGCGATCTTGAAGGCGCCATAGCGGCCTTCGAGCGCCGAATAGCCGATGACCTTCACATGCTCGCCCTGGCCGCCCGGCGGAATCGGATCGGCCCATGCTGCCGTGATCGTCGCCAGCGTCAGTATGCTCGCGCCGAGTAGCGCCTGGCGGAATTTCTGCGCAAATTTTGATGGTGTGATTCTCATCGGTCCCCCCTCCGTTAACGCCGCCGTTATGGCGGCAATTCTTGTTCGTAAATTGACAGGTTCAGAAGCGGCGTGCAACGCCGTGAGGGCAGGCAGTACGGGACTGCGCAACGACGATGGGAATTAAACGCGTGCGAATCCCCGTGTTGCGTTGTGCAGTCGTTCGACGCCGGTCTTGGTGATGAGCACGCATTCGCCGGTCTGGACGCCGGCCTTGCCGTCTTTGGTGACGACGTTGGGCTGCACCACGACCATCATGCCGGCGAGGAATGTCATGGGTTGCAATCCGGCGGATGGCCGGCTGTTCGAACCGATGACCGGCGGCAAGTAACCGCCGCCATATCCGTGTAAAATATCGTCGTCCGTCGTGAAACCGGATTCCTCGATGATCGATGAGGCGGCGATGACATCGGCGGGGGTCGCGCCTTCGCGCAACACGGCGGTGATCGCTTCGAATGCTTTATCCGCGACCTGATGCAGATCGCGATAAAGCGGTGTCGGTTCGGCATCGACGGTGAAGCTGCGCAGCACCTGTCCCGAATGTTCCCAGAAGGCGGCGCTGATTTCGGTGAAGACGATATCGCCTTGGGCGAGACGCCGTGTCGAGGGATATTGGCGCGGCACGCGGCAATCGGGATCGGCCATCGACGTTGCGCCGATGAAATGGATGACGTTGGTGCCGCCGTACGGCAGGTAGGCCGCCTCGATCGCGGCGCCCAGTTCGCGTTCGGTGACGCCCGGGCGGATTGCGCCCTGCAATCCGGCGAGCCCCCGATCCGACAGCATCGCGCCGATGCGATACCATTCAAGCTCCTCGGCCGATTTGACTAGCCGCTTTTGCATATAAGGCCCGTTGAGATCGGCGACGCGGCCGAATTTCTCGACGAACTGCGCATGGAGGCGATAGCTCAGCGGGCCGATGAAGCCCACCCGATCGCGCTTTGCGCCGCGATGTTCCAGTTCCTCGATGGCGGCACCAATGCCGAAAGCCCCGCCCCATTCGACGTTGGTATCGTTCGCGATCACCCGCGCCAGGGCGATATGATTGTGATGCTGGACGAACATTTTGTCGCGCGCACCGGCCGATATTACGCAGCCTGCTTCGGTGAAGACCGGCCAATGGGTGTAGTAATGAACGGCGTTACCGGCGCGGTTGAAGCCATAGAGCAGCAGGTGATCGACGCCAACGGCAGCCATCAGCTCGGTCAGAATGTCCCGTCGCCGCTTCATCTCCGTCGGCGAGAAGCGCGGATAAGGCGCTTCCATGATCGGGCGCAGCCGGTCGGGCAATTCGGGAGGCGTGAGCGGCAGTTGGGATGTCGTCATCCGGCAGGAGCTTTCTTTAAAGTCGCCAGGAATGATCAGCATGCCAGCGTCCCCGAAACAGCACAAGCTTGCTTCGGTCGGGGCGTTGGAGAAAGCGCGTCAGCGACGAGCGATTTAGTCGCTCGCCATCCGCATCGCGTGCAGCGACGTAAGGTGCGCAGCGATTTGTTGCGGCGCCGCGGCCATGAACGAGCGCACGCGCGCCGCCATGATGCCGCCGACGTCGGCCGGCACCGGCAGATGATAAAGCCAACGCCGCTGACCGATATAGAACGTGGTGGCGTGCATGCCCCACAACTGCTCGATCTCGAATTCCGTCATCGGAATCTGATCGAGGGTCGGCAGGCCGAGATCGTGCCGCAATTCGCCGGCAATACGGGTGTAGAGCCGTTCGCGATTGCGCAAGACGAAGCGGCTGTGATGGTCTAACCCGTCAAGCGCCGAGAAAACGAACAAGCGAACCCATTCGGCGCAATAGACGCGTTGCGTATAATCCTCATAGAAGCGCAGTAGCCGTTGTTCGAGCGGCAAGCCACGATCGACGATCCATTCTTCCCAATCCGGGTTCCAGTAATCGGCAAACCAATTTTCATAGACGCGCTCGACCAGCGCTTCCTTGCTGGAGAAGTAGCGATAGAGCAGCGACTGCGTGATGCCCAAGCGGCGCGCCAACTCGCGTGTTTGACCCGCCGATCCGCGTTCGGCGAAGAACCCTGTCGCATTTTCGAGAATGAATCGTTCGCGCTCTTGCGGCGCCATGCGAATGCGCGGCGTCCGCACTACGTTCGTGGCGGTTCCACGGCGCGAACTCGTTGACGGCTTTTTTGGGGTTTTCTTTTTCACGCGCTTATCAAACTCGCACAGCCATCCGCCGTCTCTTTCGGCGTTCCGATTTTGTCGTGCCAGATTGATTTGGCAAGCGGTCCGATTGCGCTTTATGCGAATAGAGTGACACCGACGGCGAATGCCCTAAGGCGTTGTGCCGGTTATTTGAAGGCTTTGAAGACCTGAATCATGGCGGGGCCGATCAGGACGATGAAGACAGCCGGCAGGATGAAGACAATCATCGGCACGGTCATCGTCGCCGGCAGTCGGGCGGCCTTTTCCTCGGCGCGCAGCATGCGCTCGTCGCGCAGTTCGACCGACAGGGTGCGCAACGCTTGGGCGAGCGGCGTACCGTAACGCTCGGTCTGAACCAGCGTTTGAACCAGCGTCCGAATACCCGGAATATCGACGCGCTTGCCCAGATTCATCAAGGCGTCGCGCCGGGTCGGCAGGAAGCCCAACTCGATCGCTGTCAGGCCCAATTCGTCGCCCATTTCGGGCAGAAAGCGGCGAAATTCCTTCGAGACACGGCTCAGCGCGCCGTCGAGACTGAGGCCGCCTTCGGCGCAAATCACCAACAGATCGAGAACGTCAGGCAATGCGCGGGTGAAACGCTTGTTGCGGGCGCTGATCATCCGTTTCAGGACCATCGGCGGCAGATAGGTCGCAACGACCGCGATCGACGCACCGGTCAGCGCCAATTGCATCATCGCCAAATGCATCGAGGCGACGATGATAAAAACCAATGTCGTGAAAATGACGGGCAGCAAGACGCGCAGACCCATATAGACGATCAACGCCTCACGCGAGCGATAACCGGCTTTGGCCAGCAGGCCGGCGGTGGTTTCGGCTTCCGTGCCGCGTGTCAGCTTCAATTTCTCGACCAGCCGCTTCAGCGTGGCCATCGAGAAGTCGAGCTTGAAGCGCTCTTTTTTGGTTTGGACGAGACCGTTGCCTTTGACGCGTTCCTTGAGGCCGGCGAGCCGCGCGGACAGAGCGTTGCCGGGCACCGCTGCGCAATAGGCTGCGACCATCGCGCCCAGCAGGATCAGCATGAGGAATGCCGACATCAGCGTGTCGCCGCCAAGGGCGATCATTATCTCGACGAGGCCGCTCATATCTCGAACTTGCCCAGTTTTTTCAGGACGAGACAGCCGAACGCCAACGACGTCGCAGCGCCCATCAGCAATTTATGGCCCGATGAGGTGATGAACAGCGTCACGACATAGTCGTAATTCACGACCGTCAGAATCCCGAGCATGATGAACGGCAGAGCGCCGATGATCATCGAGCTGGCGCGCGCTTCCGACGAGAAGGCTTTAATCTTCAGCGCCATCTGCTTGCGCCGCCGCAGCAGCGTTTCCAGATTTTCGAGCGTCTCGGCAAGATTGCCGCCGGTCTCGCGCTGGATCGAAAACGAGATGCACATGAAGGTGAATTCAGGGATATCGAGCCGCGCCGCGGCCAGCCACATCACGTCTTCGAGCGACTGACCCAGCTGGATCTGATCGGCGATCTTGCGGAACTCTTCGCCGACGGGGCCGGACATTTCGCGGCCGACATTGACGATCGCCTCGGTAACAGGAAGACCCGAGCGAACGCCGCGCACCATCAAGCCGATCGAATCGGGCAAGATCACCAGGAATTTGTTGCTGCGCTTCTTGATCGCCCAGGAGACGATAAAACGCGGGATGAACATGCCCGCGGCCGCGCCGATCATGCAGGCGATGCCGAACGACATATGCAGGGCCATCGCGGCGAGCAGCCCGCCGACGGCGACGCCAGCCGAAATCGCGCCGAACGTGCCGAGCGACCATCCCATGCCGGTACGCTCCAGCCGCCGCCGCCACTTTTCGGCATTGGGCAGAATGAAACCCGTCACGATGTCGAGGCGTGAGGCGTCGGTGTTTAGACGCAATGTCAGCATTGCGCGGCGATTGACCGGGCTTTTCTTAAGGCCGGCGAGGCGCTTCAGAAGCTGACGGGGGCCCTTTTCGGAAAAGGCGCACCAGACGGAAAAGATCGTCGCCAGCACCAGAATGAAAATGAGACAGAAGCGTACCGCATCCATTACGCCATGGCCTCTAAGAGAGCCTGGTCGAGGCCGTAATATTCGGCGCGGGTAAGGAAATGCGGCCGCAAACCGGACGAGGCGAAGTTGCCTTTCAACCGGCCGTCGGGATTCTCACCTTCATATTGATAGGTGAAAAGATCCTGCGTCGTGATGACATCGCCTTCCATGCCGACGATTTCGGTGACGGAGACGACACGGCGGACGCCGTCGCGCATACGGCTGATCTGCAAGATAAGATGCACGGCGGCGGCGATCTGCTGCCGGACGGCTTTCGGCGGCAACTGTACGCCCGCCATGCCGACAAGGTTTTCGAGACGCGTCAAAGCTTCGCGCGGCCGGTTGGCGTGGATGGTCGATAGAGAACCGTCATGGCCGGTGTTCATGGCCTGAAGCATGTCGAGCGCTTCGGACGATCGAATTTCGCCGAGGATGATGCGATCGGGACGCATACGCAGTGCGTTCTTCAAAAGGTCGCGCATCATGATTTCGCCGCGGCCTTCGAGATTGGCAGGGCGTGTTTCCAACCGCACGACATGCGGCTGCTGCAATTGCAATTCGGCCGCGTCTTCGATGGTGACGATACGTTCGGTCGGATCGATTATCTGCGACATGGCGTTGAGCAGCGTCGTCTTACCCGAACCGGTACCACCGGAAATCAGGATGTTCAGCCGGCTGCGCGCGGCGATCTTCAGCACCGCCCCCATCTGCGTCGAAATGTTCGACTGGCGCGCCATGATGTCGAGCGTGATCGATTTCTTGGAATATTTACGAATCGAGATCGAAGGGCCGTCGATGGCCAGTGGCGGCACGATGATATTGACGCGGCTGCCGTCGAGCAAACGGGCATCGACCAGCGGTGTCGATTCATCGACGCGGCGGCCGATCTGGGTGACGATGCGGGTGCAGACGCTCATCACATGCGCGTTGTCGCGGAAGGTGATGTCGGTCAATTCCAGCTTGCCTTTGCGTTCGACATAGACGCGCTTGGGGCCGTTGACCATGATATCGGTGATGCTCTCGTCCTCGAGCAAAGGCTCGATCGGACCGAGGCCCAGCATGTCGTCGAGCAGCAGCGTGACGAGTTGTTTTTGCTCGGCGTGATTGAGCTGAAGTTTCAGTTCGCCGATGATTTCGCCGACGACATCGGTCAGCTGCCGCGCGAGTTCGTCACGTTCCAGCTTGGCGGCGACTTCGGTGTCGATGCGTTGAATGGCGAGCGGATAAATGCGCGGCACAGCGTCGGCGACGCTGGCGCTGCGCATCGTGACGGGGTTCGCGGCGGCCGGCGGTGGCGGCGGCGCCTGTTCGGCACGCTGACCCAGACCCTGCAGCCGGTCCTGTAGTCCACCATCCGATTCGAGGCCGCGGCGGCCAAACATTACGCGCTCCGCTTCAGCCAGCTAGGCAATGTCGGCAGGAATTTGGATGCCGAGAAGGATTTTTTCTGCGGGGCTTCGATGCCGGAGAGTTGTTCCGCCATGGCGATGATCTCAAGCGCCGCTTTGCTGTTGCGCAGTGCGGCCGGCAGCGCCGTGCCCATCGATGAAGTGGTCAAGGCGGTTTGCGGCTCGAACGGAACGGCGAAATCGAGGTTGAGACCGACGACGCGTTCAAATTCGGGACGGCCGACTTCGCCGCGATGCACCGAACCGACCTGATTGCCGATCACCATATGCTTGGCTGTCGGCGACAGGATCTTATTGAACTCGGCAAGTCGCAACGTGTCGCGCGCGGCGGTCAGCGATAGATCGGTGACGATACCGACCGTGCTGGCGATGGTGATCATGCGGCGCACGGAATCGTCGAGATGACGCGGCAGTTCCACGATGATGAAATCGCAATCCGCGCGCAGGACAGTCGCCATCGCGTCGGCGGCGCCGGCCGCAACTTGCGGCTGATCGACAAGCGGTTCTTCGGCGGCGAGCACGCTCAATTGCGGGCTTTCGTGCAGCGTTGCGGACGAGAGCAGGCGGGCATCGATACGCGCCGGATATTCCAGCGCTTCACGCAGGCCCGGTCCCGGCACAAGGTCGAGGCTGAGGGCGAGATTGCCGAAATGGAGGTCGAGATCGACGAGCGCGACGGTGCGATGCTGCAGATGCGCCAGACACCAGGCAAGACCGGCCGCGACCGTGGTCGTGCCGACGCCGCCGCGGGCGCCCATCAATGTGATGATCTGCGCTTTTTGCGTTTCTTCGTTGCTGCCGTTCTGGGTCCGCTGCTTGCCACGTTTCAGCGCACGTTCCAGCATCGGCACCGTGATCGGCTTCGGCAGATAGTCGCTGACGCCGAGCTCGATCAGGTCGCGATAGAGGTTGAGATCGTTGCGCTGCCCGATGGTGATGACGCTCATCTCGGGCGGGCACAGATCGGCCAGCGCATAGAGCGCCTGCACCGGATCTTCGGCGTCATCGACATCGACGATCAGAAGATTGGGCGCGACTTGCTGCTGCAGTTGTCCCTGTGCGGAAACAATGCCGCCTTCGATGATGGATGCATTACGCCAACGCTGCGCGATCGCAAAGTCGCGAACGACCTGCGTGCTCGCCGGATCGGTGAGGCAAGCGAGAAGCCTCGGCCCGGTCCTTTGGGACGTTAGCTGCTCTTCACTGGCCATTGCCACTCCCCGGCATCGTGTTCGCGAGACTTGAGGCGCCGGTGGCCGCTGCAACGGCATTGGTCGCCGCCGTCGTGGCCGCTCCGCCACCACCGCCGGCTGCCCCTGCGCCGCTGCTATCGCCGAGCGGCGACTTGCCTTCGCGATAGGTTTGAACCGCACGCATGCCGGGTTCGGCATCGCCCGGACCGGGCGTGCGACCAACGACGAGATCGCGCTTATCGACGGCCATCTGATAGATGTTGTTATGCAAGGCGCAGCCGAGATTGAGCGACGGCGCGTTCTGCGGCTGGTCGCCGGCATAGATCGGCCAAGGGCCGCATTCTGGCGCCACGGCGACGATTTCGTCCAAGACCAATGAAACGGCGTTGGGACCGACGCGCAGATCGACGCCCGAAATCGGTGCGAGGCCGGCGCGGGCGAGGATATCGCTGATGCGGGCGCGGCGGTTTTGACCCAGCGGCGTGTTCTCGCTGCTGACCGTGACTTTGTCGCCTGGACGTGCGCTCGAAGTTTGCAGGAAGCCTTGCAGCCGATCGATCTCGTTGCGGTCGGGATCGACGGTGTTGCCGAAGAAACGCAGCTCGAACGGATATTCCGCATGCTTCTGCGTGATCGGATTGGGACTTTCCGGGATTGCGGACGGCGGGTCGGCTGTGCCGACGCAGCCGACCAGCGTGAACGAAGCGAGAAGCATCGATGTCAAAGTAAAAGCGCGCATCATTCTCTACTCAATCGATCTCAAAACCGGAGACGGCAGCCGGACCACGCGGCGCGGCAGCAGCGGTGGCGGCTTTGGGCAAGGCGGCGACGGGCGGTGCCAAGGGCGTCGGGGCAGCCGCGACCGGTGCGATAGCCGGGACAGGTGCGGGCGGCGCAGCGGCGGCAACGGGCGCAGGGGCCGGCGCGGGGGCTGGGACCGGTTCGGGAACAGCAGCGACTGGAGCAACGGGCAGCGGTGCTGGTGCCGGGACGGGATCACGCGGTGCGGACACGGGCGCGGCGTCGGCTTCGCGGGTCGGCGGTGCGACCGCGGCAGTGCCGGGTTGCTTCACGTCGCCACGGCTGGGTGCTTTGCCATTCAAGGCGCCGCCGAGGACACGCTCGCTATCGCTGGGCGCGAAGAAGCCGTCGGTCGGGGTCTTCAGTGCCGTGGCCGAGGACACGGGTTCCACCAGAAGCGGCGTCACGATGATGACCAGCTCGGTTTCGCCGCGCTGGAACGCGGTCGAGCGGAAGAGGGCACCGACGATCGGAATGTCGCTGATCCACGGATAAGCCTGAAGCTGCTGCTGCGTCTGGTTCTGCAACAGACCGGCGATGGCAAAGCTCTGGCCGCTGCCGAGTTCGACCGTCGTGTCGGCACGGCGGGTGGTGATGCCCGGCACGGTGACGCCCTGGATGGTGACGCCCTGCTGCGGCGCGAGCTGGCTGACCTCCGGCGCAACATGCAGCGCGATGCGGCCGTTGCTGAGAATGGTCGGGGTGAAGTTGAGACTGACGCCGAATTGTTTCCAGTCGATCGTGATCGACGCCGATATGCCGGCGCCGGCTTGCGGCACGGGGACGGGGAATTCACCGCCGGCGAGGAAGCTCGCCTTCTGGCCCGAAACGGTGGTCAGGTTCGGTTCGGCTAGTACGGTGATAAGACCTTGCTGCGCCAACGCATCGACCATCGCGTTGATGTTGAACTGACCGTTCTTATAGCCACCGACGAGGTTGTTGTTCGTCGCGTTGCCGATCAGCGTCCCGCTCTGGGTGTTGAAGCCGAGGAAGGTCGCCGCGGTCGAGCTTTGACCCGGCAGCAAGGGAACGACCTTCGCCGTGCCGCTCGCCTGGTTGATCACCGAGGTGCCGGCGCTGACGAGACCGAACGAGGTCGTGCTGTTTTGGGCGACGTTTTCCCAGTTGATGCCGAACTGCTTCAGCACCGAGCGATTCACTTCGGCGATACGCACCTGAAGATTGATCTGGTTCGGCGTATCAAGCGTCATCTTGTTGACGACCTGCGCCGGCGTCGCGACATAGCGCGCCGCGATCTTGCGGATATCGTCGCCTTCGGATGCGCTTTTGGCCAAGCCTTCGAGCACGATCGAATCATCGACTGCTTTGGCGCGGACGGCCGTGCCCGGCGCCATGGTCTGGATTTCGCGTTGCAGGCGATCGATGTCCTGCTTCACATCGACCCGGCTGTTGAGCAAGACAACATCGCCCTGATCGACGGCATAGATCGTGGTTTCGCCGGCCGACTTGCCCATGACATAGAGCACGGTCGGCGACTTCAACTGAACGTCGGCAATCGTCGGATCGGAGACGAAGACGCTGGCGCAGGGACGATCTAAACGGACGATCAAGCCCTTACCCACGTCGATGCTCATCGGCACGCCGTTCGGCGCGATGATTTGCGGCGCTGCGTGCAGCGACGGCATGGGCAGGCTGGTGAATGCGATCACCAATGCCATGGCCGTCCGTGCAACGGTGAACGAACCCCGTTTCATGCTTAGTTGCCGCCTTTCGGGAATGTCGTCGATTTCATCTCGCTACCGCGAACGATATCGACCTTCTCTTCGCCGCTGCCGGTTTTTGCCGACTGCGGTACATGCCGCATCAATCCAATATTGGTCGCATCGGCGTCCCAGGTGACGGACGGCTTCACCGGTTCGCCCTTGGCGTTGACGGCCGGAGCCGGTTCTTCACCTTTCGCGATCGAACGCAAGGTCAGGGACAGTTTGCCCATGTCGCTGACCAGCGCGAGAATTTCAGCCTGCTTCGGCGTGACTTCGAGGGTCGCGCTGCGGGCCATCACGTTTTCGGTCGCGGTGTCGCTCATCTTTTGATCGATGGCGATGATGCGGATATCGTCGAGTACGGTCTGCGTTGCGCGATGTTCCGGCTCGCCCTGCGAACCCGGGATGATTGCCGTCAAAAGAACATCGACGTGATCGCCGGGAACGACCAGGCCGCCGAGGCCGGCATTCTGTTGCAGCTGGACGGTGACGGCGCGCGTACCGGCCGTCATCACGGCGGACAGAAAACCACGATCGCCTTTTTTGATCAGCCGGTCGTCGAGCACCGGCTCGCCGGCGCCGATGTTGTTTCGCACGACCGACCCGATGATGGTGTCGATCTGCCGCGTGCCTTCGAGAATGTAATTCGAGTTGATGCTGTCGTTCGGCCATTCCTGCCACTGCATGTCGTCTTCCTTGACGAACTGGCCGGCGGGCAAGGTATGGGAGGCGACGAGAATCTTTTTCGGAACGGGTTTCGCGATCTCTTCGGTGACGCCGGTCTGCATGGCGCTCAAGCGCGCTTCAGTGACCCATGCGCGCACGATCATTGCTGTCGCCAAAGAAAGCGCCATGGCGGCGGTCAGCAGCAGAATGCGACGGGACGACATTGTTTGTTGCATGCGCGTTTCCTTGGCCTGGACCGATGCCCCTTAGGCCATCATGCCGAAAGCGATGCGTTCGAAACGGTTGTCTTGCTTCATCGGAAGCCCCTCGTGCCATAGGCAGTTATCACAAGGAGCGATTTTTATGCAGTTGGGTTAAAAACCCATGAAAGAAGCGCAAAAGCCTTGATTTTAGCGCATTTCAGATAGGTTAATTACCCATGACCTCGGGCGAAGCCAACGCTGCAATCGGTGCTGTCGGTATGGCGGCTGGTGCGCTCGGCGCTTGTGTCTCATCGGGGGCGACCGCAGCGACAGCGGGTTTGCTGACCGGCCGTCCGGTGAAATTCACTTGCGGTGCCGGCGCGGTGTCGGCTGTCGCGATCTCCGGCGTTGTCGTGTCCGCTGCGTCTTTCGCCGCGGGAGCCGGACGGTAGTACGTCGCCAGCGTTTGCCTCAGTTCCTGTTCATCGACACCGGGCGCCGTCGCCAAGGCATCGCTCGTTTTCCCGAGCGCCAAATTCACCAGCGCCAGATTCATCCGGTAACGATCGTTCGCTTGCGGCGATTCAACCAACGAGGAAAACGTGGTGAAGGCGGCGGGAAGATCGCCGGTCGCCAGCTGCATCAAACCGTAGTTATTACGCAACGACGCATAGTTCGGATCGATGGCGATGCCGGCGTCATAGCTTTTCTGCGCCAGATCGTATTTTCCCTGCATCGCATAGGCGACGCCCACGGCGTTGTAGAGTTTGGGGTCGTTCTGGCGCGTGAGGAGCGTGATGCTGAATTGAGTCGTTGCGGTTTCGGCATCGCCGCGCGTCAGCGCGATCTCGCCCAAACGAAAAGCGGCTTCGGGATCCTGCGGGGCGATGGCTTGCGCAGCCTGATAGGCGGCGAAGGCGGCGTCCTGGTTCTTGCGCGCCAACTCGGTTTGGCCCAGGCGCAGCTGCGCCTCGATCGATTGCGGATCGCCCATGGCTGCTTTCGAATAGGCAGCCGCTGCGGCGTCGAGATCGCCACGGTCGCTGGCGACATCGCCGGCGTGAATAAGAGAGGCGATATTCTTGGGCTTGCCGCTCTGCTTCGGGTAAGCGGCGGGCATGACGTCACCCAGCTTGCCGGGAAGCGATGTGATCTGATCGAAGGTGCTCGACATCGCCGTGAAGGGCGACGACATGTCGGTGCCGCTGCAACCGGATACGGTCGCGCCGAACGCCGCCATCAGCATGGCAATCGTCGAAATCTTGCGCGCCTTAAGGCGCTTGCCGTCGGTGATCGAATGCACGGTGAACCCTCGCGGAAAAATATTTCCTTGAGGGTAGTGTCACCCGAACGTGGTTAATGAAGCGTGAAAAGGAAGGCGAGGATTAGATCGCCGGGCGAATCAGATCACGAGGCCGATTAGATCATCGGAAATGTAAGGCCGATCAGTGCGACGCTGCCGACGACCAGGCTCGCGCCCCACCGCTGCAAATTACTGCGATAGGCCGGAAAAACATCCGCGGCCGCCGCGGCAACACTGCCGATGACGACGCCGCCCATGCTCGAAACGCACACTAGAACCAACATGCCTGTCCCCGATGATCGGCGAAGCCAAGTCAGTGTTATGCACGCACTCCGTGAATATTTGATTTCAGAACGGTGGCTATCGCGTTGATAAGCAAACGGCACCGCCTGCTGGGTGGTGCTGTTTGCCATTCGTTCGTGGTGGCGAGCTACAGCACGCCAACTAATATTAAGACCAGGATGATCACCAGAAGTCCGCCGGCGCCGCCCGAGGGGTAATAACCCCAGCCCGCGCTGTAAGGCCAAGCCGGCAGAGCGCCGATCAACATAATGATGAGAATGATGAGCAGTAAGGTTCGTATCATGGCTGCGACCTGTGCGTTTGTATTGCCCGGGTATAAAACCCGAGTTCACACAGATTGTTCCCTGCTGCCGGCAGCGACGATCGTTTCAGCTTTCGCGCAAGAAAATCGTCCCGATGCAATGCTCGTCGCAGCCCGGTGGAACATGGATTTGGTCGATCGTGCCGCGAACGGTACGGCCATCCGTTTCAGCCTCGATCGCCGCGCCGATGGCAGGTGCCTCGGCAAAATTCTTCTGCCCACCCTTGATGTAGTGGCCGCTATCCTTCGCCATCACCAAGATGTTGTAGGTGATCATCCCGGCGCTTTCCCGGCGACCGCTTGCGCCGCGAGAGCTTCCTCGCCGCAGGCGGCGATCTCCGCGATTGTGCGGCCGCACCCTATGCAGCGCTGGGTGCGTGGGTCGAGAATGCAGACTTTGATGCAGGGTGAAGGGCTTTTGGCGCCGGACGGTGGCTGCATGGCCCTGATCTTACCAGAACGCCCTTCAGACGGGCGAGGGATGGTGCCGACGCGCGGATTTGAACCGCGGACCTACTGATTACGAATCAGTTGCTCTACCCCTGAGCTACGTCGGCGCCGTGTTTGGAAGCGCCGCGGAACTTACGGCCACAAGCCTGAATCGTCAATTAAAAGCCCGGCAGAAGGGCGGTTTGGCGGGATATCGCCACGCGGACGGCCTGTCAGGATGAAATCTTATCCCCCGGAGCCGCGTGAATTCTTTTCACGCGAATTTTGTGGCGAACCGGAATCCCGCTTCCGACGGGGCGTTTATCTAAGGGTTTCCGATAGTTTGCGTTGCACAAATCCGGACGCAAGGTGCAAATTTGGGCTGTATCTGTTCCTGATTGCCGGTAATATCCGGTCCGTGGCGAACTGAACCCTGGGTCTTAAACCCGGGGTGGTGGGCCATTTTCAAGGGCGACATACAAGACAAATCGGGGGGAGACTTTTCAGTGAAGAACCTTATGCGCGCGACGGGTGTCGCTTTCACCTTGGTCGCAATCACGGCGTGCACGCCGCCAGGCGCCGAATATCAGGCCAATGTCTATAAAGCGAATCAGATCAATCAGGTCCAAGATGCGAAGGTAATTTCGGTCCTGGTCATTCTTCCGGCCAAAGTCGAAGTTCCGAATACGCAGGCTAAGCAAACGGCGCAGGTTATCGGCGGCGTGCTCGGCGCTGTCGGCGGCGCCGTTCTCGGCAATACGCTCGGAAACGGAAATCTAGTGGGAACCGCGGTTGGCGTTGCGGGCGGTGCCGGTGCCGGCGTTGCGGCGGGTTCTCTCGTTTCCGATAAAGTGCTCGTCGATGGTGTGACGTTGACCTACGTCGAGAACGACAAAACGCTTTCATCAACGCAAGTCGGTCGCGTGTGCGAATATAAACTAGGTCCTTCCGTGTTGATCTCCACTGGACCGAACGAAACGCGCGTGCAGCCGAATTCAAGCTGCCCCGCTGACACAGGCTCGAAAAGCTAGTTCGGAGCCGATCGATGAAATCGTTGTTACTGACGCTGCTCCTAATTTTAGGAGCAGCCCAAGCCCGTGCTCAATCGGCTCTCGATTCTCAAATCCAAAATTTGCAAAGAGTCGAACAAGACCGAAAAGCAGATGAGCAAAATCGGTTGCAGCAACAAAGGCTTTTTGAGCAGCAGCAACAGGCGGAAGCTCGCGCGGCTCAAGCTGCGGATGCAAGACGACGGGCAGAGGCCGCGAAAGCCGCGGATGACGAGCGTCTAAAAGACAAAGCACGTGTCCAGTCTCTTCAAGACGAAAAGGCGAAACTCGCGCTGGAGCACGAAAAAATTCAGCTCGATGTCGAACGCGCACGTGCGGCACGTGCGAATGATTACATCGATCAGGAATTGAAGCGCGAGGCGAGTAAAACGGACGTGATCCAGTCCCAGGCCGATGTGAACCGCAATCTTTCCGAGGGCGTAAAGTCGAATCTTTCCGATCAAGGAAAAGCGACGCTGAACGTGTCGGAAGGCGTGAAATCAAAGCTTTCGGATGAGGGCAAAGCGACGGCTACTCAGGCCGAAGGCGAAAAAAACAAAGCCACCAGCGAAGGTAACGCCACCGAAAACGATTCGAAGACCTATATCCAAAAGGTTTTTTCAAGGTAGCTCCCTCGGGAGCTACAACTTTCAACCGTTGACCAATTCCTGAATCTTGCGGGCGAGGTTATCCATCACGAAGGGTAACGTCGTCGATGCGCCGACCGTGATGCTCTGGGCAAGCCAACAGCCGCGATTAGAAGGTCGATCCGGGCCGATCAATCAGACGACTGCTGATACCTAGGAGTCCTAGTCATCGAGCAGCCTGGTTTGAATGCCGGGTAGCGAAGACGCCTTGGACCGAGTTACCGGGTCACAACATTTGATGGTGATTTTTTCCCAATCTTAATCTCTGCCGGGCCTATTCGATCACATCTCTCTTCAAAGACACTTGGAACATTTGTCATGAATATGTGGTGGTTTAACCGGCTCGATGTCAATTTGTCGCCTCAGGAACGGCGTGCCAAAATGGGCATTGGGGTTCTCTCAATACCAGTTTGCTTCCTTTTGTTTACGATCGAAATCATCGTTCTTCACCGGTTCGGCCTGAATGAACACACTATTGCATTCGCTAGCTTCGTATTCTCGGTCTTTCCGTCGGCCTTAATAGCGCGGCTTATTTACGGAAAGGTCTGGCCGAACTTTATGAAGGCCGCTGACGAAAAGGCGGAAGAGCGACTGTCGGGGCGTAGATCAAACGAAACCAATCCGTCGAGTTTGGCGCAGGTGGGAGTGGAAAACGAACACAAACGAAAGCCCGACGCGTTCGCAAGTTTGGTTACAGGCTGCTTCTGCTTTCCAGCTATCGCACTCTTTCTGATTGCCGGATTTCTCCCAACTCCATATCGGGTGGAAGCGAAAGATGCGGCACTGCTTTTGATGGGGCTATGGATTCCAGCGTTGTTGATAACGAACAAGTTTCGATTTGGAACGTTCAAGGGTCCTTATCGGCCCAAAAAATCGGGCAGAAAATGGTATGAGAAGATCGAAGACTAACGACCGTGTCCGCAATGGGAGAGGTGTTATCTCCCATTGCGTCAGAGAACGTCGACAGTTTTTGAAAGACGTAGCGTCTCTGGGTTCCCAAATGTCTAAAAATCCGATCAGATAAAATAATTCGGATAGACCGGATTTTCCGGCATCGAGCGCGCTGAATCAGCGGACCGAACCGCTCGACTAACAAACTCGCACTCACTAGCCGGCTTGCCGCGTCGTGGGGCACGACCTATGCGCTGATATCCGTCAAATAGCGCTGCACGGTCTTGCCGATCCGCGTGACGACGAGGTCTTTCGGAAGAGCGACAATGGCGGGGATCCGCCAGATATAACGCGCCATCGCCAGCCCGAGAATTTGCGTCGCGATAAAAGGTGCCGCCGGCGCCGCCGTGGGGCCAATGGCGCTAAACAGGCCGGCGATCTGTTCTGAAAACTGCGCGACGATACGCTCGCGCGCACTTTCGTTCGAGATCGAGGCGCGCATCATCGCCGCGAGGACCACCCCGTCACGCGGGTTCTCCCATAACGCCATGACATGCCTGACAAGGGCTTCACCAAGCTCGGCGACCGGCACGCCGGCCAAGGGCGCTACCCTGAAATCGAGATTGGCGACAGCGGCGAAAAGGCCTTCTTTTGAGCCGTAATAGCGCATGACCATGGCTGGGTTGATCGATGCCGTCGCGGCTATCGCGCGAATAGTCGTGCCTTCATAGCCTTCTTCGGAAAAAATCCGCCGGGCGGCTGCCAGAATACGGTCACGGGCGACATCGGATTTGCGCGGGCGCGGCAGGTCGGACAAGGAACACTCCACAAAAGCAAACAGATGTTTGCATTTCTAACTTCCCTGGCGTAAATGTAAACGATCGTTTGCAAAAGGAAAAGCACATGGATAGAGCAATTTCGGGTGTCGAACCCGGGCAGCGGCAATTGAATGGTCCGCAAACATCAGGCCGTGCCTACCGCAACCTGTCGCAGCCGCAGTTCGAGGTGGTGCGGGATGAAGACATTGCCATCCCGATGCGGGACGGCGTTCATCTGTTTGCCGATGTTTATCGGCCGGCGATGCCGGGCCGCTATCCGGTCCTGATCGCGGCTTCGCCTTATCCCCGTCAAATCCAGAATCTCGGCGCCCCGCTCGGTTTTGTCGAAGCAGGCGCCAGCGATTTCTTCGTGCCGCGCGGCTATGTCCATCTCATCGTCAATCTTCGCGGCACCGGCGGCTCGGGCGGCACCTTCGGGTTTTTCGACGGCGAGGAACGCCGCGATATGTACGATGTCGTCGAATGGGCAGCGCAACAGTCCTGGTCGGACGGCAATATCGGCATGGTCGGGATCAGCTATTTCGCCATGACGCAGATGGAAGCCGCGGTCGAACGGCCGCCCCATCTCAAGGCGATCATGCCCATCGCCGGCAGTTTCGATCTCTATGAAGCCGCAACGCATCACGGTCTGGTGAGTATATCCTTCATCACGCCGTTCTTGTCGATGATCGGCATGACCGCGGGTCGCACCAACAAGCTGTGGCGCAGCAAGCTGCTCGAGGCAGCGCGCCGTCTTTTGCTGACGCCGGCCGTGCACAAGAAATTCGAGACGATGAACGGCGAAGCCGCCATGACCGGGCTGAAGCTGGTGCTGAAGCTGCACCACGATCCGCATCCTTGGGACGATCTATGGCGCGCGATCGTGGTCGAACATCCGTTGCGCGATGCTTGGTGGGACGATCGCGATCTCATGCCACTCTTGGAAAAAGTCGAGGTGCCGGTCTATCTCGGCTGCGATTGGCAGAACGTGCCGTTGCACTTGCCCGCTACCTTTCCGGCTTTCGAAAAGCTCAGCAACAGCAAGCATGTCCAAGTCGTACTGCTCGGCGAGCATGGTTTGGCCTGGCCGTGGGAAAGCCTTCACGTCGAGGCTTTGGCGTGGTTCGACCATTGGCTGAAAGGACAGGATACTGGAATCCTGGATGGCCCGCGCTTTCGTTATGTCATCCCCGGCGCGGAAGGTTGGCACGCAACCGATACCTGGCCCTTGCCGAATACGACTTATTATTCGCTGGCATTACGCGCCGACGGCACATTGAAGGATGAGGGGGGAGAGAGTGGCGCGCGCACGTTGATGACATTGGGCACCGGATTGAATCGCCCGCGGGCCAGCGAAATTGATCCGCCCTTCTCGCTCGTTTGGGATACCGCGCCGCTGACGGACGATATCGACATTGTCGGCGATATCGAACTGGCGCTCGATGCCAGCAGCACCGCGGCCGATACGGCGTGGTTTGTCTTTCTGCAGGACGTCGATGCGGCCGGTCACGTTACCGACATCACGGCTGGGTATCTTCGCGCCGGCTTGCGCGACGTCGATGAAGCCGCAAGTCGTCCCGGCGCGCCTATTTTGCCGTGCCGGATTTTTCGCGCCGTGCCGATTGGCGAGACCGTTCACTATCGCATCCCGATGGTCGCCAACGCGCGGCGGTTCAAGACTGGCCATCGTATACGCCTCTTCCTGGCCAGCGACGATCAGAATGATACGGTGCCCGCAATGTTGACGTTCCGCCATGCCAGCGTCGGCACGAGTTGTCTGAATACGATCAAATCGTCATCGCGATTGCTGCTGCCTGTCGTGCCGGCATCCGATTGAGGCGTGCGGCCAGCAGATAATCATTTCGGGACTTCGATTGTCGATAGGGCGGCGGGACGGTAAGTTGGCGTCGCAAGAATAAACGTTCAAAACGAGGCCCGCCAATGAGTCAGACGAACGTCGATACCCAACCCGATATCGTGGTCATCGGCGGCGGGCCGGCCGGCTCGACGGCGGCGGCTTTTCTTGCCAAGGCCGGACGCCGGGTCGTGCTGGTGGAAAAAGACCTGCATCCCCGTTTTCATATCGGCGAGAGCCTGCTGCCGCGCAATCTCGACATCTTCGAGCGGCTGGGCGTGCTGGAACAGGTGCGCGCGATCGGGGTGCATAAGCCGGGCGCCGAATTCGCCTCGGATCGCACCGGGCGTCACAGCCACTTCCCCTTCGCCAACGCGCTCAACCGCGACCGGACGCATGCGTGGCAGGTGAAGCGCGCGGTGTTGGATGAACTTTTGTTCGCCAATGCAGTCAAGGAAGGCGCTCACGCGTTTCAGGAAACGCGCGTCACCGATGTTCAGCTTGGTACATCGGGACAGCGGTCGGTGGTGACGGCGCGGGATGCGGCGGGCCAAACGCTGGAATGGCATCCCCGCTATGTCCTCGATGCGTCGGGCCGCGACACCTTCATGGCCGGGCGCATGAACGTGAAGGACTCGAACAAGTACAACAACACCGCCGCCGTCTATGCGCATTTTACCGGCGTCACCCGAAGCGAAGGCGAATTCGCCGGCTATATCAGCATTCATCTTGCCGAGGACGGTTGGTTCTGGCTGATCCCGCTGCAAGACGGAATCATGAGCATCGGTTTCGTCGGCAATCAATCTGCCTGGAAGGGCCGCTCCGGCACGCCCGAAGAACTGCTGATGAGCCGCATCGCCGGCAGTCCGACCGTCTCCGCGCGAACGCAAGCGGCGCAGCGCGTATCGGATGTTTATAGCACCGCCAATTACAGCTATCGCGCGCGCCAGGGCAGCGGCGATGGCTTCTTGATGATTGGTGATGCCTACGGATTCGTCGATCCGATGTTCTCGACCGGTGTGCTGATGGCGATGACGGCGGGTGAACTGGGCGCGAAGGCCGCGGATACTTGGCTGGAAAATCCAGCAAAGGGTCGGAAAATGGCGGTGCAAACAAATCGCGAGCTGGCGCAGGCGATGGATCGGATCAGTTGGCTGATTTACCGCATCAACGATCCGGTGATGCGCTCGATGTTCATGGCGCCGTCGAACCGGTTCTGGATGCGGGACGGCATCGTCAACATGCTGGCCGGAAATTTGCGCGGCAATCTGCGCTCGGTATTTCCGATCTTTTGCTTCAAGGCTGCCTACCACCTTCTATCGGCATTGCACCGCCGTGGTCTCGGCCAAGAACTTCCCGAGATGCCACCGGAGTCTTCGCGCGCCTAGGCCGGTGCTCTCAAGGAAACGGATCTTTGCGCACGTTGAAGGCGATCGAAATACGTGGCCGGTCGCCGCGATGCGGCGGTACGGCGTGCGGAACGTAGCTCGGGAAAAGAAGCATCAAGCCGAGCTCGGGCCGGATCAGCAGCGTCGAATTCGAAAGCGTCGGGAAAAAGCTGGAACTGCGCGACGGCAGCGGATCGGCGATGTGAAGAGCGGTGCCTTTGGCGCCGGCATCGGACTCACCGCTATCGACGTAATAGACACCCGACCAAGTCGCGCCGGGATGGGTATGTGAATTGTTGAAGTCGCCGTTGTTGTTGACGTTTGCCCAAGCCGTCAGCGACCAATTCATCGGTTCGATGGGCTGGCCGTATTTGGTGAAAAGCCGCTGCGTCGCTTCCTTGGTCATCTCGCCCATATGTTTGAGAAGACGCCGGCCGGCCTCGCCGCAGAATTCGAGGGTGCCGACATCGGAATGCCAGCCGCCGACATTGGTATTCTCGGTGCCGGGATGCCGGCGTGCATGGTCGAGGATGCTGGCGCGTAAGACGATGTTCAGTTCGGGACCATCCGACCAACGATGTTCGAGCAGCGGCGTCTCGAAGAAGCCCGCGAAACGCGCCTTTTCCAATTCGAGCATCGTCTTATTCTCTTATCGGCCCGGCGGCAGAATTTCTTGAATGCAGACCTGCTCGACCAGGTGATCGCGTTTCAAGTCGCTCAAATGCGCCCGCTTTTCTTCGTTCGTCAGGTTGGCGCCGATGCCGTTGACCATCACCATCACGAGCGTCTTGTCGCTCATGTCCATCCAGTAGGATCGGCGGACGAGCTTGTTGTCGGCGTCACGGGCGAACGGGCTGTCGAGCGTCGTGCTGTAATCGGGAGCGTAAAAGCGGGCCATCGCAAATCCTTCTAGGTCGGTCGTCGCGCCGGCGGATTATCCATGGGAATGATGGTCGCCGAAAGACCGCCAGGTATCGGCAAAGACGGCGTCATTTCGGTTGCGGTGCGCAACTGCGATGTTGGCCCATGGCCCGGCACGCGCCAGGCGATGGTATCGAAGCTGCGGCAATGTGGGCAGATCGATATCCAGGACGCGGTTTCGCCGCCGCAGGCGCTGCAAACATAGGCGGGGTCTTGCATCGGCGTTGCACCGGCGCGGGCCAGCCATATCCGCGCGGCGGACAAATTCTCGTGCTCGGCTTCTTCCAACACGGCCATCATCCGGCAGACCCGCGGGCTTGCCATCGCATTGTCGTCGCGCCCGCCGGCGGCGGCGAGATGACGCCGTGCCTCGCCCCATAGCCGCGCGCGCAACGCTGCACCCGCAGCGGCAATGTGACTTTCGAGATGATCGCGATTCTGCGCCGCTAGCGTCTCGAAACGCTTTACGCGTTGCAGCGGCGTTTCATCGGCGAACAGCGCATCGAAGGTCGCGGCGAGCACGGGATTGGGCTCGTTTTTCCAGGCGGTTTCAATCGCTTTTCGCGCCTGTCTGGTCTGCCCGCTGGCCGACAGGATCGCGGCGTAATGCGACGCGGCTTCGGCGAAATCGGGCGCCAGAGAATTGGCTTTGCCGGCAAGACGCGCTGCGTCGCGATGCCGGTCGTCGGTTTCAGCGGCGCGGCTTTGCTCGTGGAGCATAACGGCGCGATGCCGGCGCGATGTCAGCTCCGGCAAGACCTTACGCCGTGCGGCAAGCGCCAGTGTGGTTTCGGCCTCGGCCCATTTGCCGGCACGCGATTGCAACTCGAAGAGGCTCGATAAAACCCACGGCGTCTTAGGGCGTAATTCCTTGGCGCGTCGTGCGAGCCGCAAGGCTTCGGGCTCGTTGTTGTTCTTGAGCGCTTGCATCATTAGCCCGCGCAGACCGAGAAACTCGGTTTCGGGCCGGTCCAGCATCGCGGTGAAATATTTCTCGGCCGCGCGCTCGTCGCCGTTGAGCTGCGCGGCTTGGGCCGACAGCAACAACGTCAGCGGCGGTTCGGCCAACAGCACATCGGCTTGACGGGCAAAGCGTTTCGCTTCGGCGGCATCGCCGGCTGCGATCGCGACCATGCCCTGCGTCAGCGCGCGATAGCCGCGTTGCCGCCGCCGCTCGCGGCGTCCCCGCATGAAGGCACGCGGCCCGCCAAGGATCAGGCGCAACAGATGAAACGCCGCCGCGGCGATCATCGCGACGATGGCGATGCCGAACAGCAGCACGGTGACGCTCGTATCGACGCGCCAGCCTTGCCACACCAGCGCAACGCTGCCGGGCCGGTCGGCGATAAACACCGCGCCGGCGATCACCAGCGCCAGAACGAGAAGCGTTGGAAGCGCGCGCATCAGCCGCGGCCGCGTGTGCTCGCGGCCAGATCGGCCGACAGGCTTTGCGTCAGCTTTGCGATCGTCTCTTCCGCCTGCAGCCGTTGATGCGCGTCTTTAAGCCAGGCGGTCGCGGCATCGCCGGGGGCACCCTTCAAAAGATCGAGCGCATGAACCGCGCCGCCGAGATCACCTTTATCGAGGGCGGCTTGCGCGGTGGCCACGGCCGCTGTTGCGGGTGAGCCGCCGCTTTGGCGCGTATCGGTGCGGCGAATGACGATGAGGCTGCGCAGCTTCGACAGCATCCCCTGCCAGATCGATTCATCGGGGCCGGGCGAGGCGGCGTCGGCGCGCAGGATTGCGGGCGCGACCGTCTCGGTGAAACGTTGCGTCAGGATCGCGGTGCTGGGCAAACCGCTTTTCGAGACATCTTGGAGCGGACGCAGATCGGCAGCCCAGCCGGGACGGCCCTGACCCAAGGCTTCGACGCTGGCCAGTTGCGCCGTGAAAGGCTGCGATCCCGACACCGCGCCGCCGAGTTGCGCCAGCGCGATCAGCAGGACGCGCTCGGTGCTGTCGCCTTGCGACGCTTGATCCTTGGCCATCTGCGTGAGGCGCGTCTCGATGCGGTCGAGCCGTCCATCGAGTTGCTGCATGTGATCGTTGAGCGGTGCGATGGTCGCGCTCGCATCGGGCGTACGGCGTTGTTCCAACGCATCGAGCCGATTGCCGATCGAGGATAGACGATCGAGTTGTTGTTCGATTGCGTCGAGCCGTTGCGTGATGCTGTTATCGGGTTCGGGTGTGCTTTTGCCGGCCAGGGATGACGGTAGCAGCGGCATCCACAGCGGCGCGCTTCCAGCAACGCCGATTACGACGATGATCATCGCCAGAATTGCGATCGTCCCGCCCGACAAACGACGCTTCTTCTTCGGCGACGTTTCGATGATCGGTTCGGGCGTTGCAACGCTGTGCGGCGGCGGTGGCACGTCGGTCATGACGATCTTTCCGTTGCGAAACTTTGTTCAAGCGCCGCGATCAGCGCAGCCTCATTGGGTGCGGCGGCGACGGCGATGCGATGCCACGGCAACGGCGATAATTCTTGGGCGACGGCGGGGCTTAAGGCGATGGCGGTGATGCGCGTGCAGGCGGGCTTCATGCTCGCCGCCAAAGCGACGAACTGACGTGCGTTGCGCGGCGAGAAAAACAAGGCGGCGTCGATCGCGCTCTGCTGCAATGCCTCCCGTGCTGCATCGCTCAATTTTTCGGTGGGTACGGTCTCGTACAGCACGGCCCGCCGCACGGCGAAGCCGGCAGCACGTAACAGTCCGAACAGATCGCCCGCCGTAATGGTGCCCGCAGCATGGAGCAACGGACCATGTGACGGTTTAAGACGCGCGATGATCAACGCAGCGAGATCATCGACATTGCCGCCGGCGCTTTCGACATTCACGAAACCGACCTTGCGCGCGGCGCGCGCCGTCGCATCGCCGACGGCGAAAGCCTTGCTGTCGCGATGCGCCGTTGCCTCGGCAAAGGCGCGCACGCCGTTGGCCGAGGTGAACAGCACCGCTTGGGCGTCGGCAAGAATTGTGTCGATGATATGCGCGCCTTCGGGATCGAAGCGAATGCTCATCAACGGCTCGATGATCGAATCGATCCCATGCGCCGCCAGATCGCGCGCCAGCCGCGCGGCATCCGGTTCGGCGCGGGTGATCAGCACCTTCATGCCGGGCTCGGTGTCGTGTCGAAGAAGGCGGAGCCGACCAGTTCGCGCAATTTCTCGCCGATCTCGTTGCCGAGGTCGCGCGCGCGGCTGGTGGTGGTCGAACGCTTCACGCGATGGCAATTCTTGCCGTCGAACGACAGCACCATCGCGTCGAGGGCGATGTGATTCCCGTCAAGCGTCGCCATCGCCGCGATCGGCGTATAGCAATTGCCGTTGAGGGTCTTGAGCAGCGCGCGCTCGGCGCTGGCACAGATCGCGGTCGGGCGATGATCGATCGCGGCGAGCAATGACCGTACGCGGCTGTCGTCTTCGCGAATCTCGATGGCGATGATGCCCTGCGTCGCCGCCGGCAACATTTCTTCGATCGACAGGATCGCGGTCGCCTCGCCATCGCGGCCGATCCGCCGCATCCCCGCCAGAGCAAGAATGGTGGCGTCAGCCGACCCGCCGGCGATCTTGGCAAGGCGCGTATCGACATTGCCGCGCAGCGGCACGATGCGCAGGTCCGGCCGTGCATGCAGCAACAGCGCCTGACGCCGTGGCGACGATGTGCCGACCGACGCGCCGTGCGGCAGCTCTTTCAGCGTTTGTGCGCCGGTGGGGGTGATCAGGGCGTCGCGTGCATCCTCGCGCGGCAGATGCGCGGCGATGACCAGCCCGTCGGGCAGGAAGGCGGGCACGTCTTTCAGCGAATGGACCGCCAGATCGACCCGGCCGTCTTTCAGCGACTCTTCCAGCTCCTTGGTGAAGAGGCCCTTGCCGCCGATCTCGGCCAACGGCCTGTCGGTAACGCGGTCGCCGGTCGTGCGGATGATGGTGATCTCGATGGCGCCGGGAACGGCAAGCGACGGATGGGCCTTGCCCAACCGTTCGGCCAATTCCGCCGACTGGCGCAGCGCCAACTGGCTGCCGCGCGTCCCGATGCGCAAAAGAGGGGTGGACATGGCGTCGTCTTAGGCGCTGTCCGCCCCGAAAGGAAGGGGGCTGCGGCGTTGCTGCCCGGGGGCGGCAAAGCTACTCTTGCCGCCATGCTGGTGCTGGGAATCGAGACGAGCTGCGACGAGACTGCTGCCGCGGTGGTCACCGACGTCGCGCCCTATATCCGCAGCAATATCGTCTTCTCCCAAACGGTCGAACATGCCCCCTATGGCGGCATCGTCCCGGAAATCGCGGCGCGCGCCCATCTGGCTCATCTCGACCCGATGATCGAGGCGGCCATGGCTGAGGCCAGGGTCGGATTCGGCGATCTGTCGGCGGTGGCGGCAACCGGCGGTCCCGGGCTCATCGGCGGGGTGATCGTTGGGGTGATGGAGGCGAAAGCCATCGCCTTCGCCCGCCGCCTGCCCTTCATCGCGGTCAATCACCTCGAAGGCCATGCCCTCAGCCCCCGGCTGGTGAAGGACATTCCGTTTCCCTATCTGCTGCTGCTGGTTTCCGGTGGGCATTGCCAGTTCCTCATCGTCGAGGGCGTCGGGCGCTACCGTCGGCTCGGCACTACCATCGACGACGCCGCGGGCGAAGCCTTCGACAAGGGCGCGAAGCTGTTGGGCCTCGATTATCCCGGCGGCCCGGCCATCGAACGGGCGGCTGCTGCAGGCGACGCTAAACGTTTCCTATTGCCCCGGCCCATGCTTGGGCGGGATGGCTGCGATTTCTCCTTTTCGGGTCTCAAGACGGCGCTCAGGCTGGCGGTCGAGCGCCAAGCGCCGGACGGTGTCCTTGCGGCGCAAGACCAAGCCGATCTCGCCGCCGGGCTTCAGGCCGCGATCGTCGATAGCCTTGCCGACCGGACGCGCCACGCGATCGCGATTTTCCGCAACCGCCATCCGGACGGAGAGACACTGGTCGTTGCCGGTGGGGTTGCCGCAAACACGGCGCTGCGGACGCGACTGACCAACTTGGCGCAAAACGCCTGTCTCGATTTCGTCGCGCCGCCGGTATCGCTCTGCACCGATAATGGCGCGATGATCGGCTGGGCCGGACTCGAACGGATGAAACTTGGCTTGGTCGATGGATTGGATTTCGCGCCGCGTCCGCGCTGGCCGCTCGATCCGGGCGCGGCGCCGATGCGTGGTGCGGGGGTGAAGGCATGAGTGCGATGCAACGGTTCGGCGTCATCGGCGGCGGCGCCTGGGGCACGGCTTTAGCGCAAGTGCTGCATCGCGCCGGCCGCGACGTCGTGCTGTGGGCGCGTGAAGCGGACGTTGTCGAGACGATCAATCGCCAGAACGAGAACAAAGTCTTTCTGCCGGGCATCGCGCTCAATTCAGGCATCGTTGCAACGAACGATCTCGCCACGGTGGCGACGGCTGAGGCGCTGCTGCTCGTGCCGCCGGCGCAACATCTGCGTGCGACCTGTGCAGCGCTGGTATCGCATGTCGCAGCCGGGACGCCGGCGGTGATCTGCGCCAAGGGCATTGAAGAAAAAACCGGCGCGATGCTCAGCGACGTGGTTGCGGCGGCCTTACCGCAAGCATCTGTCGCCGTGCTGTCCGGTCCGACCTTTGCGGCCGAGGTTGCGCGTGGCTTGCCGACGGCGGTAACGCTCGCCGCCGCCGATGCGGCGTTGGGACAACAACTTATCGCCGCGATGGGCACGCGTGAATTCCGACCCTATCTGTCGGACGATGTCGCCGGTGCGCAGATCGGCGGCGCGGTGAAGAATGTTCTCGCCATCGCTTGCGGCATCGTGATGGGTCGCGATTTCGGCGACAACGCGCGCGCGGCTTTGATCACGCGTGGCCTCAACGAGATGGTGCGGCTGGCGCTCGCAATGGGCGGACGGCCGGAAACGCTGATGGGGCTTTCGGGCCTCGGCGATCTCACCCTCACCTGTTCCAGCACGCAATCGCGCAATCACGCGTTGGGCTTTGCATTGGGCAAAGGCGAGGATTTGAAAACCTATCTCGCCGCGCGGCGTTCGGTTGCCGAAGGCGTCAGCTCGGCGGCGGCGACGGCGGAACTTGCCCGCAAGTTGAAGGTGGACATGCCGATCGTCGCGGCCGTCGAGGCAGTGCTGCATCACGGCGCTGCGATCGACAAAACCATTGAGGGGCTGTTGGCGCGGCCCTTTAAAACCGAAACGGCGAAGGGATAACCATGCCGAACCTCATCGCGATCCGTCATGTCGCCTTCGAGGATCTGGATGGCTTTGCCGCGCCGCTCGAAGCGCGCGGTTATCAAATCAGCTATCGCGATGCACCGGTCGATGATCTGACCGCACCGGACCTTGCTTCGTGCGACGTGCTGGCGGTGTTGGGCGGGCCGATTGGTGCTTATGAAGAAGCGTCCTATCCGTTCATCAATGCCGAACTGCGTTTGATCGAAACGCGGCTCAAGCAGAATCGTCCGGTGATCGGTATCTGCCTTGGCGCGCAGTTGATGGCGCGGGTCCTGGGCGCGCGGGTTTATCCGGGCAAGAAGGAACTCGGCTGGGCGCCGATCAATCTCAGCGAAGACGGCCAAGTTTCGCCACTGCGTTTCGTGACGCCCGGTTCCAAGGTTCTGCATTGGCACGGCGACACCTTCGATCTGCCCGACCGCGCGACGCATCTCGCCTCGACCGAACTGACGTCGAACCAAGCTTTCGCCTGGGAGAAACATGGGCTCGCGCTGCAATTTCATCTTGAGGCCAGCGGCAAGGGGCTCGAACGCTGGTATGTCGGTCATACGCTTGAGATCGCGACGACGCCGGGTGTCGCGCTCGGCACGCTGCGCGCCGATGCCGGACAATACGCACCGCTGCTTGCGCCCAAGGCGCAGAGCGTGCTCAATGACTGGATCGATCAACTCGACAAGAAATAAAGGGAGGCCACGATGACCGAGGCGCTGACACGCCCCATCGCCGAGCTTGCCGTGCTGATGGGCGAAGGCGAGATCAAGGCGCGTACTTTGGCCGAAGAAGCGATCGCCAATCACGATCGCTGCGGCGAGAAGCTGATGGCCTATTCGCAATGGGCGCCGGATCATGCGCGTAAATGCGCCGATGCCGCCGATGCGGCTTTCGCCGTCGGCGCACGTGCCGGTTCGCTGCAGGGCATACCGACTTCGATCAAAGATCTTTTTGCCGTCTCGGGCTTTCCAACCTATGCGGGATCGCCGAAACGCCTGCCGGCAAAATTCGAAGTCGATGGTCCCGTCGTCGCCAGCCTGCGCCGACAACTCGGCACGGTGATGGGCAAGACGCATATGGTCGAATTCGCCTTCGGCGGCACCGGCCATAACGCGCATTACGGCGCACCGCGCAATCCCTGGGATGCGAAGCTACATCGCTCGCCCGGCGGCTCGTCGAGCGGCGCGGGCGTTTCAATTTGCGAAGGCTCGGCGCTGCTCGCTTTCGGCAGCGACACGGCAGCATCGGTGCGGTTGCCCGCGTCGATGACCGGCAATGCCGGTTTGAAATTCACCAAGGACCGCTGGTCCAGCGAAGGCATCGTCCCGCTCAGCTTCACCTTCGATACGCCGGGCATCATGGCGCGCAGTATGGCCGATGCGGCCTTCAGCTTCGCCGCGCTCGATCCGCAACTGGGCGACGGCTTCGACTTTATGCGCCGCGTGCCGTCGGGTGTGCAGGGGCTGCGCATCGGCCTCGCGGACTCCTGGTTCTGGGACGGCTGCGAAAACGGTATCGCCAAAGTCGTAAAACAGGCGCTCGATTCCCTCGCAAGTGCTGGTGCGATGGTCCGCGAGAAGTCTTTGCCGGAAGCGGCCGAAGCTTTCGCGGTCTTTGCCGAAGGCGGCGTCTCGGGCATCGAGTTCCGCGCCTTCCTCGATCGTGAATTGCCGGATTGGCTGGCGACCATCGACCCCGTCAACGCGCCGGCGGTCAATGGCGCGGCCAATATCCCCGCGCGCGAATATCTGACGCGGCTGATGCGCTTGGCCGATGCGGAAAAACGCGCCGTCGCCCGGTTCGACGATGTCGATGTCATCGCAACGCCGACCGTGATGCTGACGCCGCATGTCATGACCGAAGAACAAGGACCGGAAAAATTCTGGGCGCGCAATCGCGGCATCGTTCACAATCTGGTGCCGGGAAATTTCCTCCGGCTCTGCGCCGCAACCCTGCCGGTCGGGCTCGATCGTCTCGGCATGCCGGTCGGGCTGCAGCTGATTGCCAAAGGCGGCGATGACGAGAAACTGGTGGCGATCGCCTGTGCTGTCGAAGGCGTCCTCGGCACGCCGCGCGAACGGCTTGGCACTCCGCCGATGTGCAAGGCGTAACGATGCGGCTGAAGCATGATCGCGTTCTTATCGTCGGCGGCGGGCCGGTGGGTTCCGTCGCGGCGTTGTTGTTGGCGCAGCGCGGCATTCCGGTGACGGTGTTGGAACGGGCCGACGATGTCGTCCTCGATTATCGCGCATCGACGATTCAGCCGCCGACGCTTGATCTGTTGGAGGAATGCGGTGCGGCGCAGGCAATGGTGTCGATGGGCCTCATCTGTCCGCTGATGCAATATCGCGACCGGCAGCAAGGCAAGATCGTCGAATTCGACATGACGATGCTCAAGAACGACACGCGGCATCCGTACCGTTTGCAATGCGAACAATTCAAGCTGGTCGGCTGGCTCTATCCCGAACTGCGCAAGATGCCGAACGTCGAACTGTTGCTCTCGCACGAGGTGACGAAAGTCACGATGGGCGATGACGAGGCCGTCGTTGAGACGACAGGTCCTTTGGGACCGAAGACCTTCAAAGGCGATTTTCTCATCGCCGGCGATGGCGGGCGCAGCCTCGTCCGCAAGGCGCTGAATATCGAATTCGAAGGCTTCACCTATCCCGAACATTTCCTCGTCGCCGGCACGCGCTACGACTTCAAGACGCAGATGGGCGATATCTGTTCGGTCAATTACACAGCCGATCCCGACAACTGGTATGTGCTGCTGGAAATCCCCGACATGTGGCGTATCGTGGCGCCGGTCGATCCGAACGTCGAACCGGACGATGCGATGCAGGAAGCCTATCTGCAGAACTGCCTGCAAAATCTCTGGCCGCGTTCGGAGCCTTACGAGATCGTCGTTAAAGCGATCTATCGCGTCAGTCAGCGCGTGGCGCAGACCTATCGTCGCGGCCGCGGCTTTCTTGCCGGCGACGCGGCGCATATCAACAATCCGCTGGGTGGGCTCGGCCTCAATGGCGGCATTCACGATGCGGTCAATCTGACGCAACGTCTCGCGCGCGTCTGGCACGGCGAAGCGCCCGAAAGCGAACTCGACGGCTACGAGCCACAACGCAAACCCGAAGCGGTTCAGGCGATCCTCGGCCAGACGGGGCGCAACAAGAAGCTGATGGAAGAACGTGACCCGGAAGTACGGGCGCGTAACCTCGATGCTTGGCGCGCGCTCGGCGCATCGCGCGAGGCGACCTACACGCATCTCCTCGAAACCTCGATGATCGCCTCGCTGCGGCGGTCGGGCATGTTGCGGTGACAAACTATCTATCCGGCTTCGGCAACGATTTCGCGACCGAGGCCGTTGCGGGCGCGTTGCCGTCCGGACAAAACTCACCGCAGCAAGCGCCGCTGGGGCTCTACGCCGAACAATTCAGCGGCACGCCCTTCACCGCACCGCGCGCCGAAAACCGGCGCAGTTGGCTCTATCGTATTCGTCCTTCGGCGATGCATCCGCCGTTCAAGCGGTTGGATGACGGCCTCATCCGCAGCGCGCCGTTCACCGAAGCCGAGCCGACGCCCAATCGTCTGCGCTGGGATGCGCTGCTGATGCCGGACGGGCCGGCCGATTTCATCGACGGGCTGGTAACGATCTGCGGCAATGGCGAGGCCGCCGCACATACCGGCATGGCGGTGCATCTTTATCGCGCCAACCGCTCGATGACGGATCGCGTCTTTTTCGATGCCGACGGTGAATTGTTGTTCGTGCCGCAGGAAGGCCGCCTGCGTCTCGTCACCGAACTGGGTATCGTTGATATCGCCCCCGGTGAGATCGCGGTCATGCCGCGCGGCGTCAAATTCCGCGCCGAGATTCTGGATGCGACGGCGCGCGGCTATGTCGCCGAAAATTACGGCGCGATGTTGCGTCTCCCCGAACTGGGGCCGATTGGATCGAACGGTCTTGCTGCGTCACGCGACTTCCAAACGCCGGTTGCGTCATTCGAAGATCGCGATCCGAAGACGCAGATCGTGCAGAAATTTGCCGGTCATCTGTGGGCGACCGAGATCGGACACAGCCCGCTCGATGTCGTCGCCTGGCACGGCAATTATGCGCCGTACAAATATGACCTCGCCCGCTTCAACACGATCAACACGGTCAGCTTCGATCATATCGACCCGTCGATCTTCACCGTGCTGACCTCGCCGTCGGGCGTTACCGGCACGGCCAATCTCGACTTCGTCATTTTCCCGCCGCGCTGGATGGTGGCGGAACACAGCTTTCGCGCGCCGTGGTTTCATCGCAATGTGATGAACGAATATATGGGGCTCATTAACGGCGCTTATGACGCCAAGGCCGGCGGCTTCGTGCCGGGCGGGGGCAGTCTTCATAACTGCATGGCCGGCCATGGTCCCGATCAGGCGAGCTTCGTGACGAACTCGACCGCGGACCTCAAACCGTTCTACTGGGACCTCGGCCTCGCCTTCATGTTCGAGACGCAGCAGGTGCTGTGCCCGACCCGCTTCGCGCTCGAAACAACAGCGCTGCAGCGCGATTATGATTCGGTCTGGAACGGATTCGAGAAATTATTCAAGAGTTAGAAATCGTCATTGCGAGCGAAGCGAAGCAATCCAGTCTGTAAGCCCACTGGATTGCTTCGTCGCTGACGCTTCTCGCAATGACGTAGAAATTAAGCGGCCTTGAGGCCCAGCATCTTGCGGGCTTCGGCCGGGGTCGCCAGCTCTTCGCCCAACGTTTCGATGATGCCTGCCGCTTTCGCGACCAGCGCCGCGTTCGACGGGGCGAGCTGGCCCTTGGCGAGATAGAGATTGTCCTCAAGGCCGACGCGGACATGGCCGCCATAGAGCATCGCCTGCGCGACCATCGGGAACTGCTGCGCGCCGCAGCCGAAGGTGAACCAGGTGCAGTCCTGCTTCGGCAGAAGGTCGGTCATGAACTTCATCGCGTCGGGCGTGGCCGGCGTGCCCCAGAGGACGCCCAGGCAGACCTGGAACAGGGTCGGCGTCTTGAAGTGGCCGCTCTGGATCATCTTGTTGGCGAGAAGGATATGGCCGGGTTCGAACACTTCGATCTCGGGTACGACGCCGGCATCGCGGATCGCCGTGGCGATCTCTTCGATCTGCGGCACCGTGTTGATGAAGACGAAGTTGCCCATGTTGATGCTGCCCATATCGATCGAGCAGATTTCGGGTTTCAGTTCGACCACATGGCTGACGCGTTCGGCGGGCGACACCATGGTCGAACGCGGATCGGGGATCATCGGATCGTTGCTGCCGGGGACGAAGCGGGCGCCCGCGCCGGTGGTCAGGTTGATGATGACGTCGGTGCCGCTGTCGCGAACCCGATCCATGACCTCTTTATAATAGGCCAATTCCATGCTCGGCCCCTTGGTCTGGGGGTCGCGGACATGGATATGGATGATGGCGGCGCCCGCCTTGGCAGCGGCGATGCCGGATTCGGCGATCTCTTTCGGCGTCACCGGAACGGCCGGGTTTTTGCCGGGGGTATCCGCGGCGCCGGTCAGCGCGCAGGAAATCATGACTTTCCGTGCCATCTCACTCTCCTGAAACTTGAAGGCGCGTAATATTCACGGGGTTTGGGTTGGGCGCAAGGCCCACCGCCCACGCTCGTCGCGGCCCAGCGTTCCGGCCTTGCGGAAACCGTCCAGCGTCCGGACGATTTCGCGCCCATCCCGGCTGCCGATCGCGGTCATCAACTCCTCGAAGGTCTTGGGGCCGTCGGTCAGGGCGGCCTCGACGCTGGCGAATTTCTTGCCCTGGTATTTCGGCGTCTCGGGCACGGTGCGCTCCATCGCGCCGCCGGTACCGAAGGGCCAGGTCAGGTCGAAGCCCGCCTTGCCGCCGACGCGGGTGCCGTGCGCGATCGACGGGTCGAGCGGCAGGGTCCTGAGGCCGCTTTCGACGATCAGGTCACGATCGGGCTGGAACCGGGTCGCCAGCGCCCAATCCATCTGCGAATCCGAGAAGATGTCGATATCGGGATCGACGACGAAGGCGTTCTTGATGTTCGCCAGGCACGAGAAGGCGGCGAGGATCGCGTTGCGCGCCTCGCCCGGCACGCGCTGGCGCATCGAAATGCGGACATTGAACATGCCGCCCGACGCCGGCGTCGCATAAACGTTCAGCGGCTCGCGTACCGCGGTTTGCAGCGACTGCCACACGATCGCTTCGGTACGAAGCCCATTCAGCATCGCCGTGTCGGTGCGGTCGTTGCGATAACCGCCGATGGTCGCGGCCTGGAACACCGGATTGCGGCGGTGGGTGATCGCGGTGCAATGGAACACCGGGTTCTGTTTGACGCCGCCGTAATAGCCGAGGAACTCACCGAACGGCCCTTCGGATTCGACATGGCCGCGCGAATCGAAATAACCCTCGATGACATATTCGACATCGGCGGGAACGCGGATGTCGTTGGTGATGCATTTGACGACATGCAGCGGCGCATCGCGCAATGATGCGACAAGGCCCATCTCATCGACGGGCATGCGCATCGTCGCCGCGACCATGTCGATCGGATTGACGCCGACGGTGAAGGCGACCGGCAGATTCTCGCCGCGCGCCGCATGTTGTTCATAGATGGCGCGCAGATCGCTGGGGCTGACCAGATCGACACCGGTCTCGGTCGGGCCGCGCAGCATCAGGCGGCGGACGCCGACATTGGTGAGGCCGGTGGCCTTGTCGAAGACATAGTCGATCGAGGCCGAGATGTACGGCGCGCCGTCGAGGCCGTGCGACAGATGCGCCGGCAGGGTGGTCAGATCGATCTGGTCGCCGGTCAGGACGACCTGTTGCACCGGGGCCTGGTCGCGGCTGATCTCGACGATCTCGGGCTTGTTCTGCAGGCGGCGCATGACCTCGGCCAGCAGCTTGTCCGGTTTGACGCCGAAGGCGAGGGCGAGGCGCGACCGGCTGCCCATAACGCCTCCGGCCAGCTCGGCCTTTTCCGGGCCGGCGGATTTGAACCAGACGGCGTTGTCGCTTTCCATCTTCTCGGCGACATCGGCGAGGTCGATCGGTGCGGTGTGAACGTCGCAAAGGCCTGCGGCGACCGCGTCCTCAAGGAACCGCCTCAACCCGAACCGGTCGAGATCGTTGGCGGAGGGCGTGCGGCGTTCGGTCGAATCCATGGCAAAGGCTTTCCTGCTTGAAGGCGCGCAGGGTCGCTTGAAGCGGGGTTTAGGTCAAGCGCGCGGCGGCCCACGCCGCGCGCCCACCCGTCATTTGGCCTTGGCGGTCTTCGCGGTGTCGGCTTGGGCCGTTTTCGCCGGGTGAAGGGTCAGTTTCTGGACCCGCCAATTCAGCGCCTCGGCCACGAACAGGGTGTTCTCGTTCGGGCAGGCCATGCCGTGAATCCAGCCGAACTGCTTCAACTGCCGCCCGGCCTTGCCCAGCATTCCGACCACCTTGCCGTCGAGGGTCATTTTATAGACCCGGCCCGGGAAGGCATCGGCGGTGAAGAGGAACTGATGCGGCGGCGGGCTGATGCAGATAACCCAAGGCGCGCCCGGCTTCAGCAGGGGCGGCGTGCCCGCAGCCATCGAATCCGCCGGCTTGTTGCCGATGATCTCGTAAGCGTCGGCGGGCACCGGCTGGTCGATGCTGAACTGGCGCAGGAATTTGCCGTCGCCGTCGAAGACCTGGATGCGGCGGTTGCTGCGGTCGGCGACATAGACGTTTCCTTGGGCGTCGGTGCCGATGCCGTGGGCGGTGCTGAACTGGCCCGGCTCGCTGCCGCGATCGCCCCAGGACTTCACCCAGAAGCCGTCCTTGTTGATCTTGGCGATGCGCGAATTGATGTAGCCGTCGCTGATGAAGACATTGTCGTGCTGGTCGAAGGCGACGTCGGTCGGCTGGCGGAAGCGGCCATCGACCGCGGGCAGTGGCGGGTTCGGATGTTTCAGCGGCGCGGTATCGTCGTCCGACGCTTCCTGCTTGCGGCCGAACACCATATCGACGCGGCCGTCGGGCTTGAACTTGACGATCATGTCCGAGCCTTTATCGATGGCCCAGATATTGTCGTGCCGGTCGATCTTCACGCCATGGGCGAAGGACCAGGCATAAAGATTCTTGCCGATCTCGCGCACGAACTGACCGTTCGGCGCAAATTCCAGCAACTGCGCCGCCGTCTCGGCAAAGGCCGGCCCCATGCTGGACCCGCCGCGCGAGAAGACGAAGATATGGCCCTTGGAATTGACCGCGACCGCCGAGGCTTCGCCCAGATACATGTCCTTGGGCAGCTTGAGGAAGTCGGGTGCGGAATCGAACGGTATTTCCGGCGCCGCTTCCTGCGCAAAGGCGGGTGTGGCGGCGAGCAGCAAGGCGGCGATCAGCCAATGTTTCAAGGTGTTCCTCCAAATCGTCGCGGCATTTCGAAAGCCGCTGTGAGACTGATTTGGCCACACTGGAAGGTTGACGGCAAGCGTGCCATCGCGGACAAATGAAAACGGCGCGGAGATCATCTGCGCCGTTTGTCGTTTCGTTGCAATTTCATCCAGCGCCCTTCGACAGGCTCAGGGTGAGGATGGTCTGTGTCGGGCATCGACCGAAGGGCCAGTCTCGCTTTCACCTCACCCTGAGCTTGTCGAAGGGCTCGGGGTCGAGTGCAATCGACCTTCTTTATTCCGCTGCGAGCGCCTGATCGGGATCGAGATGGCGGATGCGCGGCGCGACTTCGTCCATGAACAGTTTCATCGAGCGGCTGAGTTTTTCCGGCGTCGCATAGTCGCGGCCAGCGTGGAACATCAGCGTGCCGAAGCCGCCGCTCTTGTCGTAGAAATCGGCGATGCGCTTCTGGACCGTCTCCGGGCTGCCGATGAACAGGTTGCCGGTCTCGATCAGGTAATCATAGGTGATGTCGTTGAGCGTGCCGCCTTCGGGAATGCGCTCGACCTGATGATGCGGCGTGTTCTTGATTTCCCAGCGGATGGTTTCTTCATAGGACTCGCGCATATCCTCGCGCGCCTTCGCATCGGTCTCGGCGACATAGATGACGCGGGTCGCGTGCAGATCCTTGCGGCGCGCGGGCTTGCCGGCGGCGACCTGCGCGGCGACGAAAGCGTCGCCCATCATTTTGAGGCGCGGCACGGGAATGAAATCGCCCGTCAGAGGCAGGAGGCCCAACCGTCCCGCGAGCTGGGCCGAGGACGCGGTCTTGCTGAGGGCGATGCCGATCGGCGGATGCGGCTTCTGCACCGGTTCGGGCTTCGCTTCCATCGCGCGGCCGGTCCAGAACGGGCCGTCGAAATCGATCGGCTCTTTGCTGTTCCACAACTTCAGGATCAGCTCGACCGAGGTGTGCATCATGTCGCGCGTCTTGGCGAAATCGAGCCCGCGCTGCTGCATTTGCGCCGGGTAAAAACCAAAGCCGACGCCCAGTTGGTAACGCCCGTTGGTCAGCTGATCGCAGGCGTTGGCCTCGATCGCGACTTGCAGCGGGTGGTAATAGGCCAGCGGGCGCACGGCCGAGCCCAGCTTGATGTTCTTGGTCACGCCGGCGGCTTTGCAGATGATCAATTCGGCGGGCGATTGATGCTCGCTGATCCAGGCGACGTTCATGCCCAACTGGTCGGCGACCTGAATTTCCTCGATGTCACGGGTCCAGGAATCCGCCAGGGCGCGGGTCGGGCGCCGGCTATTCGAAAAAATCCCGAAATCCATGAACGTTTCCTCCGGACCTGCTTTTACGTGTATCGCGACTCTCGGAAACCTACCGATCCGCCCACGGAATTTCCAGCCCTACGAGTCTTCGCCTCAGGGACGATCCACGAGGCCCAAGATATTCCAAACCTGCCCATCGGCCAGCCCGGCCAGTTCCCGGCCGCACTCTTTGAGGACGGTGGGCGTGGTGAGGAAATGCTGTGTCCCGGCGAACATGTCGCGGAAACAGCGTTGCACGACGCTCTCGCGCAGGGCGACTCCGCCGGCGGCTTTGTAGGTGAAGGTGACGATCTCGGCGACGGCCGTGGTGACATGGTTGAGGGCAAGCCGCTGCAAGGTCATCTGCCGCGTGCTCAATGGATCGCCGCGTTGAACCGTGTCGCGGATATCGCCCCAGATTTCATAAATGAAGGCGCGGGCCGCGCGAAGATCCGCCTCGGCCGCGCCAAAGCGTTCCTGGAAACCGTCCGTCTCCGCGACCGGCGGCAGGAAGCCGCGCCGCGGCGCTTTCTGCTGCATCAGCGCGGCCAACTCATCGAGCGCCCGCCGGCCGACGCCGAGGGCAAAGCCGCTATGGCCGATCGATGTCATGGCGAGCAGGCCGAGATGGAAGAAGCTTCCGCCCTGGTTGGGCGTGGTCGATATCGGCGAATGGGTGAAGGCTTCGGGCACGAAGACATTGTCGATGCTGTAATCGATGCTGCCCGTCGCCTTCAAACCCATCACGTCCCAGTTTCCCTCAAACTTGGCGTCGCGCACGGGGACGATGAAGGTACGGTAATCCGGCTGGTTGGTGCCGGGGATCAGGCGCGGCTTGCCGTCCTCGATCACCGTACCGCCGGTATGAATGTAATCAGCGTGACGCAGCCCGCTGGCATAGCCCCACTTGCCGCTGAGACGAAAGCCGTCACCATCGCGAACGGCGCGGCCGTTCGGCGCTCCCTGTCCTGCCACGACCGGTGTCGCGTTCGTAAACAGCGCCTTCGCCGTCTCGGGTGGAAGATAGGCCGCGGCCGCGCCGGTGCAGATCTGCGCCGCCATCAGCACCCAACCGGTCGAGCCGTCGCCGTAGCTGACCGCCTCGATGATTTCGAGCGCTTGGACCGGATCGACCTCGACGCCGCCGAAGCAGCTTGGGACCAGCATGTGAAAGAGGCCGCTGCTTTTCAGCGCGTCGATGGTTTCGGGTACCAGCATCCCGGCGGCTTCGTTGCGCGGCGCATTCGCGCTGAAGAACGGTGCGAGCTCTTTTGCCTTGGCCAGCAGCGATGCCGCGGTTTCGGTCATTGGCGGTCTCCCTATCTTTTATTGTTATCGACGTTAGCAGAACGACTTTGGCGGACAAGGACGCGCTTCTGCTAAGCTGGCCGATAGAAATCTAAAAGAGTCGGGAGGAAGACATCATGAGCACGGCACCGCATCGCATCGACGTCCATCATCACATCCTGCCGCCGCGCTGGATCGACGAAGAGCGTGAGCGGATGGCAGGCCGCGCGCTCGGCTTCGATACCATCGCGCAATGGACGCCCAGCATGTCGCTCGACGCGATGGACCGCGCCGGCATCGCGACGACCGTCACGTCGATCTCGACAGTGATCACGCGCCCGGACGATCCGGCGCGCGCGCATGCGTTGGCGCGCGACTGCAACGAGTTCGCCGCGCGATTGACGGTCGATCACCCAGGCCGTTTCGGTATGTTCGCGTTGTTGCCGCTGCCGCATGTCGATCTGTGCCTCAAGGAAATCGAATATGCCGCCGACGTCTTGAAATGCGATGGCTTCAAGATGCAGACGAGTTACGAAACGCAATGGCCGGGCGATCCGGCGTTCGCGCCGGTGTTCGACGAATTGAACCGCCGTAAGGCGACGATCTTTTTTCATCCGACGGTGCCGGGCTGCTGCAGCAATCTGCTGCCCGATCTCAACGCGCCGATGATCGAATATCCGTTCGATACGACGCGGGCGATCATGAGTCTCGTCTATGGCGGCACGGTAAAGCGTTGCCCGGATATCAACTTTATCTTCTCGCACGGCGGCGGCACCATCCCCATGCTGGCGCATCGCGTCGCCAATCTGGTGAATGTCCGCAAGGATCTTGCCGAACTGATGCCAGACGGCGCCATTGCCGAATTCCGCAAACTCAATTTCGACGTCGTGTCGGTGACTAATCCGCCGGCGATGGCGGCGCTGCTGGCGCTGACGACCGCGGTAAAGCTTTTGTTCGGGACGGACGTTCCCTACGTGAAGCCGGAAAGCACGGTCGATGGCCTAGCTGGGCTTGGGCTCAGCGCTGCCGATATTCGCGCGATCGAATATGAGAACGCGCTGCGACTGATGCCGAGTTTGAAGCGCCCCTTATAATTCGTCATTCCCGCCAAAGCGGGAATCCATGGCGCAAACCGTGTCGTTGATAGATGGACCCCCCGCTTTCGCGGGGGTGACGAATAAAAATGAATTGGCGCTCGCGGGCTAATCGGTCAGCGGCAAGCGTAATCCGGCCTGCTCCAATCGTGGTGTCACGTCGCGGTGCCAGCGCCTCATCCCGTCGAGATAATCGACCCAGCTCAGCAGAATGCCATCGAGGCCGATGCTGCTCAGCTTGATAAGCTTCTCGACGATGTGATCGGCGGTGCCGACCAACGGCATGCCGCCCCAGCCGGCCTTAACGTTGAACTTACGGTATTCGCGCTCTTCGCTCAGCAGGCGCTGCATCTGGACGCCCTGGATAGCGAGGATGTTCTCCGCGGCGACATCGTCGCCTTTGGTTACGACGTAATGCTGCAGATAATCCTCGGCTTCTTTCTGCGTGTCGCGTTGGGTCACATGGCAATTCGACCAGATGTGAATCTCGCGGCCATATTCTTCGCGCGCTAGCTTGCGATAACTGTCGATATGCGCCTTGGCCTTATCGAGGTCGCTGGCGTCGATATGGAGGAACGCGATATCCGCATATTTCGCCGCGAAGTCGCGTCCCTTGCCGGAACTGCCGGCGTTCATCAGCGGCGGAAACGGCTTCTGGATCGGCTTCGGCATGGCGAAGCCTTTTTTGACGCGGATGAATTTTCCCTCGTAATCGAATTCATCTTCGCGCGACCACAACAGCTTCATGATCTCGATCCACTCGGCGGCGTAATCGTACCGTGTGTCGTGTTCCATGATGTCGCGGCCGAACATTTCGAGTTCCGGCGCGAACCAGCCGCAAACGATGTTGAGAGCGAAACGGCCGTTGCTGATGTGATCGACGGTGGTCGATTGCTTGGCGGCCATGATCGGATGCACCGTCGGCACATGCGAGGTGGTCAGGACGCCGATGCGCTTGGTCGCTTGGGCGATGCCCGCGGCCCACGTGTAAGTGTCGAAATTGGTGCCGTTCATGTTGGTCTCGCCGCCGAAACCCTTCCAGCGCGCGACCGGAACCAGAGCCTCGAAACCGAAACCATCGGCCATCTGGGCGATGGCAAGGGCTTCGGGCCAAGTCGCGCCGAACCGCTCCGGCACGGTTGTGACGGCGCAGCCGTTGCTGACATTGACGCCGAAAAGGCCAAGCTTCAGCCGGTTCCGGCCAAACAGCGGATTGGTATCGTTCATGGCGTTTCCTTCCCGCCACAAAGCTTATGCGCAGGGTCGCCAAGGGTAAAGCGCGATGGAATGGAGCCGGTGGGTTAGGCCGCCACGGATTCTTTCAGCAAATCGTCCCAGAATCCGGCTGTATCGCCGCCGATCAACAGCAGGCGATAGAATTGCTCCGCCTTTTCGAGATAAGCCTGATCGGTCTTGTTCCAGCGCAGGGACTTCGCCAGACCTTGCCAGAATTCGCGGGTCAGCACGGTCTGCTCGTGCGGCACGCAGATGGATGAGCCGTTATCCACCCGAATCCAGACCGACCAATGCTCGTTGGCGCCGGTGTAATCGCATTTCGTGCCGTCGCCGAGGGAAGTGAAAATCGTCGGCGAGCAGGAATACCGCCAGCCGCCTTCCACTGCCTTTTCGACTATCTTCTTTGCGATCACGCTGAAACTTCTCCGGAAGGCCGTGTCGTATCACGGCACATGATAATCATCTGACGAGCGGGTGGGTTCCGATTCTTCACGATACCCCAAGGATAGGGGAAATCGGGTCGTGCTTCACTGATCGGATAACCGGTAATTGTGTGTTCTTCGGGGCGGTGTGACTCTTTGACAACGCTTTCATGGCCGATCGTCGGAGAGGGCCTGGCGGATCTTGGCGGCCAGGTCTTCCATCGAGAAGGGCTTGGGCAAAAAGTTAACGCCGGTGTCGAGGATGCCGTTATGGACCACGGCGTTGCGGGTAAAGCCGGTGGTGAAAAGAACCCGCAGGTCCGGCCGCCTTCTCAACGCTTCGTCGGCCAGCTTTCGGCCGCTGACCTCGGGCATGACGATGTCGGTAAACAGAAGATCGATCTCGCCATGCCGGTCGATCAGGTCGAGCGCCTGAGCGGCGCCGTTGGCTTCCAGCACGGTGTAACCAAGTTCGCGCAGCGTATCGACGGTCAGGTGCCGCAGCTTATCCTCGTCTTCGACCACCAGGATCACTTCATCGGGCGAGCCTGTCAGCAAGGCCGGAACCTCCGCATGCGTCGCTTCGGTCTGTGCGTCGCCGTAATGACGCGGCAGATAAATCTTGATGGTCGTGCCGTGTTCCGGCTCGGAATAGATTTTGATATGGCCGCGCGATTGTTTGACGAAGCCATAGACCTGCGACAGCCCCAACCCCGTTCCCATGCCCAGCTTCTTCGTCGTGAAGAAAGGATCGAAGGCATGGTTGATGACGTCTTCGGTCATGCCGCCGCCAGTGTCGGTCACGGCGATCTGGACGTATTGACCGGACGCGACGCCGTCGAGTGACGCGACATATTTTTCATCGAGAAAAGCGTTGGCGGTTTCGATCGTCAGCCGCCCGCCCTCGGGCATGGCGTCGCGCGCATTGACGGCGAGATTGAGCACCGCGTTTTCAATCTGAGCCGGATCGGTGTGATTCCGCCAAAGCCCGGCGCCAAGCACCGTCTCTATCTTGATCGACTCGCCCAGCGTCCGCCGCAGCAACTCCGACATATCGGCGACCAAGCGATTGAGATCGATGATCTGCGGTGCCAGCGGCTGCTGCCGCGAGAAGGCGAGCAGGCGGCTGGTCAAGGTTGCGGCGCGTTGCGCGCCTTCCATCGCGGAATCGACGAAGCGCCCGATATTGGTGTCGCCGCGTTCCATCCGCCGCTGCAAAAGATTGAGGCTGGAGATGACGATCGACAGCATGTTGTTGAAGTCATGCGCGATGCCGCCGGTCAACTGTCCCACGGCTTCCATTTTCTGCGACTGACGAAGCTGACTTTCGATCTGTTCGCGTGCGGCCATCTGCGCGGTCAAGGCGGTATTAGCCTCGGCCAGTTCATGGGTCCGCTGCGCGACCTTTGCTTCGAGGACATCGTTGTTCAACCGCACCTGTGCCGCCGCGATTGACAGGGCATCGCGCAAGGCGATGAATTCGCGCAGC
>CAIJOA010000019.1 GCA_903822185.1 uncultured Rhodospirillales bacterium | reverse complement strand
GCCTCCATGAAATATCAGGCCGCCGGCGTTCCGCTCGTCGTCTTCGCCGGCGAGGAATATGGCAACGGCTCCTCGCGCGACTGGGCCGCGAAGGGGACGCGCCTGCTCGGCGTGCGCGCCGTCATCGCGCGGAGCTACGAGCGCATCCACCGCTCCAACCTCGTGGGCATGGGCGTTCTTCCCTTGCAGTTCGAGGAAGGAACCTCGGCGCAGACGCTCGGCCTCAAGGGCGACGAGCTCATCACCATCAATGGCCTCGCGGTCGGCTTGCAGCCGCGCCAGATGATGGAAATGTCGGTGCAGTACGCGGACGGAACGAAGAAGAAAGTGCCGCTGCTCTGCCGCATCGCCACGCTCGACGAGCTCGAGTACTTCAAGCACGGCGGCATCATGCAATACGTACTGCGCAATCTGGCGGCGTGAGTTCCTCGCCGCCTTGAAGAAACGCCAACCGCCGGGGCGAAGGCTCCGGCGGTTTTTATTTGCGCGAAAGCAGGAAAGGCCGGAGCCCCTTTCGAGGCCCCGGCCCTCCCGTCACGCACGCGAACGCAACGCTGATCCGTTCAGAAGTCCATGCCGCCGCCGGGCATCGCGGGCATCGGCGCTTCCTTCTTCGGCTTGTCGGCGATCATCGCTTCCGTCGTGATGAGCAGACCGGCCACCGAAGCGGCGTCCTGCAGGGCGGTGCGCACGACCTTGGCCGGGTCGATGATCCCGAGCTTGTAGAGATCGCCATACTCGCCCTTCTGCGCGTCGTAGCCCCAGGCGTAGTCCTTGTTTTCGAGGATCTTGCCGACGACGACCGAGCCGTCGATTCCCGCGTTCTCGACGATCTGGCGCGCCGGCGTCTGAATGGCCTTGCGAACGATCTCGACGCCGGTCTTCTGGTCGTCGTTTTCGGTCTTCACGCCGTCGAGCGCCTTCAGCGCGCGCAGCAGCGCGACGCCGCCGCCCGGCAGGATGCCTTCTTCGACCGCAGCGCGGGTCGCATGCATCGCATCGTCAACGCGATCCTTGCGCTCCTTCACCTCGACCTCCGTCGCGCCGCCGACGCGGATCACCGCGACGCCGCCCGCGAGCTTGGCCAGACGCTCCTGGAGCTTCTCTTTGTCGTAGTCCGAGGTGGTTTCCTCGATCTGCGCCTTGATCTGCGCCACGCGCGCTTCGATGTCGGCCTTCTTGCCGGCGCCGTTCACGATCGTGGTGTTTTCCTTGTCGATCATGATCTTCTTGGTGCGGCCCAGCATCTGGATCGTGACGTTCTCGAGCTTGATGCCGAGATCTTCCGAAATCGCCTGGCCGCCGGTCAGGATTGCGATGTCCTGCAGCATGGCCTTGCGGCGATCGCCGAAGCCCGGCGCCTTGACGGCGGCAACCTTGAGGCCACCGCGCAGCTTGTTGACGACGAGGGTGGCGAGCGCTTCGCCTTCGACGTCTTCAGCCACGATCAGCAGCGGCTTGCCGGTCTGCACCACTGCTTCGAGCAGCGGCAGCAGTTCCTGCAGACCCGAGAGCTTCTTCTCGTAGATCAGGATGTAGGGATCTTCGAACTCAACGCGCATCTTGTCGGCGTTGGTGATGAAGTAGGGCGAGATGTAGCCGCGGTCGAACTGCATGCCCTCGACGATGTCGAGTTCGGTTTCGAGCGACTTGGCTTCTTCAACCGTGATGACGCCTTCGTTGCCGACCTTCTGCATCGCCTTGGCGAGGAAGTCGCCGATTTCGCGATCGCCGTTGGCCGAGATGGTGCCGACCTGGGCGATTTCCTCGTTCGAGGTGACCTTCTTGGCATTCGACTTGAGGTGCTCGACGACGGCTTCGACCGCGAGGTCGATACCGCGCTTCAAGTCCATCGGGTTCATGCCGGCGGCAACCGACTTGGCGCCTTCACGCACGATGGCCTGGGCGAGAACGGTGGCAGTGGTGGTGCCGTCACCGGCAACATCGGAAGCCTTGGAGGCGACCTCGCGCACCATCTGTGCGCCCATGTTTTCGAACTTGTCCTCAAGTTCGATTTCCTTGGCGACCGTCACACCGTCCTTGGTGATGCGCGGGGCGCCGAACGACTTATCGAGAACGACGTTGCGGCCCTTGGGGCCCAGCGTCACCTTGACGGCATTGGCGAGGGTGTCGACGCCGCGCAGCATGCGGTCGCGAGCCTCGACGCCGAATTTTACGTCTTTAGAAGCCATTGTGTTGTTTCCTTAGTTTCTGCGGATAAGCGGTTAGGCGGCTTTCTTCTTGGCGGCGGCGCCGCCTTCGATGACGCCCATGACGTCGCTTTCCTTCATGATCAGGAGATCCTGACCGTCGATCTTCACTTCGGTGCCCGACCATTTGCCGAACAGCACGGTGTCGCCGACCTTGAGGTCGATCGGAATGAGTTTGCCGGCTTCGTCGCGGCCACCGGGGCCAACGGCGACGATTTCACCCTGCGAGGGCTTCTCTTGCGCGGTGTCGGGAATGATGATGCCACCGGCAGTCTTTTCCTCGGCATCGATGCGCTTGACGACAACGCGATCGTGAAGCGGGCGGAACTTCATGGCAGTCCTCCAAAGATATTGAACGGTTTGCGTTTTTCGGTGACCGGCTATGCCTGCACCTGCAACCGGCAGGTAGGGGCACAGTTTTGACCCGCAAGGGTCTGTCGCCGGTTTCTTTAGCACTCACTTTTCGAGAGTGCCAATAATTTCGTGAAATCTCTGTTTTTTCAATGGTTAACGGCTGCGGTGGAACCGGCGCGCGGGCGCCGGATTATCACGAGCCGGCGCGCGAAACCCCACCGGCAGGGTTGTTAGCAGCTGTGATGATTGCTGCTAACGCCTTGATTATAAACAATTTGTTCACCATTTCGGCTTGCAATGCCTAGTGCCGGGAATGGAAGCTTCGTCCGACTCTTCAATGGAGGGTGCGAATGGGTTCTGTCTCTGAGGACTTTCGTAAACAGGCCAACGGCTTTGGTTTGACCACCGCTCACATACTGTATCGCCGTCCCGACCATCAGTGGCTGCTTCAGTCCTACGTCTGGCAGGCCTACGACCTTTTCCCGAAATTTCCCGAGCTGCAGAAGTTTCTCGAATTCTGGCAACAGAAGCTCGAGGGGCCGCTCCACTCCGTGCAGGTCGCGCACTCCCGCCTGATCAAGCCGGCCGAGCTCAAGGCGATCGACGGTGAGTTCAGGCTGCATTAGGGCCGACGTTTTTCTGGTGCGCTGCTCCTTTCTGTCACCTCGTCTTGAGGAGCGTCGCTCTTGGTCCTCATCCTGAGGAGCCTGCGGAGCAGGCGTCTCGAAGGATGGAGGCCCGTGACACCTCGGCTTTCATCCTTCGAGACGCCCGCCTTCGCTAACGCTGCGGCGGGCTCCTCAGGATGAGGGTTAGAGCAGACAAGCGTCATCG
>CAIJOA010000018.1 GCA_903822185.1 uncultured Rhodospirillales bacterium | reverse complement strand
GGTGGTCAAGCGCTCCCGGTCGATATCCATGCGCTGCACGGGCAGGGACGACGCTTCTTCCATCACCGGCGCATCGCGAACCGGCAGATCGCGCGCAATCGCGGCAAGCTTCGACAACAGGATGTCGGGCCGGATCGGCTTCGACACGTAGTCGTTCATGCCGGCGGCGATATATTGTTCGCGCGCGCCGACCATCGCGTGGGCGGTCAAGGCGATGATCTGAATATTGCATTTCGGCGCGTCCAAAGCCCTGATCTGATGCGTCGCCTGTTCGCCATCCAATTCCGGCATCTGCACATCCATCAGCACGAGGTCGTAATCCTCGCGCTTCACGGCCTCGACGGCCTGAACGCCGTTATTCGCCGTATCGACTTCATATCCGGCCTTGCGCAGCAGGATGGTCGCGAACTGTTGATTGACCTTATTGTCTTCGGCCAAGAGGATACGCATGGGTAAGGCTCTCTCTGTTATCACGGGAACCGATGCAGGTTCCGATACGGGTTGAAGGGTCTCGCCGACGCCGCGATAGAGACGGACGAGACAATTGAACAAATCTTGTTGTCGGGCTGGCTTTTCGAGAACGGCGTCCAGCGACGCCATCACCGATTTCGATAAATCCTGCAGCCCTGCCGACGATACGAGGACCAGCTTGATATCGGCGAGCGCCGGGACTGACCGAATTCGTTGCGCAAGTTCTTCGCCCGACATGCCAGGCATCATTTGATCGAGAAACGCGATATCGTAAGGTTTTCCGCGATGCCAAGCGCGTTCCAGTTCGGCGATCGCACCGAAGCCGTCTTCGGCGAAGCCGACTTCCATTTCGTAGCTGCCAAGTTGCTTCGCCACGATTTCGAGATTCATTTTCACGTCATCGACGATCAACGCGCGAATGCTCTTGAGCTGTTCCGGCACGCTGGCACGATCGACGACAATCGCTGCTGCGTGAACGAGCGGAATTTCGAAGAAGAAAGCCGATCCGATGCCCGGCCGGCTGGTCATATCGACACGACCGCCCATCAACTCGACCAACTGCCGGCAGATCGCCAACCCTAAGCCGGTGCCGCCATAACGCCGCGTGATCGAACTGTCCGCCTGATTGAATTTTTCAAAGAGGCGGCTTTGCAGTGCTTCGGAAATACCAATGCCCGTATCGATCACTTCAAAGCGAACCAGGGGCGGGACGCCATCATCGGCAACCTCGTTCTTCAGGCCGATCTGAAGCGTGACGGAGCCCTTTTCGGTGAACTTGATGGCGTTACCAACGAGATTGACCAGCACCTGGCGCAGACGCGCCGGATCGCCCCGGAAAGCGCGCTGCGCCGCCGGATCGACGAAGGCGCAGAGTTCGATTTTTTTCTCGCGCGCTTTCGCGGCGAGCATCGAGATAACCGCATCGACCATCGCCGGAAGCGAAAACTCGACATCGAAAAGTTCGACCTTGCCGGCTTCGAGCTTCGAGACATCGAGAATGTCGTTGACGACAAGCAGCAGCGATTCACCGGCTTCGAGGACCGTCGCACCGTAATCCCGTTGCTCGTCGCTCAGATCGGTGTCCAGCAGTAACCCGGTCATACCCAGAATGGCATTCATCGGCGTTCGAATTTCGTGGCTCATGTTCGCGAGAAATTCGGACTTCGCCCGGTTCGCCTCGTCGGCTTGTTCCTTCGCCAACCGAAGCGCGGCCGCTTCGCTCGCGCGGCGGCGCAGTTGACGCAACAGCAAAGTACCCAGAGCGATCACGGAAATGCTGAGAATGCCGAGGCCGCCACCTTCGAAGGCTGCACCGCGGCGCCATTCTCTCAAGGCTTCATCCACCGGCCATTTCGCCTGTACCACAATCCGTGCGTCGGACCGGCTCGATTCCGATATGATGACCCCTGACTCGATGCGGGAATCTCCGTTTTCGGTCAGATCAGACTCCGTCATCCGGCGCAGCGTGATCGTCGCACCTTCGGGCGGATGAAGTGCGTCACGCAGCCCGTGAAAGGCTTCGCCCTTTGTGTCATGAACGTCGCCATTCGGTTCGTAGCCGACCCGTACGAGGAGGACCGCATAATGCACGTAGGTGTTTGCGATCTCCGCCATCCGGCTTTCGCCATCGGCGATGGCGGCCCGCCGTTCGGTGAGGGTGAGCCAGCCGAAGATGCCCCACAAAATGACGAGTATCCCCACGATCAGGCTGATGATCGTCCTGCTGAGGACATGGTAATTCTGCGGGTCGTCGAGCGATTCCACCCTTGTGCGGGATAGAAATCCTGTCCAATCGGCGGCGGCAGCCATCCGGGGCATTCCTTGTGACGGCGTAAGTCACGCTGGAATGTAAGTGTGCTTGGTAAAAAAATGCCTTTTGACAGAGGTAGGAAAGCCGAAATTGCGACGAAACCACGCAGGTTCTAAGATAGAATTCCATCCTCAAGCCTGGAAATCAGCACCTCACGATGCTCGTCGATAGCCATTGCCATCTTGATTACGCCGAAGATGCGGATCGGCCGCAGATCATCGCCCGCGCGCGCGGCGCCGGTGTTAAGACGCTGTTAACGATATCAACCAAGCTGCGTGAGTTCCCGAAGGTGCGCGAGATCGCCGAAAGCGATCCCGATATTTGGTGTTCGGTCGGCGTCCATCCGCACGAGGCCGAAGACGAAGACACCGCGGCCGAGACATTGTTCGCTCTGACGCGCCATCCGAAAGTCGTCGCGCTTGGCGAGACTGGCCTCGATTTCTATTACGAGCATAGCCCGCGGGATCGCCAGACCTCGGCATTCCGTGCCCATATCATCGCGGCGCGCGAAGCCGGCTTGCCGGTAATCGTCCATACCCGCGACGCTGACGCCGAAACTGTCGCGCTGCTCGAGGAAGAAAATTATTCCGCGGGCGTCATCCATTGCTTCAGCACGGGCCGCGCCTTGGCCGAACATGCGATGGCGCTCGGATTTTATATCTCGTTGTCCGGCATCGTGACGTTCAAGAACGCGCAAGACCTGCGCGACATCGTCAAGGATCTGCCGCTCGATCGTATCCTCGTCGAGACAGATGCGCCATTCCTCGCGCCGATCCCGATGCGCGGCAAGAAAAACGAGCCGTCCTTCATCACCCATACCGCCACCCTGGTTGCGCAGATCAAGGGCATCAGCGTCGAGGAACTAGGCCGCGTCACGACCGAGAATTTCTTCCGCCTGTTTACGAAGGCGCAGCCGGCGGCGAACGGCTAATGCGGGTTACGATCCTCGGCTGCGGTCCTTCCTGGGGCGTGCCACGGATCGGCGGCGATTGGGGCGCGTGCGACCCGGCCAATCCGAAGAATCGTCGCCGCCGTTGTTCGATCCTGGTGGAGGAGGGCGGTTCGACCCTGTTGGTCGATACCTCTCCCGATCTACGCGAACAATTACTGGACGCTGCCGTCAAAAAAATCGATGCGGTTCTCTTCACCCATGCGCATGCCGATCATACCCATGGCATCGACGATTTACGGTCCGTGAACCGCATGATCGGCAAGCCGCTGCCGATTTATGCCGCAGCTGAAACGATCAGCGAGCTACAAGCGCGCTTTCGTTACATCTTCGCGCCGGTCGATGGCGATGCAACGACGGCGTTCTACAAACCCGCCGTTGAGCCGCACGATATCGATGGTCCTTTTACCGCCGCCGGAATTCCGGTCGTGCCGTTCGCGCAGGACCACGGCTTTTCGACGAGCTTCGGCTTTCGCTTCGGCAGCTTCGCCTATTCCACGGATGCGAGACTGCTGGACGATAATGCGTTCAACATCTTGGCAGGCATCGACACCTGGATCGTCGATTGCATAGGCTACAAGCCGCATCCAACGCATAGTTATGTCGAGCAAACACTCGCATGGATTACGCGTGTGAAACCGCGTCGCGCGATTTTTACCCACATGACCGAAAGTCTCGATTACGAAACGCTGCGCGGCACGCTGCCGGCAGGGGTCGAACCTGGTTATGACGGTCAGGTCATCGAGCTGTAAGAAAAAGCCGGGATCACGAATGACCCCGGCTTCTTCGATTAGAACTGCTTCACTTTGGCTTCACGATCCCAAAGCCGCAATTTGACGCAGGTTTTGACGAAGGCTGCTGCATCCTTCGCCGACTTCAGTTCGATAACGCCTTCATCCGGGACGACGCCGGCCTTCGCTAGCAAAGGCGCTGCCGTCTTATCGTGAGCGATGAATTTCAGATGCGCGAAGGCATCGGCAATGAAATCGCGTACCGTTGCTTCATTCGCCACCATTGCCGCACCAGCTTCCGACACAAGAATCGCGACCGCATCGAAAACGACCGATGGACCGCCATCGATCTTCTCGTCGGCATCGATCCAGGAACCGTCGCTGGCTTTGACGCCGCCGACGATCGGCGCGATGATTTTCAGCATCGCACCTTCTTTTTCGAGTGCCGTCTTCAACGCTTTCAGCAAGCCGGTATCGACGCCATCCGTGACGAACGCACCAACCTTGCGGCCCTTGAAGCTGTCGGGGCCGTTGTTGATGATGCTGAGCGCCGCCGACGGCTTCAGAGTCTTGACCATCGGGCGTGCCGGTTCGGCTGCTTTCGGCAGCGTTTTAAGGCCGAGATTCTTGGCGACCTTTTTGCCGAGGGCATCATCGACATTGAGCAGATGTGAGACTTCGCGCGCGCGGATATCGACCCGCTGAACCTTGCTGAGTTCAAAGGTGAAGGCCGATGCGATGTGATTCTGTTCGATCTCGGTCTGACTTAGATAGAACTGCCGCGCCTGGCTGTAATGATCGGCGAAAGTTTCCGACCGGACACGCTGCTTCGTATCGCCTTCCTCCGCCAGAAAGGACTGATGGCCTTTTTCAGGACTTTCGCGCGGCCCGCCTTGGGCGCCACCCCAGGAGTTCGGCTCGTAATTGACCCGGCCCTTGGGATTGATCGACGCCATATGGCCGTCCTGTTGCAGCGTATGGAAAGGGCATTTTGGCGCATTGATCGGCAGATAAGTGAAGTTCGGTCCGCCAAGCCGTTTGATCTGCGTGTCGAGATACGAGAAGTTGCACCCTTGCAGCAGCGGGTCGTTCGAGAAATCGACGCCCGGCGGAACGTTCGCCGTACAAAACGCGACCTGTTCCGTTTCGGCAAAGAAATTATCGACGCAGCGATCGAGCACCAACCGGCCGACGATCCGTATCGGAACATCTTCTTCCGGAATGAGCTTGGTCGGATCGAGCACGTCGAATTCGAACTTGTCGGCGAACTTATCGTCGAAAAGCTGCAAGCCGAGTTCCCATTCGGGAAACGCGCCACTCTGAATCGAATCCCAAAGATCGCGGCGATGAAAATCCGGATCGGCGCCGTTGATCTTCAAGGCTTCGTTCCAGACCACCGACTGCAGGCCGAGTTTCGGCTTCCAATGGAATTTGACGAACGTCGATTTGCCCCGGGCGTTGATCAGCCGGAACGTATGGACGCCGAAGCCTTCCATAAAACGCAGCGAGCGCGGAATGGCACGATCGGACATCGCCCACATCATCATGTGGGTGGCTTCGGGATTAAGCGACACAAAGTCCCAGAAATTGTCGTGTGCGGTTGCGGCCTGGGGAAACGCGCGATCCGGCTCTTCTTTGGCGGAATGGACGAAGTCCGGGAACTTCATCGCGTCCTGGATGAAGAACACCGGCATGTTGTTGCCGACGATGTCCCAGTTGCCTTCCTTAGTATAGAGCTTCACCGCGAAGCCGCGCACGTCGCGCGCCAGATCGGCTGAGCCCTTGCTGCCGGCAACGGTCGAGAACCGCACGAAAGCCGGCACCTTCTCGCCCTTGCGCTGCAAGGCGTCGGCCCTGGTCACATCCGCGCAAGATTCATAAGGCTCGAAGAAACCGTGCGCGCCGTAACCGCGGGCATGGACCACGCGCTCGGGAATGCGCTCATGGTCAAAATGGAACATCTTTTCGCGAAAATGAAAGTCTTCGAGGAGAGTAGGGCCCCTAGCCCCGATCTTCAGTGAATTCTGATCGTCGGCAACCGGAATGCCTTGTTGGGTCGTAAGCACCGGCACGTCGCCGCCAGCTACCTGATGGGTTTCGCCGCCTTCGCCCCGGATGATCTTCTGGTCGCCCAGTTGGACATTCTTGCGTCCGGGCGCTGTCTTCTTCGCCATCGATTTCCCTCTCTGATGCATGACGGTTCGCGCACGCCGCGTGCAGCGCCGTCCGTTCTTTTGAATGCGTCTAAGAAGACTTCGTTCCGCCGAAATCGACCGGCAGGCGTTATGGGAAATAGATCGACGATCTGACTCGGTCGAGGGACGGCATGAGCTAGCGGAGCCATCGAGTTGCTGGCCGATGACGGCACGAGCGGTAACGATGCGCCTGTATCATCGGCACCTTGAACGAGCTTCATGTCGGCTCGCTGGCCAGCGTGAGGTCGATTATACTGAGACCGCAGCACAGCGATTGAAGCTGCGATTGCGGCACAGGCAGACCGATCTTAACGAATTAGACTGGGAACGACTGGGGATCAAAGACAGGTCATAATTTCCCATAATATACATTATGCGATAAATATAGATGTGATCTAAAAGACGAATTCGTCCACAAGCCATTGTTTTATAACAACCCTCTCAATGCCGGAACGCACCATATGACGTCACTGACCGAGCTGCAGCGCCTTCTGGAAATCATGGCGCGGCTTCGTAATCCGGACGGTGGTTGTCCCTGGGACCTGGCGCAGAACTTTCGAACCATCGCCCCATACACGATCGAGGAAGCATACGAGGTATCCGAAGCTGCCGAGGCGAACGACATTCCCGCCCTGAAGGATGAACTGGGCGATCTGCTGCTCCAGGTCGTGTTCCATTCCCAGATGGCCGAGGAAGCCGGTCTGTTCAATTTCGGCGATGTCGCCAGGAGCATCAACGACAAGATGATCCGCCGGCATCCGCACGTCTTCGCCACGGCCGAGGTGGATTCAGCGGCGGCGACCATCGATGCCTGGGAGGCGCAGAAAGCGACCGAGCGCGCCGCCAAGGGAGCCTCAAGCGCATTGGACGGGGTTGGAGCCGCCATGCCGGCCCTCACCCGCGCCGTGAAGCTGCAGCGCCGCGCCGCCCGCGTCGGCTTCGACTGGCCGGACGCCGAACCCGTGTTCGACAAGATCGACGAAGAAATCGCCGAGGTGCGCGAGGCGATGACCGAGGGCGCCGAACGCATCGAGGACGAGATCGGCGACTTGCTGTTCGCCGTGGTCAATCTGGCGCGCAAGCTCGATATCGATCCTGAACAAGCCTTGCGTGGCGGCAGCCGGAAATTCGAGCGGCGCTTTCGCCAGGTCGAAACCCAGCTCGCCGCGAAAGGCAAAGCACCCGGCAGCGCGACGCTCGACGAAATGGAAAGCGAATGGACAAACGCCAAGCGTGCGGAAAAGAATGTGGGAGATTAGCGCCGCAGCGATCGGCTAGCCTTTCGACCATAAAATAATCTTCGGGGGAAACATCATGAAGAACGATTCTGCCAAGTCATCGATTCTGTCCCGCCGCGACCTCATTAAGGCCGGAGCCGGCATTGCCGCCGGCGTCGCCGCGACACAGGCCATACCGGCCGCCGCCGCCGACAAAGCACCCGTTCAACACAATGCCAAACCGCGCCGTCCCGGCCGCATCCTGATCAAAGGCGGCACGATCGTCAGCATGGATTCGAAGGTCGGCGACATCGTCAAAGGCGATATTCTGATCGATGGCAAGAAGATCGTCGCAGTCGGCGGCACGCTCAAGGCCGATGGCGCACAGATTATCGACGCCAACAATTGCATCCTCATTCCCGGCTTCGTCGATGCGCATCGTCACGCCTGGGAAGGTCAGCTTCGCCGTATCAATCCGAACGCCGCGACGCTGGATCAATATTCGGCAGCGACACATCTGTCCTTCGCCAAATTCTATCGGCCCGAGGACATGTATGTCGGCAACATGATCACGGCCTTGGGCTGTATCGATTCCGGCATTACCTGCTTCATCGACAATTCGCACAACGCCCGCACCGCTGGCCATTCGGATATGGCGATCCGCGCCTTGATGGATTCAGGCGTGCGTGCCGTCCATGCCGCCGCGGGCCCGCAGGCCGGCGATTGGGATCACCAGATGCCGCAGGATCTGGGACGGCTGCAAAAGCAATTCTTCAGCTCGACCGATCAATTGGTGACACTGCGTATCTTCGCCGGACCCGTGCGCGAGCAATGGGCCCTCGCCCGCCAGCTCGGCCTTCGCATCACCATGGAATTCCAAGGTGCGGCGATGAGCAAGATGATGGATGCCTTCGCGGACGAAAATCTTCTCGGGCCGGATGTGACCTTCAATCATTGCGGCAATCTTGCCGAGACGACCTGGCAGAACATCAAGAAATTCGGCGTGACCATCGATGTCTGCCCGCGTTCTGATTCACAATATGGTTTGGGGGAAGGTTTCCCGGCTTATCAAAAGGCGCTCGATCACGGCGTCAAGCCGGGCTTCAGCGTCGATAACGAAACCTCCTACAGCACCGATATGTTCATGGAGATGCGCACCGCGTTCCATATTCAACGCGCTGTCGCGACCAACCGTAAGCTCAACGGCGACACCAATCCGCCTGCGCCCATATCGGTGCGTGATGTCCTGGAATGTGCGACGGTAAACGGCGCGGGTTGCGCCGGTTTGTCTGACAAGATCGGCACGCTGTCCCCAGGCAAGGAAGCCGATATCGTCATGATCCGCGCCGATGACATTAATCTTTATCCGTCGAACAACGCGATCGGCACGGTCGTCGCAGCGGCGGACCGCAGCAACATCGACACCGTCATCATCGGCGGCGTCATCCGCAAGCAGCACGGCAAGATGGTCGGCGTCGATATGAATCACTTCCGCAAGATGGCAGATGATTCGCGCCGCTATCTGTTCGAAAAGGCGGGTTATAAGCCCGACATCTTCGCCGACAGCTTCAAGCTCTAAGCCCCCTTCGCCGCTTTGATCCTCGCGCCGGCCCGTTCAGAGACTGCGCTTGGATAAGCGTCGAAAATCGTCTGACAATAAGGCAACGATTAAAAGCCGCGGCAAATCGCGGCATCTCGGGAGGAAATCGGCGCTATGACGGCTCAAACGATATCGATGACGGACGATCACTATCAGATCGCCGCGCGGCTTGAACGTCTGCCGGTATCGCGCTGGCATCTGCGCATGCGCTACATCGTCGGCACCGGTTTGTTCTTCGATGCCTTCGATATTCTGACCATCGGCTATGCGATCCCGACGCTGATCTCGCTCTGGGGTTTGACCACACCGCAAATCGGTTTGCTGATTTCGATCGGTTCGGTCGGCCAAATGCTCGGCGCTTTGTTCTTCGGCTGGCTGGCGGAAAAAGTCGGCCGGATCCCGGCGATGGTCACGACCATCATGGTCTATTCGATCATGAGTCTATGCTGCGCCTTCGCCTGGGATCTGCAGTCATTGTTGATCCTGCGCTTTATCCAAGGGCTCGGCCTTGGCGGCGAATCACCGGTCACGAACACTTACATTAGCGAGTTTGCCAAGGCGCAGCGTCGCGCGCGCTTCACGCTGGTTTTCCAACTCGTCTTTCCGGCCGGTTCGCTCGTCGCAGCCGCCGTCGGTTCTTACGTCGTGCCGCATTTCGGCTGGCAGGCGATCTTCATCATCGGCGCCATCCCTGCCCTCGTCGCCATGCCGCTCCGCTGGCTCGTACCGGAATCGCCGCGCTGGCTCGCAACCCGCGGTCGTTATGCCGAAGCCGACCGCATTCTTACGAAGATCGAAGATTCGATTTCCGAGCAGGGGGCAAAGCCCCTGCCGCCGATTCCGGAACGCGTTCCCGAAGCGCCGCGATCGGACACCAATATCCTCGATCTGTTTCGCGGCATTTATCTGCGCCGGACTCTGGTGATCTGGAGCCTTTATATCGGCATCAATTTCATCACCTCGACGCTCTATGGCTGGCTACCGTCGATCTACAAAACGGTTTATCACGTCCCGGTCGATCAAGCCCTCCATTACGGCTTCATCACCCAAGCCGCGAACTTGATCGGCGTCACCGTCGTTGCATTCTTCATCGACCGCACCGGCCGCCGTCCTTGGTTCGTCTGGGCATTCCTGCTGGGATCGTTCTCGCTGTTCTTCCTGTGGGACGCCGGCACGATGGACCCGTCGCACGTCGTCATCTTCGTGTCGATGGCGGCGGTGTGCTGTGGTTCCGTTTCCATCGCGATGGGCATGTACACGGCCGAGAACTACCCCACACATCTCCGCGCGATCGGCAGCGGTGTGGGCGCCGTTGTTGCGCGCAGCGCCTCGATCGCGGGGCCGCTGCTCATCGGGCTAGTTCTAAACGATGCCGGGCTGGGCGCGGCCTTCGTCATGATCGCGACCGCGCCTTTCTTGGCCGCGATCGTCGTTTATTTCTTTGCCGCCGAAACCAAAGGCAAGACGCTGGAATCACTGTCACCGCCGTTGTGGAATCAACCAACGGCGCCGGAAATCGTGCCAGTGCCGGCTCGGGCCGATTGATCGCCATGACCCCGTTGTTCGTACTACAATCCGAATTATTCGCCGTCCGAAGGATCGCATCATGATGAGTGTTCAAGACAACGAATCGATGACACGCGTTGGCAAGGGTACGCCCGCCGGCGAGATGCTCCGTCGTTACTGGTGGCCAGTCCATTTCAGCGAATTGGTCAAAGACAAGCCGATGAAAGTCCGATTGCTCGGCGAAGACTTCATCGTTTTCCGCGACGGCGACGGCCGCGTCGGGTGTCTCGACCTGCGCTGCTGTCACCGCTTGGCGTCTTTGGAACATGGCCGTGTCGAAGCGGCGGGTATCCGTTGCTGCTATCACGGCTGGCTTTTCGACGTTGAAGGAAAATGCCTCGAGCAGCCTGCCGAGGCACCCGAACAAACTTTCTGCGACAAGGTCCGTCAGAAGTCATATCCGGTGGCCGAACTCGCAAGTCTCGTCTGGGTCTATATCGGTCCACAGCCGGTACCGACCTTGCCGATGTTCGATGTCTTACATCGCACCGACGGCTACCGTTCGGTCAAGGCGCAGGAGATGTATTGCAACTGGCTGCAGCTGGCTGAAGGCGGCATCGACCTGCCCCATCTGCCGTTCCTTCATGCCGGTGTCCATCCCGCCATGGCGATGAAAACGCCGCAACGTTACGCCTATGAAGAACAGCCCTATGGTTTTCGCGGCACCATGTGGGTCGAAGGCATGCCTGCCCGTTATGGCTACGCAATCCTGCCGTCGCACAACCGCGTCTCGACGACGCCGCGCACCGGGCTGGTACCGAGCCACGACATGTATCTGCGCGTGCCGGTTGATGACACGTTCAGCTATAATTATCAGGTCCGCTTCATCCCGACGAAGGACGGCGTCTTCAAGCTCGAAACTAAGGGCTATGACGGCGTGAAGCCTTATGTCTATCAGCATGTCGAAGACGGTTATTGGAACATCGCTTCAGGCGATCAGGACCGCGCGGCGCAAGAAAGCCAAGGCCCGATCACCGACCGTAGTCTCGAGAATCTGGGGCCGTCGGATCGCGGCGTGGCGCTGTATCGGCGGATGCTGCGTGAATCGATAGAAGCGGTGAAACGCGGCGAGCCACCGATCGGTGTCAGCTACGAGCCGTCGAACGGACAGATCATCGAGCTTGAAAGCACGCTCGAAAAAGACGCCTACGTGATCGCCGACCCGTCACTCGTTCCGGCGGGATAAAAGAAGCTCTGGGCAGACTAAGGCTTCGCGAGCAGATGGAGCAGGCTCGATGTGTCCCATCGTCCGCCGCCCCGCTCTTGGATGCGTTCGTAGAACTGATCGACCAGGGCCGTTACCGGCAGCGCGGACTTGTTGCGCCGCGCCTCGGCGAGACAGATCGATAGATCCTTACGCATCCAATCGACGGCGAAGCCGTAATCGAATTTGCCGTCGAGCATGGTTTGATAGCGGTTTTCGAGCTGCCAGGATTGCGCCGCGCCTTTGCTGATGACTTCGGCCGCCTTGCGCGCGTCGAGCCCGGCCTTGACCGCGAAGTTCAGGCCTTCCGACAACCCTTGAACTAAGCCCGCGATCAAAATCTGATTGACCATCTTGGTGAGCTGACCATTCCCGGCCTCGCCCATATGCGTCACCGCGCGGCCGTAATGGGCCATCACCGGCTCGGCGCGCGCGAAGCTGGCCGCGTCACCGCCGACCATGACGGTGAGCTTGCCCGTCTCGGCTCCTGCCTGCCCGCCCGACACCGGCGCATCGAGAAAGCCCAAACCTTTGGCCTTCGCATCGCGATCGAGCTCGCGTGCCAGTTCTGCCGAGGCCGTTGTGTGATCGACCAGCAGCGCACCTGCACTCATGCCGGCGAACGCCCCCGTCGTGCCGTTCAAGACCTGACGCACGTCGTCGTCATTGCCGACGCACATGAAAACGATCTCGGCATCTTTGGCGGCGTCGGCCGGCGTAGCCGCATGGCTACCACCGTGCTGCTTCGCCCAATCCTGCGCCTTGGCTTGAGTCCGATTATAGACCGTGACCTGATGGCCAGCCTTGGCGAGATGCCCCGCCATCGGAAACCCCATCACGCCCAAACCGATGAATGCGAGCTTCACGGCACCCCTCCTTCACAGCTAGGCCTTCGTTCTAGCGGGAAGACGGTCGCCGCGCGAGGCATCCGTCTCATGGCCCTGCTTGGATGGTGCCGCCGCTCTGGACCGTTTTGCCAACGACGACGGTGCCTGAAAGAATCTGCTGCGTCGCATTGAACTGCGCTGCGATCATCGACGGCGTGATCGACAATATTTTGGCATAGCCCGACCGTGCGCTGATCTTGATCTCCAATCCCTGGCCCGCATTTGCACGCAGCAATGATTCCGAGAGATCGACCCCAACCGTATCGACGCGGCTGCAAGGCTCGTTGCGGCTGATCACATCGCAATTGCCGCGATAAATCACCTCGACGGTATGCGATTGCGCATGGTTATCCGCGGCGAAATAAGCGCCATTGCGGCTGCCGGTATAAGTAAGCTCGGCATAAAGCTGGTGCTTCGTGGTGCGGGCCTGCGGATTGACGAAACTACGCAGATACCAATGCTCTTTCTCAAGATCGAAGAGCTTATTGTTCAAAATTTGAACGCCGAGAATCCGGACGTCTTTGCTGAACTCGTCGCCCTCGACGACAACCCGAGGCGGGCCATTCGTGGCACCACGCGGCGCACAGCCGGCCAACGATAGTGCTAAAGCCAAGACGACGATCGCTCTACCCAGCATTGCTTCCCCCCCAATCTCGCAATGATTGAGGGAACCCTAGCTTGAGCTAACTTTTCATTCAAGAACAATTGAAGAACGAGCACTTACCCAGGTAGGGCAAAACTACCTTTAAAACGTCCGAGATCCGCGTCGCTCATCCGTACCTCGACATGCGCGTGCGCTTCATCGTCTTCGCGTTCGACCACCTCACCATGGCTATAGAGCCAGGCGATCGCCGCGCCGTCGGTCAAGGGGACGTCGAGATGAACCACCTTTCGATCCGTCGCCAGCCGCGCCTCGATCAACGCCAGCAGCGCGTCACAACCCTCGCCCGTCACCGCCGAGATCGGCATCACATTCGGATTCCGCTGCGCTTGATTTTCAAGCACGGTGCGCTGTTCGTCCGGCAATAGATCAATCTTGTTGAGTGCTTCGAGCATGCCGTGCTCGACCACCTCGCCGAGCCCGAGTTCATTCAGCACGCCATGAACGTCGTTCTTCTGCGCGTCGGTTTCGGGATGGTGAACATCCCGCACATGAACGATGAGATTGGCCGACGTCACTTCTTCGAGCGTCGCGCGAAACGCGGCGACGAGCGGTGTCGGCAATTCGGAAACGAACCCGACCGTATCGGAGAGGATGACCGTTCGGCCCGACGGCAAGGTCAGGCGGCGCATGGTCGGATCGAGCGTCGCGAACAACATATCGGCCGCAACGACGTCCGATTTGGTCACGCGATTGAACAAGGTCGATTTGCCGGCGTTGGTATAACCGACCAGCGCCACCACCGGATAAGGCACGCGCTTGCGGGCGTCGCGATGAAGCGCACGCGTTCGTTTCACCGTTTCCAGATCGCGTTTCAAATGCACGATGCGATCAGTGATCAAACGGCGGTCGAGTTCGAGCTGGCTTTCGCCGGGACCGCCCAGAAAGCCGAAGCCGCCACGTTGCCGCTCAAGATGGGTCCATGACCGCACCAGCCGCGAGCGCTGATAGGTCAGCGCCGCGAGTTCGACCTGTAAGCTGCCTTCATACGTCCGCGCCCGCGCGCCGAAGATCTCGAGAATGAGACCCGTGCGGTCGATGACCTTACATTTCAGATCGCGCTCGAGATTGCGCTGCTGCACCGGCGTGACGGTGGCATCGACGACCGTCACCGAGATGTTCTCGGCTTCGATCAGGGCGGCAAGACGTTCGACCGCACCGCTGCCAACCAGCGTTCCCGGCTTCCACGAAGAAAGGCGCACGACCTCACTGGCGACCACGTCGAGCGCGATGGCGCGCGCCAACCCGCAGGCTTCTTCAAGCCGCATCTCGGGCGAGCGCGCGTCATCGTTACGCGACGCGGCGGCACTTTTCAGGACGGGATGGACGACGAGGCAGCGACCGACGGAGCTGGTATTTTCGTGCTGCGCGGTAGCCACTCCGATCAGAGTTCCTCGCCGGGCTGCGACGGGTCGAACAACTGGATCGGTCCGGCCGGCATTACGGTCGAAATCGCGTGTTTATAGACAAGCTGTGAGTGTGCATCGCGACGCAGCAAGACACAGAAGTTGTCAAACCAAGTAATGATGCCTTGAAGTTTGACACCGTTGAAGAGAAAGACCGTAACCGGGGTCTTATTCTTGCGGACGTTGTTTAAAAAGACGTCCTGCACGTTCTGAGTTTTATCCGACGACATTGGGGGTTCCCCTTCTTGAGTTATTGCGGCCGGTTGACCGACGGCCTCTCCCAAGGTCGGGAGAGCCATTTGGACAAACAATGGATACCAAAATTGGGGCTCGAAGGGAAATCACAAGGCTTCGAGCCTCGAAATTCGACGTGCCTATGCTATAAAATGTGGAAATGACCACGTTTTCCCATGCGGCACGTTTCTCTGTCTTAGCAATCTGCAGCTGCCTGTCGTTAAGTGGCTGCTCGCGCGTGTTTTTCGACGTAAAAAACTCCCTTGGGAGCGCCAGCCTAGTTGAGCGTTGCCAGGATTTTACGCTACGCGCCCTCGATACGGGTATCGACGTCACCGATAGCCAGGTGAGTTCCGACATGCTGGATACGACCGTCCGGGTCCAAGCCACCCGGGAAACCGCAACGGCGAACGGCCCCGGAACGCGTGAGATCACCGCCGAGTGCCGCTATAGCAGCGGTGTCCTCACCGGATTTCGCTGGCTGACGGCGCTTGGTCCTGGTCATTCGGGCTCCGGGCAAGGTGCCGGGCAAACGAAGTAACATCGGCAAACTGAAGATCAGGCGGATAGCGTTTGAAGCCCTCGTCCTGAAGATCTAGGGCACCGATCAGCACCCCGACGCAGCCCGCCCGCGCGGCACATTCCATATCGATCGCCGTATCGCCGATATACCAAACATCGGGACCGGCAAAGCCGCTGCCTTCCAGCACATGCTGCATCGCGACCGGATCGGGCTTGTCCGCCGCCGCGTCCCCCGCCCCGATCAGCTTGACGAAATGGGCGTCCCAGCCGAGATGAGTGACCTCGCTGCGGAGAATGCGGCCGGTCTTGTTGCTGAGGACGGCGATATGGAAACCGGCCTTCTTCGCCGCAATCAACAACGCGGCTGCGCCCTCGATCGGACTTAAGCGGTCGAGATGGATCGCGGTGAAATGATCGAGATAGAGTTTCCGCGCTTCATCCCAACGATCGCCGAACAAGGCCGGGAATGCGTCGCGGAGACTCTGCCGTACTTTCAGTTTTGTCTCTTCGAACGACCAGGGCTTGTGACCCATGGCCTCGAACGTCAGCACAAGGGCCTCGTGAATCGTCGCCCAGGAATCGACCAAGGTGTTGTCCCAGTCAAACACCAAGGCGCGCGGCAGCTTCACGTACGGTCCTGCGCGCCGGATGCGGCGTAATCCGCGTAAAGCTTCGCGAGTTTTTGACCAACCGGTCCGGGTTTGCCGTCGCCGATCGGCGTATCGTCGATCCGCACGACGGATAGAACAAAATTGGTGCTGCTGGTCTGCAACGCCTCGGGGGCCGATTTTGCTTCGGCGACGCTGAACGGTCGTTCGACAAACCGAAGCCCCGCCTCCGCAATAACATGCAGCAAGCCGAGCCGCGTCACGCCGTTGAGAATATCGGTGTTCGCCTTGCGCGTGACGACCTCGCACGCCTTCGTGACGATCCACGCATTCGAGGATGTACCTTCGGTCACATTGCCGTCGCGATCGAATTGCCACGCCTCGACGGCGCCCGCTTGCTTGGCTTGTTCCTTGCCGAGCGCATTGGGCAACAGTGCGACCGATTTGATGTCGGGACGGCCCCAGCGGATATCGGGAATGGTGATGACTTTGATCCCGTCGCTGAGCAAGCGAGGATCAATCAAGGTCTTGGTCCGCGCCGTCATGACGAGGCTCGGCTTCACTTTCGCTGGAAAAGCGAAATCGCGGGGCGCAACGCCGCGCGTGATCTGCAGATAAACGAAACCCTCGCGGATCATATTTCGCCGGGCCAATTCGCGCATCACGACCGTCAGCGCCGCGTCGGTCATCGGGAACGCGATTTTCAGCGCATCAAGCGAGCGGCGCAGTCTTTTAAGATGCAGCCCCGCATCGACGAACGTATCGCCACTGATCGCGACGACTTCGTAGCAACCATCGGCAAATTGATAACCGCGATCCTCGATATGCACATAGCCATCGCGATGCGGGACGTAGCGGCCGTTGACGTAAGCAATACGGGACATGTGCTTCTAACCGGGGATATGTATCCGGGCCTCAGCCCGCTTCTGAAAGATCGGCCTTCGCGCCCGGCTCGCTGCCGGCCGCATCGGGACCAGCCCGTTCGCCGCGATCATTGTTGAAAACGCCGAGAGACTTGAGCTTGCGATGCAGCGCCGAACGCTCCATCCCGACAAAAGCCGCGGTGCGCGAGATATTGCCGCCGAAGCGGGTGATCTGGGCCAAGAGATATTCGCGCTCGAACATCTCGCGTGCGTCACGCAACGGCAGGCCCATCAACTCGCCGCCACGATCCCATTTGACGACCGCCGGCGCGATGGCGCCGATCTCGGCCGGCAGCATGTCGGCACGGATCGGATCGCCGGGGCCACCCGGCGCCATGATCAGGGTCCAATCGACTGCGTTCTTGAGCTGACGCACATTGCCCGGCCACTCATAGGCCTGCAACGCCGCCATGGCGTCTTCGCCGAATTCGCGCGGCGGCAGACGGGCATTGTCGGCGGCCCGCGTCATGAAATGCCGTGCGAGGGCCGGTATGTCTTCGATGCGTTGGCGCAACGGCGGCACCTGCAACGGCACGACCGCCAGCCGGTAATACAGATCCTCCCGGAACCGTCCCGCGGCGATTTCAATCGCCAGATCGCGATTGGTCGAGGCGATGACACGGACATCGACCTTCACCCGCGCGCCCCCGACGCGCTCGAAGGTTTGGTCCTGCAAAGCACGAACGATCTTGCCCTGAGTTTCGAGCGGCATGTCGGCTACTTCGTCGAGGAACAACGTGCCGCCATGCGCTTGTTCGAAGGTGCCGACCTTGCGCGGTGATTCGGGGCCCTCGGCGCCGGCTTCGGTGCCGAACAGTTCCGGCTCGAACCGTTCCGGCCGCATGGTCGCGCAACTCAGCACGACCAGCGGTCCCTTGGTCCGGCGCGAGCGATCATGCAGCAACCGCGCGACGATTTCCTTGCCGGCTCCGGGCAGGCCGGTGATCAGCACCCGACTGTTGGTCGGGGCGACGCGATCGAGCTGCTGGCGCAGTTGATTGACCGCGTGCGACCCGCCGATCAGGTCATCGTCGCTGCCGGCACGCTGCTTCAATTCGTCGTTTTCACGCTTCAAACGTGCTGCTTCGATCGCACGTTCGATGATCAGCAGCAGCCGGTCGGATTTGAATGGCTTCTCGATGAAATCATAGGCGCCGATTTTAATCGCAGCGACGGCGGTTTCGATGTTGCCGTGACCACTAATCATCACGACCGGAATATGCGGCAGTTCGCGCTTAACGATCTTGAGGATTTCCAGTCCGTCGAGCTCGCTGCCTTGCAGCCAGATGTCGAGCACCACGATCGACGGCTGACGCGTACGGATCGCGGCCAACGCCTCGGTGCTGTTCCCCGCCTGACGGGTTTCATAGCCTTCGTCGCCGAGAATGCCGCACATCAACGTACGGATATCGGCTTCGTCATCGACGACGAGAATGTCGTGCGCCATCTTTTAGGCTTCCACCCGAACGGGTTGATCTGTTGTGACCTTGGGTTCGGTACGGTGAAAAACCATTTTCACGCACGCACCGCCACCCTCGCGGTCGTCGAGCACCAGCTCGCCATGGTGGTCTTCCATGATTTTCTTCACGATGGCAAGCCCCAGCCCGGTGCCTTTTACATGTGTCGTGACATAAGGTTCGGTCAGCCGCTCGCGTCCTTCTTTCGGCAGACCACGGCCATTGTCCTCGACCGAGAGCATGACGACACCATCTTGCTCGCTGGAATAAACGGTGATCGCGCCCGGCGGTACGTCGCCTTCGCGTGAGTTCACCGATTCTGCGGCATTTTTCATTAAATTCAACAGTGCCTGCGCGACCTGCCGGGAATCGCACGACAGATGCGGGGCGGCGCCGGAAAGATGCAGTTCGATTTTAATCTCGGGCGTTGCCGCCCGCTGCAAGAACGCGACCTGGCGGACGATTTCGTTGAGGTCTTCGTCTTTCAGCACCGGCGTCGGCATCCGCGCGAAAGACGAGAATTCATCGACCATACGCCCGATATCGCCGACATGACGGATGATCGTATCCGTACAAACCGCAAAGGTCTCGGGATCGTTGGTGATGTCCTTCAGATATTTCCGCTTCAGCCGTTCTGCCGACAACTGAATTGGCGTCAGCGGATTTTTGATTTCGTGGGCAATGCGCCGGGCCACATCCGCCCACGCCGCCTTACGCTGCGCCCCTTGCAGTTCGGTGATGTCGTCGAAGGTCACGACATAGCCCTTGGCCTCGCCCTCCATCCGTTCCGCCGCGACGCGGACCAGCAGCGTATGGGCGCGGCCTGAGCGGACGAGTTCGACGTGGGACTGGGCCAGACGATCCGGACGGCGATCGGCCTCATGGATCAGTCCCGCCATCTCAGGCACGACCTCGGCGATATCCTTGCCGATGAATTGCTCGAGGTCCGTGCCGAGCAACAGCGAAGCCGACCGGTTAGGAAGATTGATCCGCCCCTGCTGGTCGAGACCGATGACACCGGCGGAAACGCCCGACAAAACCGTCTCGGTGAAACGACGCCGTTGATCCAACTGGCGATTGGCTTCGATCAGTTCGCTTTGCTGGCTTTGCAGCTGATGGGTCATGCGGTTGAAGGCGCGGGATAGAGAACTGAATTCCTCGTCGCTGTCGCCGGCGGGAACACGGGCTGACAGATCGCCGCTGCGCACCCGCTCGGCCGCCGCGACCAAGGACGCGATCGGCCGCGCCATGCGCGTGGCGAGGGCGAGCCCGACCCAGACAGCGCCGGTCAGCAGCAACAACCCGACGGCGAAGAACACGATCGAGAACGCAATCTGATAGTCCGAACGCTGACCTTCCAACTGCTCGTATTGCTCGACCGCGCTTTGAGTCTGCCGGGTGTGATTGATGACGGCCGGATCGATGAAGCGGCCGGCATAGAGGAACACGTCGCCGAACCGTTCCAGACGAACCAGCGCGCGAACGCGGTCGTCATTGTCGTTGGTCATGACCGCGACATCGCCTGACCGCGCCGCCGCCAAGGCCCAATCCGGCACCGGCTGCAGTTCGAGCGCAAAGCTGAAACCCGTACGCGCGAGCAGACGACCGTCCCGATCGAACACGATTGCTTCCGTCAGCGAACGAAGCGCTGCCTGTGCGCGGACGATCTCGTTGAAGCGCGCCGGATTGAGGCTAAGCAGATTGGCGTCGCGGTTGAGATCGTTCGCCATGCCGACGACATCGGCGCGGATCGTTTGCTGATGCTCGTGCAGATACGCTTCGGCGACGGCCAGCGACCCGGTCACGGCGGTATGGACGCGCTCGCTGAACCAGGCCTGCACGCCGAAGCTGAACAGCAGGTACGAGAAGATCGCGACGATGACTGTCGGGATCACGGCGACGAGGCTGAACAACACGACCAGCCGGGTATGAAGACGCGACCCGGCGAGGCCGCGCTTGCGCTCGGTCCAAAGCTGCACCAGCCGCCACGCGACGATCGCGATCAGCGGCAGCAGCAAGACAAAATTCAGCAGGAGAAAAGCTTGATCCAGATGGACCGCAACCGCGCCGGGCCAGAAACCGCGCAGGATGAGAATGGTCGCGATGCCGGATAGAAGCGCGAAGATGCCGAGCGTAAAGGCAAGCTTACGGCCGAGCCCGACGCGACCCGCCCACAGCACGAACTCCCGCGTTCCTCTCATCGACCCTATTTTAGGCCGCGAGCGACATCGATGTCCAATTCGCGCACTTTTTTGCGCAGGGTGTTGCGGTTGAGGCCAAGGAGTTGCGCCGCTTTGAGCTGATTGCCGCGGGTGGCGCTGAGGCTTAATTGGATCAGCGGACGTTCGATTTCGCGCAAGACTCGGTCGTAGAGGCCCGAGGGCGGCAAACCGCCTTTATGGGCCGCAAAGTAATCGCGCAGATGCCGTTCGGCTGCCGAGCTGAGGCTTTCGTCGCTGTCTATTTCCGCCGCCGGGGTTGCCGGCGATGATTCCGACAGCTCCGCCTCGATCGCATCGACGCCGAGGACTTCCTGGGAATAAAGCGCCGCAAGACGACGGACGAGGTTCTCAAGTTCGCGAACGTTGCCGGGCCAGCGGTAGGATTTGAGGCGATCCATCGCCTCGATATCGAGCGATTTGACTGGCAGGCCTTCGGCGCTCGCCTGGGCGAAGAAGTATCGCGCCAAAGCCGGAATATCCTCGACGCGTTCGCGCAGCGGCGGCAGACGGATCGGCACGACGTTCAGGCGGTAGAACAAATCCTCGCGGAACAGACCCTGGCGAATAAGCTGACGCAGATCGCGATGGGTTGCGGCGACGATGCGGACATCGGCGCGGATCGGCGTGCGACCGCCGACGGTCGTGTATTCGCCCTGTTGCAGCACGCGCAGCAAACGTGTCTGGGCTTCGAGCGGCATGTCGCCGATTTCATCGAGGAACAGCGTGCCGCCCTGTGCTTGCTCGAAGCGTCCGATGCCGCGCGCCATGGCGCCGGTGAACGAACCCTTCTCGTGGCCGAACAATTCGCTTTCGATCAATTCGCGCGGGATCGCGGCCATATTGATGGCAACGAACGTCCCCGCCCGTCGCTTGCCGTAATCATGCAGCGCGCGCGCGACCAGTTCCTTGCCGGTACCGCTTTCGCCGGTGATCATCACCGTCAGGTCGGTGCCCATCAACCGCGCCAGGACGCGATAGATTTCCTGCATCGCCTGCGAACGGCCGATCAGCGGAAGCTGATCTTCAGCGTCCTGCGCCTCTTCCGCACTCGTCGTCGATACATGCGGCACCGTCAGCGCGCGTTCGACGACATGAACGAGTTCGCGCAGATCGAACGGCTTGGGCAGATATTCAAACGCGCCGCGCTCGGTCGCTTTCACCGCCGTCAGCAAGGTATTCTGCGCGCTCATCACGATGATGCGCAGTTCAGGGCGCAGCTTCTTGATGCGCGGCACCAGATCGAGACCGTTCTCGTCGGGCATCACCACATCGGTAATGACGAGATCACCCTCGCCGTCGGACACCCAACGCCACAAGGTGGCGGCGTTGCTGGTGGTCCGGACGTCATGGCCAAGGCGGCTTAGTGCCTGGCCCAGCACCGTGCGGATGGCACGGTCATCGTCGGCGACAAGGATCGTTGCTGGTTTTGTCATAGTTTGACCGCGCGCGGAATGAGTTCCTGGGGCGCAAGCGGGAGATAAACGCGGAAGCTGGTACGACGTGGCTGGCTGTCGAATTCGATGACTCCGCCATGATCGCCGACGACCTTCGCCACCAAAGCGAGGCCGAGACCTGTGCCGTTATGCTTCGTCGAAACGAAGGGATCGAAAAGGTGCGGCTGAATGTCTTCGGGAATGCCGTCGCCGTTATCGGTGACCGACACGACAAGCGGCAGATGAACCCTGCTGTCGCTTCCAGCCACCGTCATGCGAACCCCATGCTGATAAGAAGTGGACATTACGATTTCGCCGCCCTGCGCCGGCGCAGCTTCGGCTGCGTTCTTGACGAGGTTGAGGAAAGTCTGGATCAGCAGATCGCGATTGCCGTGAACCGCGGGCAATGACGGATCGTATTCTTCGATAAAGCGGATGTTACGGGCGAAACCCGACTGCGCGGCGCGGCGTACGCGCTCCAGCACTTCATGGATATTAATCGGCGCACGTTCCAGCGGACGCCGATCCGAGAACACATCCATACGATCGACCAGCGCGCAAATCCGATCGCTCTCTTCGCAGATGAGGCGTGTCAGCTCGCGATCGGCCGTGGTCGCATTTTCTTCAAGCAACTGTGCCGCGCCGCGAATACCCGACAGCGGGTTTTTCACTTCATGGGCCAGCATCGACGCCATCGCCGTCACCGAGCGCGCGGCATTGCGATGCGTTAGCTGACGATCAATCTTGTCGGCGATCGACCGGCCCTGCAGCGTCAAGACGACAAAGCCGTGTTCTTCGCCGAGTGGCGCAGCCTGAACCGTCAACATCCGCGCGCCCAGTCGCGGCGTATCGACGCCGATACCATATTCGGAAACACGCGAGCCGGTGCGCCGCACGGAATCGAGCAGCGCAAAAACGGGGCTATCCAACGGCAGCAATTCCGACAGCGGCAAGCCCATCAGCGTCTTCGAGCCGGCGTCGAAGAATTCTTCTGCAGCGGTATTGGCGTAATAAAGTTCGCTATTCTCATCGACGACGAGAACAGGATCGGGCAAGGCAGCGAGAATGGCGCGCGCCTCGATGACGCGCTCGGGCGGAAGGCGACGGACGAGGTTGCCGCGCACCGCCATGATCTAGGCCGCCGCCGCGAGAAGCGGCGCGTAGAATTCGCCGATCATCGTTTTTACCTGGGAAATATCCTCGACCCGGTTCACGACCGAACGGAAGTCGGCAGAGCCGTGCAGGCCCTTCGAGTACCAGGCGATATGTTTGCGCGCCATGCGCGACCCGACATTGACCCCGTAATGCGACAGCATCTCGTCGTAATGCGCCAACACCGTATCGCGCTGTTCTTCCAGCGACGGGTCGGGCAAACGCTCCCCGGTTTTGAGGAAGTGCATGACCTGGCGCAGAAACCACGGACGGCCATACGCGCCGCGCCCGACCATCACGCCATCCGCGCCCGACGCATCCAGCGCTTCTTTCGCTTCATCAACGGTCGTGACGTCGCCGTTGACGACCACCGGCAGCTTCACCGCATCCTTAACCTGACGCACGAAGCTCCAGTCGGCATGGCCTTCGTAAAACTGACAGCGCGTGCGGCCATGCACCGTAATCATCCGGATGCCTGCTTCTTCGGCGATACGCGCGAGCTTCGGCGCGTTGCGGTTGGTGTCGTCCCAACCCGTTCGCATCTTCAGCGTGACGGGCAGGTTTACGGCTTTCACCACCGCCTCGAGAATACGTCCGGCCAGCACTTCTTCGCGCATCAGCGCGGAACCGGCGAACCCATTCACGACCTTCTTCGCAGGGCAGCCGAAATTGATATCGATCAGCGCGGCACCTCGGTCGGCATTGAGCCGCGCCGCCTCGGCCATGACTTCGGGCTCGCAGCCCGCAAGCTGGACGGCCATCGGCTGTTCGTCGGAACAGTTCTTCGCCATGGTCATGGACTGGCGCGTCTCGCGGATCATCGCCTGGCTGGCGATCATCTCGGACACGACAAGACCGGCACCATGCTTTTTGACTTGGCGGCGGAACGGCAGGTCAGTCACACCAGACATCGGCGCAAGAATGACGGGAGCTTCGAGCTCTAATTTATCAAGGATGATGCTCATTTTTTATGCATCTGACGAATTGCTCATGATTTGAGCATATACTGCACTGCACAATCAATGCAACGTTAAATTATCGAAAACGACTCGGTTAAGAACCGGCCATCAAGACGTCGGTGACGAACTTTACGCCTGGATAAGCCAGCGTTAGCAGCAAATAAGCCAGCAATGCCCAACGCGCAACCCGTTGTCCACGCAGGCCACTTACACGCCGGGCGAGAAGTAGCAACCCGATCACGACGAAGGCTGCTACCGAAAGCAGCGTCTTATGATCGAACGGCAAAAGCGGGCGGTCGAGAAAATGCTGGGCTGCCATGCCACTGACCAGTCCCAAGGCGAGGACGATTTCGGCGGCGGTCAAAAGTCCTACTTCGAGGACTTCGCTGTCGGCAATGGCCGGCAACAGCCGGGTAAAACTGGTCTGACGCTTTTGCTTGAGCGCCCTTTCCTGCAGGAACACCGCCGCCCCTGCCACCGCCGCCAAGGTCAGCAAGCCATAGGTTACGACAGCAAAGGCGATATGGGCATCGAGCCAACCCGCCGGAACGGTGGTCGAGATCGGCAGCTCGGGCGCGCGCCGCCAGATCGTCCCAAAGATACCCAGGATCAATAGATAAGGTACCAGTAGCGGCGTTAGCCGCCATGCCTGCCGCGTCGTTCCCGTCAAACCGAGGAACAGGATCATGGTCACGGTGATCGTCACCCACAGCGACATCGCAAAGCCGGTGCGCCAGACACCGCCAAGCTGCGCCACCGACCACAGCAACGGCCCCGCCGCTGCCAGCACCAGAGCGATATAGAAGAGCCCGTCGCGCGCATCGTTCTGCCGCCAGCGCACCAGCGCCGCGGGCAACAATGCTGCCAGCGCCAACAGATCGAGCACGAGGCCCAAAGACATCGGATTCTCCTTGGACGTCGAAATAGGCTACCCCTCGTTGGTTGGCAAGCGCGCCAAGCTTGGTTAGCTTGCCCCTATGACATCCTGCATTGCTCTTGTTGTCGCCGCTGGACGCGGCACCCGAATGGGTGGGGCCCGGCCGAAGCAATATCTGCCCCTCGCCGGTCAGCCTTTGCTGCGCCACGCCGTCGAAACCCTGCGCGCCCATCCGGGCATCGATGGCGTCCGCGTCGTCTATCATCCCGCCGATCAGGACCTTTACGACGAGGCAACCGCCGGATTGGATTTGATGACGCCCGTCCCCGGTGGCGCGGCGCGTCAGGATTCGGTACGGCGCGGTCTTGAAAGCATCGAAGCCCTCGCCCCGCGCTATGTCCTTATTCACGACGCCGCGCGGCCGTTCCTCGATCATGCTTTGATCGATCGCGTGCTGAAGGCGCTCGACGACACACCGGGCGCGGTGCCGGCTATGCCGATCGCCGACACGATCAAGCGCGGTGCCGATGGCCTCGTCACCGAAACGGTCGAGCGCGCCGGCCTTTGGGGCGTGCAGACGCCGCAAGGCTTCGACTATGCCGCGATCCTCAAGGCACATCGCGCGATGGCCGGCAAAGAACTGACCGACGACGCGTCTGTCGCCGAAAGCGCGGGGTTGCCGGTGAAGATCGTCGCCGGCGCCGAAACCAATTTCAAAGTCACCAGCACCGAGGATTTCGTGCGCGCGGAACGTTTACTCTCGAGCAACAGCGGCGAATACCGCACCGGGCAAGGCTACGACGTCCATGTCTTCGGTCCCGGCGATCATATCTGGCTGTGCGGCATCAAGGTGCCGCACAGCCATGGTCTCGTTGGTCATTCCGATGCCGATGTCGGGCTTCACGCGATCACCGATGCGATTCTGGGCACGATCGGCGCCGGTGATATCGGCATGCACTTCCCGCCGAGCGACGAGAAGTGGCGCGGTGCGCCCTCGCACAAGTTTCTGCGCCATGCGGCCGAATTGGTCGCGCAAGCACGCGGCAGCATCGTACATGTCGATGTGACGATCATCTGCGAACGGCCGAAGGTCGGTCCGCATCGCGAAGCCATGGTCAAGTCGATCGCAGAGATACTTGCCTTGCCGGTGAATCGCGTCAGCGTCAAAGCGACCACCACCGAACAGCTCGGCTTCACCGGACGCGGCGAAGGCATGGCCGCGCAGGCTGTGGCGACCGTTCGCCTGCCCTTCTGATGAATCGATCTCTTACATGAGGGGGGCTGCCTTCGTCGCAAGCTTCTTCGGCGCTGGCTATCTGCCGAAAGCGCCGGGCACTTGGGGCTCGCTCGCGGCCCTGCCCTTTGCCTGGCTGATCATGCGCGCCGGTGGCGCGTCGTCGTTAGCAGCGGCGGCGGCGGTGGTCTTTGTTATCGGCGTTGTCGTGTCCAATTTCGCCACCCGCGACACGCGTGAGGCCGACCCCTCTTGGATCGTCATCGACGAGGTGGCGGGTCAATGGCTGACGCTGCTGGTCGCCCCCCCGTCGCTCATCGGTTACGCCGCGGGCTTCGCCCTGTTCAGGCTGTTCGATATCTGGAAGCCGTGGCCGATCAAATGGTCAGAGCGGCGCTTCGATGGCGGCCTCGGTATTATGATCGATGACGTCTTGGCCGCGATCTATGCGATGATCGTCTTGGGGATCGGGAGAATGTTGCTTGAGCGATGATCAAATCCGCGCGCTGTCCGAATCAGTCCTGACGCGCTGCCGCGAAAAGAAGCTGATGATCGCCACGGCTGAATCCTGCACCGGCGGCCTGATCATCGGCGCACTGACCGACATCGCCGGCTCATCCGATATCGTCGATCGCGGCTTCATCACCTATTCCAACCGCGCCAAGACCGAGATGCTGAGCGTGCCCGCCGCATTGCTCGCTTGGCACGGTGCCGTCAGCGCCGAAGTCGCGCGGGCGATGGCCAACGGCGTGCTGGCCAATGCGCAGGTCGAACTCGCGGTTGCGGTAACGGGCATCGCCGGCCCCGGCGGCGGCTCGGCCGACAAGCCGGTCGGCACGGTTCATCTCGCCGTCAATCGCCGCGGCGGCAAGGTCGTCAGCGAGATGCATGTCTTTCCCGGCGACCGCGACGCCATCCGCCGTTCGACGGTCGTCCGTGCGCTCGAGATGCTGCTGGCCGCTGCCGAAGCCTGACCGCTTCCCGGTTGTCACCTTCGGGCCGCCTCCCTAAGCTGGTGTCATGCGGTTCGGATTGTTCGGCGGTGCAAGGTCCAAAGGCGACGGCCCGGTCGGCGATAGCCAGGGTTATCGCGATTACATTACCTATGTCCGCACTGCCGAAGAACTCGGCTTTCATAGCGTCTTCGTCGTTGAGCATCATTTCACCGGCGCGGGCCAAGTCTCAGCATCGCTCGGCCTCCTGAGCTATCTTGCCGCCTGCACGAAAAGCATTCGTCTCGGTACGGCGGTGGTCGTGCTGCCCTGGCATAATCCCGTCCTCGTCGCTGAAGCGGCAGCAACGGTCGATATGCTGTCGAACGGCCGGCTCGATTTCGGCGTCGGCAAAGGCTATCGCGACGACGAGTTCAAAGGCTTCGCGATCCCATCGGATGAAGCCACCGAACGTTTCGACGAAGCGATGGACGTTATCCGCAAGGCCTGGACCAGCGACGGCCGCTTCTCGCATCAGGGCAAGCGATGGCGCTTCGATAACGTCGTGGTCGAACCGAAACCCACGCAGCAGCCCCACCCGCCCTTCTGGCTTGGCGCCGGCAGCGAAGAGTCGATCTGCCGCGCCGCCCGCGAAGGCTATAACCTTCTGCTCGACCAGATCGCGCCGACGGACCTGACCATCGCGCGCGTCGCCATGTTCCGCGAAGAATGTATCAAAGCCGGCCGCGCCTACGACCCGACGATGGTCGGCACAACACGCGGCGTGCAGATCGTCCGCAATACGGCCGAACGCGAGAAGGCGATCGCGACACGGATGAACATGCTGAAGAATATCGGCACCCTCGCCCGTGGCCCTGGCGCGGAACGCTACGCGCAGCTCAAAAGCTATGCTGGACCGCCGGTCGAGTTCGACGATGCGCCGCTGATGGGAACGCCGGACGAAATCATCGCTCAACTGAAAAAGCTCGAAGCCGGCGGCGTGCAGCATATCCTGATCGTCGATCCCTCCGGATCACTCGATACTCTCAGAACCTTTGCCGACGAAATCATGCCCGCCTTTGCTGCGAGTCCGGCGGGCGTTGCTTAACCCTTTCAGGTTGGATCATTCATTTTGCGTGTTGCGATCGTTTTACTTCTTTGCGTCCTGACCGGATGCGGCGCCCTGCCGCGCGACAACCGTCAAACTTGTCTTCTGCCCAATCAGCGCCCGCTCGTCGTGGCCGAGTTGTTCTTCGGCCGTAACATTCCCGGCCGCGAACCGCTTAGCGACATCGAATGGGAAACCTTCGCGCAAAAGGTCATCGCCGATAATTTTCCCGACGGCTTTACCGTCCTCGATACCGAAGGCGGCTGGCTCGATCCGCGTAGCGGCAAGCTTGCTCGCGAACCCGGCAAGCTTCTCATCGTGGCGGCGGACCCGAGCAGCGAGCCCGCACAGCGTATCGGCACAGTAGTCGAAACTTATCGCCGCCAGTTCCGTCAGCAATCGGTCGGCGTCGTAACACAACAAACCTGCGCTGCCTTCACTGCACCGTAAAAAATGTCTCTTTCTTCTCATCGTCATTCCCGCGAAAGCGGGAATCCATGGCCGAGATGGACTCCCGCTTTCGCGGGAGTGACGAAATGGATTTGTGCAGCGCTCGTTCTAGCGATGACGGCACAGGCGGCCTGCGCCGAAACGATCAAGCTCGGCCTTCTCAAGACCGCGGGCGTCGGGCCGATCTTCGTCGCGCGCGAGAAAGGCTATTTCGCCGCCGAGGACATCACGCTCGATTACGTCGTGTTTGATTCCGCGCAGCCGGTGGCGGTCGCCACCGTGGCAGGTGACGTCGATATCGGCGCGACGGCGATCACCGCAGGATTTTACAGCCTCGCCGGTCAGGGCGCGTTGCGGATGATCGCAGGGCAAAGCGCCGAACGCGCCGGCTATCAGGATCAAGCGGTGGTCGCGTCGAATGCCGCCTGGAACGGAGGTCTCAAGACCCTCGCCGACTTAAGGAATCATTCAGTCGCCATTAGCCAAATCGGTGGCGCGCCGCATTACAGTCTTGGACTGCTGGCTGAGAAGTTCGGCATCGACCTCAAAGACATCCGCGTCCTGCCATTGCAATCGAACGCCAACCGCATCGCCGCGGTGACGGGCGGCACGGCAGATACCGCGATCATTCCCGCCACCTATGTCATGGGCGCGATCCAGCATGGCGACGCGAAGCTCCTCGGTTGGGTCGGGGACTATGCGCCGTGGCAATTGGGCGCCGTCTTTACCAGCACCAAGATCGCGAACGAGCGCGGCGCGATGCTGACCCGGTTCTTGCGCGCCTATCGCAAAGGCGCGCAGGATTATCACGACGCCTTTTCCGGTCCCGACGAGACACTGCGCTTTGGTCCGACCGCCCCCGACATTGTCTCGATCATCGCCCGTGCGACTGAACAGCCGGAGAACGATATCCGCCTCGGCATCACCTATATCGATTCGCAGGGCCGTATCGACGTCAAAGACATCCTGCACCAGATCGCCTGGTACAAGGCCGAGGGGATGTTGAAAGGCGAGATCGACGGCAACGCGATCATCGACCGCCGCTACGCTATTCCGCTGCCGTAAGCTGCCCTCGCACGGGACATAACTGTTGCAGGAACTGCCGGGCGCAGACTTTCCATGAAAAGCTGAGCGCGTGTTCGCGGCAGCGTTCCCGCGAGATTTCCAGCGCCCCGAGCGCCGCGACGCGCAGATCGTCATCGAGAACGCCGGCACCGCTGCCTTCGATCACATCCAACGGCCCCGGTACCGGATAAGCGGCAACCGGCAATCCCGACGCCAAGGCCTCGAGCATCACCAAGCCGAAAGTATCGGTCCGGCTCGGGAACATGAACACGTCGGCCGAGGCGTAAAGCCGCGCCAGATTGGCGTTCTCGTGGCGACCCAGAAAATGCGCGTCGGGAAATTGCCGCTTAAGCGATGCTAGGGCCGGCCCTTCACCGATAACGATTTTCGATCCCGGCAAATCCAGACCGAGAAAGGCCTCCAAATTCTTTTCGACCGCGACGCGCCCGACTGACAGGAAGATTGGCCGCTTAAACTCGGGTAAGTCCGCACGGACGTTCGGCGCGAACAACGCGGCATCGACGCCGCGGCTCCAGGCGACAAGCTTCGTGAAACCCTGCGCCGCTAGTTCGCCGCGCACCGAGTCCGTCGCGACCATCACCCGCTCCGCCCCGGCGTGAAACCAGCGCATCAAGCCATAGGTGATCCGCTTCGGTGCGATGAAGCGCGCGGCGAGATATTCGGGGAACCGCGTGTGATACGCCGTTGTGAACTGAAACCGGTGGCGCACGCACCAACGACGCGCGGCGAGACCGATCGGACCCTCGGTCACGATATGAATCGCGTCGGGATTCGTTTCGGCGATGATACGGCGGAGCCGGCCATACGGCGCGATCGCCAGCCTGATCTCGGGATAGAACGGACAAGCGATCGAACGGAAACGATCCGGACTGACGACCGTAACGTTATGACCGTCCGCTTCGAGCTCGCGCACGACTGCCTGCATCGTCCTCACGACGCCGTTGACTTGCGGCGACCAAGCATCGGTGGCGAGAAGGATATTCATGCGTCTTCGTCGGCGAGAGCCAACTCGCGCTGATCGTAAGGCGTCATCGGATCGAGGTGACGGATGTCCATCCAATGCAGCAGCTCGAGCTTACCGTCGAAGTGCTCGACCAAGGCGGTGCAGCTCTCGACCCAGTCGCCATCATTGCAATAAAGCACGCCGTTGATATCGCGGATCTCGGCTTGGTGGATATGCCCGCAGATAATGCCATCGACCTTACGCGCCTTCGCTTCGGCGGCAATCGCATTGGCGTAATCGCCGACGAACTGGACGGCATTCTTCACCCGCGATTTGAGATAGGCCGAAATCGACCAGTAGGGATAACCGAGCTTGCGACGGAAGAAATTGAAAACGTTGTTGAGTTTCAGCGCCAGCTCGTAAGCACTATCCCCCAGAAAGGCGAGCCAGCGCGCATAACGCACCACACCGTCGAACGCATCGCCATGCAGTACCAGCATGCGTTTGCCGTCGGCCGTCACATGCACGGCCTCGGGCAGCAGCAGCACGCCGCCAAAATGCATCTCGGTATATCCGCGCAGCCATTCGTCGTGATTGCCGGGGACATAGATCACCTTCGTCCCCTTGCGCGCCTTGCGCAGCACCTTTTGAACCACGTCGTTATGACTTTGCGCCCAATACCATGATTTACGCAGGCGCCAGCCATCGACGATGTCGCCGACGAGATAGAGATATTCGGATTCCGTGTAGCGAAGGAAATCGAGCAGGAAGTCCGCCTTGCAGCCGCGGGTGCCGAGATGGAGATCGGAAATCCAGATCGAGCGGTAGCGTTTTTCCTCTTGAATGGAATTCATGCTGCCTCCGTTTCCCGGTTCTGGCGAAAGAAAAGGGCGCTCTCGGCGCCCTGGGTATCAAGCTTCGACGGGGACATTGCGCGCTCGCCCGCCCGGGCCCGGTTCGGCCGTGACCACGATGTCGATCAACCGGTCGGTACGACGGCTCTTTTGCATCTCGGTCAGAGCCGCGCGGAAGATTTCAGCCGTGCGCGCATCGGGCACCGTGATCGTCGTCGCCTTACCGATGGCGACGCAGCGCTGCGTGGCAAGGCCCAGACGATTGACGGCAAGGATTGTTAGCGCGATCGGATCCAGCGCCGGTTCCGGCTCTGGCTGCACGACCGGCGGCAAGACAACCGGCGGTACGAGGCGAAGGAAAGGCCGCTGCGGCCGTTTGGATTGAATGAAATTGGTCCAGCTCAGCCGGACGGCAGCCTGGAGCTTTTGTTGTTTGGTTGTGGTCTGTTGCATGCAACACCCGTCGTTGGTTCTTAACGACGACTGGGTAGCAGCGGGACATGACGGATCTGTGTAGCTTCGGAGACGAAGAAATGACGCGGCTTGAAACACCGCACGAATGCGTGGATTTAGCCTCAGATTTATCGTCTTAGGAGAAGTTCACGGACAAAAAGGATGGATGGCGAAGTCACAAACGTCCTTATGTCCCGACTCGTTAACGTCAGTGCATTCCCGGCATCTTGCCCATATCGGTAGGTTCCATCGCCCCGACCTTGGCAATCGTCGCCGTGACCTGCTTTTGCCCGGCCTGAGCAAAAGTGAGGGTTATGGCAACCGTTTGGCCTTCTTTCAGCGGGGCCTTCAACCCTTCCAGCATAACGTGATAGTCGCTGGCCGGATCGAGTTTGATCGACTTACCTGCCGGCACAGTCAGAGACGGCACCGGCCGCATCGACATGACATTGCCGGTCATCTTCATCACATGGACCATGGCATGATCTGCTGCCGGCGAGGTGATGGCAGTCAATTGATCGTCGGCCTTGCCGTTATTGACGATGGTCAGATAGATCGCACCGCTTTTTACAGCGCCCGGCGTTGCCCGCGCCCAAACCTGATCGACCTGAATGCCGGCATCTTCGGCATGAGCCATCGACACAGCCGACATAGACAAGGCAACGAGGGCCACAACGAGACGACGCATAAACCACTCCACTCTTTCAGCGATGCGCTTCCAGCTCGCCGAAGCGTTTGACGCGATAGACCATCATCGAGCCAAGCCAACTGAGCACGAAAATCCCGATGACGACATAGCCGAGGCTACCGAAGTTCTCGTTGAGGCCCGCGATGAAGGTCCAGAAAGGTCCGGTGAGGCCCAGCTTATCGACGGCCAATCCCAGCGCCTCGACCCCGCCGACCAGCAGCGCGACGACGATCGACGCGAACGTAATGGTAAGATTGTAATAGAGCTTGCGCATCGGTTTGACGAAAGCCCAGCCATAGGCGCCCACCATCAGCACGCTGTCGGTCGCGTCGATCATCGTCATGCCCGCCGTGAAGAGCGCCGGAAACACCAAGGTGGACCACAAAGACAAACCGCGCGAACCTTCGGCCGCCGCGATCCCCAGCAATCCGATCTCCGTCGCGGTATCGAAGCCGAGACCGAACAGGAAGCCGATTGCATAAAGATGCCAGCTTTTGCGGATCAACCGGAAGAGCGGGCGGAACAGCCGGGCGAAGAACCCCTGCCCCGCCAACAACGCATCCAACTCGCCATCCGCCAGTGTGTCGCCGCGCCGCACCCGGCGGAACACACGCCACACCGCAACGAAGATAAATAGATTCACCACGGCCACCATCAGGAGGAACAAGGCCGACATGGTGATGCCGATAACGCCGCCCACTTCCTTCAAGGCCGGAAAGCGGCTTTGCAGCATGCCCGCGGTCAAGGCGACCGCGATCGCCGCGAGGAATACGATGGTCGAATGACCCAGCGCGAAGAAGAGGCCAAGCGCAACCGGCCGCTTGCCTTCTTGCATCAGCTTACGCGTGGCGTTGTCGATGGCCGCGATATGATCGGCATCGACCGCATGACGGAGGCCGAAACCATAAGCGAGGAATGCCGTCCCCAACAGTACGGGATAATCGTGAAAGGCGTAAAACGCCCAACCCCAGGCGAGGAGGTTTGCCGCGCCGATAATCGCGTAGAGCCCGACGATCCCGGTACGCAAATTTTCAGGCTGGTCGGAAAAGACGCTGCGCAGCCACGATCTCATCCCGGAAACCTCCGGACGGCAGGCCGAAACGTGCGGGCGGAACGGATGGGCATGACGGGCCTGCGACACTCACCAAATTCGCTGGTCAGTGTAACAGCGGATCGGCACACGGCGAAACGACGGCGAAATGCCTTTTCGTCGCACTATCTGGATCTTCGCGTAGGTTCAGACCGGATGCGCTTCGGCAGTTTTCTCAAGCTGCGATTTGATCCAGGCTTCGGCATCGGATTCACGCTGGAAAGAATCCATCACCCAAGCCCCTCGGTGCGGCGACAGGACCTCGACGCCGTAGCTTTTGTCTTTCAGCGGAACGATCCGATACGAAGTCCCGCGCGGCATCACATCATCGGTCATCGCCGGCTAAACCTGCCCGAGACCGTTACGCGTTTTACGCGCATCTTTGGCATCCGGTTGCACGGATTCGGATTTTGTATTTTCAATCGGCTCGCCTGACCGATCGTTTCCCATCGGCCCTTCTTCAACGCCCGGACCGCGGCGCTTAGAATCCTTCGAATCGATTTTCTCGTTCATGCGAGGCTCCTAACCATTTTCATCGGTGCAACCCGAGGAAAATCAATTCGTTGCCTGCTTAACGACGGCTCAACCGATTCATCGTGAATCGACGTGAATTGTGACCATTTCGGGGACAATTGCGTCAGGAAGCATTCCTCAATCTTTCGTTCATAATTCCACTCGTAATAGTGAAATGGTGAAGTCAGAAGAGAATAAACGAGGCCGCATGTTGCAAAACGGAATCGTCAATCGCGTCCGTAAGACCGTCGCCGAATTTCTCGATCCGCCCGCGCAAATTCGGATCGTTGCTTCCAATCCACATCCAAAAATCGAAACGAAGCATTCGCAAGACAAAGAGGAAGACGCATTCTTTTCCCGGCTCGAAAAGATCATCGGCGCCAATAGCGGAACGGCGCAAACGGGACGCGTCAACGTGATCGGTCTGGATAACATAAAGCTAAGGCTCGGTTCGCGCTGGGCGGAGCTTCACGACCGCGTGGAAGCCGTCGCGCGTGGCGCCATCGAGCGTTGCCTTTGGCCAGAAGATACTTACGCCCTGCACAATGGAAATTTCATCATCGTCTTTGGCGGCCTCGACATCGAAGCCGCGCAAACGAAGTGCATCCTGATCGCAAAAATGATCGAGGAAACGCTCTTCGGCGAGCATCCCGATATTAAGCTTTGCGTTACGACCGCCGTCACGACCGTCGATGGAACGCTCGCCTTCGAAAGTCTGCCGACCCTGGATGCGGTCATCCGATCTCAACTGCCGCATGCCACGGTTCATCGCCGGTTCCGGCGCGAGGATAAAACCGCACACGCCGAAACGGTGGCAAAAACCTCCTTAGTGACGCGCCAGGCCGAAATTCTGTGGCGGCCGGTATGGGATGCGCGCAGCAACGTCATCCCGATCTATAGACCCGAGCTGACATATGACGCCCCGCTGCTCGATGAAAGCAGAATGATCGAAGACGATCTCATGCTGTGCGGCGCCGTGGCAGAGGCGCTTAAGGAATGCCTGGCGGCGTCGCGTTTTCTTTTGTTTGTCTTACCCGTCCATTTCGCGACGATCGCGACGGCCGCAGGACGCAATCGCTATAGCCAAGAACTCAGCCGGGTCATCACGCCGGAGATGCAGAAACTTTTGCTCACCTGCCTCACCGATATTCCGAGCGGCGTCCCCTCTTCGCGCATGATCGACCTGACGGGGGTTCTGCGCCCGCACTGCCGTCAGGTATCGGCGCGGCTTCCCATCGAGACGACGGATTTCAATGCGCTGAAGGGATGCAGTTTCTTTGCCGTCGGCGCAGATATCGCGAACAGTCTCGAGCCCGAGCGCAAGCTGTTCACCTTGATGGAGCAATTCCGGCGGACGGCCGATCGCGCTGCCTTCTGCAATTTCTTTCTCGACGGTGTCCGCACAATGCCGGTCGTAACCGCGGCTGTCGCAGAGGGCTTTTGCTATCTCAGCGGCAATGCGATCGCCAAGCCGATGGCGCACATCATGGGCGCACGCAATTTTACGTTGGGTGATGTCTATCGCGTCACCGAACCGAAAGGCGGCGCATCCACGGCGCCGCCTTTCGCCGAATGACCGCTTAAGGCAGGAACCGTTCCGTCACCAGGGTCTTGGGATCGGGCCGCGTCTCGATCTGCTTGGTGTCGAACAGCGATTGAATGACGACGTCCAGCGCCTTCGGGTCGTAATGCCCGTCGGTCGGGAACATCGGCAGCTCGACGTCGTAGATTTTATCGGCGAGTTCTTTGGAGAGATTGGTAATCGGCATCGTGATCCGAACCGTCTCGTCCTTGTGGCTGCGGACATAGACCACGGTCTCGTACCAACCCTTTACGAAACGCCGCACCGCATCCGGATTCTTGTCGATCAGCTTGTCGGTCGCATAGATCGCATGGGTGATAAAAGGCTTGGCGAACTCGCCGAAGCTGAACAGCACGCGCCCGCGTTTTTCCGCTTCGAGCGAATAACCCGTCTCGATGCTGCCGACGAGGGCATCGACATTGCCTGCCAGCAACGCCGCGCGCGTTCCGTCACCGCTGCCGAGCGCGGCGATCTTCACGCCGTCGGTCTCGCTCCATTTCTCGCGATAATTGATCTGCCGCGCAAACCAGTCGGTCAGCGATCCCACCGAGGTCACGCCGACGAGTTTTCCCTTAAGATCATTTACGTTCTTGAGCGGCCCGTCCGAGCGAACGGTCAGGCCCATATTGAGCGCTTCGGTCGCGAGGACACCCACACCCTTTTCGGGTGATCCCTTGGCGATAAAGGCGATATCGCTGCCCGCGCCCAAGCACATATCGATGCTGTCCGCGACCATCGCCTGATGCAGCCGCGCCGCGCCATCGATGCTGCTGGCTTCGACGTCGAGACCATTTTTCTTGAGGATGCCGGCTTCGATGCCGACGTCCAACAGCGTGAAACTGAAGGCGCGGGTCGCGCCCTTCGCGACGCGAAGATGATCTTCCGCCTGCGCAGCCGCCGAAAAACCAATCAAGGCTATAAAAGCTGTTGCGATTCCAGCGCCCCGCCGGAATCCGCGCGTCCCCTTCGTCATGCCGTCCCTCCCGTCTTTTCCTTGGCCGGTTCAGGTCCGGCGACGGGAGGTTGGCACGAACGCCGCGCCGAGGCGAGCCTATTTCATCGGCTCAGGCGCTTCGTTTCCGCAGAAAATCGTGAACTTGTCGTTCGATCGCGTCGAAGGCATCGCGCACCGCGATATAGATATCTTCATGCTCGTGATGCTTCCCGGGGCTGCGATGCGATGTCAGCTTGTTGCCCGGTATGTTTACCTCGACCGCGACGGAGAACAGGTTTCCTTTTTGATGATGCCGGTGCGGCGCCTCGATCACGACGCGACAATCGACGATGCGATCGTATAAGTGTTCGAGCTTCTCCGTTCGCTCCTCTATCCGCTCACGGACGGCAGGTGAAGAATCCATCTGATGAAAGGTGATTTGCAGCGGCAGGGTCATGTTCAACGCTCTCCACAATTTACATGATTGAAATGAGTGGCAGAGGGAGCGGGTTCCTTCTTCTGTGACGAGGACTTGCTTGACATAGATAAGCACGAGGCCCACCAAGGGCAACGCTGTTTCATTCTGGAGTATAACTTGGCCAAAGACGCAACGACCAAGGCCATCGACCGCCTCGATTCAATTTGCGACGTGCTTCATCGGCTTTCTCAGGCTGCGGAAAAGGGCGACTGGCCGAATGATCTACGCGTCGCCGCCGCGAAACTTGCCAGCGACATCGAAATTCTCGCCGGTGCGATGGACCAGGCAAGCGAGGGCGTTCCGACGCTCAAAGGCGTGATCGAACGCGCGCGGGATGAGCTGCCGGAGGAATTTGCCGCCTTTGCCCGCGCGATTGTTTCCGATCTGAGCAAGTCGCTTCCGTAAGTTCGGGGCAAACGGGCGTATTACCGCCCTATTTTCCGAGACACTATTTTTAGTAGTAATTATCACCCGCCTTTCTCGAAAGACGGGTGATTTTAATTACTATGATTAATTATTCATTAACGGGCCATTTTGGCGTCACATTCGACTCTCATCCTATGATTCCTCGCAGTTCTTCATAGGAGGAACATTATGAGTGCAGCGGAATCCTACGATTTCGTCGATCACCCCAAGCAGCGCCGCCTTTCTTGGGCGTTGAACGACAATACGCAGAGCGAAGTGTATGCCTCGCTCCAAGTAAATGACGTTCGCGGGCTGGTGATCGAGTGCACTTCGACAGATGTCGCGTTTAGCCCAGGCGCTTCGCGCCAGAGCATCTTGTCCCGTATGCGCCGCGAATTTTCGGCCCGGCAAGCCATCGATGGCGTTGCGGCAACGACCGCTCTGTTCATCGCCGTCGTCTGCCTCATCACCCACTAAGCGCCAAGCATTTTAGACGATCGAACGTGTGCCGGCGCCTGCCGTCTTGCGGCACGAGCAGCTAATACACTGTTTTTCTTCCAAAATGTGTTGTTCATCTGGACGAGATGCTCTCTGACGCAGCGCAACATTATTCTTGATTTATAAATAACTGACTGGTAAGTTATTTATATGAACACGACAGCAACCCCCGCGAAATGGCGACGCCGGCCCGAAGAACGGACGCCGGAAATCCTCGCTGCGGCCCTCGACTGTTTCGCCAAGAGCGGTTTCTCCGGCACGCGTCTCGACGATATCGCGGCAGCGGCCGGCGTGACCAAAGGTACGCTCTATCTCTATTTCCCGAACAAAGAGGCTATCTTCAAAGCGGTGGTACGCCAGTCGGTCCTGCCGACGATCGCCCTCGCCGAGGAACACGTCACCAAAGCAACCGAGCCGGCCTCGGTGATGCTGGAATGGCTGCTGCGGCGATGGCAGGAAACGTCCCTGCCCAGCCAGTGCGCGATCTCGAAGATCGTCGTCGCCGAGGCCGGCAGTTTCCCCGACCTCGCCCGCTTCTATCTCGAAGAAGTCGTGGCGCGCGGCATGCACACCGTATCGAGCATCCTGCGCAAAGGCATCGAACGCGGCGAGTTTCGCGACTTCGATGTCGATAACACAACACGCTGCATCGTCTGGCCGATGCTGATGTCCAATCTCTGGCAACAGTCGCTCGGCCCTTATGCCGAGACGGCGCTCGATCCCGTCGCCTTTCGCAAAACCCTTTACGACGTATTGCTTCGCGGCCTGATGCGCGATCCGGCCGCATCCTAAGGAATCATCATGAGTGAAATCGCTATCTCGACCTCTCCCGCTGCCACGCGTAGCCGCAAGCCACTTGTCCTGGGGCTGCTCGGCATTGCCGGCGCCGCTGCTATTTGCGGCGCTACCTATTGGTGGCTCGACGCGCGGAATTATGAATCGACCGACGATGCCTTCATTGCCACCCACATCGTTCATGTCAGCCCGCAGATCGCCGGGCGTGTCGCGCGCGTGCTGGTCGATGACAACCAGGTTGTCGAAGCCGGCCAGACGCTGATGGAGATCGATCCCGCCGATGCGCAATCGCGGCTCGATCAGACTTTGGCCAACCTCGGCAGCGCCCAGGGCAAGCTCGCCCAGGCGCAGGCACAGGCCCAAGTTGCACAAGCAACACTCGACGAGTTCCATGCCCAGATCGGCAGCGCGCAAGCGAACGCCGCCAGCACCTCGTCCGATTTCAAACGCTATGAGACGTTGTCGAAGACCGGCGTCACGTCGATTCAACAGCTCGACAACGCCCGTGCGCTGGCGCTGAGCTCGAATGCGAACCTCTCGGCGGCGTCGAAGAAGATCATCACCGGCGAAGCCCAAGTCCAATTATCGCAAAGCCAGGTCAAAACCGCGCAAGCCGATGTCGCGGCGATGCAGTCGCAAGTCGATCAAGCGAAACTGGCGCTATCCTATACCAAAGTGATCGCCACCGAAGCCGGCCGCGTTACGCAACGCGCGGTGACGGCGGGTGACTTTGTCCAGATGGGTCAAGACCTGATGGCGCTGGTGCCGGCCCAGGTATGGGTCACCGCCAATTTCAAGGAAACGCAGCTCACGCATCTGCGCGTCGGCCAGGATGTCGGCATCGCGATCGACGCCTATCCCGGCGAGAAATTCACCGGCCGGGTCGCCAGCATGCAGGCCGGTAGCGGTTCCGCCTTCGCGCTGTTGCCGGCCGAGAACGCCACCGGCAATTATGTGAAGGTCGTGCAGCGCGTGCCGGTGAAGATCAACTTCGACGCGCCGTTCGACGCCGCGCATGTCATCGGTCCCGGCATGTCGGTCGTCCCGAGCGTTCGCATCCGCTGAACGATCATGACCGACGCAACTCTAAATGGCGCAACGCCACTGCCGGCGGCTAAGCGAGCCTTCAATCCCTATATCGTCGCGCCAGTGGCGGGTATCGCCGCCTTTATGGAAATCCTCGATATATCCATCGCCAACGTGGCGCTGCAAAATATCGCGGGCGGCCTGTCGGCGAGCCAGAATGAAGCGACATGGGTGTTGACCTCGTATCTGGTCGCCAACGCGATCATCCTGCCGGTCAGCGGCTGGATCTCATCGGTCATCGGCCGGAAATATTACTTCATCTTCTGCGTCTCGAGCTTCACCGTCGCGTCGCTGCTGTGCGGCCTCGCGCCGAACCTTACCGTACTAATCGTCTTCCGCGCTTTGCAGGGTATCGCCGGCGGTGGCCTACAGCCGACGGCGCAGGCATTGCTGGCGGATTCATTTCCGCCGTCGAAGCGTGGCTTGGCCTTCGCCGTCTATGGCCTCGCCGCGGTCTTCGCGCCGGCCATCGGTCCGGCGCTGGGTGGCTGGATCACCGACAACTACACTTGGCGCTGGGTCTTCCTGCTCAACGTGCCGGTCGGAATCATTCTGACCCTTGTCGCGTCCCGCGCGATTCCGAGCGATCGCCGGACCGACGTGAAGAAGCGTCTGCTCAATTTCGATTATTTCGGCTTCTCCTTGCTGGTCATCGGCATGGGCGCGTTGCAGTTCGTGCTCGATCGCGGCCAAGAGGACGACTGGTTCGATTCCAATTTGATTGTCACCCTTGCGGTGACGGCCGTCGTCGGACTCGTCATCTTCACGATCTGGGAACTACGCCGTGCCGATCCGATCGTCGATTTGAAGCTGCTGCGGACGCGCAATTTCGCCGTCGGCAACATGTTGCTGTTCATGCTCGGCTTCGTCCTGATGGGCAGCACCGTCCTCGTGCCGCTCTATGCGCAAATCCTCCTCGGCTACACCGCCACCGATGCTGGGCTGGTGATGTCGCCGGCGGGCTTCGCGATGATGTTTTTGATGCCCGTGACCGGCATCCTCGCGGCAAAGTTCGACAACCGGCTTTTCATCATGTTCGGCCTCGTTATCGGCGGGTTAGCGATGTTCCACATGGCCGGGTTCGATGCCTCGACCGATTACGGCTCGATTGCCATGGGCCGCTTCTATCAGGCGATCAGCTTCGCGTTCCTGTTCATCCCGATCAACACGGTGGCGACCGTCGGTATTCCATCCGACAAAAGCGACAAGGCCTTCGCCATCACCAACATGGCGCGCAATATCGGCGGCAGCTTCGGCATCTCGCTGGCGACGACCGTCCTGTCGCGCCGCCAGCAATATCATCAAAGCGTCTTGACCGAGCATGTGACGCCCTACAACCACGCCTACCAAACGATGATGCAGGGATTAAAGCACAGCCTTTCCGCTCATATCGCCAATCCGGCAGAAGTCGTTGCCGCAGCGCAAAGCAAGATAGCCGGTCTCGTCGGACGTCAGGCGCTTGCTCTGTCCTTCGTCGATGCCTTCTGGTTCATGGGCTGGGCCTTCCTCGTGTCGATCCCGCTCGTCTTCTTCCTGCGCGCCAAGCGCAGTGGCGAAGGCGGCGCCGGCATGCCCGTCCACTAAGAGGCGTTCGCCTCCCGCCTGAATTTGCGCTAGGGAAGCGTAAAGCGGATGGGAGACAACGCATGAGAATCGCACGGCTTGAACCGGAAGAGATGACGCCGCGCCAGCGGGAAGTGCACGACCGTATCGCCGGAAAGCGCGGTAAGGTACGCGGCCCCTATCAAATCTGGATTCAAAGTCCCGAGCTTTGCGACCGGCAGGAGGCCATGACCTCCTATTGCCGCTGGGAATGTTCGCTGCCGGAAAAGCTGCGGGAATTCGGTTTGCTGATCGCGGCCCGCGCCTATGACGCGCAATATTCCTGGAACGCGCATGTCGATCCCGCGCTGAAGCTCGGCATCGCCCCCGAAATCGTCGAGGCGCTCGCCACTAAGAAGACCCCAATCTTCACTCAGGAAGACGAACGCGTCTTCTATGCCTTCGCAATGGAACTGCTCGAAACGCATTTCGTCAGCCAGAAGACCTTCGACGAAGGCATGAAGATTTTCGGCAAACAGGGCGTTGTCGATATCGTCGCCAATATCGGTGCCTTCGTTACGCTGGCGATGTGCCTTAATACGTTCGAGGTCGATCTTCAGCCCGACCGCACGCCGCCCTTCCCCGACATCAAGGGTTTTGCGCCTGCTGCGGCGAAGCTGTAGCCGCCTGGACCGGCCGCGATTCGCGCGGGCCGAAGAGCTGCTTGACGATCTGATCGGTGAAGACGACGCCGTTGGTGTTGATCGAATAGCCGCCTTGATGCAGCAATTCGGCCGAAAAGGAATTGCAGGTATGGAGCGCGTTATATTTGCGGCTCGCCGCATAGAACATGCTTCCCGGCACCGGCCCCACGCCGAGCGGTTCCAACTTTCCGGCTGAATCCTTCTCGAAATAATCCCACAGAAAATTCGAGATTTTCGCCATGCCGGCGTCGGGGATGGAAAACCCGATGACGTCGGTATCATCCATCCGATCATGGGGCAGCGTGTCCAACACCGTTACTTCTAACGCGCTCGGCCCCGGAAACATCGCCGTCACGACGTCGTCGAAGGTCGTCGCTTCCGTCATCAGGAAATATCGGTCGCCATACCCGAATTCGAGATATTTGGCGCCGGGAAAATAATCCCGCAGCGCCGCGCTCTGCCCGCGCAATTCATCGACCGCCACGACGATATCCGTATGCCAGCCTTCCTCGATCATATAGATCGTCGGTGAAGCCGGCGCGGCGGCCGTCGGGCTGCTGGTCGGTAGCGCGATACAACCGCTTAAGAGCGGAAGAACGAGCAACGCGAAAGTGATGGAGAACCGGGTAAGGACTCTACCCATGAAGGTACTTCGACATATTTGGATCTGATGACGACAATGCCGTCATCTAACCCCAAACGCTATGCCCGGTTCCATCGACCGATGGTGCGCAACATTTGTTACGCCGGCGCTAAAAACTTCTCCGTATAAAGCTTGGACATATCCGGCTCGGTATCGACGATTTTCAAATCGACATAGGATCGCGCCAGCTTGGCAAGGCTTGTCTGATCGAACCGGCCCGTCAGCGAAAGCAACGGCACGACGAGATCGTAATCCTGCGATTGGACCTCAGGCGAGAGTCCCGTCACGGGCATAACCAGACGATTTGTCTCTTCCTTATTTTTCTGCATAAAGGCGACGGCTTCAAACCAGCCGGCGCAAAATGCTTTGACCGCGGCGGGCATCTCTTCTGCTGCTTTTTGTGACGCGAAATTTGCGTGCATGATGAATTTCGGCACATAGTCGGCGCAGTTCACGATCAATCGCGCGGCCTTTTGCGGGGCCAAGGTCAATCCGACAGCGGTATCGGTGACGACAGCATCGACTTGATGAGTGCGAAGCGCCGCAATCGCCGCTTTCGTTCCGCCGAGCCCGACCGTTTTGATATCGCCTTTGGCCCAGCCTTTTAGTCTTCCCAGTTCGAAGACGACCCATTCCGTCGGCGAGCCCGTGGAAGCAACCCCGACCGTCTTGCCTTTGAGATCATCCGTTTTCTCGATCGGCGAGTCATAGGGAACGATAATCGAAAGTTCGACCGGCGGCCCCAGCGTTTGCGCGATGCAAATTGCAGGCTCGCCTTTGACGATGTTGACCATCGTCGAACCCGAGCCGAGCGCGATGTCGAGAGCGCCGGCTGTCATCGCCTGGTGCATACCTGCCGACCCGGCAAAGGCGATGCTTTCGATCTCGATGTCACGCTTGGCGAAGAAGCCTTTGGCGATGCCGACATCGAGCGGCGTATAGGCCATCAGATCCGAAATCGACTTCGCCACTTTGAGCGGCGAAGCAGCACCGCGCGAGATTCGCGGCGCGGCGATGAGAAAAGATGCGGCCGCAGCCGCACCTTTGAGAATCTTCCGTCGTGCTATTTTTGTTTTCATTGTTTCCTCCCTGTCGATCGTGACCGGATCAGGCGTCCGGTCGTTTATATTCGAGGTTCGGGCCGCCCTTTTGCGACTTCAGATAGGATTCGACATCCGCCGTCGCATCGACCGCTTTCGACAGGCGCGCACCGACGAGATGATCGAGCTTCATCGCATCGGTGAGCGAAAGCTCGCGTCCCATTTGAACCGCGATCTTCGCATGTTCGAGCACGGCGAGATGACGAAGCGACAGGTCACGCGCGAAAGCGAGCGTCTTGTCCTCAAGCTCTGCCGCCGGGAGTGCGCGCGAAACCAGGCCGACGCGATCGGCCTCGATACCGGAAACATTCTCACCGACCAACTGGATGTAAGCGGCCTTCTTGATCGGAATTTGAGAATGGAACAGCGTGCAGGTCGCGAATTGGCCGAAACTGCCGCGCATCACTTCCGGCATGCCCATCTGTGCATCTTCCGCGGCGAACACGAGATCGTGCGAATTCATCAGCGCGAGCGCGCCGCCGAGGCAATAGCCTTCGATTTGCGCGATGGTGATCCGGGGGAAAAAGCGCAGCTCTTCGGCAAGCCGGTCCATCGTGCGCGGCCGGTCCCAATCGGCCAGCCCTTCGTGGCTCACCGAGCGCAAGAACGGCAGATAGAAGCCCGAGCTATAGCAACCGCCCGCGCCCTTGGTGATCACGACTTTGAGTTCGCGATCCGCCCGGATGATTTCGAGGGATTCGAAAAACGCCTGAAAGATTTCGCCCGTCAGCGAATTCTTCTTCTCCGGCCGATTGAGCATGATACGCGCGACGCCGGCATCGGCCAGCCGATCGAGACGTAGTTCAGGCCATTCTTTGATCGTTACCCAGCTATCGGTCATGTGCGTTTCCTTCGTTGGTTGTTAAATGAGTTTTTCGGCACGCATACGCGCGATGTCACCGTCGGCGTAGCCAAATTCGCGCAAGATCGCTTCGCTGTGCTCGCCGAGCATGTCGGGGGCTTTGACCGGCCCCAAAGGCGTGTCGGAAAGACTGAACGGAAAGCCGACGAGCGATACCTCTCCCTTTACCGGATGCGTCGCTTTCTTGATCATGTCGAGATGCTGGACCTGAGGATCGGCCAACGCCTCGTCCAGCCGATAAATCGGCGCGACCGGCACTTCCGCAGCAGCCAAAATCTCGAACCATTCCGCGCGAGTTTTCTGCCGAAAGATCGGCCGCAGAATTTCGTGAACGATATGCCAGTTATTCTGTTGATCGCGGCCGGTGAGAAACCGGGCATCATCGATCATGTCCGCCCGTCCGGCGGCGGTGACGAAATTGCGCCAGAATTTTTGCGGCGACGATAGATGGATCGCGATCGGCAGATCATCGCTGCAATTCGCGGTGAAGACCTTCGACATGCGGGGACGATCTTCAGCAGCCGGCGGCGTGCCCGAGCCGAAATAGGTCGTGAACGGTTCATTCATGAAGCCGATCGTCGCCTGCAAAAGGCTCGTATCGACGCGCTGTCCACGACCGCTGCGAACGCGCGCATGCAGCGCCGCCAAGATGCCGTAACCGGCAAAGAAACCCGTGATCGTATCGGAGAAGGTCGGCCCCATCGGTTTGGGGTCTTTAAGATCGACCAGCAGACTCAAGAAGCCGCTGAGTCCTTGCCCCACGATGTCGTAGCTGGGACGCTGGGCGTAAGGACCGTCACGGCCCATACCCGTTATCGAGCAATAGACGAGGCGCGGGTTAAGCTTCGACATCCGCTCGTAACCGATGCCAAGCTTATCGGCGACACCGGGGCGAAAATTCTCGACGAAGACGTCCGCATTGGCGACGAGCTTCTCGATGACGGTGCGGCCTTCCGGCTTCCGTAAATCGAGCGTCAGGCTGCGCTTGTTGCGATTGAACGCCTGATACATCGGCGCATAGCCGCCACCGTCCCAGCCCCGAAACGGATCGCCGCCATCCGGGTCTTCGATCTTGATCACGTCAGCACCCAGATCGGCGAGGAGCTGACAGGCATAGGGGCCGGTTACGAATCTTGCCGCTTCGATGACGCGATATCCCGCGAGCGGTCCGGTTGATTCAGTCATGGGCAATCTCAACTCTCATTCACATCGGCGGCGGCAGGCGGCCAGGTACCGGCTCGTATCCAATCGCCGCTTCAGCCGTCAGCACCCGCTGGACCGCCGGCCGGTTTTTCATGTGCTCGTAATGGTCGAACAAACTCGGAAATTCGTTGCGCTGCAGATCGAGGTCGGCGTGAAACCGCCAGAACAAGCGGAACAGATGAATATCGACGATCGAATATTGACCGAGCGCCCATTCTCGATGTGCGAGACGTTGCTCCGCGACGCTCCAGATTTTATGGGCATGTTCAAGCCCACGGTGACGCGCGGGATGGATCGCGGCAGCGATAAAGGACATCCATTCGATCGCGTGCGCGTCTGCTTCAATATCGCCTGCCGGCAACAGATGTGCGTCGGGAAATCGCTTCGCTAAGAAGTACAGAATCGCAGCCACTTCCGTGAGGGCGCGGCCTTCGATCAACAGCACAGGCACCGTCCCTGCGGCGTTGATGGCGAGATATTCGGGCGAGCGATTTTCTCTTTTCACCAGCGACAGGTATCGGGCCACGAAATCGACGCCGATTTCGTGAAGCGCAATGTGCGGCGCCATCGAACTCGCGCCAGGTGTGAGATAAAGCGTCAGCAACGGAAATCCCCGCGGGGCAACGCTGTGGCGGAAACGCATCCCGACGTCGTTGCAATCGTGATCGATGTCACGTCATTCCTCCCGGTCGCGCATTCATGATCGATGCGGCTTGTTCGCGAATTGACACGCGTCGATACATAAAGTCAAATACCGATATCTTTCTTTACGATAAATTTTATTTATGTCTCTCGACCAGAAACGCCTGCAAAGCCTCCTCGCGGTCGCGAAAGCGGGCTCGTTCGCGGGCGCGGCTTCCGCCCTGGGCGTTTCACAACCCGCCGTATCGACCAGCATTTCATTGCTCGAAGCAGCGACGGGTGGACCGGTTCTCATCCGAGATCGAAACGGCGCCACGCTGACGCCGCTTGGCGAAATTCTGGTTCAGCATGCCCGCGCGATGGAGTTGCTTCTCCATCGTGCCGCGACCGAGGCGAAGCTGTTTCTCGGCGATATCCATGGCCCGCTCGCCATTGGCGCCAGCCCGGTGGCCGCCGCTGACATTGTGCCCCAGGCGATATTGACGATGAAGCAGGAAACACCGCATTTGGCCGTCTCGATCATCGAGGGCGTCGATGACGATCTCATCGCGCGGTTGGCCTGCGGTGAAATCGACGTGCTTATCTCTCCTTTAAGCAGCGGCCGATTGCCTCCCGATATCGAAGAAAGAGCCCTAACGAGAGGCCCTCTCACGGTCGTCATGCGGCCCAGTCATCCGCTTGCCGGCAATTCGCATCTCAGTTTCGAGCAATTGATGGAAGCGGAATGGATCTTACCGATTAAGGGGAACGCCCTTCGCCGACGGATCGAAGCGCGTTTTCTGATCGCCGGCGTTCCCGTGCCCGAACACACGATATCGACGAATTCGATTGCCGGGGTAAAAGCGCTCGTCCGCGTGTCCGATTGCATCGCGATCATGACTCATGCGATGGCCGAATCAGAAATTTCGAGCGGTCTGTTGGTTTGCCTTCCCATTGCCGACGAACATTTTCAGCAAACCCTGGGCATAAAACGCTGGATACACCGGGCGATCACGCCCGTGTCCGAGCGATTCGTTGAAATCATTCAAAGGAATGCCGCTTGAGTCGGTTTCGGGATTTATAGACGCGGTCGAAAAAATTATTTCTCATGGATCACCGCCAGCGCGTATCCTTGCGATAGTCATAACCCTCTCGGCGCTCGAGTTTGTGGAAAACAAAAAATGAATCCCGACAAGAAGATGCGGCTCGCCGCCTACTACAATCCGACGGGCCATCATGTCGCGTCATGGCGGCATCCCCGCGCGCAGGCGGATGCTTCCTTCAATATCCAACATTACGTCGAAATCGCACGGACAGCCGAGAAAGCGAAATTCGACCTGCTGTTCCTGGCCGACGCGAATGCAACCCGCGAGGCCGCAGTGGAGGCAATCTCGCGCTCGGTGCAGTTCGTCGCGCATTTCGAGCCGATGACGCTGCTGTCGGCGCTCGCGATGGTGACGTCGAAGATCGGCCTTGTCGGTACCGTATCGACGAGTTGGAACGAGCCCTATCACATCGCGCGAAAATTCGCCTCGCTGGATCACATTTCCAACGGCCGCGCCGGCTGGAATATCGTCACCTCAGGGCAGAATGCCGAAGCGCAGAACTTCGGCAAGGATAAAGCCTACGGTCATCACGATCGTTACATGCGCGCCCGCGAAGCGGTGAAACTCGTTCTCGGCTTGTGGGATAGTTGGGAAGACGATGCGTTCGTCATCGATACGAAGTCGGGCCTCTATTACGACCCGGCGAAGCGCCACGATCTGAATTGGTCAACCGAGCTGTATAAGGTCAAAGGCCCCCTCAACGTACCGCGTGCGCCGCAAGGCTATCCCTTATTGGTGCAAGCCGGCGGCTCCGACGATGGGCGCGAGACGGCGGCGATGTTCGCGGAAACGATCTTCAGCCCGCACCTCAACATCCCCGAGGCCAAAGCCTATTACGAAGACGTCAAAAGCCGCATGCTCAAATATGGCCGCGATCCGCAGCACTGCAAAATTCTGCCGGGCCTTGCGGTCATCTGCCGTCCGACCCAGGAAGAAGCGGATGCCGATTACGAATATCTGCAATCACTGATCCATCCGATTGTCGGCCGTGAGATGCTGAACACGATGCTCGAGTACAAGATCGATCTGACCAAGTACGACCTGGACGAGCCGTTCCCGGAAATTCCCGATCACGACGGCGGCCACTATGCCAGCATCGTCTCGATGGCGCGGCGCGAGAAGCTGACGATCCGGCAACTCGGCCAGCGTGTCGCCGGCGCCCGCGCGAAGAACGTCATCAAGGGCTCGCCCACGTTCATTGCCGACTATATGCAGGAATGGTTCGACGCCGAATGTTGCGACGGCTTCACGATCATGCCCGCCTATATCCCCGGCGCGCTCGACGATTTCTGTTCGATGGTGGTGCCCGAGCTACAGCGGCGCGGCCTGTTCCGTACCGAGTACGAGCACGACACACTGCGCGGCCATCTGGGCGTTCCGCGCCCGGCCAACCAGCATGTCGCCCGCAACCATTTCTCGGGCGTGCTGGACTAACGCAGAAGTCCGGCAAACTCTGTCACATCGAGGACGCGCTATTTGTGATAACTGGCGAGTCCTGCTGGGGCAGCGAATCACGCGAAAAATGTTCGCCAGGCACTAATGACTGAGAGTTCGCACACTCCGCCTGTTACCGGGATGACATCGTTGAGCGAAATTTCAGACCTAAGGCTAAAGCTGCTCAGGCGAGAAGGTGGGCCGTCTCACTTGTTGATGAAGTGACAGCCCACGCACTTGAAGTTTTCGCGCATGAGTTAGAACAAGTCGCAGAAAAGCTTGAACGCGAGAAAAGCAATTCGGGCGAGCCGATCACTAAAATGGCGGACGAGACTCCGAAAGAGTGATTGCACTATCTGGACTACTGTTTTGCAACCAGCGTCTAGCGGACGATGAGCCGCACTAAAGAACTCTTAGACTTCATTCGATTTATCGACGCTGAGCTTGCCTGTGCAAAGCCGGAATCCATGAGTGTGCGCGAATGGTTCAAGCACCGCAACATTTCGCACGAACAGCGCGATGCTTTGATAAACGAGTACGAGTTGATACCGGGGGAAAAACCTCCCGTTCCGGGCCACGGCGGGTAACGGAAGCGTTCACGCCCGAAGCCTCGCTTTCTCAATATCGATTGCGCGCTGTTCATAGGTGTCTGCCATCGCAATCATTTTGATGCGGATGTCTTCGGCAAACGTGTCGGCGATCTTCCGAATCGTTTCAGCCATGGTACGATAGTGCGTGGCGGTCATAACGAGATCGCCGTTTTCGCACCTGTGTATTGATGACGATAGACGACGCGGGCACAGTCCCACACTTCAAAGCCTTCATATTTTGACTTCGCCGTCTTAAACAACATGTGGGATTCGTTTATCGCAGCGCTGTCTGAAGCTGCCTTGAGGTCCGCCGCGTCTTTGATATGTCCGCCCGAGAAAAAATAACAACGCATTTGCACTCCCCTAACGGCGGGAGCGTGCGCAATCCTTCCTTTCGGAGCCGGGCGCTGCCTCTCTGTCGCCCAATGCCATGATGACCGGTGGCGATGACAGATACATGAGGTTGCATTAGATAGCTTACAATGCAATTCGCAGTGTGAAACGGAATTACACCGAGTCATGGCCTAATCAATCGAATTAAGTTGCGTTCATCGCCGATATAGAAGACCGGCGCTGATGCTTCTGTGATTCAGCCCGTTTATTATAACTGGCGAGCCCTGCTGGGATCGAACCAGCGACCTACCGCTTAGAAGGCGGTTGCTCTATCCACTGAGCTAAGGGCCCTTACGCCTGCCGGTCGTAACGGAAGTTATCGGCGTAGTTCTTCGGCTTGAAGCTGCGCTCTTGCGGTTCGACCACGACATAGTCGAAACCGTTCTTTTCGGCGAACTGCTTCGCTTCCTCGAAGGTTTCGAACTTCATCTTGACCTGGTTGAGCGTGTCGCGCGCGCTGGACCAGCCCATCAACGGATCGGGCTCGCGCCGCGTCGCCTGCTCGTATTCGAGGACCCAGAGCTTGGTGTTTGCCCTGCCCGATTGCATCGCGTTCTTGGTCGGGCGGTAAAGGCGCGCGCTGGCCATGGCTCGGTTCCTTCTTGGTCGAAGCGAGTGGCTTGGTCGGGGCGAGAGGATTCGAACCTCCGGCTTCTAGCTCCCAAAGCTAGCGCTCTACCAGGCTGAGCTACGCCCCGAAACTCGCAATTGCTGCCTGCCTTCTATGGGGTGGCGGTGTCCTGGGTCAAGCGATGCCTGACCAACGACTCGGTTTCCGGGTCTGCGATCGGGGCCTGCGCGCTAAGTACCGCTATTCACCAGGAAATATTCGCCGCGATCGACGAATTCGGCCACCAGCTTGACCCAGGGCGTCGCCGCGGCGATCGGCATCTCGTGCGCCGCGCCATGGATGAAAATGCGGATGAGGCTGGGGATGCTCTCCTGATAGGGCAGCATTGCCGCTTCCGGAATCATCCGATCTTCGGTCGCGACGATTAGCAGCACCGGCACCGTGATCTCACCCAGGCGCGCCTGGAGGTCGCTGTTGCCCTCGGGCGCGCTGAACCGGCCCATATTGGCCATGGCGTTGCCGGCAATGCGCTTGCGTTCGGCCTCGGTGGGCGGGGCGGACCAGGTCGGGTGATCGCCGTAAAGCCGTTTCTCGATTTCTTCCGGGCTGGGACGCGCGACACCGGCCGGCGGGGCGCGATGATGGGCGAAGGCCGCAGGCGCCGAGAGGACGAGGCTCTCGACCAGTTCGGGATGCAGGATCGCAAGCCACGCGCCGATGGCCCCACCCGCGCTTTGCGCCACCAGATGCACCTTACCGTCGCCGACGCGGGCGATGAACGCCGCCATCACCGCGACGACATCGAGCATCGTCTTACAGTCACCGACCGCCGCGCCGTCGAAGCCAGGCCGCGACGGCACCAGTACGCGATGACGCTCGCCCAACATTGCAACGAACGACGCCGTCACCGGCGGCGCACCACCGGCCCCATGGAGGAAAACGATCGTCTCACCCGCCCCCGCCTCGCGATAAGGAATCCAGATACCGTCGATCTCAACGCTCTTGTCGTAAACCTCGACGCTCATAACGTGTGACCTTCGGGCATGACTTCCTTGGCGAATAATTCGATCGAGCGGCGTTTCTTTTCCGGCACGCCGGTGCGGTCGAAGATCAGATTTAGTACACCGCAACCGATCTCGTCGTGCATGCGCCGCACCTGCGCCATCACCGATTTCGGCCCGCCGCAGATCACCGTGCCGCGCTCGATCGCTTCTTCGACCGTCCGCGGTTCGTCGATGGTCAAATCTTTGAAGCGTTCGACCAGCTTGTTATCGCCCTTGCCGAAGAAGCCCGATGTCGCGACGAGGCGGTTGGCGCGCACCATACCGCCGGTTGTCGTGCCCGCATGCGCGAATAAAGGGCGCAAAGCCTCGCGCGCCTTCTCGTCGGTCTCATCGACATGGATCGGCACCTGATAGATGACCTGCTCCGGCATCGGCTGCCAGCCATTCACCGCGCATTGTTCACGGTAATAGCGCGCCGCCTCAGCAGCGAAAGCCATCGTGGTGAAGGCGAGACCGAGCCCGACCTTCTTGCGCGCGGCGAACTCGCCGGACTCCTTACTCGATCCCGAAATGTAAATCGGCAGGGTCGGCTGCTGCAGCGGCCGGGGCCAGATCGAGACATGGCGATAATGGAAATGCTGTCCCTCCCAACCGAAGGGCATCGTGTCGGTCCAGGCCTTGATGATGAGGTCCCAAGCCTCTTCAAAGCGCGAACGCGATTCCGCCGGGTTCACGTTATAGACCATATATTCATACGGCGCGCCGCGCAGCAGCCCCGCCACCAGTCGTCCGCCCGAGAGGTTATCGATCATCGCGAATTCCTCGGCGATGCGAACCGGATTGCCGGTCAGCGGAATGAGCGCGCCGAGGATCGCAATCTTCGCCCGCTTCACATGCTGTGTCAGCGCGCTGGCCAGCACAGTGACGTTCGGGGCGAGGTTGAACGGCGAATAATGATGCTCGGCACAGGCGATCCAGTCGAAGCCGAGCTCATCCTCCATCACGACTTCTTCGAGACAGTTCGCGACGGCGCGCTTCGCCTGCTCGGCATCGAAATATTTATTCGGCACCGGCCAGCGATTACCCGGTGTCTGCACGCGCCCATAGGGCATGCCGTTAAAAACGGAAAACTTCATCCGCGCTTCCTCAACCCAAACGTCTTTCGGAATTCAGCTTAGTGTATGAGCGCGGACATCTTCGCATCGAGTTGCTGGATCGCGGCGTCCGTAGAGACCTGAACGCGGCCGTCGGTCCCCGGATAGGGAATAACCCCTTCGCCATGGCCCGACACCGTCGATACCGGATTCATCTTGGCGTCGAAGACATAGAGGCTGATATCGACCGTGGTGGTCTTGAAGCTGCTGCCGCCGAGCACGGGCTTGATATCGACGAGGAACACGCCCTTCTTGCCGGTTCCAACTGCCTCTTTGAAATCATGAATAAGCGCGGCCGTCGGGTAACGCCGCTTGATAAGGGTCAGCACACGCTCGCTGATATAATGCGGATCGGAATCGGCGATCGCGACATTATTGGTCAACGATGCGGGGACGATCTTACTCCAATACTCATTGCTCTTCTGGATGAAGCCGAAATACGCTTCGACGTTATCGCTAAGAATGATGCCGACCGGCTGCTGCACGGTCGCCGGCTTATCCACCGGCACCGAAGACGCGCTCTGATTATAAATATTCTTGAACGCGTCGCCGTAAATCGGCTGCGGCGGTCCGGACCCGCAACCGGCGAGGACGACTGCGACGATCAGGAGGACAAGGCTTCTCATGGCCATATTCTTTCTCCGAATGAGGATGTCAGAGCGCGGTACACCAGCCGGCACCGCCAATCTTACAGGTTGAAACGGGCGGCGGTGGGGACCGCACGGCACGGGTCGGGGAGCCTTGGCCGGAGCCATTGCGGATACGGGACGGTGCGAGACTGTTCATATTCGATTGCACATGACGCGGCGCCGGCATGCTCGCTTGTTGCGCGGCAAGAACGCCCTGCCCCATCGCCAGGCCAACCTGAAGCCCGATGCCGATCGCATTGCTGTACATCGCGGCAATCGCACCCGACGAGGTACCGGCCTTCAGTTGCGCGGCGATCTGCGCGCATTCCTGCGGATGTTGGTCACAAGCCAGCGCGGTCTGATCCAGCATCGGCGTATCGCCGCGAGAGAGAAAACGCGGGTCATTATCCGCCGCCGTATCCTTGAGGACACCGCAGCCGCCCGCCTGTTTCAGCGCGATCAGCCCTGCCGACGCATTCGGGCCGTCATTGGCCCGCGCCGCCGCGACATAATTCTGGACGATGGCCTGACAAGTCGGATTGTCCAAGCGAAACGCGCTCGGCGTTCCCGCTGCTGCCGCCGCGGCATCGGGGTTCGCGGCGAGATAGGCTTTGCGTTGAGCGAGGTCGTCCTTGCGGCACGGCGTCGCGGTGCTGTCGCGCCAGCCCATATCGCCGTCGGCCAATGTCACCGCGAGACACTCCTTGCCATCCGGCGAAATCTCGCGGCACGAGACGTTGTTGCCCCCGGCGATCGCCGCATCGCAGACATAGACGAAGCCGTTTCCCGATCCGATATTGGCCGGCCCGGAAGGCCCAGCCGGTGCATTATTCGCCATCGCGGGCGCGTTCCAGGCGGCATCCATTGCACGTCCGGTGGCACCGGCAAGGTCGCCATCCCTCAGATTACGAAGATCGTCGGCTTTATCCGGGAAAGCTTTGATGCCGTCATCATAAGCGTGGCGCAGATCGCTCATCGCCTTGTCGTAACGCTGCTTGGCACCCGGCGCGTTCGAATCTTTCAAGGCGGCATCGACCCGCGCGCGGGCATCGATGACCCGTCGGTCGAGCGCATCCGCGGTTTGGGTTCGGCTCGTTTCGGTGCTGGAACTGCCTTCCTGCAGGCGCTTGCGCAGGGCATCACGCAGTGCCTTATCTTGCTGAGTCTTTTTCACCGCAGGCGGCGCCGACTTTTTTGGCGCGCCGTCGTAAGGCTTATCGCAATTTTGATCGGTATAAACCTGCGAGCCGGGAAAGGTCTCGCAGCTATCGGCGCGCGCATCTGGTGCGAACGACATTAAGATCGTTGCCGCAACAACCGCCCAGATCGAAACCCTCACGCAGCCCCACATACGATCCCCCGATCGGTTCGTTGCCGAAGTCTAACAGCCTTCTCTTCTTTCCACAGCCCGTTTTATGGCGGCCCCGTCGTTCACTTCCCCGGCAGCGGGATGATGTAACGCGTATCGATCACCGTCGCCGGATCGAACGTGCCTTTGATCATGCCCTGGCCGCGGAACCATTCGACCTGATGGATCACGTCTTTGATATCGAGCCGGCCTTCGGGATCGACATAGGCGATGGCGGGCGTCAGTTGCTCGATCGGCTGATTGAGGTATTTCGCGATGATCGCCAGCATCGCCGGCGCGGTCGGGCCGTCATGGCGGCGGCCGTTGGCGTCGATGAAGGCATCGTAATAATCGCGCTTGCCCTTGCGCACCGCGCTGAGGAAATGCGCGACGGTATCGTGCCGGTCGTTCGCGATTTTGGTCGCGGTGAACACGACCCCGGTTTGCCACGCCGCCTCGTCGCCGACGAAGCCGAGCAGTTTCATCTCACCGCGATCAACCGCCGGCATAAAGGCCGCCGCCAGCATCACGCTGGCATCGACGGTCCCCCCGGTCAGGGCCGACAGGATGTTGGGGTTCGATTGCAGTGCGGTGACGCGCACGGACTTCGGCTCAACGCCGTATTTTTCTTCGATCAGCGACAGGCTGTAATGCGGCGGCGAACCGAATTGCGAAATCGCGACGGAATGACCGCCGAGATCCTTCAGCGATTTGACGCCCGCGTCATAGGCGCGGTTCGAGGCAACGATTCCGTTGACGCGAAAGCTGGGCGCTTCGCGGCTCGCGGCGGCGATGACCTTGAGGACGCCCTGCCCGGCCAGTTGGTAGAGCCCCGCCGATGCGCCGGTATGGCCGAAATCGATTGCACCCGACGCCACCGCGACAGCGATCGGTTCGGATGAATCGAACATCACGAATTCCGGCTCAATGCCCTCGGCAGCGAAATAGCCTTTTTCCTTGGCGATGAAAATGCCGCCCGCCGTGGTCGATTTCGACAGCCCGATCTTAACCGCTTCCGCCTGCGCGCCGGACGCGCCAAGCGCCAAGACGGCCATCGACATCGCAACAGCGAAAACATTTTCTCTTAGGCCCGTCACCCGATTCTCCATTACGCATGTTTCTCGTTATCTGTTGCCTATGATAGGCTGAACCCGACAAGGCCGCGAGAGTCTCAAAAGCGACGGCCAATGAAAAGGGGAAACGCCATGTCGATACCCGCATTCCGTGCGCGCTTTTACACCGCCTTGTTCTCGCTGGCCGTCTGCGCCGCGCCGGCCCATGCCGAGATCGAGCATACGAATTTGGCGGCGACGCCAGCGATCGTGCCGTTCCTCGCCATGTATATCGCCGAAGACGCGCATATCTGGGAACAGCAACAGCTCGACGTGAAGGTCGTCAACGTCGCCGGTCTCGCAACGATGAACGCCGTCATCGCCGGATCGGCGGACTTCGCGCTTTCGACCGGCGGTTCGATCACGCGGGCCGCGGCGCACGGGCAAAAATTATTGGCGATCGCCGAGCTGAACAATCAGAACGGCCAGATCATTGTTCTGCGCAAGGAACTCGCCGAGACAGCTCATTTCGATCCGAACGCGCCCTTGGCCGAACGCGCGAAAGTGCTGAAGGGCAGGACGATGGCGATCACGGGTGTCGGCTCCGTCGCGGACTCTTTTTTGAAAGTCATCGCCAATGCCGGCGGCGTCGATCCGAACAGCATCACGGTCGCCATGATGGGCGGTCCCGATCTGCTGGCCGCATTCTCGCGCCGCGCGATCGACGGCATGGCGGTCAGCCTGCCTTATCCGCAACAGGTGGTTTACGACGGCACGGCGGTCGTCGTCGCCGACGGCACCAACGGCGAACCTGCCGATCTATCGCCGGTCGCTTCCGCCATGGTGATCACGCGGCCGCAATTCTGCGCCGAGCATCGCTCCATCTGCATCAAGATGGGCCATTCGATGGTCTTGGCGTCGTCGTTCCTGATGGAACGCAAGGACGAGGCTTTCGCGATCCTGAAAAAACGCTTCCCGGCGATCAACGAAAACGTGCTGGCTAGTTCGTACGATGCGGTTCGCCGCATGACGCAGTCGCCGCCGCTCACGACCCTTTCGGCTTTGCAGAATGGCGATCTGATGAACAGCAAGGCCGGGTTCCTGATGCCCGAGGACAAGGTGGCGTCCTATGACGACCTGTTCACCAATGAATTCGTGAAGTGACCCGACAACACCTCGGGGCTAACTTCGTCCCTCATTGATAATGCGACGGAGGAAATCTTGAAGATCGCTTTTGCCATCTTGGGCGTATCGACACTCCTCTTTAGCCACGCCGCCTTCGCCGGCAATGCGTTCGACGGTAATTGGGATGGCGAGATGAGTGGCCGAAGCGCCCGCATCGGCGTCGATGTCTGCGCCGGCAGCTTTAAGGCAACGGCGACCAACAACAACCTCGTCGGCCGCGGTCAGATCGGCAGCATCGGCTTTCCGTTCGCCGGGACAATTGCAGACGACGGCTCGTTCTCGACCAAGACCGGCCTCATCAAAGGTCAGTTCAAGGATAATTCCTTCAGCGGCACCTACACCTCGCCGTCGGGCAGTTCCTGCACCGGTTCGGTCGTCACGCTAGACCGTTCTAAATAGTCAGAAAGCCTGTCGCTATCGCGAGCCGTCATGGGCTTATGCATGATCGTCACGCCACCGCCGCTTGCCCCACCAACCGGCCCGCGCTAGCTTCTTGCCTGAATTTTCGGCAGAATTTGGGAGATTTCTTCAATGGATATGACCGGTGAATATCACGTCCCGGCCCCGCGTCAGAAAGTCTATGACGCGCTCAACGATATCGCGATTTTGAAGCAATGCATACCCGGCTGCGAAACCATCGAAATGCAGTCCGATACCCAGATGACGGCGACCGTGCGCGCCAAGGTGGGACCGGTCAGCGCGAAATTCGGCGGCAAGGTCACGATTTCGGATCGCGACCCGCCGAACGGCTATAAGATTTCCGGCGAAGGCACCGGCGGCCCGGCGGGCTTCGCCAAAGGCGGCGCGACCGTCAGCCTGACCGACGACGGCGCGGGCACCAAGCTCAGCTATAAGGTCGAGGCCAATGTCGGCGGCAAGCTGGCGCAGATCGGCTCACGCTTGATCGACGCGACCGCGCGCCAGATGGCCGAAGCCTTCTTTGCCAAATTCGCGGCTGTCGTCGGCGCCGCCTCGGCGGCCGAAACCCCGGCGGTCGCGGCGCCTGCCGCTTCGATCGCGGCGACACCGGACGGCGCCACCCCCGGCGCAGCCGATGCGCCCTATGTTGCGCAGATGCCCCCGCCGCCGAGCGCGACCGTTCAGACACCGACGCCGGCGGTTCAGCCGATGGCCGCCCCCGCCTCTTCAGGGCGACTCTCGCCTACAGTGTGGGTCGCAATCCTGGCCGTCGTGGTCGCCGGACTGCTATACTATTTCACGCGATAAATTGAGGGACGTCGTGGCGAGGCTTGACCAGAGCGCCGCCGCGCACGAAACTTGGGTATTAAGGTCTTAGATTTAGGGGAGAGAAGCGAATGCCGACCGTAACCATCACGGTGAACGGCAAGCCCGAAACCCGCGAAGTTGAAAACCGCACCCTGTTGGTGCAGTTCCTTCGCGAAAGTATCGGACTGACCGGGACCCATGTCGGCTGTGATACCAGCCAATGCGGCGCGTGCGTCGTTCATATCGACGGCTATTCCGCCAAGAGCTGCACCATGCTGGCGACGCAGGTGAACGGCTCGAACGTCAAGACCATCGAAGGTCTTGCCGATGGCGACAAGCTTCATCCGATGCAGGAAGCTTTCCGCGAAAACCATGGCCTGCAGTGCGGCTTCTGCACGCCCGGCATGGTGATGAGCGCGGTCTATCTGCTGGAAGTGAACAAGAAGCCGAACGAGCAGGAAATCCGCAGCTGGCTCGAAGGCAATATCTGTCGCTGCACCGGCTACCACAACATCGTCAAGGCGATCGCCGCCTGCGCCGATGCGATGGCCAAGGCCTAAGGGAGCGCGGCAGCATGTATAATTTCGAATATCATCAAGCCAAGAGCGTCGCGGAAGCCTCGGAACTTTCCTTGAAGACCGAGGAAGGCAAACTCATGGCGGGCGGCATGACGCTGATCCCGACCTTGAAGCAGCGCCTCGCGAAGCCCTCCGACATCATCGATCTCGGCAAGATCGCCGAGCTCAAGGGCATCAAGAAGGAAGGCAATACGATCGTCATCGGCGCGATGACGCGTCATTTCGACGTTGCCTATTCCGACATCGTCAAAAGCGCGATTCCGGCCCTCGCCCATCTCGCCGGCCATATCGGCGATCCGCATGTCCGTAACCGCGGCACGATGGGCGGCTCAATCGCCAACAGCGATCCGGCGGCCGATTACCCGGCGGGCGTCGTCGCTCTCAACGCGACGCTGACCACCAACAAGCGAACGATCAAGGCTGACGACTTCTTCAAAGGCCTGTTCGAGACGGCGTTGGAGCCAGGCGAAATCCTGACCCAGGTCGCTTTCAATATTCCGGACAAAGCCTGGTACATGAAGTTCCCGAACCCGGCCTCGCGCTATGCCGTCGTCGGCGCCTTTGTCGCCAAGTTCGGCAGCGAAGTCCGCGTCGCGATCACCGGCGCCGGCTCGTACGTCTTCCGCCAGAAAGCCTTCGAAGCAGCGCTGACGAAATCCTTCACGCCCGAAGCGATCAAGGACATCGTCCAGCCGCAAGACGCTCTCAACTCGGACATTCATGCGAGCGCGGAATACCGCGCCCATCTCGTGAACGTCATGGCCCGCCGCGCAGTGGCTCACGCCAACACGCTTTAAAGCCGTACCACAAGACGTAAGTAAGCCGAGGGCGTCTCCACCGAGACGCCCTCGTTTCGTTTGAGCACGCTTCCGAACTTAAAGAGAAGCGCGCCGACAGGGAGAGAACGATGAAGTCATTTCACGCCTTTAGTGCCGTCGTCATTGCTGCTCTTGTCCTCGCATCGAACGCGAAGGCCGACGTCGAAAAGACCAGTCTCGCCTTACCCTCCACCGCCTTCATCTTCTCCACCGCCTACATCGCCGAGGATGCCGGCATTTTCAAAAGCGAAGGCCTCGAGGTGACACAGCAGGTCATCACCGGCATTGGATCGGCCAATGCCGTGATTGCCGGCTCGATCGATTTCTCGGTGGGTTCGGGCGTAACGCTCACGCGCGCCGCCGCGCATAACCAGCCGTTGATCGGCATCGCCGGGACCTATAACCGCACCGGTTTCTGGATCGTGCTGCGTAAGAGCATCGCCGAGGAAAAACATTTCGATCCGAACGCGCCGCTGGCCGACCGTGCGAAAATCTTGAAGGGCATGAAGATGGGCGTCGGCGCGATCAATGCGATCCCGCACGCTTATCTGAAAATGATCGCGAAGGCCGGTGGCCTCGATGGCGAGAAAGATATGATCGTCGCCGGCATCCCCGCCCCCGATCAGGTCGCGGCCCTGAGCCGCGGGTCGATCGACGGCTTCTCGGCGGGCTCTCCCGTGGTCGAGCAAGCCGTGCATGACGGACTCGGTGTCGTCATCGCCAACGGTACGACCGGCAATATCGATCCGCCCGCCCTCGCCCATATCGCCGCCAATGTGCTGATGACCCGCAAGCAGGTCTGCGCCGATCATCGCTCGCTGTGCGAAAAGATGGGTCATGCCATGGTCAAGGCAAACGCTTTCATGCACGAGCATCCGCAAGAGGCGATGGCGATGCTGGGCAAGCGGCTGAATGTGAAAGACCCCGCCGTCCTCGCCGAGGCCTATAACAACGTCGTCGCATCGTCGCCTTCGCCGCCATTGCTCGACGCACAGTCGCTGGCCACCGCCGACGATCTCAATGTCGAAGCTGGGCTGATGAAGCCCGAAGACAAGCTGCCGTCTTACGACGCGCTGTTCACCAACGAATTCCTCAAGTGACCGTCTTGCCAGTGACGCTGTGAGCCACCATGCTGCCCCCGCGTTTCACGGGGGAACTTCAGCATGAATCTTTTGCGCACCGCCACAGCCGTCTTCTTGATAACCGCCGCTCCGGCCTTTGCCGCGACCGAGCCTTCCGCACTCGGCCCGGAAGCCGCGATGGCGAAACCGGCCAACGGTTTCGTCGGCAAGATGACCGTCGCGCCGCTGCATGGTCCCGTCGGCACGCCCGTGAAGATCAGCGCCGAGGCACTGCCCGCGAACCAGGACGTCGATTTCGTCTGGCGCACCGTGAATGGCAGCTGGAAAGCCGATAACGGCGAATATCGCGGCCGCGACTACAAGCCGGTCGCCTATCGCATCGCCACGGTCCACACCGATGCGCAGGGCCGCGCGGCGGCAAGCTTCGTTGCCCCCGAAGATTTCGGCTTCCTCCATGACATCACCGCGCAGCAAGGCACGCGTCTGCTGACGCAAGCCGCCTTCTCGATCGACATGCAAGTGAAGGTCACGCCTGAGAGCGGTCCGATCGGAACACCGATTGCGATCGAGATTCACGGCGTCGGCTGGCGCGAGCTCGAGAGCAGTTGGGATCTGCGCTACGACAATAATTTCACTGGCTGGATTTCGACGATCACCCAGCATGGCGTCGCCAAATTCACCATCCCCGCGACCGGCGCGATCGGCCTCCATGTGATGGACCTGACGCACGGCGAATTCACCTTCCCCTATCTCAACCCCCAGCAAAACCCGGTACCGGATCGGCCACGCTTCAACATGCAGTTCCGGATTACGGCCGGCGACGCGGTTCTCCCGCCCGCGCCGGAAACGCAGTTGCAAACGGCGGTGAAGAACCTGCCGGTGCACGGCGCGCTTGCAGCAACGACGCTGTTCGCCAATGTCGGTGGCGCTACCGAGGTGCGCGGCACGGGCTTCACGCCGGGCAAGGCTCTTCAGCTCAACTGGACGACCGTTACCGGCAACCGCATGACAGGCGATGGCTGGGAAGAATCATCCCGCGTCATCGCCGAAGCCAAGGCCGACGACAAAGGCGCGGTCGCCTTCAAGTTCACCGTGCCCGAAGATCTCGGCGGGGCGCATGGTCTCTGGGTGCAAGACACCACCGGCAAGAAAACCGGCACCTATTTTGTGACCACCAAGTCCCTGCCGCTTGACGTTGCGCGCGGCCCGGTCGGCACCGAATTTACGATTCATTTGAAAGGCGTCGGCTGGACCGAGACCGCGAACATCTACACGCTCGTTTATGACGGCAACTACATCGGTTATGCCTGCGGCTTCAACAGCCAGGGCGATGTCACGGTTCATTTGAAGGCGAGCGGCGTTCCCGGCCCGCATTTCATCGATCTTTATCCGGCGATCTATAAGGGCAAGGAAACGCGGCCGGACAATTTCCGCATCCCGCAGCTAACCTACGCAGCCGATCATCCGGGCGAGGATCTGCCGGCGTTCCATTACGCTTTCGAGGTTACGCGAGACGACCAACGCGCCAGCGCCCAGTAGGCGCTATCGCCGAATATAGATCGGCCGTCTTGGCGCACGATAAAACGGCGCCAAGACGAGCTGCGCGATCAGCGAACCGAGCATCAGCCCGACGACGCCGTAAATGATTGCCGCGGTGCTGAAGTCGATCTGGATCGCGTAGTTCTGAAACTGCAATTCCCATATCGCGCGCTTATAGCCAGCCGGATCGTGCAGCGCGTCGCGTAGCGCCACCAGAGGACGCAGCAAAGGCCGGCTGGTCATGATCACATAGGCAGCACTTTGCAGTTCGTGCGTACGATCCAGCGACTTGGTCAGGGTATCGGCATTCGACGGCTCGACCTTTTTCAAGGCCTCGACCAGTTCGTCATCCTGCTCGGCGGTAATCGCATAATATTGCCGCGCCGAGGCTTCACGCTGATCGATGTCCCGACGTGCGTCAGACGATACTTGCTGTAGCGCTGCGGCATATTCCCGGGTGAAGGCGGGCGCCTGCATCGCCAAAAGCCCGAAGACCAAGGCCGCCACCAAACCGGCGCTGTGCGAAAACCACCGTCCCAGAAATCCCATTCCCGATCCTTCACGGCACATGCCGCCTTTATGGGAAGTGTCCGAGGGTCGAAATGGTTCACCGGGCAAGCATTTATCCATTTGGCCGCAACCCCGCGTTGCGCTACATCACAGCCAAAGAAATCGGGGAGACCTCGCTATGAAGATTCGTTTCGGGCTTACCGTTGCCGCCATCGCCTTGACCGCCGCCTTGTCGGGGATCACCCCGGCCCAGGCCGAAAGCATCAAGGTAGGCCTGTCCAAATTGCTATCCTATCCGGCGACGCCGATCGCGATCGAGCGCGGCTACTTCAAGGAACAGGGCATCGACGCGGAAATGGTCTATTTCGATTCCGCGCAGCCGGTCGCCGTCGCGGTCGCTTCGGGTGGCGTCGATTTCGGCGTCTCGGGCTTGTCTGCCGCTTTCTATACGCTGGCTGGTCAGGGTCAGCTCCGCATGATCGCGGCATCGGGCTATGAAGAGCCGGGCTTTTACAACATCGTCCTGCTGACCTCGCTGAAGGCGTGGAACGCCGGTCTCAAGACGCCCAAGGACATCGCCAATCACAGCGTCGCGGTGACACAGCTCGGCACCAGCCTGCAGCTCAATCTCGGCCGTATCGCCGAGAAGTTCGGCGTCGATCTCAAGACTGTCGATATCAAGGCGCTGCAATCCAACACCAACGTCGTCTCGTCGCTACTGGGCGGCACCGTCGATGCCGGCATCATTCCGGCCAGCCCGGCGCTCGCCCTCATTGAAAAAGGCGACGTGAAAGTCGTGTCCTGGGTCGGCGACGATGTACCGGGCAACACAGGCTCCGCCGCGTACACCGGCACCAAGACCGCCAATGACCGTGGTGACTTAGTGAAGCGATTCCTCGTCGCCTATCGCAAAGGCGCGAAGGATTTCCACAACGCCTTCACCGGCCCGAACGGCGAGCGTAAAGATGGCCCTGATGCACCGGCCTTGCTCGAACTGCTCTCGAAGTTCAGCGGCACGGCGATCCCCGACATCGAGAAGGCGACGCCCTATGTCGATGAACAAGCCCGGATCGACGTGAAAGAAATCAAAAGCCAGATCGCCTGGTACACCGCGCAAGGCCAGATCAAAGGCGCGGTGAATGCCGACGAGTTGATCGACTCGCGCTACGCGATTCCGCTGCCCGGAAAGTAAACCGACGATCAGCGGCGATTGTACCGATCCAATCGGCGATCGCTGCCGTAGCTATATGTAAGCCGCGCCGGCCGAGGATATACCGAGGCCCGCGGTGCATATAGGGAACTGCCATGAACAGGATGAAACTGCTCAGTGCGACAGCCATTGTCGCGCTCAGCTTCACCGCGAGTGCGATGGCCGCCAACGAACCGATGGTCGGTGGCGCCGCGATGTACGAAAATAAGAACATCGTCGAAAATGCGATGAATTCGAAGGATCATACGACGCTCGTTGCCGCCGTTAAGGCCGGTGGGCTCGTCGAAACGCTGGAAGGCAAAGGTCCGTTCACCGTTTTCGCACCGACCAACGAAGCTTTCGCCGCGTTGCCGGCCGGCACTGTCGATACCTTGCTGAAGCCCGAGAATAAAGCGACGCTGGACAAGGTGCTCACCTATCACGTCGTTCCGGGCCGTTTGGATACGATGGCGCTCGACGAGCAAATCAAAGCCGGCGGCGGCAAGGCGATGCTAAAGACCGTCCAAGGCGACATGCTCACCGTCAGCGGTACCGGTAAGAATCTGATCGTTACCGACGATAAGGGCGGCATGGCAAAGATCACGATCCCCGATGTCTATCAAAGCAACGGCGTCATTCTCGTCGTCGATAAAGTGCTGATGCCGAACTAATCGCCGTCGCGTTTATGCAGGGTAGGACGGTCTTCTACGGAAGACCGTCCGCTCGCGTCATCGTTATCCGTCAATCGGTCGAATCCGCCGGCGCTGGATCGACCTGCCATTCGCGGCCCATCATCAGGAAGGTGAATGAGGCCGACCAGCCGATCAGGATAAGCCCGACCAGCGGTTCAAGGCTGGCGATGAGACGCAACGGGTCGATCGGATAAATGTCGCCGACACCCTGCGTCGTGAAGGTTTCCAAAGCGAAATAAAAGAAGTCCTTCACTTCCATCGAACGGACACCGACGAAATTCCCGAGATGGAATCCGCGCTCGCCGATCCAATAGCCGCCGGCGAAAACGACCGTCTCGACGATATGCGCCGCAATCAAACCGAAGATGATCAGTAGCATCTTGATGGAGCCGGATTTCTTCAGGCTTGCCTGCCATTCCGAGAGAAACAGCAGCGACTGAAAATGGACCAGAACCGCAATGGCGATCAGGACGATCGACATGACGAGGCCCGATAGCTGCATCAAAAGCGAAATCTCGACGGGCTGAACTGCCGGCAGCATGGAAACGTGACTCCCCCGATAAATAGCGGCCCGTAGGCTTTGGCTCGCGTCACCATACCATGTCGCGGCACCTGCGACCCTTTCGTCCTGCGCCGTTCCGTCGCGGCTGAATTCCAGCCTCCGGGCTTATATTCCTCATGACATCACGAGAGTGTCTGTCGCCGAACCTTATCGAGATTGAACATGACCACGGAACAAGCATTGGCTTCCTCCCTTCCCGCCGTCTCCACTGGCACCGCCATCTGGCGCGGCCTGCGTTGCCGCTGCCCGCATTGCGGCGAGGGCCGTCTTTTCCGCAGCTATCTCAAACAAGTCGATCAATGCGCTGTGTGCGGTGAAGCTTATAGCCAAATCCGCGCCGACGATTTTCCGCCCTGGTTGACGATCATCATCGTCGGGCATGTCCTCGTGCCGTTTCTCTTGATGACCGAACATATGGGCATGTCGCTCGAAGCCGAGCTTTTACTCTGGCTGCCCATCACGCTGCTGTCGGTCGTCGCGCTGCTTCCTTTCACCAAGGGCGCGATCATCGGGTTGATGTGGTCCCTCGCGCTCGGCGGCGATGAAACCCCTTAAGATCGATTCTGCACCGGACGGAAATCGTAGGAACCGATCAACCGTCCGGGCGTTGATTCCCTACGATCCTGCCATCCGATAAAGGAGCCAGATCATGGGCGATCTTAAGAACAAAAAACCCAAAGATGCGCGCGGCGCCCCCGTCGATGACCAGCTCGACGATAGTTTCCCGGCCAGCGATCCGCCGTCCTACAGCGGTGGCGGTCACGTCGGCCAGCCGGATAACGCCGGCAAGCCGAAGCCGCAGCTTCATCCGAACAAATAGAAACAGCTTACGCTGGCAGCCCCTTCCGCCTGGCACGGTGGAAGGGGTTTCCTCGCGCCTGCTCGGCGGCGTTTCGAGACAAGGCCGGTGAAGCGATGACGCAGGAATCCGATCCTAAGTCCCATCCGATCTCAGAGAACATCGACAGCATCAATCGGCTGGAAGAAGAGGCGACACAAAGCCGTACGCGGTCCGAACGTTTTGCCGACGCAATAGGCACCCACGCCGGTCACATCCGTTTCATCGCCATTGAGGTGATAGCGATCATTGTATGGATCGTCTTGAACACCCCTCTCGCCGGTATTCATAAATTCGATCCTTATCCCTACCCGTTGCTTTGTCTCATTCTGACCATCGAGGCTTTGCTGCTATCCGCTTTTGTCTTGAGCAAACAATCGCGCATGAGCCGGCGTGCCGACGCCCGCGATCACCTGGCACTACAGATCAACATGCTGTCTGAGCAAGAGACGACCCGCATCCTGAAACTCGTCGATCGGATCGCCCGCAAGCTCGATATCGATGAACCCGATCCCGATGGCGACCGGCTGCGTGAAGATACCGAGATCGAACATATTGCCAGGGCGGTGAAGCAGAAAATTTCGACGGGGTAATGGGGACAAATCTCCCTGGCCGGCGGCCATACAGCCCTTTCCAGCAAGGCTTGGACGGACCCGGACTTTGCTCTAAAAGAAGACGCCCGCCCCTAAGGATAGAGTCCCCACAATGACCGCCTTGCCCAGCTCGGTTTCCGATACGCTCGCCATGCTCGGCAAGGGCAATTACGTGTCCGACCGAAGCCTCGCCACCGCGATTTATCTGTCATTGACGCTCAACCGGCCGCTGTTTCTCGAAGGCGAGGCCGGGGTCGGCAAGACCGAGATCGCCAAGGTGCTGGCCGAGACGCTGGGACGCCGGCTGATCCGGCTGCAATGCTATGAAGGCCTCGATCTGTCCTCGGCGGTCTATGAGTGGAACTATCCGCGCCAGATGATTGAGATCCGCCTCGCCGAGCGCGGCACCGAGAGCAAGGAAAGCCTTTCCGACGAAATCTTCACAGACCGCTTCCTGATCAAGCGGCCGCTGTTGCAAGCGCTCGAGCCGAGCCTCGATGGCCCCCCTGTCCTGCTGATCGACGAACTGGACCGCACCGACGAACCGTTCGAAGCCTTCCTGCTCGAAGTCCTGTCCGACTATCAAATCACCATTCCCGAGATGGGAACGATCAAGGCGAAAGAACCGCCGATCGTCATCGTCACCTCGAACCGCACCCGCGAAATTCACGACGCGCTCAAGCGTCGCTGTTTCTACTACTGGATCGATTATCCCGCCGCCGAGCGCGAAATCGAAATCCTCAAGCTCAAGGCGCCGACCGCCGCGGCCAGCCTCAGCCGGGAAGTCGTCGCTTTCGTGCAAAAGCTCAGGAAGACGCAAGACCTATTCAAGCTGCCCGGCGTCGCCGAGACGATCGATTGGGCACATGCCCTGACACAGCTCGACGTGCTGGCGCTGACACCTGAGGCGATCAACGACACACTCGGCGTTTTGCTGAAATACCAAGACGATATCCAGAAGATGCAGGGCAGCGAAGCCGAGAAGCTGTTGTCACAGGTCCGGGCGGAGATCGCCTCTGCCGTCTGATCAAGACATGGACGGCGATCTGCGCGAAGGCGAAGTAGTCACCGCGCTTCCGTCGCGACACGACGCCGGCGTCTATTTCATCGGCATGATACGGACGCCCTGGACGTCGCGCCGCGACTGCCCCAAGCGCGGCAGCTTCGATGGCCCCGTCTGTTCGCTGATTATCGACGAGCGCTGGCATGCAGCCCTCGAAGGCATCAAGGATCACAAGCGCCTTCAGGTGCTCTACTGGATGGATCAGGCGCGGCGCGATCTTGTGCTGCAGGCCCCCGCCCATGCCGGCAAAATCGTCGGAACCTTCGCCTTGCGCTCGCCGGTGCGGCCGAACCCGATCGCATCGTCGGTCGTGGAAATGATGGCGGTGAAAGATGGAACCATCCTAGTGCGCGGGCTCGATTGTCTTGACGGAACGCCGCTGATCGATATCAAACCGGAACGGATCGTAACCGAATCCTGACGGTCGGTCGCTTGACATCGTGGCGGCAATTTCGAGAATGACGTCAGTCGCGAAGAACACCGGCGAAAGCACGACATAATGGACGGCCATACCGAGCCACCGCAGACACCCGAAGACGGCGGCCGGCTTTCGACGAACATCATGTATTTCGCGCGTGCCCTGCGCGCCGCCGGCCTGCCGATCGGACCCGGCAAGGTCATCGACGCGCTGCAGGCCGTTCGCGCCGTCGGAATCGAGAACCGCCGCGACTTCTATTGGACGCTGCACGCCGTCTTCGTGAACAAGCACGACCAGGAAGAAATCTTCGATCAAGCCTTCCACATCTTCTGGCGCAATCCGCAACTGCTCGAAAAGATGCTCGCGTTGATGCTGCCGGGCTTTGCGCCGGAGCAGCCCGATGAAAAAGGCGAAGAGATGAATCGCCGCCTCGCCGAAGCGCTGCAGGGCGACAATCCCGGCAAAGAGGAAGAAGGCGAAACCGAACTCGAACTCGACGCCGCCATGACCTATTCGGCGAGCGAAGCGTTGGCCGCGATGGATTTCGAGAAGATGTCCAACGAAGAGGTCGAACGTGCGAAGCGCTCCCTCTCCCGCCTCACCCTGCCCTTGGCCGAACTGCCGACCCGCCGTTTTGCCCCGAACCCGCAAGGCGCGCGCATCGACCTGCGCGCGACGTTGCGGGCGCAACTGCGCCAAGGTGGCGTCATTCAATTGCGTCATAAGGAACGGCTGACCCGGCCACCGCCGTTCGTCGTCCTCTGCGATATTTCCGGTTCGATGAGCCGCTATAGCCGCGTGTTCCTGCATTTCATGCACGCGATCACCAACGACCGCGACCGGGTGCATACCTTCCTCTTTGGCACACGCCTGACCAACGTGACGCGCTACCTACGCTACAAGGATATCGACGTCGCGCTCGACAAGGTTTCGGACGCGGTCGATGACTGGTCGGGCGGTACGCGCATCGGCCAATGCCTTGCCGACTTCAATCGCCACTGGTCGCGGCGGGTGCTGGGCCAGGGCGCGATCGTCCTCCTGATCACCGATGGGCTGGACAGGGACGCCGGGGCCGGTATATCCCAGGAAATAGAACGGCTGCACAAATCCTGCCGGCGGCTCATCTGGCTCAATCCGTTATTGCGCTACGAGGGGTTCGCACCCAAATCACTAGGCATGCGGGCGATCCTGCCCCATGTCGATGAGTTCCGGCCGGTCCACAATCTCGACAGCCTGGACGAACTGGTCAAAGCATTGAGCCGGCCCGGCACGCGGCGTCTCGAAGCGGCCTCGGCCTGGAAGGAAGCGGGGTAACATGGACGACAATCAGGAAATTCTCGAACAAGCCGCCAAATGGAAGGCCGAAGGCCACGGCGTCGCCGTCGCCACTGTCGTGACCACCTGGGGCTCGTCGCCCCGGCCGGTCGGATCGAAGCTGGTCGTCAACGAGGCCAACGAGTTCCTCGGCTCGGTCTCGGGCGGCTGCGTCGAAGGCGCGGTCATCGGCGAGGCCCAGCAGTCGATCGTCGATGGTAAGCCGCGGCTTCTCAGCTTCGGCATCACCAACGAGCAAGCCTGGGACGTTGGACTGGCCTGCGGCGGTAAGGTGCAGATCTTCGTCGAGCGCGCCGAATGAAGCTTCAATATCTCGAGCGGGCGCTGGCGGCGAGCCGCGACGGTAAGCCGTCGGCGATCGCCACCCACCTGACCTCCGGCCTTCAAAGCCTGATCGAAGGCACAGAAATTGAAGGAAATTTGGAGATCGATATAACGCTGAAAGCTGGCATTCAGTCGGCTTTGGCGGACGACCGCAGCAACACGATCGAAACCTCCTCAGGCAATATTTTCGTCGAGGTCTTCAACCCGAAACTGCGCTGTTTCATCGTCGGCGCGGTCCATATCGCTCAGCCTTTGTCCCGGATGTTCGCGGAACTGGACTATCAAGTCACGGTCATCGACCCGCGGACCGCCTGGGCGACGGATGCCCGTTTCCCGCAGATCGAGCTTTCGACCGAATGGCCCGACGAGGCGCTGCAACGGCTAAAACCCGATAAACGCAGCGCGATCATTACTTTGACCCACGATCCTAAACTGGATGATCCGGGATTGATCGAGGCTTTGAAGTCGCCCGCCTTCTATATCGGCGCACTCGGTTCGCGTAAAACACACGGATCACGCCTTAAGAGACTGGAAGAAAACGGCTTTAATCAACAAGAACTGTCCCGTATTCGCGGTCCGGTCGGGCTCAATATCGGCGCTATCTCCCCGGCCGAAATCGCCATTTCCATCCTCGGTGAAGTTACCGCCGTGCTTCATGCAGACCGCATAAAAGTCCGCGAACCAACATGAAATTCGGGCCGACGCCGCTGGATGAGGCGCTCGGCGCGATTCTCGCTCACAGCGAAAAGGTCGGCACGCGGTCGCTCAAGAAAGGCAAACCGCTTACCACCGACGACATCCAGCTTCTGAAATCTGCCGGCCGGACCAGCGTCATCGCCGCCCGGCTCGCGCCCGACGATATTGGCGAGAACGCCGCCGCCGACCGGATCGCGGTGGTCCTGGTCTCGCCGGGTATCAGCGCGGCGCCCGCCTTCACCGGCCGAGCGAACCTCTATGCCGACGTTGCCGGCCTGTGCCTGATCGACCGCGATGCCGTCGATCGCTTCAATCTCATCGACGAGACGATCACCATCGCCACGGTCGAACCGAACACCGTGGTCGCACCAAAGCAGATGATCGCGACGGTCAAAATCATCCCCTTCGCCGTCCGCCCCGACATCCTCAAGCCATGCGTCGCGGCGGCAGCGGAAAAGCTGTTTCACGTCGCGCCGTTCAAACCGCATCGCGTCGCTCTCATCCAGACCAAGCTTTCTGGTTTAAAAGACAGTGTTCTCGACAAGACTGTTGAGACGACGAGAGAACGTCTCGCCGCCCTGGGCAGCAGCCTCGACGGGGATCTCCGCTGCGACCATGACGAAGCCGAACTCGCCCCACGCATCAAAGAGGCCATCGAAGCCGGGGCCGGGCTCGTCCTAGTCGCCGGCGCATCCGCGATCCTAGACCGTCGCGATGTCATCCCGGCAGCCGTCACCGCCTTGGGCGGCACGATCGAACAATTCGGCATGCCGGTCGATCCCGGCAACCTGCTTCTGATGGCGCGGGTGGGACCGATCCCGGTGCTCGGCCTTCCCGGCTGCGCCCGGTCGCCCAAGGCTAACGGGTTCGACTGGGTGCTGCGCCGCCTGCTGGCCCAACTGCCGGTCGGCCCCGACGTGATCCGCCGTATGGGTGTCGGCGGGCTCCTCAGCGAGATTCCTTCCCGCCCGCTGCCCCGCGCCAAAGCCGGTGGCCCGCCCGCAACCGTGCCGCAGCGTCCTCGCATCGCCGGCCTGGTTCTCGCCGCCGGCAAGTCGAGCCGGATGGGGGCGCTCAACAAGCTGCTGATCTCGGTCGATGGCAAGCCGATGGTGCGACATGCTGTCGAGGCAGCGCTTGGCGCTGGGCTGTCGCCTGTCCTTGTCGTGACCGGTCATCAACACGATCAGGTTCAAGCTGCGCTTGAGGGACTGCCTGTAACACTTTTGAGCAACCCGAATTTTGCCGACGGTCTCTCGACCTCGTTAAAGTGCGGTCTTAGCGCGATGCCGGATTGCGACGGCGCGGTGATTGCCTTGGGCGACATGCCTAAAGTGACGAAAACCGAGATCGAACGACTCGTGACTGCTTTCAATAGATCG
>CAIJOA010000017.1 GCA_903822185.1 uncultured Rhodospirillales bacterium | reverse complement strand
TGGATTGCTTCGCTACGCTCGCGATGACGGAAAAAAGGTTGGCGGGCTTAGTGAATGACTTCGTTGGGATAGACGCCCCAGAGGTCGCCGCGGGCGAGCCAGCCTTTGATCTCGTCCTTGCCGTTCTGGATTTGAATCCGGCAAAACGTGTCGCGGCATTCGACCAGCTTAGCGATGACGCCGGGGTCGAGCTTGGCGATCGGTGAGGCATTGGCGGCGGCGTCGGCGCGCATCGTACGCTGTGCGCCTTTATTGATGACGACGTTGCGGATGCCCGTCACCATGCGTTGCTGCACCCAGCCTTCGGTGCCTTGCCAGTCGCGCACCTGCCGCCACTGATCGCGTTCGGCGATGATTTCGACCGGATAGCCTTTCTTGCGATAGACCCATTCGATCGGATAGCGGCTGCCCGGCCCGGTGCGAAGATTGACCGTGTCGGCGCGCAGGCTGGCGAAGCGGGGAAGCGGATCGGTCTTTTCGGCTGCTTCGGCGGCGGCACCGAAAATCAGGAAAACGAGTAACGCACGGAATACCAAGCTCACGACGTTATCCCACCACCGGCAGGGCCACCACAAGTCGGGCAATCTGGATCGCGGGGTAGTTTGATGTCGTGAAATCCGGCGCGTAACGCATCATAGATCAATAGCCGCCCGGAGAGGCTTTCGCCAAGGCCCAGTATTTCCTTCAGCACTTCGGTTGCTTGCAGCGTCCCCATCACCCCGGCAATTGCGCCCAGAATCCCGGCGGTTTCGCAGCGCGGCACGGAATCCGGCGGCGGCGCTTCGCGGAACAAGCAGCGATAGCAGGGATGCGGTGCGCCGAGATACGCCTTGAAGGTCGAAAGCTGCCCCTCGAAGGGCGACAAGGCAGCACCGACCAACGGCTTCTGCAGCCGATAACACATGTCGTTCAACAGATAGCGCGTGGCGAAATTATCGCTGCCGTCTGCCACGATGTCGTAGGCGCCGATCAACTTCGCGGCGTTCGATTCATCCAGCCGGATCGAATGTGCGGTGACGGTAACGTCGGGGTTGATGTGCCGGATAGTTTCGCGTGCGCTATCGACCTTGGCGGTGCCGACGCTCTCGGTCGTGTGAATGATCTGACGTTGCAGGTTGGATAGATCGACTGCGTCGTTATCGACGACACCCAACGTACCGACACCGGCCGCCGCGAGATAGAGCAGCAGCGGCGAGCCGAGCCCGCCGGCGCCAACGATCAGCACGCGCGATTGCAGCAGCTTCAGCTGACCTTCCTCGCCGACCTCGTCGAGAATCAGATGGCGCGCGTACCGCTCGAACTGCGCGTCGCTTAATTCCATCAGAGCCCGTCGAACAGCGCGGTCGAAAGATACCGCTCGCCGGTATCGGGCAGGATTACCGCCACCATCTTGCCGGTCATCTCGGCGCGTTGTCCGATTTCGATCGCTGCGGCGAGGGCCGCGCCCGACGATATCCCGACCGCGATGCCTTCCAGCTTGGCGATTTCGCGTGCGGTCTTGATGGCGTTGTCGTTCGAGATGCGCAGGATTTCGTCGATCACCGAACGGTCGAGAACCTTCGGGACGAAGCCCGGTCCCATGCCCTGAATCTTATGAGGACCCGGCGGGCCGCCCGACAGCACGGCGCTGTCTTCCGGTTCGACCGCGAACAGCTTGAAGCCCGGCTTCTTCGCTTTCAGCGCCGAGCCGACGCCGGTCAGCGTGCCGCCGGTACCCGAACCGCACACCGCGGCGTCGATCTTGCCATTGGTGTCGGTCCATAATTCTTCGGCCGTGGTCACGCGATGAATCTGCGGATTGGCCGGGTTCTCGAATTGCTGCGGCATGAAGGCATGCGGCAACGTCTTCACCAATTCCTCCGCGCGCGAGATGGCGTGGCGCATACCTTGGGCTGCGGGCGTCAGTTCAATCTCGGCGCCGAGAAGCTTCAACATCCGCCGCCGTTCCACCGACATGCTGTCGGGCATGACGAGAATGCAGCGATAGCCTTTGGAAGCCGCGACGAAGGCGAGCGCGATGCCGGTATTGCCCGAGGTCGGTTCGACGATCACCGACTTGCCGGGGATCAATTTGCCGGCTTTTTCCGCATCGTCGATCATCGCCGCGCCGATGCGATCTTTGACCGAACTCAGCGGATTGAAGAACTCGCACTTTGCCAGCAGATCGCATTTGACGTTGTGTGCCTCGGCCAGCCGCTTCAACCGCACCAGCGGCGTCGCGCCGATGGTGTCGATGATGCTGTCATAGATAAGCCCGCGGGACAGGGGCTTTTTGCCGCTTGGTTCGGACATGGTGTGCCTTTCTTAAATCGAAAAATCGAGCCGCGCCGCATATTCGCCGGCGATGCCGGCCTGATGCGCTCGCGTGCACAGATCTTCGATGGTGACGGTGTCGAGACGTTTCATCAATTCTTCCTGCAACTCGGCGCACAGCGGACGAACGACGCGTTGGCCCAATTCTGCGCCCGCATCGTCTTCCATCGGGTCTTCGCCGCTTTCAAGCGCGCGCACGACGCGGACGATCTCGCCGACGGTGATGCGCCGCCGTTCGCGCGCCAAACGATAGCCGCCGCGCGGGCCGCGCACGCCTTCCAAAACTTGCGCACGCACGAGCTGTTGCAAGACTTGCTCAAGGTAACGCCGCGGAATGCCCTGGCGCTGGGTGATCTCGCCGGACTGCACGGGTGCGGTCCCGGCGTTGTAAGCGATGTCGAGTACGGCCTCGATCGCGAACAGAAGTTTTTTCGTCAGGCGCAGCACGGGGTCAGACTCCCGTCGATCCGAAACCGCCCGCGCCGCGTGCGGTCGTCGATAACTCGGTGACGACCTTCCAGGCGGCTTGGCTCACCGGCGCGACGATCAACTGCGCGATGCGTTCTCCACGCGCAATGGTGAAAGCGGCGCTGCCGAGATTGGCGAGGATGATGCAAACCTCGCCCCGATAATCCGCATCGATCGTGCCGGGACTATTGAGCACGGTGATGCCGTGTTTCAGGGCAAGGCCGGAACGAGGACGCACCTGGCCTTCCCAACCGCGCGGCAAGGCCATCGCAAGGCCGGTCGGGATCATCGTCCGCTGACCAGGTTCCAGAACGACCGGGTCTTTCAGCGCAGCGACGAGATCGACACCGGCGCTGTCCTCGGTCGCATAGGCCGGTAACGGCAAGCCTTCGCCATGCGGCAGAATTTTCAATTCGACGGTAACGCTGCTCATGTTGATTTTTCCGCTTTGAAAAATGCGGCGATGCGTTGGGCCAGCCGTTCGCCGACATCGCGTTTCGTCAGGGAGGGCCAATCCTCGGTGCCTTGCGCATCGACCAGATGAATGGTGTTTTGATCGCCGCCGAAAACGCCGGTGGCGGGCGACACATCGTTGGCCAGAATCCAATCGCAGTTTTTGCGGACGCGCTTGGCCTGGGCGTTGGCAACGACGTTCTCTGTCTCGGCAGCGAAACCGACGACCAGTTTGGGACGGCGATCTCCCGCTTGGCTCAACCGCGCGAGGATATCCGGGTTTTCGACGAGGGTGAGGGAGGGGATCGTGCCCTCTTTCTTTTTCAGCTTGGCGTCCGTGCCCTCGGTACGCCAATCAGCGACGGCGGCGGCGCAAACGGCGATATCGACCGGTAAGGCAGTTTCGCAAGCAGCCAGCATCTCGCGTGCGGTCGTCACCTGGACGACCTTCACGCCTGGCGGATCGGGTTCCTCGGTCGGGCCTGATACCAAGGTGCAATCGGCGCCCAGCTGCACCAGGGCGGCGGCGATGGCATGTCCTTGCTTCCCGGACGAACGATTGGCGATGTAGCGCACCGGGTCGATCGGTTCATGCGTCGGGCCGCTGGTGACGAGGGCGCGCTTTCCGGTCAGGGCGGCGGCACCCGCGAAAATCGCCTCGACCGCGGCGACGATCTCCAGCGGCTCGGCCATCCGGCCCATCCCGCTCTCGTTCTCGGCTAGGGGGCCGGAATTCGGGCCAATCCGTTTGACGCCGCGCGCCGCCAGGGTCGCCAGATTGGCCTGGGTGGCGGCATGGCCCCACATGCGGAAATTCATCGCCGGCGCGACCAGGATCGGCTTGTCTGTCGCCAGCAAGGCGGTTGAGGCAAGATCGTCGGCCAGCCCCCCGGCCATCTTGGCCAGCAGATCGGCCGAGGCAGGCGCGACCACCAGCAGGTCGGATTCCTGGGCGAGGCGCAGATGCCCCATCTCGCTCTCGTCGGTCAGCGAGAACAGGTCGGTATAGGCCTTCTCACCCGACAGGGCGGCGGCGGACAGGGGGGTGATGAATTGCTGCGCGCCGGCAGTCAGGACGCAACGGACCGAAGCTCCGCGCTCTTTCAGGCGGCGGATCAGGTCGAGACCCTTATAGGCGGCAATGCCGCCCGAGATGATCAAAAGGATGCGCCGGCCGTGCAGCATCGGCTTACTCAGTAATTTTACGTTCTACCAACGTAGTTTCTTACAACGAAACCCGCAACCGGCTTGTGTAATTCGGCTTAAAGCCGCCAGCCGGAATGGATCGCGGCGATGCCGCCTGACAGGTTGCGGTAACTCACCTGCTCGAATCCGGCAGTTTCCATCATAGTCGCCAGTTCTTGCTGCGGCGGGAAACGGCGGATGCTCTCGACCAGATACTGATAGGAATCGCGGTCCTTCGCCACGACCCCGCCGATGCGGGGTAGCAGATTGAAGGAATAGAGATCGTAGGCGCGGCGGAACAACGGCGCTTCGACGCGGCTGAATTCGAGACAGAGGAAGCGTCCGCCGGGCTTCAGGACGCGCCACGCCTCGGCCAAGGCTTCATCCTTGCGCGTGACGTTGCGCAGCCCGAACGAAATGGTGACGCAATCGACGCTGCTGCTGGCGACCGGCAAGGTTTCGCCGTTGCCGACCAGCCAGGTGATGTCGCCGACAATGCCGCGATCCAGCGCGCGATCGCGCCCGACGCGAATCATGCTTTCATTGATGTCGCAGACGATGACCCGGCCGCCTTGCTTGGTGCGGGCAAGGAAACGCTGGGCGATATCGCCCGTGCCGCCGGCCAGATCCAGCAAGGTTTGTCCCGGCTGCGGATTAAGACGATCGATCAGCGCGGCTTTCCACAGACGATGGACGCCGCCGCTCATCAGATCGTTCATCAGGTCATAGCTGCCGGCGACGCTGTCGAAGACATCGCGGACCATACGCGTCTTCTCGGCAGTCCCAACGCTGCGGAAACCGAAATCGGTTTGGGTGTTATCGTCCCTTGTGTCGCGGCGCGCCATTTGGCCAAACTAGCGCACCGCCGATCTGACTCCAAACCCTCGCGTTGTTATGCCCGAATTACCCGAAGTCGAAACCGTCACACGCGGCCTTGCCGCGGCGCTCACCGGCAAGCGTCTGATCAAGCTGGAACTGACGCGGCCCGATCTGCGCCGCGCTTTTCCGCCGAATCTTGCCGCGCGTCTTCAAGGAAAACGCATCGAGCGTTTCGCCCGCCGCGCGAAATATATCCTGATGCACATCGAAGGCGGTGGCATCGCGATCGCGCATCTCGGCATGTCGGGACGGATGATCATCACCACGCCCGGCGAAGCGCCGCCGCGCGGCAAACATGATCACGCGATCTTTATCTTCGAAGGCGGCGTCGAGCTGCGCTTCAACGATGCCCGCCGTTTCGGCTCGTTGGATTTTGTCGAGGATGAGGCTGCGCTGGAGGCACATCCGTCATTTCATCATCTCGGCCCCGAACCGTTGGGTAATGCATTTAACGGGCCGTCGCTTGCGGCATCGCTCAAAGGCAAGAAGACGCCGATCAAGGCGGCGCTGCTGGATCAACGGGTCGTTTCCGGCCTCGGCAACATCTATGTGTGCGAGGCTCTCTACAGCGCCGGCCTATCGCCGAACCGTCTCGCCGGCACGGTGCAGGGCGATCGCGCCGAACGTCTCGCGGCCGCGATTCATGACGTGCTGACGCGCGCGATTGCGGCGGGCGGCAGTTCGCTGCGCGATTATGTGCAGGCCTCGGGCGAGCTGGGCTATTTCCAACATCAATGGAAAGTTTATGGCCGCGAGGGCGAGAAATGCCCCGGCTGCGATTGCAGCACGGTGATCAAGCGTATCGTCCAAAGCGGCCGTTCGACTTTTTACTGTGCCAAGCGGCAGCGCTGAGGCTAGGCTGCGCTGATGCGCCGGTTGCTGATCCTTCTGTTTTTCCTCTTTGCCATGGTGCCGCCGGCTTATGCGGACGCATTCGTGGCCGGCACGGAAGATATTCCCCTGATGCCCGGCCTCAAAACCGTGCCGAATGCGACCATCGTCTTCGATAAGCCCGAAGGGCGCATCGTCGAGGCACAGGCGCAAGGCAGCACGACGCGGGCGAAGGTCGAAGATTTTTATGCTACAAGCCTGCCGGCATTGGGCTGGAAACGCACCGGCCCCAATCAATGGCAACGCGACGCCGAACGTTTGAGGCTTGAATTTAGCGGCGGTACAGGCCCCGTTACGGTCGGGTTCACCCTGTCGCCGCACTGACGGAGCATCGAGTGATGAGTTTTGAGAATATCCTGGTCGAGACGCGCGGCGCGGTCGGTCTCGTCACCTTCAATCGTCCGCAGGCATTGAACGCGCTTTGCGACAAGCTCATCCGCGAACTCGGCACCGCGCTCGACGGTTTTGAAAAAGACCCCGCCATCGGCGCCATCGTCATCACCGGCAGCGAAAAAGCCTTCGCCGCCGGCGCCGACATCAAGGAAATGGCGGGGAAAAGCTTCGTCGATTGCTACGTGCAGGATTTCATCACCGACGGTTGGGAGCGGGTCACGACCTGCCGCAAGCCGGTGATTGCGGCGGTTGCCGGCTTCGCGTTGGGCGGCGGATGCGAAATGGCGATGATGTGCGACACCATCATCGCCGCGGAAAACGCCAAGTTTGGTCAACCGGAGATTAACCTCGGCATCATTCCCGGTTCGGGTGGCACGCAGCGCCTGACGCGCGCGGTCGGCAAAGCCAAGGCGATGGATATGGTCCTGTCGGGCCGGATGATGGATGCGGCCGAGGCGGAACGCAGCGGGCTTGTCAGCCGCGTCGTGCCTGCCGACAAGCTGCTTGAGGAAGCACTTAAGCTAGCGACCCAAATCGCCGGTTTGGCGCGCCCGGCCGTGTTGGCCGCCAAGGAAGCGGTCAATCGCGCCTTCGAGAGCACGCTCGCCGAAGGCGTCCGGTTCGAGCGCCGGATGTTCCACGCCCTATTCGCGACCGAAGATCAGAAAGAGGGCATGGCGGCGTTTGTCGAGAAGCGGAAACCTCAATTCAAGAACCGCTGACTTGACCTTTCGGCGCTCTATCGGTATAAGCGCCGCTTCCAATTAAATTCGGCGAGCTACCCATGGCCAATCATCCTTCGGCAGAAAAACGCAATCGTCAGACCAAACGTCGCACGGAAGTGAATACCGCGCGCGTCAGTCGTATTCGCACCTTCGTGAAGAAGGTCGAAACCGCGATCGCTTCTGGCGATAAGGAAGCCGCGAAGTTGGCTTTCACCGAAGCCGCTCCGGAAATGCAGCGCGGCATCACCAAAGGCGTGCTTCATCAAAGCACTGTCTCGCGTAAGATTTCGCGACTGTCCGCGCGCATCAAAGCGCTCTAATCGAGTCAAGCGTTGCGGCATCGCCGCACTCGAAATTATTTGCGGCAGTTTATTCTCAGAAATGTTGCCTTCTTCGATTTCGCTTAGGTAATGTAAATCGACGCCGACACGCGGCGACAGATTTAAAAAAACCGAAGCGTGTGGCGACATGAGAGGCAAGTTTCAAAACCAAGTGCTATCGGTCGGCTAACCCGGATCGCGTAAAAGTTTTCCGGTAGTTTGCGACCACGGTGTTTTGTGTGCGGCGTTAGACGAGCGGGGGCCTCGTTTGCGACGGTCGATCATTGTGTGCCCGCCATTCTCATGATTGCTCGTGGGGGAGTGCTTGAATGCCGGCAGCGTTGGGACAAGACGGTGATGTCCAGTCCCAATGGGCGCGGGTGAGGGCGAGACTCCGTTCCGAATTCGGCGACGCCGCTTATCGCAGCTGGCTTCGCAACATGAGCCTCCAAGGTATTGAAGACGGCCGCGCGATTATCTCGGTGCCGACGCGTTTCTTGCGCGATTGGGTCGCGGCGCATTACGCCGACCGCATTCGCTCCTTGTGGAACAACGAAAACGCCGACGTCACGTCGATCGACGTCATCGTGATGGGCACTGCGACGGCGTCCGTCGATATGGCCGAATTGCCGCCGCAGCCGATGCGCGAGCCTGCATCCGCCGTCGTTGCCGCCGAAGCTCCCGACGAAAAAGATGCCAGCGCGCCGCTCGATCCGCGCTTTACCTTCGATAACTTCGTTGTCGGTAAGCCGAACGAATTGGCGCATGCCGCCGCGCGCCGCGTCGCCGAGGCGCAAGCCAACAATCAGGCCGTGCCGTTCAACCCGTTGTTTCTCTATGGCGGTGTCGGTCTCGGCAAGACGCATCTGATGAATTCGATCGCCTGGCACATCCGCACCTATGCGCCGAAGAAAAAGGTCATCTATCTTTCGGCCGAAAAATTCATGTACCAGTTCATCCGGGCGCTGCGCTTCAAGGACACGATGGCCTTCAAGGAGCAGTTCCGGTCGGTCGATGTGCTGATGATCGACGACGTCCAGTTCATCTCGGGCAAAGACACGACGCAGGAAGAGTTCTTCCACACCTTCAACGCGCTGGTCGATCAAAACCGCCAGATCATCATCTCCGCCGATAAGTCGCCTACCGATCTCGAAGGCATGGAAGAGCGGATGCGCTCTCGCCTCGGCTGGGGTCTGGTCGCCGATATCCATCCGACCACCTACGAGCTGCGCCTCGGCATCCTCCAGGCCGCCGCGGAGCGCCGCCAGATCCAGGTGCCGCTCAAGGTGCTGGAATTCCTTGCGCACCGCATCACCTCGAACGTCCGCGAGCTGGAAGGCGCCCTGACCCGGATTTACGCCCATACTCAGCTGGTTGGGCGCGAGATCACGCTGGAAAGCAGCCAGGAAGTCTTGCACGACCTGCTGCGCGCCAATGATCGGCGCGTCACCATCGACGAAATCCAGAAGCGCGTGGCCGAGCATTACAATATCCGTCTTGCCGACATGCACTCGGCCCGCCGGGCTCGTGCCGTCGCCCGGCCGCGCCAGGTGGCGATGTATCTCTGCAAACAGCTGACGCCGCGCTCTTTGCCGGAAATCGGCCGGAAGTTCGGTGGCCGCGACCACACCACGGTCATGCACGCGGTCAAAAAGATCGAGGAACTGCGGGCCTCGGATCATGTGATGGCCGAGGATATCGAGCTTCTCAAGCGCATGATCGAGACCTGAGCCGAGGCTCGGTTTCCGCCTCCCGGCCTAGCCGGTTCCAACGATCGTAAAAAGCCCGGTTTTTCGCCCTGGATTCCCCGTCGCCGATGCTCTTTCCCGAGCATGGCGATGGTGTACCTAAGGGGAACATCGTGCTATAGTTTGCTACCGTTCAGCTCGGCCTCTCGCGCCGGGTTTGAGCGGGTTTTCCGCCTCCAGCGAGCGTGAACCCGCCAGCCATGAAACTGACCATCGAACGTGCCGCGCTGCTCCGCGCTCTCAGCCATGTGCAGAGCGTCGTCGAACGCCGCAATACCATTCCGATCCTCTCGAATGTCCTCCTCAAGGCCGAAGGCACGAAAGTGACCATCTCGGCGACGGACATGGATATCGAGATGGTGTCCTCGCTTCCGGCCCAGAGCAGCCAGCCAGGCGCGACGACGGTGCCGGCGCACACCCTTTACGATATCGTGCGCAAGCTGACCGACGGCGCGCAGATCGAATTTGAGACGACCGGCGAAAAGGGCTTGATGACCCTGCGTTCGGGCCGCTCGACCTTCACGCTCTCGTGCCTGCCGCCCGAGGATTATCCGCTGATGGCGGGTGGCGACCTCGCCCATAACTTCCTCCTGTCGGCGTCGGACCTCAAACGGCTGATCGATCGCACCCGCTTTGCGATCTCGACCGAGGAAACGCGCTACTACCTCAACGGCATCTATCTGCACGCGGCCAAGACCGACAAGGTCGATATGCTGCGTGCGGTGGCCACCGACGGTCATCGTCTGGCGCGGATGGAAATCCCGCTGCCCGAAGGCGCCGGCGGCATGCCGGGCGTGATCATTCCGCGCAAGACCGTGAACGAGCTCCGCAAGCTGCTCGACGAGATGGATCAGGAAATCTCGGTGTCGCTGTCCGACACCAAGATCCGCATGACCTTCGCCGACACGGTGCTGACCTCGAAACTGATCGACGGCACTTTCCCGGATTACGATCGGGTTATCCCGACCGGCAACGACAAGATCCTCGAAGTCGATTGCAAGCTCTTCGCCGAAGCGGTCGATCGCGTCTCGACCATCTCGACCGAAAAGAGCCGCGCCGTGAAGCTCGCCGTGGACAAAGGTAGCCTGACGCTCTCGGCGACCAGCGCTGAAAACGGCACCGCGACCGAAGAACTGGAAGTGCGCTACAGCGCGCCGGCGATCGAGATCGGCTTCAATTCGCGCTATCTGCTCGACATCGCCGAACAGATCGAAGGCGATGGGGCGCGTTTCGCGATGGCCGACGCTGCTTCGCCGACCGTCGTGCGCGACAGCGCCGACAGCAGCGCGCTCTACGTGCTGATGCCGATGCGGGTTTGATCCCATCGGCACCGTGAGGTCCATGGCGACAGAAATCGTTAAGTTCCCGGTGCCGGTTGCACCGGCGGGTCCGGCCGTCGCGCGTTTGGTCGTGACCGATTTTCGTTCCTACGAAACCGCGCGCTTCGAAACCGCACCGATCCCGGTCGTGCTGACCGGTCCCAACGGCGCCGGTAAGACGAATTTGCTCGAAGCCGTGTCTTTCCTCGCGCCAGGCCGTGGCCTGCGCCGTACCAAGCTCAGCGAGATCGATCGTCGTGGCGGGAACAGTCCGTGGGCCTTGTCGATCCGTCTCACCACCGACGACGGCATCGTCGAAATCGGTACTGGGCGCGATGGGCAAAGCGACAGCGGTGAACGCCGCATCGTTCGTATCGACGGCACGACCGTTAAAAGCCAAGCCGAACTGGCGCGCCTTACCAGCATGATCTGGCTGACGCCGCAGATGGATCGCCTTTTTACCGAACGCTCCAGCGCCCGCCGTCAGTTTCTGGACCGGCTGGTCTTCGGTTTCGATCCCGAGCACGCCTCGCAGCTTTCCGCCTACGAGAAGGCGATGCGCGAGCGGTTGAAACTGCTGCGTGATGGCGGTGGTGATTCGACGTGGCTGTCGGCGCTCGAAGATTCGATGGCGGCGCACGGCATCGCCATTGCCGCGGCGCGCGGCGAAACGGTGGCGCGGCTGGATCATGCCTGCTCGACGACGACCGGCGCTTTCCCGCAGGCGCGTCTCGCGCTCGAAGGCGAAGTCGATGGCTGGCTGCGCGACATGCCGGCGCTCGCCGCCGAGGAGAAACTATCGGCGCGGCTGCAACAGCAACGACGCATCGATGCCGACAGCGGCACCACGACCTTCGGGCCGCATCGCGCCGATCTGATCGTGCAGCATGTCGGTAACGGGATGCCGGCATCGCTATGCTCGACCGGCGAACAGAAAGCCTTGCTGCTCGGCATTTTGCTGGCGCAGGCGCGGCTGCTCGCCGCCCATCGCGGCAATCCGCCGATTATCCTGTTGGATGAAGTGGCCGCCCATCTCGATGCCGAACGCCGCGCTGCGTTGTTCGACGAAATCATCGCGCTCAATACCCAAGCCTGGATGACCGGCACCGATGCCGCGCTGTTCGCGGAACTCCGCGGCGCAGCGCAATTCCTGACGGTGGCCGACGCCAGAATTTCACATGGATAATGCCCAATGAGTGAACCCGCTTCGCCCGATACGCCGCAAGTGCCTGTAGCTGTTAATCCGCAATCCGACGTCTATGACGCGCAGTCGATCAAGGTGCTGCGCGGCCTCGATGCGGTGCGCAAACGTCCCGGCATGTATATCGGCGATACCGATGACGGTTCGGGTCTTCATCACATGGTGTATGAAGTCGTCGATAACTCGATCGACGAAGCGCTCGCGGGTCATTGCGATACCGTCTCGGTCATGCTCAATCCCGACGGCTCGGTGACGGTCGCCGATAACGGTCGCGGCATTCCGGTCGATATCCATCACGAAGAAGGCGTCTCCGCGGCCGAGGTCATCATGACCCAGCTTCATGCCGGCGGAAAATTCGACCAGAACTCGTACAAGGTTTCGGGCGGCCTTCACGGCGTCGGTGTTTCCGTCGTCAATGCGCTGTCTTCCACACTCGAATTGCGCATCTGGCGCAACGGCCACGAACATCTCATTCGTTTCAAACATGGCGATGCCGTGGAGCCGCTGGCCGTGGTTGGTGACAGCGATCGCACCGGCACGCAGATTACCTTTTGGCCCTCGGGCGAAACTTTCACCAAGCTCGAGTTCGATTACGCGACGCTGGAACATCGCCTGCGCGAACTGGCCTTCCTCAATTCCGGCGTGACGCTGGAACTGACCGATGCGCGCAGCGTCGAGCCGAAATCGATCAAGCTTCATTACGACGGCGGACTCGTCGCCTTCGCCGAATATCTCGATCGCTCGAAACAGGCGCTGCATGGCGCGCCGTTGTCCATGATCTCCGAACGTGACGGCATCACCGTCGAAGTCGCGATGGAATGGACCGATTCCTATCACGAGACGATGTTGTGCTTTACCAACAACATTCCGCAGCGCGACGGCGGTACGCATCTCGCCGGCTTCCGCGCCGCGCTGACGCGTACAATCAATAATTATGCGAACGAAAGTGGCATCGCGAAAAAGGAAAAGATCGCGCTAACCGGCGAGGACATGCGCGAAGGGCTGACCTCGATCTTGTCGGTCAAAGTGCCCGACCCGAAATTCTCGTCGCAGACCAAGGACAAGCTGGTTTCGTCCGAAGTGCGGCCCGTCGTCGAAAACATCGTCGCCGACAAGCTGCAGCAATGGCTCGAAGAACATCCGGCCGACGCCAAGAAGATCGTCGCCAAGGTTGTCGAGGCTGCCGCCGCGCGTGAAGCCGCCCGACGTGCGCGCGATCTGACACGCCGCAAGGGAGCCCTCGATATGGCGAGCCTGCCGGGCAAGCTCGCCGATTGTCAGGAACGCGATCCGTCCCTGTGCGAATTGTTCATCGTCGAGGGCGACAGCGCTGGCGGGTCAGCCAAACAAGGCCGCGACCGCAAGTATCAGGCGATCCTGCCGCTCAAAGGTAAGATCCTCAATGTCGAGCGCGCGCGCTTCGACAAGATGCTGGCTTCGGCGGAAATCGGAACGTTGATCGCGGCCATCGGCACCGGTATCGGCGCCGAAGAATTCAACGCCGCGAAAGCCCGTTATCATCGAATCATCATCATGACAGACGCCGATGTCGATGGCAGTCACATCCGTACCCTGCTGCTGACTTTCTTTTTCCGTCAGATGCCGCAGCTGATCGAGAACGGCTTCCTCTATATCGCGCAGCCGCCGCTGTTCCAGGTGAAACGCGGTTCGCAAAAAGCGGTCTATCTCAAGCATGAAAGCGCGCTCGAGGAATATCGTGTCAGCGCCGGCTTGCGCGACGCGGTCTTCACGCAACATGACGGCGTGCAGCGGGCGGGCAACGACCTTGCCGATCTGATCGAACGCGCGCGCAACACCCGCAGCTTGTTGCAGCCGCTGGTGCGCAAGATCGGCAGTCTCGATGTCGTCGAACAGGCCGCCATCGCGGGCTTTCTCAGCCTGTCGTTACTGGAAAATCCTGTTCAGCTTGCCGAAAGCGCGGCGCTTCTCGCCAGCAAACTCGATGCGTTGTCGCTGCCGCCTGATCGTGGTTGGCGCGGCGAGGCGACGGATCATGGCTTCCTTATCACCCGAACCCGTCATGGCGTCACCGAACGTTACGTGCTCGATGGCCAGGCGCTCAAGAGCGCGGAGGCACGGCGTCTCGATGAACGCACGGCCGAACTGAAAGACACCTACGAGAAGGTCGGCAAGCTTGTCTCGAAGGATCGCGAATTCATCGTGAAGGGTCCGACGACCCTAGTCGATGCGGTGCTGGAACTCGGTCCGAAATCCGGTGACATCCAGCGCTATAAAGGGCTGGGCGAAATGAATCCCGAACAGCTTTGGGAAACGACGCTCAATCCGGACGTGCGTACCTTGCTGCAGGTAAAGGTGCCGCATCTGACTCAGGCCGAGGAGACTTTCTCGACGCTGATGGGCGATCTGGTCGAGCCGCGCCGCGACTTCATTCAAGCCAACGCGCTCGAGGTCGCAAACCTCGACGTCTGATCAGAGGTCGCCGCGTAGTTTCAATAAGGCGACGGCCAGCGGCACGACATCTTCGTCGGCAACGAACTTCGCCAGCGATGCAGGCGGCACGATTCTGATCGCGCTGTATTCGTCGCTGGCGGTTGCTGCGTGGAGGTGCAGGAGCGTCGCCGCATCCAGCATCGTATCCATCTCGATGCAAATATCGACATAGCGTTCGATCTGGTTCTCGACGAGGGCGATGACCCGTGACGCGGTGATCGCGCTGGCCGGGCAACCGGTTTCCTCGGTTAGCTCTTCGAGCAGCTTGGCTTTGGGATCGAGGGTCGAACCATCGATGCCGCCGGACGATGCTAGCTCCCAGCGCCCGCCATCTTGCGCGACATAGCCGGCGCGTTTGCCGAACATCAGTCCGTCGGGCGATCGAATCATCCCGGAAACCGACACCGGTTTAATGCCCAATGTCTTATAGAGCGCGGGCTCGCTGCGTTGTGCGATGAACCAGCTGTAATTGACGAAATAGCCTTGGATGCGATCGCCGTCGCGTTGCGCCAACGAGAATAGTTGGCCATCGAACATCGGGCGCGTTCGCCCAGCCTGCTCGCGCGTCCAAATCTTCTGGATTGTTGTCGTGGTCGCCGCGTCGAGCGCCGCGGGGCCGGGGACCAGCTCGAGGATGACGTCGCCGTCGAGCGGCTCGACCAGCAGCATCAGCGCAGTCCGGCGACGCGCCGTGCCCGCTGTCGTGACAGTTCGGGAATAAGTTCTTCGAGTGATTCGATCAACCGCACGCCTTCCGGCCATTCGATCTGCGAGCTATCCGCTGCATGAAGCGCAAAGGTGCGCAGACCGGCGGCGGTCGCCGATCGCGTGCCATGAAGCGAGTCCTCGACGGCGATCGACAGTTCACGGGCGCAGCCGGACCGGGCGAGGGCAATGCGATAGGGTTCGGGTTCGGGCTTGCCGAGGCAGACATCTTCGCTGCCGACCACGATATCGACGAATTGCGCCAGCCGCGTGCGGGCCAGCCAAGCGCGGCTGCGAACGGCGGTGTTGGACGTGACGAGGCCAACCGACCAACCGTTGCGGAAAGCGGATTCGAGTGTCGCCACCGCCCCGTTCGTCGGCATAACGTCGAGGTAAGCGGCGTCGATCAACGCGCTGTAACGGCGTTGCAGTTCGTCCAGCGGTTGCGGCAATTCCCAGTTACGTTTCAACGCGGCGACGAAGATGACCATCGGCGGGCCATTGGCTGCATCGAACTCCGCATCGCTCGCTTCGCGGCCACAGCTCTGGGCGAAATTGTCGAAGACCCGACGCATTACGCCGACGCTGTCGGCCAGGGTGCCGTCGAGATCGAAGAAAATGCCGCGCCGTACGTTACGGCTCATCGCACCGTGTCCCACTGAATCGGCTCGCCGCGGCTGATCGAGCGCAGGGCGGGTTTGCCCAAAAGCTCGGGAAGGCAGCGCGGGGCCAATCCATTACCGGGACGAATACTCCGAATATTGGCGCGTGTCAGCAATTCCCCGGGGCGGATGTCCCGGACGGCATAAAGCGAGCGGCGGAACACGACCGAGCGTTCCTCGCGCTTCGACGGGCCATATTTGACCATGCCGCGCGCGGCATAGGCTTGGTGGCAGCCTTTGATCAGGGCTTCCAACTGGTCGGGCAACGAGGAGAAAGTCGAATCCGCGGTCGCGGGCTCACGCGCGTCGATGACGTGTTTCTCGACGATGCAGGCGCCGATCCCGACGGCGAGGGCGGCGGGCAGGACTTCCAGCGTGTGATCGGAATAGCCGACCGGCACGTCAAAACGGCGGATCATGTCGGCGATCGTTTGCAGATTGGCCTCGGCCGGATCGGCCGGATAGGAGCTGTTACAGCGCAGCAGCGCGACTTCGCTGCCGCCGCCGTTACGGACGGCGTCGAGCGCGGTCTGAATGTCGGAAAGATTGCAGAGCCCGGTCGAGATAATCAGCGGCTTGCCGGTCGCGGCGCAGGCGGCGATCAGTTCGGTATCGACGGCTTCGAACGAGGCGATCTTGTAGGCGGGCGCACCCAGCGATTCGAGCAGGTCGATCGAATCTTTGCCGAAGACCGAGGCGAAAGCCTGGATGCCGCATTCCTTGGCATAGGCGAACAACTCGGGAAACCACGCGTACGGCGTCGCGGCTTCTTCATAGAGCGCGTGGAGACGGCGACCTTTCCACGGATTGTCGCCGCTGATGACGAAGTCGGACAAGTCGCAATCCAGCGTCATGCTGTCGGCGGTATAGGCCTGGAACTTGACCGCATCCGCGCCCTTGTCGGCGGACAGCTTGATGATGCGCTTGGCGCGGGCGAGGTCGCCGCCGTGATTGGCGGAAACCTCGGCGATGATATAGGGCGGCGCGTCCGGACCGATGCGGCGTCCGCCAATCGTGATCGCTTCCACGTTTTGACCCTGCTTTCCGTGGGAAAAACTTAGGGAGAGCCTAGGCTTTTCATGTTTAACAACAGTTAAACGGCACCCTATTTCGTCGGCAAAACGGCCCTTTTCTGCCCTGGCGGGTCCTTTGACACCGGACCCGAGGAGGTTAACATCCCCGATCTTCCCAAAAGAGGCGATCGCCATGAACGAGTCCCCATTTCCGTCCGCCACCATGCAGGGCATCGAAAGCGGTGCCGAGCTGTTGCTCCGCTCGCTCAAGGCGCACGGCATCGATTACATGTTCGTCAATCCGGGAACGGATTTCGCGCCGCTGATCGAAGGCATGGCCGCGGGCAAACGCAAAGGGTCGGACTTTCCAAAGCCTTTGGTGATCCCGCACGAGAACTGCGCCGTCTCGATGGCGCATGGCTACTACATGGTCGCGGGCAAGCCACAGGCGGTCATGGTCCATACCAATGTCGGCACCGCCAACACCCTCAACTGCATGGCCGACGCCTATCGCGACAATGTGCCGATTCTGCTGATGGCCGGCCGCACACCGGTGACGGAACAGGGCGTCCTCGGCTCGCGCAACAGCCCGGTCCATTGGGGCCAGGAAATGTTCGACCAAGCCGGGATGCTGCGCGAATTCGTCAAATGGGATTACGAGATGAAGCTGCCGACCCAGGCAGAAGAAGTCGTCTCCCGTTCGCTCGAAGTCATGATGAGCGCGCCGCGCGGCTCGGCCTATCTGACGCTGCCGCGCGAGGCGCTGGGCGCGGGCGTGCCCGCGTCGAACCGGCCGATGGTGCCGCGCTCGCATCCGACCATGCCCTATCCCCATCCCGACGCAATCAAGACGCTGGCGGACATAATCGCGGCATCGCAGAATCCGCTGATCATCACCTCGGCCTCGGGCCGCACCGCAGCCGCGGTCGATGCTTTGTCGCGCCTTACCGAACGTTTCGCCATTCCGGTGGTCTCGTTCAACGCGCGCTATGTCTGTCTGCCGTCCAGCCATCCGATGAACATGGGTTCGGTGCCGAAGCCGTTTCTGGCCGATGCCGATCTGATCATCGTGCTTGACAGCGACGCGCCCTGGTTCCCGTCGCAGGAAAGCCCGTCAGCCACGTGTAAGGTCGTTCATATCGGCGACGATCCGGCCTTCGCGCGTTATCCGATGCGCGGTTTCCCCTGCGATCTCTCGATCACGGCGGAAACCACGGCGGCGCTGACGGTGTTGGATCAGGTCTTGTCGGAAAAGGGCTTCGACAAGGACAGCGCGGTCGCGGCACGGCGCGGTCGGCTCGAACCGCGTTGGAAGGCGATGCGCGCACAATGGCAAGCGACGCTCGACAAGGCCGCCGCGCAACCATCGATCAAGCTCGAATATCTCAATCATTGCCTCGGCGAGGCGGTGGATGACGATGCGCTGATCGTCAGCGAATATTGGGTCCGCACCGAATTCTGCAAACGCGAAAAAGCCGGCACTTTCTACGGCGCGGGTCCGGCTGGTGGTCTCGGTTGGGGCGTCGGCGCGGCGTTGGGCGCAAAGCTTGCGGCGCCGGACAAGCTGGTAATCTGCGGCGTCGGCGACGGGGCTTACATGTTCGCCAATCCAACCGCCTGTCACTGGACGGCCCAGGCGCACAAACTGCCGATCCTCACCGTCATCAACAACAACTCGGTCTATAACGCAGTCCGCCGCTCGACTCTCGCCATGTACGCGACCGGTGAGGCTCAGGCCGAAAATGACGGCCACACACTGGCGGATCTTCATCCTTCACCGGACTTCGAGAAACTGGTCGAAGCGAGCGGTGGCTACGGCGAACGGGTCGAAAACCCCGCCGATCTGCCGGCGGCCATCGCCCGCGCGATCAAAGTCGTGCGCGAAGAAAAACGCCAGGCGGTCCTCAACGTCATCACGACGCTGTAGAGTCTCTTACTATCGTCATTGCGAGCGAAGCGAAGCAATCCAGTCCGTCCCCAGACTGGATTGCTTCGTCGCTAACGCTCCTCGCAATGACGAGGCTATAATCCGATCCCCCCTGTTAACTCGGACATACCGCTTGTGACTTCGTCTGCTGCCATTTCCATTAAAGGCGTCTCTAAAATCTATGCCTCGGGCTTTCGTGCGCTCGACGGTATCGATCTCGATATCCAGTCCGGTGAAATCTTCGCGTTGCTCGGTCCGAACGGGGCCGGGAAGACGACGCTGATCAGCCTCATCTGCGGCATTGTTACGCCGACCGAAGGTACGGTGACGGCGGATGGGCATGACATCATTCGCGACTATCGCGCCGCGCGCGGCAAGATCGGTCTCGTGCCGCAGGAACTGACGACCGACGCGTTCGAAACCGTGATCGGCACGGTCAAATTCAGCCGCGGCCTTTTCGGCAAGCCGGCCAACCAGCCGCTACTCGAACAGATCCTGCGCGACCTGTCATTGTGGGACAAACGCGATAATAAGATCGCGACCTTGTCAGGCGGTATGAAACGCCGGGTGATGATCGCGAAGGCGCTGTCGCACGAACCGCGTATCCTGTTCCTCGACGAACCGACTGCGGGCGTCGATGTCGAATTGCGCCGCGACATGTGGGACATGGTCCGCAAGCTGCGCGCGAACGGTGTCACGATCGTGTTGACGACGCATTACATCGAAGAAGCGGAAGAGATGGCCGACCGGGTCGGCGTCATCAACAAAGGCAAGCTGGTCTTGGTCGAAGACAAGACGACGCTGATGCACAAGCTCGGCAAGGCACAGTTGTCGCTGCAGTTGCAGCGCCCGCTGACGGCGGTTCCCGAATCGCTCGCGTCCTGGAATCTCGAACTGTCGCCCGGAAAGAACGAATTGATTTATATTTATGACATGCAGGCCGATGATACCGGCATCAATGCCCTGTTGCGGCAAGTGACGGCGCTGGGGCTCGACGTGAAGGCATTGCAGACTCGGCAAAGTTCGCTCGAGGAGATTTTCGTGCAACTGGTGCACGGCCAATGAACTATCACGCCATCCGCGCGATCTATATTTTCGAGATGAGCCGTACCATGCGTACGCTGACGCAAAGCATCATCGCGCCGGTGATTTCGACCGCGCTTTATTTCATCGTCTTCGGCGCGGCGATCGGCGCGCATATGGCGCAGCCCGACGGCATCGCTTATGGCGCCTTCATTGTGCCAGGTCTGATCATGCTGTCGATCTTGACGCAAAGTATCTCGAACGCATCGTTCGGAATCTATTTCCCGAAATATCTCGGCACGATTTACGAATTATTGTCGGCGCCAGTTTCGGTTTTCGAGATCGTCCTTGGCTATGTCGGCGCTGCCGCGACAAAATCGATCATCCTCGGCCTGATCATCCTCGCGACCGCCCGCCTGTTCGTGACCTTCAGCATCGACTCTCCGCTTTGGATGCTCGCTTTTCTCGTTCTGACCTCGATCACCTTCAGCTTGTTCGGCTTCATCATCGGCATCTGGGCCGAAGGGTTCGAGCGTTTGAGTCTCATCCCGACGCTGATCGTCACGCCGCTGACGTTCCTCGGCGGCAGCTTCTATTCGCTCAGCATGCTGCCGCCCTTCTGGCAGAAGGTGACGTTGCTCAATCCCGTCGCCTATCTGGTTAGCGGCTTCCGCTGGAGCTTCTTCGGCGTCTCCGACATCCATCCGGGCGTTAGCCTCGGCATGACCTTCGTCTTCATGGCGGTCTGCCTCGGCATCGTCGGCTGGATGTTCAAGACGGGCTATCGTTTGAAGAAGTGACGCGGCTCTGAAATAGAGGACCGATAATAAAAAAGGCGGCAGAAATTCTGCCGCCTTTTCTTTCCGTGTGATGCCGCGTTACGCGTTGCCGCGCTGTTCGCGGAAGAAATCGAGTTTTTCCTGTGCGACGCGGTCCGAGAAGCTGAAGATCACGGCGTCGGTCGAGGCGACATGCTCATAGAACTGCCAGCTCGGCACGGTCCAGACGTCGTGCGGGCCCCATTCGAAGGTTTTGTCGCCGACGATGGTTTTGCCGTTGCCTTCGACGCAGACGAAGATGACGCTATCGGTCGAGCGATAGGGCATCGACTTGAAGTCTTTCGGCAGCAACTGCATCCAGGTCGAGATCGTCGGCATCGCCCAGCCGCCATCGACAGGGTTGATGTATTTCATCTTGTAGCCGAAGCAGGCATCGATCGCGTGGAAGCGGGCGAGTTTGTCGAGCGCCTCGCGCGTACGCGCATAAGGATAATTGAAGATCGGCGTCGTCTGGCTGGTTGCCTCGTAACCCACCGGCATCAGGTTGTAGCCGAACTCGGCTTCGGCGGCGCCTTCCGGCCGTTTGATCGGATGGCTGGCATCGGGATAGGCCTCGCGGAAACCGGCATCCATCAGATTGACCAGATGCATGTCGAGCCCGTCGAGCCACACCATCGGCTTATCGCTGAGGTTGCCGTGATCGTGCCAGGTCCAGGACGGGGTGATGACGAAATCGCCGGGCGCCATCATCGTGCGCTCGCCCGAAACGGCAGTGTAGGCATTGCTGCCCTCGATGACGAAACGCAGGGCCGAGGCGACATGGCGATGCGCCGGCGCGATCTCACCCGGCAGGATGATCTGCATGCCGGCGAAGAGGCTACGGGTGATACGCGATTCGCCCTTCATGCCGGGGTTCTCAAGCACCAGCACGCGGCGCTCGGCCTCGGCGGCGGAGATGATGTTGCAGGCTTCCATCAGATAGGGACGGATTTCGTTCCACTTCCACTGCGTCGCGATGCAGGGGCTCTTGGGCTGATCCAGCACCAACCCGCCCAGCACACGCCACAACGGTGTCAGGTTCTCGCTGGCGGCGCGGCCGTAAAATTCGCCTCGGCCTTTTTCGGCTTCGGGATTTACGGTGTGGGCAAAACCGTCATCGGCCATCGCAAGGCTCCTCGAATAAAGGGCCGGCAGGCATGACGATCCTCCCGGCGGAATAAGACTTATTGATTGGAATTTTGGACCCCGGGGCGGGGGAGTCAAGCGCCGCTAGCGCTGTGGCTTCGCGCCGGGCAAATCGTTGAGGGCGTGGCCGGTTTTGACCCGGTTATAAACCGCGTTGATGATCGCGCCGACGATGATCAAAGCCGGGATGGCAAGCGCCATCGATAGGCGCAGCGGACCGCGCTCGATAAACATGCGGGCAATCACCAGCGCGACATCGACGGCGGCGATAAAGGCCCAAAGCAGATTCGTAAAATTCAGTTCCAAGGCCCTCAGCCTGTTTCGCAAGTGCGGGACTTGCCGACAAGTCTAAGTCGGTTTGGCCTTGCCGGGCAAGGGTCTATGACAGACGTGCATTGCGGCAGTTTTTAGGCGGAAGCGCGCAGGGCGCTGATCACTTTGCGAACGAAGCCGGGCCCTCGCCCGTCATCGTAGAGTTCGTCGCATAATTCGGCGGCGGCTTTGGCCTGGGCCTCGATAACCGGGGCGGCGTCCGGATTCTGCCGGGCAGCCTCGCACAAGAATTCGATCCGTTCGTCGATTGAATCGCCCAAGGATTCGATGGTTTCGAGCGATGCCTTGGCGAAGCCGTGACGCTGACCGCGCTGCACCAGCATTTTGAGGAAACAGACTGCATCGTGCGCGTCGCTGCGAACTTGGCGCGTCGGCGCGCTTTCCAGATTGGGGCCTTTGCGGGGGATCATCGGCATCACCGCCAGCGCCTGCTCGGCGAAGCGATCGAGGAAGTCGGTGTTGAGGGCGTCGGCGATATCGGTCCGGGTTTTGAGGATGGCAGCACCCCAGGGTGAATCGCGCCGCAGTCCGATCTCGCTCAAAACGCCTTCGGATTCGGTCTGATAATGGCCTAGTGCGGCGCTCAATTCGGCGGCGGGCGGCAACGGGCCGCGCGGCGAAATCTGGGCCAGAATTTTTTTTCGCCAGTCGTTCGACGTCGCCGATCAGGCGCGCGCCGATGCAGGAAAACTCGGTGCCGACGACCAGCGTATCGTTCGGCTTCCACGACAAGGCACGGCCCAAACGCATAATCTGGCGCGGCTGGGCGAGGCGGTTGAGCACGGCCAGGGCGAGGAACCGGGCATCCATGCCGTGGCTTTCGGACAGCGTCATATATTGCTGTTTCAGCAGGGTGATGCAGTCGGGGGAAAGGTCGGTGATGACCTTGCCCTCGATGACATTGAGCCGGGCGAGAATGCGGCTCAGGGCCTTGATCGATGCGGTCAGGGGCTGCGCCACCATCAGCATATGGCCGATATTGTCGGTATCCTGGGCCAGCGAGCCGCGGAGGATCTTGCGCAAGGCGAGATCGGGCTTGGGTTTGGCCATTTCGGCCGTGATGGCGGTACACCAGCGGACGGCGGCTTCCTGGGCTTCGTGCTGCATCGGTTCCAGCGACGGGCCGGATTCGTCTTTCAGCAGCGCGCGTAACTTCTCTTGAAGGGCGTCGATCTCGGGTTTGGCCATTAGAGTGACGGCATCCCACCAGGGCGCAACCGAGCTGCGGGGGATTAGCCCGTCGATGCGGGGCTCTTCGACCGTATCGGTCAGGAATTCTTCGAAACCGTTGCAGATCAGCCGGCAGAGGGTCGGAACCCGCGCCGGCTTATGCTCGCGCATCAGGGGGCGCAGGCTTTCGAGGATTGGCTCGGCGGGTAGGCCGTCTTTTCCCAACGCCCGCTGCAGCTCAACGCCATGCGCCAGCGCCAAGGCTTGCTTTGCCGGCAGCTGACTCATGACCATGCGGAGCTGGGTAATCTTATCCATGCTGCCCCTCAGGCTAGAGAATTAGGGTTAAATTGGTCTTAATTAGTAGGCTTGCTTGCCGGCGCGTCTCGCGGAATACTGCGGCCAACGACCGAGCAAATCGGGAGGCTGCCATGGATATGACCGATCTTTCGGGACGCTGGCTATGACCACTGTTCCCACACCGACACCCCATTTCGGCACAGTCGTCGCGGGCCAGAAGCTCTCGCCTGACATCGTCAACAGCATCCGCGAGGCCGCGTCCAAGACCGGCGTCGATTTCGATTTCCTCGTCGCCCAGGCCAGCATCGAAAGCGGCTTTCGCGGCAACGTCCACGCCAGCAAGGGCACGGCGACCGGCCTGTTCCAATTCACCGGCGGCACCTGGCTGCATATGATGCACGACTACGGCGCCAAATACGGCCATGCCGATCTTGCCAAGTCGATCAAGCTGACCGCGCATGGCCCCGTCGTTAGCGACCGCCAGACCGAAAAGCGCATCCTCGAGCTACGCAACGACAATCGCCTCTCGGCTGTCTTCGCCGGCGAATATGCCAAGCTCAATGCGGCGCAGCTCGAATCCGTGACCGGCCACAAAGTGACGCCGGCCGAATTGCATCTCGCCCATCTGTTGGGGCCGAGCGGCGCGGTGCGCTTCATCAAGGCGCACAACATCAACGGCAATCAATCGGCGGCGAAGGTCGCACCCGCCGCCGCGCGCCAGAATCCCGAGCTGTTCTATGCCCGGGGCACGCGCACCGCGCAGTCGGTCTCGACAGTCTATAAGAATATTCAGGACAAACTGAACGTGCCGCTGCGCCAGGTTGCGGCGATCGAAAAAGAGCCGCTGCGTCCCGCCTTGGGCCTATCCGACAACCTGCCGCGCCGCACGGATCGCCGCGCGTAACGGTCCTGTCCGGCCTGTGATTGCTGCAAAGCAACACAAAATTAGTATTAATTTGTTCATCACCTCGGCCTTAGACTCCAACCATCGGGCATGATCGCGCGCCGATTTCGCGCGGCATCAAGGACGTTTGGGGGATCCCATGGCACAGCGGGCAGAGCAGGAAAAACAGGCGGCTCTTGCCGCGGCATCGAATCTGGCGGCGACACGTCTCGGCGCCAGCCGCGCTGTCATGGTGCAGCGGTTCCTCACGCAATTTTACGATCATGTCTCGGCTGCCGATCTTACCGATCGGGCCCCTGAAGACATCTACGGCGCGGCGCTGTCGCTCTGGCAATTCGCGCAATCGCGCGAACCGGGCAAGGCCAAGGTCCGCGTCTTCAATCCGCGCACCGACGAACACGGCTGGTCGTCGCATCATACCGTTATCGAAATCGTCAATGACGACATGCCGTTCCTGGTCGATTCCGTCGGCATGGCGCTCAACGCCGCCGGCGTTACCGTCCATCTGATCATCCATCCGATCATGCGCGTCGCGCGCGATGCGGCAGGGGCGATCACCGATCTGCATGAATCAAGTCTCGCCGGCGGCAATGCCGAATCGATCATGCATGTCGAAATCAGCGAAGTGCATGACGCCGCGCGTCTCAACGCGATCGTCGCGCAATTGACCGCCGTGTTGGCCGAAACGCGCTGCGCGGTCGAAGACTGGCGCAAGATGCGCGACATTGCGGCGGAAACCGCAGCCGCGGTGCACGATGGTGCGACGCCGGTCGCGGCCGAAGAACGTGCCGAAACGGTCGATTTCCTCGGCTGGATGGGCGACGACAATTTCACCTATCTCGGCTATCGCGAATATCGCTTCGATCAGGACAGCGGCGCGGTCGCCCCGGGTCTCGGCATTCTACGCGACCCCGGCTACGTGATCTTCGACGGGCTGCGCAATTTCGCGTCGCTATCGCCGGAACTGCAGGCCTTCCTCAAGGCCCCGCGCGCTTTGTTCATCAGCAAATCCAATCAGCGGTCGGTCATTCATCGCGCTGTGCGCATGGATGCGGTCGGCGTCAAACTGTTCGGACCGAACGGCGAAGCCGTCGGCATGCGCCTGTTCCTCGGCCTCTTTACCTCACTGGCCTATAGCCGCTCGGTGCGGGTGACGCCGTTCCTGCGTTTGAAGGCGGCGCAAGTTCTGAAGCGCAGTGGCTTTGCGCCGCAAAGCCATGACGGCAAGGCGCTGGCGCATATTCTCGAAACCTATCCGCGCGACGAGCTTTATCAGATTTCCGAGGACGATCTTTTCGAAATCGCGACGGGAATTCTTGGGCTGCAGGAACGGCAACGCGTTGCCTTGTTCGTGCGCCGCGATCCGTTCGCGCGCTTCGTCTCGTGTCTCGTCTATGTGCCGCGCGATCTTTACAGCACGGCCTTGCGCCGCAGCTTTGGCGCCATCCTCGAAGATGCGCTTCACGCCAAGATCGACAGCTATGCGATGCAGCTCGACGATGCGGCGCTGGCGCGGGTTCATTTCATCCTGCACTCCGACGTTACTTTGCCGGATATCGATATGGCGGCGGTCGAGCGGCGGCTCGCCGAAGCGGCACGCAACTGGTCTGACAAGTTGACCGAAGCCCTGATCGCCGTGCGTGGCGAAGAGAAAGCCCTGGCGCTTGCCGATATCTATGCCGCCGGCTTCCCCAGCAATTATCGCGAACGCTATCCGATCGCGACGGCGCTCGCCGATATCGATCGGCTGGAACAGGTGCGCCAGGGTGCGCCGCTGGCTTTGACGCTTTACCGTCCGCTCGAGGCTCATGCCGGCGAATTGCGTTTCAAGATCTATCGCGCGGGCGCCCCCTGCGCTTTGGCCGATGTCTTGCCGATGCTCGAGAATATGGGGCTGAAGGCAATCACTGAAGAGCCTTACGAGATCGTCATCGCCGGCGGTACGTCGGTATGGATGCAGGATTTCGGTCTGACATCGCCGCTCGGCAATATCGATATCGGCGCCGATCACAAACGTTTCGAAGAATCCTTTGCCGAAATCTGGGCCGGCACGATGGAAAGCGACGGTCTCAACCGTCTCGTCCTTGCCGCCGCGCTCGATTGGCGTCAGGTCACCGTGCTGCGGCTCTATACTAAGGCGATGCGTCAGGCCGGTTCGGCTTACAGCCAAGCCTATATGGAAAACGCGCTGGCGCATTATCCCGCGATCGCAGGACATCTCGTCGCCTTATTCGAGGCGCGTTTCGATCCGGCGACCGCCGATCGTGCTGCCGCCGAAAGCGAACGCCGCGTCAAAGAAATCGAACAGGAACTCGACAAGGTCGATAGCCTCGACGAGGACCGTATTCTGCGTAGCTTCTTGCGCTTGGTCGAGAAATCGCTGCGCACCAATTACTATCAGCGTCAGCCGGATGGCAGCCTCAAGTCTTATGTCTCGGTGAAATTCTTCAGCCGTGAGATCGACATGCTGCCGTTGCCGCGGCCGCTCTATGAAATCTTCGTCTATAGCCCGCGCATGGAAGGCGTCCATCTGCGCGGCGGCAAAGTTGCGCGCGGCGGAATCCGTTGGTCCGACCGCAAAGAAGATTTCCGCACCGAAATTCTGGGCCTGATGAAGGCGCAGATGGTGAAGAACGCCGTCATCGTGCCGACCGGATCAAAGGGCGGCTTCGTCGTCAAACGCATGCCCGCCGCCCGCGATCAGCAAGCCGCTGAAGTCATCGAATGCTACAAGACCTTGATGCGCGGCATGCTCGACATCACCGACAATATCGTTGCCGGAAAGGTCGTGCCGCCCGCCAATGTCGTGCGCCATGACGAAGACGATCCGTACCTTGTCGTCGCCGCCGATAAGGGCACCGCGACTTTCTCGGACATCGCCAACGGCGTCTCGATCGATTACGGGTTCTGGCTTGGCGATGCTTACGCGTCGGGCGGCTCGGCCGGTTACGACCACAAGGTCATGGGCATCACCGCACGCGGCGCATGGGAACTGGTCAAACGTCATTTCCGCGAACGCGGCACCGATATTCAGACCACCGATTTTACCTGCGTCGGCATCGGCGACATGGCAGGCGACGTCTTCGGCAACGGCATGTTGCGCTCGACCCATACCAAGTTGATCGCGGCCTTCAACCACATGCACATCTTCCTCGATCCTGAACCCGACGCGGCGAAAAGCTTTGCCGAACGGCAACGGCTGTTCAATCTGCCGCGCTCGTCCTGGACCGATTACGACGCGACGCTGATCTCCAAAGGCGGCGGCATTTTCGAGCGCAGCGCGAAGTCCATCCCCGTCTCGCCCGAAATCCGTCAACAGCTCGGCATCACCGCCGAACGTCTGCCGCCGGCCGATCTCATTCAGGCGATCCTCAAGGCGCCGGTCGATCTGCTGTTCTTCGGCGGCATCGGCACCTACATCAAGGCGTCCAGCGAAACCCAAGCCGACGCCGGCGATAAGTCCAACGACGCGCTGCGCATCGACGGCAAGGATGTTCGCGCCAAGGTCGTCGGCGAAGGCGCCAATCTCGGTGTAACGCAGCGCGGCCGCATCGAATACGCCATGACCGGCGGCGGCATCGAAACCGACGCGATTGACAATTCGGCCGGCGTCGATACTTCGGATCACGAGGTCAATCTCAAGATTCTGCTCAACGCCGTGATGGCGCAAGGCGACTTAACTTTGAAGCAGCGCAACGAGCTGCTGCAGCAGATGACCGACGAAATCGCCGAACAGGTCCTGCGCGACAACTACCTGCAAGGCGGAGCGCTCTCGCTGGCCGAGGCACATGGACCGGAACGCATCGACAGCGAGGCGCGGCTCATCCGCGATCTCGAACAGAATGGCCGGCTCGATCGCGCCATCGAATTCCTGCCGTCCGATGCGGCTCTCGTCGCCCGGGCGCAGGCGCATCAAGCACTGACCCGCCCCGAATTGTCGGTGCTGCTCGCCTATGTGAAGAACACGCTGGCCGACGATCTGATCGCCAGCGATTTCCCTGACGATCCGCAGTTGGAACAGGACCTGTTCAGCTATTTCCCCAAACTGCTGGTCGATCGTTTTCCGAAGGCGATCACCGAACATCGCTTACGGCGCGAGCTGATTGCGACGGTTGCGGCGAATGACTTGGTCAACCGCACCGGCATCACCTTCCTGCGCGAAGTCGGCACCCGCGCTGGGCGTGGACCGGGCGATGTCGCCCGCGCTTATATGATCGTGCGCGAAATCTTCGATCTCGATACGCTCGCCAACGACATCAACGGCCTCGACGGCAAGGTGCCGGCCTCGGCGCAGCTCGATATGCACAAGGCCGTGCTGCGTCTCGTCGAACGGGTGACGGCGTGGTTCCTGATGAGCACCAAGCTCGATATCAAAGCGCAGATCGAAACCTATAAACCCGGCATCGCAACGCTGTGCGATAAGATCAGCGGCATTGTGCCGGACACGCACAAGGCCGAACTTCTGCGCCGCGTCGCCACGTTCGTCGGCAAAGGTGTGCCCTCCGATCTGGCGTTGCGTATCGCCCGGCTCGATTTCCTTCTCTCGGCCGTCGATATCGTTCGTCTTGCGACGGTCACGCAAAAAGACGTTGTCGAAGCCGGTCACCGCTTCTTCGCCGTCGGCTCGCGCTTCAAGCTGGATGCGTTGCGCATCGCCGCCCGCAAACTCGTCGCCGACAGTGAATGGCAGAAACTCGCCGTCTCCGCTTTGATCGAAGATCTCTATGCGCATCAATCCGACGTCGCTGCGCGGGCGATGACGACCGATGGTGATTTCGAACGCTGGATCGAAGATCACGGCCGCGACCTGACCCGTCTCGATGGGTTGGTGCGCGAGATTGAGGGGGCGACGCAGCCCGACCTCGCGATGCTCACGGTGGCGAACCGCGCGCTGCGCGGCTTCCTGGTCGATTAACCCACTTTGGTAAAGGCGTGGCGTGGCTTGATGCGGAAATTGACGAAGCGACCCTTCGATTCCGCATCAAGCAACGCCTGCCACTCTTCCGGCGTCACATCGTCATAAGCATAAACGCCGCGCGCACCGCGATAGGCGATATAGAGCGATTGCCCTGACGGCTGATAGCCGATCGCGCGGATCGCCGATGAATCGACAGCGTGCATCAATGGAAGTTTTCGCGCCGCCATGTTGTATCAACAGGGCGGCACGTGTTTGGTTCAGGCGCGGTTCATCCGGTTATCGACCAAATCCGTAACGACGCTGGGATCGGCAAGCGTCGTCGTATCGCCCAACTGATCATGCTCGTCGGCGGCGATCTTCCGCAGGATGCGGCGCATGATCTTGCCCGAACGGGTCTTCGGCAAACCTGGCGCCCATTGGATCAGATCGGGTGTTGCGATCGGGCCGATTTGCTTGCGGACCCATTGGATCAATTCCTTGCGCAAATCTTCGCTCGATTCGACGCCGGCTTTCAGCGTGACATAGGCATAGATGCCTTGGCCTTTGATGTCGTGCGGATAGCCGACGACCGCTGCTTCGGCGACTTTGGTGTGACCGACCAGCGCGCTTTCGACCTCGGCGGTGCCGAGGCGATGGCCGGCGACGTTGATCACGTCATCGACGCGGCCGGTGATCCAGTAATAACCGTCTTCGTCACGGCGTGCGCCGTCGCCGGTGAAGTACTTGCCAGGGAAAGTCGCGAAATAAGTCTCGATGAAACGCTTGTGATCGCCGAACACGGTGCGCATCTGGCCCGGCCAGCTGTCGGTGATGCACAGATTGCCTTCGGTCGCGCCTTCGAGGACGTTGCCTTCGCCATCGACGATCTGCGGTTTGACGCCGAAGAACGGCTTTGTCGCCGAACCGGGCTTCAAGGCGGTTGCACCCGGCAAGGGCGCAATCAAAATGCCGCCGGTCTCGGTCTGCCACCAGGTATCGACCACAGGGACTTTCGAATTACCGACGACGCGATAATACCACAGCCATGCTTCGGGATTGATCGGCTCACCGACCGAACCCAGCAGCTTCAGCGATGCGCGCGAGGTCTTGGTGACGAAGTGATCGCCTTCGCGCATCAGGGCGCGGATCGCCGTCGGCGCGGTGTAGAAGATATTGACCTTGTGCTTGTCGATGACCTGCCAGCAGCGCGACGCGTCTGGATAATTCGGCACGCCCTCGAACATCAGCGTCGTCGCACCGTTGGCGAGCGGGCCATAGAGAATATAGCTGTGGCCGGTGACCCAGCCGACATCGGCGGTGCACCAATAGATGTCGCCGTCGTGATAATCGAACACATATTGATGCGTCATCGCGGCATAGACGAGATAGCCGCCCGTCGTATGCAGCACGCCCTTGGGCTTGCCGGTCGAGCCCGAGGTATAAAGGATGAACAGCGGGTCTTCGGCGTTCATCTCGGCCGGTGGGCAATCGGTCGATGCCTTCGCCATCTCGTCCTCGTACCAGACGTCGCGGCCTTCGCTCCATCCGATCGCGCCGCCGGTGCGTTTGACGACCAGCACCCTGGTCACGCCGGGGCATGATTTCAGCGCTTCATCGACATTGGCTTTCAGCGGAATCTTCTTGCCGCCGCGCACCCCCTCATCCGCGGTGATGACATAAGCCGATTGGCAATCCTGAATGCGGCCGGCGATGCTGTCGGGCGAGAAGCCGCCGAAGACGACGCTGTGAACCGCCCCGATCCGCGCGCAGGCCAGCATCGCATAAGCGGCCTCGGGGACCATCGGCATATAGATGGTGACGCGGTCGCCTTTCTTGACGCCGTGCGATTTCATCACATTGGCGAGGCGGCAGACATTTTGGTGCAACTCGGCATAGGACACATGCCGGTGCTCGGCGGGATTGTCGCCTTCCCACAGGATCGCGGTCTGATCGGCGCGCGTTGCGACATGACGATCAACGCAGTTGTAGGCGGCGTTGAGGGTGCCGTCCTCGTACCATCTGATCGAGACGTCGCCGGTGAAGCTGGTGTTCTTGACCTTGCTATAGGGCTTCATCCAGTGAAGCCGCTTGCCTTCGTTGCCCCAGAATTTTTCCGGATCGGCGACCGACTGCTCATAGAGCCTGGCGTATTTCGCCTCATCGACCCAAGCCTCGGCGGCGACGGTGGCGGGGACAGGGAAAATGCTGGTGTCCGACATAGGCGAAGCTCCCTTGGTACGTTCCGCCTAACCTAAACTAAACCGGCGGCACGCAACAAGAAGCGTGGTTAACCTTGCCTTTACCATGTTTTGCGACTGTTGCTGCATGGCTGTTTCACCCGCATCCGCCGGTCTTTCTCCGACCGCTCTCGCCGCGCTTCAACAGATGCGCGCCGCCCGGGCGGCGACGGTCGCCGCCACGACATCCCCGCCGGCCGCCGTCCCAGTTGCGCCGTCATCCAAACCAGCGGTGCAAACGCAAGGCCCGGTGTCGGCTGAAACCTTCCGCGGCCGCGGTCAGATCATCAACATCCTCGCCTGATTTTCCTGTCGTCGAGAGACGCGAAGAATCGCTGCCCGCTTCGGGCGAAGCGGGATTCGCGATGGCTATTGTACGGGGATAAGAGGTGCCGGCGTTGCCGGCAGACCGTCAGGCGGCGGAAGAAGCCGCCTGCTCTTTGCCGACGCCGAGGCAGCGGGCGATCGTCTCGAGAAATTCGTCCGGATCGAACGGCTTGGCGACGAATTCCATCGCGCCGAGGCGGCGAACCATGCGGCTCAAATTGTTGTGGATGATCGGGCTGCCGCCCGAGATCGCGATGATCTTCGCGTCCGGCTGGACGGCGCGGATCTGGCGGATCGTCTCCATGCCGTCTTGCACCGGCATGACCATGTCGGTGATGACCAGGTCGGGCAATTCGTCGGTAAAACGGGTGGTGCCTTCGCGACCGTCGGCTGCCGTGGTTACGGTGTAGCCGGCGCTGCCAAGGACGCGGGTCACGATGTGACGCACCGAATCATCGTCGTCGATGACGAGGATACGGGGGGCCGAAAGACGGTCTTGGGGCGTGTTCGAAAGCATGCCTGCTATTTCGGCATAGCGCCGTTACCGTTTGGTAAAGACTCTGACAGATGGCTGTGGAAAAAATAGAAAACCCCTGCCAGGGCTCTCCCAGCAGGGGTTTTTGATAGGCCTCGACCTACGATCGGACGGTTTACAGTCCCAGCGTGCCGGGAACGAACAGCTCTTCGATCGGAATCCGCCGCGAGATATAGCCCTGGTCATGGGCATAGCGGACGAAGGTCTCGACGATCTTGCGATTATTGCCCCCGAGTCCCTGGGCATAGGGGTTCGAACCATAGATTTTCTGCTGCTGTTCCTGGATGAAGACGGAATCGAGCAGCGCGGTAACCTTTGGGTCGTTCTGGTAGATTTCGTCCGCTGATTTCTGGGCGTCGGCGAAGGCGTGATAAAGGCTCTCGGCGATCCAGGGCTGGCGCTCGGCCAAATCCTTCTTCATCACGATCACATGGGTGATCGGCATGATGCCGGTGCGCTGGACGAAATTCTGCATCTCGCCCTGGGCGTCTGGGAACAGGCGCCGAATCCACGGCTTGCCCTCGAGGAAAGGCTTGGCGACCGAGGTCAGCCAGATGGCATCGACTTCGCCGCGTTCCAGCTTTTCCTCGGGCGTGCTGCCCTTGCGGATTTCGACATTGATGCCTTTCGGGACAACGTAACCCGCGCCTTCGGTCTCGCTGCTGACCCAGTTCGCCTGCTCGGGCGAGAAGCCGTAATGCTCTTTGAAGAGGCCGCGCAGCCACAGGTGAACGGTATAGCGATAACCCTGAACGCCGATGCGCTTGCCGATGAGGTCGCTGGGCTTGGTGATGCCGCTGTCGGCGCGGACGAACATGTAAGCCCAGACGGCCATGCGCAGCGGAAAGACCGGAATGGCGATGCAGGGCTCGCCGCGATCGCGCGCCGCGAGGTACCACGAGAACGACATCTCGGCTGCGTCGTAATCCTCATAAACGGGGCGGGTGCAGAACTCGCCGATCCAGGCGGTGTTGGATTTGAGGGCAAGGCCCTTGGCCTTCACCCGGCCATCGATCAGCGGCCGCGTACGGTCGTAATCGGCAAAGGCAATATCGATGGGATAGGCGCTCTGGCTGCTGGCAATATCGCGCTCGGCAACGATCGGGCCGTTATCGGGTGACGTCATAGGGTTCCTCCTGGCGGGCGTTTAAGACGCCGTATCGGGGGATTGTATGCCCCAAAACGGGGTTTAATCCAGCGTTACGAGTACGGCTCGCCCATCTTGCAGGCGCCCGAAGAATCATTATATCATTACTCTCATAATGATAAGGATGATCGTCGCATGCCCCGCGTCGTTACCGTCAATCGGGCGGACGTTGTCGCCCTTGTCGAGGAAGCTGCCCGGAAGCTGACCCACGGTAACAAGACCGAGGCTATCGCTTTGGCACTACGTCATTTGTTGGAACGTGATGCCCGCACGGGCACGCTGTTCGGAGCGCATCTTGGTTCTGTGCGGGTGCGGGCTGGCGTCGATCTAACGGCGCCGGTGCTTGACGTCGTGCCCGACGCGGAAACCGGCCGCGAGATTGATCGTTGAGCGGAGCTCTGCTGCTCGACACGCATATCGCCTTATGGCTCGACGCCGGCGATACGCGTCTGCGTACAACGACGAGGCAATTGATCGAAGATTGTTGGCGGGCGGGCGGTTCTGTGCTGCTCAGCGCCGTTTCCGCATGGGAGATTGCGCTTCTCGTCGAATTGGATCGTATCGATCTCGACGTTCCCGTCGCAGCCTGGATCGAACGATTTCTCGATCGTCCGGGAATTGAATCACTTGAACTCGATCATCGCGCGGCCGTCGGTGCCTATGCGCTTCACCATCTTGAGCATCGCGATCCTGCCGATCGATTGCTGATTGCGACGGCGATCGAAATGGCGGTTCCGCTCGTCACGTATGACGAGCGCATCACGGCGTTCGGCAATAAGCACGGTCGTCGATATGGCTTCACCGCGATGGCGTGACCGGCTTAATGCCGGAAATGGCGCATTCCGGTGAAGACCATGGCGATTCCGGCCTTGTCTGCGGCGGCGATGACGTCCTCGTCGCGAATCGATCCCCCCGGCTGGATGACCGCGGTGGCGCCCGCCGCGACGGCGGCTTCGAGGCCGTCGGCAAAGGGGAAGAAGGCGTCCGAGGCGACAACCGATCCCTTGGCCGGGCTTTCGGGAAGGCCGGCGGCTTTGCCGGATTCCTCGGCTTTATGGGCGGCGATGCGGGATGAATCGACCCGGCTCATCTGGCCCGCGCCGATACCGACCGTCGCGCCGGCCTTGGCATAAACGATTGCGTTCGATTTGACGTGCTTCGCCACGCGGAAGGCGAACAGAAGATCGGCACGTTCGATCGCGCTGGGCGCGCGTTTGGTCACAACCTTCAGATCGCCATCGCCGATGCGGCCGTCATCGCGGGTCTGCAGCAGATAACCGCCGGCGAGCGAGCGGATGGTCATGCCCGCCGTCTTCGGATCGGGCAACGAACCGGCTTCAAGCAAGCGCAGATTCTGTTTCTTTGCCAGCATCGCTTTCGCCTCGGCGGTCACGTTGGGCGCGATGATGACTTCGAGGAACAGCTTGCCGATCGCTTCGACGATATCGGCGTCGAGCGGACGGTTGACGGCGATGATGCCACCAAAGGCGCTGACCGGATCGCAGGCGAGCGCTTTGCGGAACGCGTCGCGCAGATCGTTGCCGGTGGCGACGCCGCAGGGATTGGCGTGTTTGATGATGGCGACGGCGGGTGCTTCGAACTCGGCGACGCATTCATAGGCGGCGTCGGTGTCGTTCAGGTTGTTGAACGACAGTTCCTTGCCTTGAAGCTGCGTCGCGGTGGCGATGCCGGCGCGCTTGGTGCTGTTGAGATAAAAAGCGGCCTGTTGATGAGGGTTTTCGCCATAGCGCAGCACTTCCTTGCGCGTGCCGGCGAGGTTCAGCACCTGCGGGAATTTCTCCCCTTCCAGTTCGGCGAACCAGGCCGAAACATCGGCGTCATAGGCCGAGGTATGGGCGAAAGCGCTGCCGGCAAGCTTGCGCCGCAACGCGAGCGTCGTCGCGCCATTGTTGGTTTTCATTTCGTTCAAGATTGAATCGTAATCGGCGGGGTCGGTCACGACCGCGACGCCATCGTGATTCTTGGCGGCGGCGCGAATCATCGCTGGGCCGCCGATGTCGATATTTTCCAACGACTCATCGAAGTCCGCGCCGCGCGCGCGGGTGGCGGCGAAGGGATAAAGATTGACCACGACGAGGTCGATCGGCGCGATCTTGTGCTGCGCGATGGCGGCAAGATGCTCGGGCATATCGCGCCGCGCGAGGATGCCGCCATGAACGCCGGGATGCAGCGTCTTCACGCGCCCGTCCAGCATCTCGGGAAAGCCCGTGACCGAGGCGACGTCCTCGACCGGCAGTCCGGCCTCGGCGATCGCCTTGCTGGTTCCGCCGGTCGAAATCAGCTTCACGCCGCGTTCGCTCAAGGCGCGCGCGAAGGGAATGAGGCCGGTCTTGTCGGAAACGGAAAGCAGCGCCCGGGTGATCGGGCGGAGGGTCTCGGTCATGGGAAATCCCGGTGTTTGAGAGGCAACGGACCCATCATGAAAAAGCCGATCCGGTGGATCAAGCGGCCTCATCGTCGCGGCCGGATTTTATTCGTGCCCTCGTCGAGGGAACGGTGGGCGCGGTTTCGGGTTGGCGGAAGATCGGACTTCATGCAAGGAGGCATGGCATGGACGCTCGTCGCTTGCCCTTCACTGCCGCCACGGTTGCTGCGATTCTGGCGCTCTCCGCCGGTTTTGCCGACGCTAAGTCGAAAACCTCGCCTGCTCAAGCCAAGCCTGCAGCGGCCTCAGCCACCGCCAACAATAACCCGCTGGCCGGTGAAGACCTGACGCGCCTCAAGGGCGCGACGGTGTTCGACGCCGACGCCAAGAAGGTCGGTACGATCGCGGATGTCCTGATCAATCCCAAGACCAAGGTGGTCGATCGGCTGGTGATCGACCAAAGCGGCATTCCGGACTCGGGCGTGGGGCCTGTCGCCGTCCCGGTCGCGTCTTTCTCTTGGGACGAAACGATCGGCAGTTACCGCATCAAGGAAAAAGAGGATCAGCTTTTGGGCATGAAGCGCTGGACCTCACCGCCGCAGGTTGCGGCTGCGCCGAATTGATCAGTTGCCGCTGACCGTCGCCAGCAGCGCATCGATATCGGACGGTAACCGGTCGCCGCGCCAGGCGACGATCTGATCCGGCCGGATCAAGGCGAGGTCGGCAGCATAGAGATCGCGTAACTCCGCTTCGGGCCGATCGACAACGGTCAGCGGCAGGTCGCGTTTCGCGGCAGCAGCGACGAAAGCCGCCACATCGGACGGCGTTGACCCGAGGCGCAGCAGGGTGAACTCAAAACCCAACGTGTCGTAGAGCGAACGGCCGTCGCTGAGCCAATAATGCGGCGCTCGCCCGCCGGGCGTCGCGCTCGGCTGATAGACATTGGCGTGATCGGGCGGCGGCATCGTGCCATCACCCACAATGATCGGCGATCCATCGTACCGTGCGCCGAAGGTAACGCCGGGAATGTTAAATTCTTCGCGCGCATGCCGATTGAGATAAATCCCCGCCGCTTCACGGTCGCTCTCGCCCGCGGGTGAATCGTCTTCCAGTGCCATGCCGGGCACGAAATTGCCGACCGAGTTAGCGAAATAGCGCGCATGGCCGGTGTTGCGCTCGGCGACTTTGCGGCGCTCGGTTTCATAACTCGCCAGCAAACCGGGGCCGCCCCAACGTTTCAAGGTCGCGGCAAGCTTCCAACCAAGATTGACGGCGTCTTCGATCGCGGTGTTGTAGCCAAGCCCGCCGGTCGGGGTGAACAAATGCACCGCATCGCCGGCAAGGAAGACGCGATCCTGTTGGAACTTCTCGCCCACCAAGGTCAGCCCGGCGGTCCAGGGCATGCGGTCGATGATCTCCAACGGACATTCGCAGCCCAGCGCTTCATAGAAAGCGGCGATGGCCCACGCGTCCGTGGTTGCCGCTTCGTCATGACCGGGCGGAATCTGAAACATGAAAACGAATTCGCTCTTGCCGTCGATAGCGAGCAGCAGGCCACGTTGCGACCGGTTGACCACCCAATATTGCCACGAGCGTTTGAACGGCATGAGGTCGTACAGCGTCGGCGCGCGCAGCCACAGCGACAGCATCCGCCCGCCCATGTAATCGCGCGCGACGCCCGACTCGCCGACATAATGAAAGCCCAATTGCTTTCGCACGACGCTGCGCGGGCCGTCGCATCCGACGAGATAGGCGCTAGTGAAATCCTGCTTCTTGCCGGTGGTCACTTCGACGGCATGAACCGCGACGCTATCGGCATGCTGCGTGAAGCCTTCGACGCGCCAGCCGAATTGCAATTGCACCGACGGCAGTTTCGCCGCCTCTTCATGTAATACGCGCTCGACAAATATCTGCGAACCGCGATGCGGCAGTTCCGCCGCGCTCCATGACCCCGACATGGTTCTGATCAAACGTTGTGCATCGCGCGCCGTCGGCAATTCGAACCGCGCCAGTTCGCGCTGGGACAACCGCGTGAAGTAGGCGACGTCGGTCGGATAATCGGACGGCATGCCGATAGCGCGCACGGTGTCGGCAAAGCCGAGTCGCCGGTAATGCTCCATCGTCCGTGCCTGGGTGGCGTTGGCTTGCGGGAATGTCGTGGTCGCGGGCCGGTCGCACAACAGCAGCGCCGGGACGCCGCGTTGGCCCAACTCGTTGGCGAGCATCAATCCGGCGGGTCCCCCGCCGGCGATGATGACGGCCGCATCCAACGTCATCGTGCCCTTATCCTCCCGCCGGTGCTTGTTCCGCCCGGCACCGCCTTCTAGCCTGAAACCATCGCGTTGTGGAGGCTTCATGCTTTATCTGTATCAAGGCAGCACGTCCGTCTGTTCCGTCAAGGTGCGTGTCGCGCTCGCCGAAAAGGGTCTCGCTTTCGACGGCGAGGTACTGGATTTGCAACGCGGCGACCAGCACCGCCCTGATTACGCGAAACTTAATCCCAACGAGGTTGTGCCGACGCTGGTGCATGACGGCAAAGTCGTCATCGAATCGACCCTGATTCTCGAATATCTGGATGAAGCCTTCCCCGAGCCGCCGCTGATGCCGGTCGATCCGTTCGCGCGCGCTCAGGCGCGGCTGTTCATGAAAAAGATCGACGATGGCCTGCATTCGGCCTGCTCGACCATCACCTTCGCGACCGCGAATCGTAAGGTGCTGTTGCGCAAGACGCCGGACGAACTCGCGGAACATCTCGCCAAAATTCCGAACGTCGATTATCGGGAACGCCAGCGGCTTTCGATTGCTCATGGTCTTGCGGCACCGCATGTCGCGCAGGCCCTGCTGACCTATGAGAAATATATCCTCGATATGGAGACGGCCTTGGTCGATGGGCCTTATCTGACCGGCAGCGATTACACGCTCGCCGATGCCGCGGCGACGCCGTATCTCTTTCGCGCCGACGTGCTTGGGTTGGATGGCTTGTGGCTGGAACGCCGGCCATTGGTCGCGGCTTGGTATGAACGGATCAAGGCACGGCCTAGCTTTCAAAGCGCGGTGGTCGATCCGATTTCCGAAGCGGATCGCGAACGCTTCACCGTGCCTCGCGAAGAAAGCTGGGCGAAGGCGCGCGAAGTGCTGGCGATCGCTTAGCATTCTTCCTTGCTTCGTCATTGCGAGCGCAGCGAAGCAATCCAGTCTCGCGGCTACACTGGATTGCTTCGCTATGCTCGCAATGACGAGGAATTAAGCGGAAACAGGTCCTGCGCGTTTGTCCTCGACGATGAAATTGCGCAGGGTCGATAACGTCGCTTTGGGATCGGTCGCATCGGACACGACACGCATCGCCACGTCCATACGCTGTGGCGTCACCTCGACGGCGACGTAGCCGCGCTGACGGCTATCGACGAATTTGACGTGCGGATTGTCGGGCAGATAGCTCACCCAGGCGTCGTAGCTCGGGCCGTAAGACGTGATCGAAGTGCCGACGAATTCGGTCGCGACCGTTGGACCACCCGGATCGAGTTTCAACTCGTTGGCCCAAAAGGTGTGGCTGTCGCCGCCGATCACGACCGGATTGCGCACGCTTGCGTCGCGAATATGCCGCAACAGCCTTTCGCGGCAAGCGGGGTACCCGTTCCAGTCGTCGGTCCAATGGGCGATGCGGCCATCACTCTGTCGTTCGCGCAACTCGGCCATCAGCACATCCTGCGCAATGACATTCCACCGCGTCGTCGCTTTGGCAAGGCCGTCGAACAGCCATTTCTCTTGCGCCGGTCCCAGCATCGAGCGGGCCGGCTCCAACCGTTCGGGACAACTCGCATCGGTTTCGACATGGCCGCCGCCGTTATTGGGCCGCGCATAACATGCCTGTGACGAGCGATATTGCCGCCCGTCCAGCACCGAGAATTCGATCAAATCGCCGAAAGAAAACCGATCGTAGAGCCGCATGTCGGGACCGTTCGGATAAGACAGGCTCGGCCGCACCGGCATGTGCTCGTAATAAGCGCGATAGGCGGCGGCGCGGCGCTTCAGGAACTGCGCCGGATCGTCGAAGGTTTCGCTGAGATCGTTGGCGTAGTCGTTCTGCACCTCGTGATCGTCCCATGTCATCAGGCACGGCGCGGCCGCATGCACCGACTGCAGGTCGGGATCGGTGTGATATTGCGCATAGCGATTGCGATAGGTGCGCAAGTCCTTAGCCGCCACGCCGTCGCTATGAAGACGAACGCCCGGCCGCCGCCCAACATGCTCGTAGATATAATCGCCGAGGAAGACGACGAGGTCAGGTTGCTCGTTGGCAAGATGCCGATAAGCAGAGAAGTAGCCGACTTCGTAATTCGAGCAGGAGACGAACCCGAAGCGCATCTTATCGAGCGGCGCGCCAATCGCCGGTGCCGTCATCGTGCGGCCGATGCCGCTTTGCGCCGCGCCCGAGGCGAAGCGATACCAGTAAGGCCGTCCCGGCGGTAGCCCGGTGATTTCCAGATGAACGGACCAGGCGTCTTCGGCTAGCGCGGTCGCGGTGCCGCTGCGCACCAAGACGCTCATCGATGGATCGGTGGAAATTTCGTAGGCGACGGGAACGCCGCCGCTGCTCATGCCGCCAGGCGTTGCGGGGTCGGCGCTCAAAGGATCGGGTGCGAGCCGCGTCCAAAGAACAAAGCCATCGGGCCGGGGATCGCCCGAGGCGATGCCGAGGGTGAAAGGATCGCGCGTCCAGCGTGGGCCGGGCGCGACGCAGCCGATCAGTGAGGGCGCTAAAATAGAAGCACCCCCGACAATGCCGGCCGATTGAAGAAAGCGGCGGCGTGTCGGGGGCGTTGGAAGTGTCATGCGTTTGAGTGTAGAGCGCCTGACTTAGAAGGTATGCCGGAAAATCCAGAACAAGGAACCCGACAGGGCGATCGAGACGGGCAGGGTCAGAACCCAGGCGGTCGCCAGATTGCGCACCGTCGCCCATTGCAGACCCGATCCGTTCGCCACCATCGTGCCGGCGACGCCGGATGCCAGCACATGGGTCGTGCTGACCGGCAGGCCCCACATATCGGCGGCTTCGATCGTCGCCATTGCGACCAGCTCGGCCGATGCGCCCTGGGCGTAGGTCAGATGGGTCTTGCCTATCTTTTCGCCGACGGTGACGACGATCCGCTTCCAGCCGATCATGGTGCCGAGGCCCAGTGCGATGGCGACGGCGACTTTCACCCAGGTCGGGATGAATTTGGTCGCGTCGTCGAGCCCCGATTTGAGCTGCTTCAGATCGCTCGCTTCGGCGGCGCTGACCTGCAGCGCGTTCTCCTTGTTGATCCGCGTCAGCAACTCGTTGGCGATATACATGTCGTTGCGGACGTTGGTCGATTTCTCATGCGGCAGCTTGGCGAGCGAGCCATAGGTGCTGACATCGTTCGAGATCGAGCCGATCAACTGGCGCAGCGCGGGGACGGATTCAGGCGTCACTTGGCGCAGACGCACGGCGTCGGTCACGGCGGCGCGCGGGTCGGCGACATTATCCTTGCCGCCATGCGCCGCAAGAACGGCCTGGGCGCGGGTGGCATTCTCGCTGAAGACCTGAACCTGGCCCGGACCGACGGCATGGTTGAGCGCATAGACCGTCGGCACGGTGCCGATCAGGATCAGCATGATGAGACCCATGCCTTTTTGGCCGTCGTTCGATCCGTGCGCGAAGCTGACGCCGGTGCAGGTGAGGATCAGCAGACCGCGAATCCACCATGGCGGCGGGGAATTGCCCTTCGGTGCTTGATACAACTGCTTGGCCGGGATCAGCACTTTGCACAGCCAGAGCAAAGCGGCCGCGCAGCAGAAGCCGACCAAAGGCGAAAGCAAAAGCGACCGGCCGATACCGAGCGCCTGACCCCAATCGACACCGCTGGTGCCGTTCGGGCCGGCCATCAATTGATTCATCAAGCCGACGCCGAGGATCGATCCGATCAGCGTGTGCGAACTGGAAGACGGCAGACCGAAATACCAGGTGCCGACATTCCAGATGATCGCCGCGATCAGCAAGGCGAATACCATCGCGAAGCCGGCATCGCTGCCGACCTGAAGGATCAGTTCGACCGGCAGCAATGAGATGATGCCGAAGGCGACCGCGCCGCTCGAGGTGAGGACGCCGATGAAATTGAAAAAGCCCGACCAGATCACCGCGACATAAGCCGGCAGCGAGTGGGTATAGATCACGGTGGCGACGGCGTTGGCGGTGTCGTGGAAACCGTTGACGAATTCAAAGCCCAGCGCGATCAGCAGCGCGATGCCCAACAGAATAAAGGGCATCAGGGTTGTCGTCGGCGCCGTGTCGAGATCGCTCACCAATTGGGTCACGGCATAGATCGCGCCGACAGCCAGAATGGCGAAGGCGAAGAAGGGTCCGAATTTCGATGTCCAACCCGGCATCCCATGGCGATGCAGGGGATGATCCGGTGATCCCCCCGGAGTCAGTTCGGGCGTCATAGTCCTGTCAGTCACTTGCAGCTCCCTCGATTGTGGGCGTGTTCGCCCTTTGGGGGAGCCATACCGGCTTTATGTGACTCCGCCGTGACAGCAACGAAGCCGTCTAGATGTCGTCGGACAGCATCGGTTCGGTATTTTCGCTGGGCTTCTTGGCTTCGCGGCGCAGCGCCCATTTGACGATCGCGCCGGTCGTGCCGACATGGCCGTCGAGCACGACCTGCCGCGTCTTCTTCATCGTGCCCGCGCCGACATAGATGCTCTCGGCCACGCTCAACACCGCGCCCTGCATGCGCAGCCGCCAGCCGATGCCGCTCGGCAGGCGCAGCAGCACGGCGTTGCCATCCTGCGCCAGCGATGCCTGCACATCGGGATGAAGATGAAAGCGGATGGCGAAGCCTTGGCCCGCGCGTCCGGTCAACCGATCCTCGCCGCGCAAATCTTCGCCGTCGGCAGAGAGGAACAATTGCCGCGCATGGGTCAGGCCGAAATTCTTTTTATAGCCGTCATGGCTTGCCGCGACCCATTGCGCGCCGGCGTCTTCAGCGCGCATCGAGGTGACTTCGGTCGGCCCTTCGCCGAAGCTGCCGTCGGCACGAATCTCGGCGGAACTCGTGTCGCCGACGATCAAGGTGGAATGCGCCGCCGTCGCCCGCGTCGCGCCGCGCCATTCGGCGCTGGGGCCGCGATAGGCGCCGCAATTCACGATCAGCCGTTCACGGCCATAGCTGATTTCGAAGGCCAGCGCGCCGGCATGGGCGTCGCTGTCGAACCCCGGCGGCGGCGGCTTGCCGCAATCGAACAGCACCAGCGAGTGCCCGGCGCGCAGCCGTTCGTAACCGGTATGCGGCGCGGTCGCGGGCGGGCGGCCTTTGGCGTCGGCGCGCATCAACACGCGGTCGATCAGCGCGCCGTCGTTTTCGTTCGATCCATTGAAAAGGCTGAACTGTCCATCGCCGTGGCGGAAGAAACGCAGCATCGGCGCGGCGCGATCAATCGCCTGCTGGATCGCGCCGTGAATTTCGTTGTGCGAAGCGGTCAACGCAGCGCGGGCATCGACGAGATACCGCAGCGCCGTCAATTGCGCCTCGGGATTGCGCGCGGCATGGCCGCCGTCCGGCAGGATTTGGGTTTCGATCTCTTTCGCGAATTGCTGCAAGACGCGATTGAGCGGTCGTTCCTGCATCTGCGCCGCCAGTGCCGCGATCAAGCCGCGCAAGGCCGCAAGCCGCTTCAGTCCCGGCTCTTCGCGCAACGCGACTTTCGCCAGATGGCGCGTCTGACGGCCAAGGCTGACCAGCAGCGCTTGCTGCAATTCCGGTTCATCGCCCAGCTTGTCGAAATATTCGAGCCAAGTGAACAGCCGCTCGCCGACGACATCGGCGCGCCAGGCAAGCCGATCGTAGATATCGAAATGGATCAGCCAGTCGGCGGTCCAATTGCGCGCCGTCTGCCAGGCAAGATCGCTGCCGACAGCGGCGAGATCGGCCAGCCAACTGAAGCTGTGCAGCGACGCGAGCCATTCCTCGCTCGCCGTTGCACGCCAAGGCGGCGAGGGCGCGCGGACGGTCTCGTGCTGATGACGGAATTCGCCGGCCAGCAAGGCTTCGCCGTTAAGCGGATCGCCGGGCCACGGCTCGAGACGCAATCCCAGTTCGCGCGGCGCGCGGCCAAGAAGACGAAGATGATAGAGCGCCGAACCGTAATAGAGTGCGCGCAGCCCCTGGGCCAAGGATCACCCGCCCGGGCGCGCGACACTCTCGCCGCGCAAGCGACGAATGTTGCCGGCATAAGCATTGTTGCCACCGCTGAAGGTGGCGGTTCCGGCGACCAGGACATCGGCGCCGGCGGCGATGGCTTCGCCGGCGGTCTTGTCGTTGATACCGCCATCGACTTCGAGATCGATGGCCCGGCCGCTCTGATCGATCCGCTCGCGCACCGCGCGGATTTTCGTGAATGCTTCTTTGATGAAGCTTTGTCCGCCGAAGCCCGGGTTGACGCTCATGATAAGGATCAGATCGACATCGTCGATCAGGTAATCGACCACATCCAGCGACGTTGCCGGGTTGATCGCGACGCCGGCCTTCTTGCCGTGCGATTTGATCAGTTGAATCGTGCGGTGAAGATGCGGCCCGGCTTCGGGATGGACGGTGATGATGTCGGCACCGGCGTTGGCGAACTCGGCGATATAGGGATCGGCCGGGGCGATCATCAAATGCACGTCGAAGGGCAGCGCCGAATGAGGGCGCAAAGCCTTCACGACGCTGGGACCGATCGTCAGGTTGGGCACGAAATGCCCGTCCATCACATCGACATGAATGTAATCGGCGCCCGCTGCGGTGATCGCGCGAACCTCGTCGCCAAGCTTGGCGAAATCGGCCGAAAGGATCGACGGGGCGATCCGGACGTGCTGCTGCATGTCATTTTGGTAACAGGGAAGTTTGGCAACCGCAAGGCAGCGTCGGGTCAAACCGGCGCGACTCGAAAAGCCAGCACGCTAAGCGTTTGCAGCCTGGAATCGGGCTTCAACAGTCGGAGGGGCGGTGATCGGATTTCTTGGGCGTGTCGCCATCGTTTTCTTCGGAGGTGTCGGCATCCACCGTGGGCTTCGCAGCGGCATCGCGCTGCGACCAGCGGGCGGCGGCATAGTCGGCCTGCTCGGCCAATTTGTCGTATTCGGTGGCGAGAAGCAGGAACCCTTTGGCGATTTCGCCTTCCTGGGCGCGTTTGGCACGGGCACGGAGATCGGCAGCACGTAAACGCCAGCGGACACTATCTTCGTCGGACACCTAACTCTCCTCCATCGGGAGGCTGTCGGTCCTCTCGAAGGACCGCAAGCTAACGGGGTGTTGAGGCAAAAGAATGGCGGCGCGCGACCGGTTTGGTGGCGTCGTTTTGACGGCACGGTGACAATCCACCGACACGTAACATTCTTACAGAATGGTACGGGATTTAAGTATTCATTGAATCGCCCGACCCCGAACAACAAAATATAAAGGCGGATCGGAAGGTCTTTTCCCCTGTTTCTTTCATATGTTTGAGACAGGAGAAGTTTTATGGACACCCCGGAAAAAGAAGAAGCCCAATTTCTTCGTGAAAAAGCGAAACGCTTTCGGGAAATGGCCGACAATTACAATACCGAGTTGTCACCATTTCTACGAGAACTTGCCGATGAGTTCGAGAAACGTGCGGCTCTACTTGAGCGGCGAACGCACTGACGGTTAGTTTAGAGGCCCGGGCGACTTCACATAACGCGTGAGGATCGCCTGGGCCGCCCAATAGGACAGCGCGCCGACAGCGCCGGTCGGCGGATGGGCGGGGTTCTGCGGAAAGACCGACGCGCCGAGAATGAACAGGTTGTCGGCTTCCCAGCTTTGCAGGTCGCGATTGACGACGCTGGTGTGCGGATCGTCGCCCATGATCGTGCCGCCGGTATTGTGCGTCGATTGATAGGGGACGACGTTGAGGTTGCCCTTGCGCGGCATCGGCGTGCCGAGCAGCGCCGGGTTCATCGCTTTGGCGATCTCGATCGCCTTCCCCAGCGTATAGGCCGACAGCTTGTAGTCCTGCTCGCGGAAATTGAAGGTCATGCGCAGCAGCGGCAGCCCGGCCTCGTCGCGATAGGTCGGATCGAGATCGAGGTAATTCCCCCGATTGGCAAAATTCCCACCTGAGGCATGCATACTGAAACTGTGATTGTACCATTTCGCCGTCGCTTCTTTCCACGCGCGGCCCCAACGCGGCGTGCCCGGCGGCACCGGACGGTTGACGATCGGGCGGCCATGCGTCGGCCCGGCGAAGATCAGCGCGCCGCCGATGAAGCCCAACCCCGTATGGTCGAAATTATCGCCGTTGAAATCATCGACATTCATGGCGTGACCGCCGGTCGCCATGAAGGGATTGATCTCTTCCTTGGTGAAGACCTGCACCTGGCTGGTGACTTGATAACAGAAATTCTTGCCGACGCTGCCCGTGCCGCTGTGCGGGTCGTACGGCGTACCAATACCGGACATCAGCATCAGCCGCGTGTTGCTGAAGGTGTAACTGCACAGCGCGACGATACCGGCGGGCTGCTCGTATTCCTCACCGCTCTTGCGGTCGATATAGCGCACCGCCGTTACCTTGCGTCCGGCCTTGTCATAGATCAGCCGGGTCACATAGGCGTCGGTGCGCAGTTCGAAATTTGGATCGCGCAGCAACACGGGCAGAATCGCCGAGTTCGGACTTGCTTTTGCGTTGACGGCGCAGCCGAAGCGGTCGCAATGGCCGCAATACTGACACGCGCCCAGCGTCGCGCCTTCGGGATTGGTGTAGGCGGTGCTGACATTGCTGGACGGCGTCGGATAAGGATGAAGCCCCAGCTTGCGCGCCGCCGTTTCGAACATATGCCCGGCTTGCGATTGCACCAGCGGCGGATTGGGATAATCGCTTTGCCGCGTGCCTTCGAAGATATTGCCACCGTCGATCTTGCGGCCGCGCAGGTTGCCGGCCCGGCCCGAGACGCCGCATAATTTCTCGAACCGCTCATAGAAAGGTTCGAGCTCGTCATAGCTCATCGCCCAATCGGACAAAGGCATGTCTTCGGGAATGACGCCCGCGCCATAACGTTCGATGGTGCGCGTGCGCGCGGCGTGATCGAACGGCGTGAAGCGCCAGGTCAGGCCGTTCCAGATCGTGCCCGCGCCGCCCAAGCCCATGCCCGGCAGGAACGCGCCGAAGCGGCGGATCGGTAGCGCGGTTTCATCCGTCGCGTGCCGCATGGTGTAGGTTTCGATGCTGGGATCGAGGACGAGGCCCAGCCGCACGCCGTTGCTCAACTCGTCGCGGCTGTGCGGCAAGGCGAAATCGGTTTCGGGCAGGCGCATGGCACCGCGTTCGAGGCCGACGACTTTCAGGCCGGCCTTGGTCAGCTCGCGGGCGAGGATGCTGCCGCTCCAACCGACGCCGATCACGACCGCATCGACCTCTTTGAGACGCGTGACCATTATTTGCCGATATCCGTGATGGAACGCGGCGCAACGTCGTAACGCTTGCCGCGATGCTGTTCGATGACATCGCGATAATTCGCCGGCTGGCCGGGATAACCAACCATCTTCCATCCGGCCATGTCGCGATTGCCGCCATGGATCGGATCGGCGAAGAAGCCTTCCATCACGATGGATAACAAAGCCTCGAAGAATTCGCGCGCTTCGAAACCGTCGAAGGATGCCTTGCCGGTTTCCATCGCACTCAACGCGGCGTCGGGATCATCGAGCCCGGCGAAATTTTTGCCGTATGTCGATTGTGTCCAACGTTCGGCGGCGGCGATGCCGGTGCGGAAGAATTCGCGCGGCGTCAGGCCCAGTTGATAGCCGTGCTCGGGCTTGCCTTTGAGGATCGGTCCGTTGCGGTAAAGCCGCGCGCCTTGGCCCCATGCGCCGGCCAGTTCGCTGTCGATGAAATCGATCACGCCGCAGGCGCTGGCGGACGGCGACAAATCATCGCCAGGGATCAGCGTATCGGCAGCGGCGGTGAAGAACGAAACTTCGTCGGCAGTTAGCGTCAGGCGGCCCGATGCCATACGCCGAGCCTTACAGCGGAATGACGAGCAGCACATCGACGCGGCGCGATTCCTGAACGACGACGCGTTCCTCGAATTGCGCGCCGTCGGCGCCGATGACGATCTTGTCGTGATAGATACCGGTCGAGAAGATCGACATCTCGCCGTTGATCATGGTCCGCACCACCATGAAACTCTCACGGCAGGAATAATGAGTCGCGTCGATCGCGGTAATCGACCGGCCCGAGATCATGTGCGTATAACGCTGCGGCTCATAGATGTTGATGCGTCGATAACCGGTGACGCGATCGTTCAACATGCCGCGGCTGGTGCATTCCATCAGCGACATCGGCAGGTTGCGGTCGTAATTCTCGCGCGTCGTGATCTTGTAGAGGCAACGCTCGGCGAACAGCGCCGGCCAGTCTTCCAGCTTGTCGTCATCGATGGCGCGGATGTATCGCGTGTTGAGGTCGTCGATCTGAGACCGGACCTTATCGGAAATGTCGGTCATCTCAGAAACCCATCAAATCGCGGTAAGCCTGCCAGAAACCGCGCAGCGCAGTCTCGGTGGCGCGCACGCCGGGCGACGGTTTGATATCCTTGCCGCCCATCTCCATCACGGCAGCCTCATCCTCGTTGGCGCCGGCGATGCCGCGTTGCACGTAGCCGCCGACCGAGCCGTCTTCCATCGAGACGTAACCCGCCGGGCCGATCAGGTTGGCTTGCATGACGCGCATCCTGCGCACTTCCTCGTCGTCATCCTTGTAGCCGAAGCATGTCCAATGCAGCTCGGCGCGATTGACGCCCTGCGGCACGGTCTGGCGGATGGCGAGGGTGTTATAGATCTGCTGCGTGTTGCAGGTCGGATAGATCGACTGGATCGCCACGGTGATGCCGTCGTCGAATTCCTGCATGCGGTCGAGGAAGGTCGAATCATCGAGGCCAACGTCGCGAATGACCGAGCGCAGATTCTTGCCTTCGTAATTGTCTTTCTGCGTGTCGCGCTCCGCCGCCGAGTATAGGAGGTTATGCCAGCCGCCCTTGCCCAACGAGACGCCGCCGGTCATCGACAGGCGGTTCAGTTTGAACGTCGCATAGAAGGCGTGAAGAATCGTCGCGTGATAAGGATCGCGCGAATTCTCCATATAGAGCTTCCAGTTGTTCGGCAGCCCTTGATGGTAATAGCCCAGCACTTCGACCGGCCGGTTGAAGATGCGGCGCACATGCGCGGCTTGATCGGGGCCAAGGTATGTCTCGACGTCTTCGACTTTGTCGCTGAAGGTGCCGAAGATCATGCCGCAGAAATTCTCGACCCGAATCTTTTCCAGGCCGTGATTTTTGACATCGAAGTCCGGCGGCATGCCGCCCTTGCCACCGAGTCCGCGTTGGAACGCGACCGAAGTCAGGTCGCCTTTAAGGTTGTAGGTCCAGGCGTGATAGACGCAGGCGAATTCTTTTTTCTTGCCGCACGGCTCGATGCACAACAGCGCGCCTTTATGGGCGCAGCGATTGACCATGCCGTGAATCGTCCCGTCGGCGTCGCGCGCGACGATGATCGGATTCTCACCGATGAAGGTCGTCTTGAAATCCTGCGGCTCAGGAATCTCGGCTTCGAGGCACAGATAGTGCCAAGTCGGGCCGCGGAAGATGCGCTTCATCTCGAGACGATAAATCTCGGGGTCGTTCATCACCCGATAGGGCGCGCGGGTCGGCCCTTCTTTGGGCCATTCGATATGGGGTGTTTCATTCAGCATGAGGGCGAAAAGACACGCCATGGCGCACTATGTCAAGCGCGCACGCCTCATGCGGGTATGCGGGTTAGAAACGTACCAACCGTGCTGCGAAAAAGCCGTCGATGCCGTCCTGCTCGGAGAGATGACAGGGCAGGGTACGCAGGTCGCCTTCGGCGCTGATACATTCCGAAAGGCCGCCGATTTCTGCGGGGTCGATGGGCATGCGTTTTACCGGTGCGCCATGGGCAAGCAGCTTCTCGATCTGCAGCTTGCCCTCCTGCTGCTCGAGTGAGCAGGTGCAATAAACCAGAACGCCGCCCGGCGCGAGCATATCGACCGCTGCCACCAGCAACCGTTCTTGCACTGCGGCAAGACGCGCCACGTCGTCCGGCGTCTTCAGATGCGGCACGTCGGGATGACGCCGCACCGCGCCCGTGGCGGTGCAGGGTGCGTCGAGCAGAATGAATTTCACCGGCGCGGGCGGGCGCCATTGGATGGCATCGGCGACGTGGGTTTCGGCGGTCAGCTTCAGCCGGGCCATGTTGGAATTCAAACGCTCGATCCGGCGCGGCGACCGGTCGAGGGCGATGACTTTCGCCCCGGCCGCGGCAAGCTGTGCGGTCTTGCCGCCCGGCGCGGCGCATAAATCGAGCACCGTCTCGCCGGAAACATCGCCGAGAATTTTTGCCGGTAAAGCGGCGGCGGCGTCCTGAATCCACCAAGCGGCTTCGTCATACCCGGCGAGGGCGGCGATTGGGCCACCGGCTTGCCGGCGAAGCGAGCCGGTCGGCAGCAACACGGCTTCAAGACGCTGCGCCCAAAGCTCGGGATCGGCGCGCACGGAGATATCGAGCGGCGCTTCGTGAAGATGGGCAATGGCGATCGCATGGGCGGTCGGCTCGTCATAGGCTTCGCACCAATTGCGCCACAGCCATTGCGGCACGTTGAGCCGGCCTTCGTCCTGCGCGGCGACCAGCGCCGGGCCTTCTTGGCTCAATCGGCGCAACACCGCATTGACCAAACCTTTGTAGGACAGAAACCCGCGCGCCTCGGCGAGATCGACCGAGGTGGCGACGGCGGCATGCGGCGGCGTGCGCAGAAACAAAAGCTGTGCGAGGCCAAGACGCAGCAAGTCCTGCGTGGCAGAAGCCCGCGCCGGCAGGGGTTTTTCAAGGCAATGCTCGATGAGCGTATCGATTTGGCCCAACCGACGTAACACCGTCGCAACGAGTAAGCGCGCGAACGCACGATCACGCGCCGGCAATTCGGACATGGCCGGATGATCGTCGATCGCGCCGTCGAGTGGATGTTTTTGGCGTAGGACAGCGCCGATTAAATCGAGGGCCGCGCCGCGTGCGGAAATCGATACTGGCATTCCTCGTGGGGCGACGGACAAACTAGGCATTTCAATAAGCTAGCGCCTGACAAGGGGTGCTTCAATGCTTCGGTTCGATCTTAGTTCGGCCTCGATTTGGCCATCGTTTCGTCATTTAGAACGGGTACTGGCCCGATAGAGTTCCAACAACCGGCGAAAACTTTCGCTCAACGCCGTTTCGATTTCCGGCTGACGGCCCAGCCGCGTCAGCACCAGCGCCGCTGCTTCCAGTGTCGCCAAACCTTCGCGCCTTGGTTCGCGCCGTAACGCGCCGTAACGCGAACGCTGTTTCGGGTTGAGCGCCAGACGGCGGCACTTAAGGACCCAAGCGTTTCGCCACCATAAGGTTTTGGCTTGGCTCCAAGTTCCATCGATGACGACGATTCCCTGAATGCCCGCCAGCGTGCGGTCCTGATCGTCGATCGGCTTGGCTTTGCTATCGAGCAGAACCAGTTCGCGGTCCTTCGGCAAGGTCGCGGCCGATGCCGCGCCCAAGTACAGGATCGCCCAGCGTTTGGGATCGACCGGCTGCCCAACGGCTTTCTCGAGGCTGGGCCAACTCAGTCCTACTCTCAGGATCGCGTTCTTGAGGTGAAGCGTCGTCAGCCGGGCGGTGCCCAACTCGCGGTCTTGCTCCTGCGGATGCTGCAGGATCAGCAGCGCGATCTTGTTGTTGATCGGCGTGATATCCTTGCAGACGCATAGCGATAAAGGTTTGCCGCAACGCTCGCATTCGCTGGGCGCAGCGGTTTCCGTCGGGTCGATTTTTTCCATGCCCGGTCTATAGGCGGTCGGGGACCTTGGCAAAAGCCGTTTCCGGGGGTCATATAAGCCTTATGACCCAGTCAAAATCGCCCTCCGAAGTCACCGCAACGCCCCCAGCCGCCAAATCGCCTCCCGCGGTAAAACCTGCCGAGATCATGCCGCGCGAGATCGGCGGCCCGGCCGGTCCCGAACCGACGCGCCACGGCGACTGGGCGACCAACGGCCGCTGCACGGATTTCTGATCGCCCCGGTTAATCAAATGGATTTCCGTGACCGCCATGTTGTTATTACCGGCGGGACGGGCGCGCTGGGTACCGCCGTCGTGGCCGAGCTGTTGGCCAACGGAGCTATCTGTCACGTGCCTTATTACATCGATCAGGAAGAGCAGAATTTCGCGCACCGGGCCCATCCCCGGGTGAAGCTGATCGGCGGCGCTAATCTCGCCTCGCAAACCGTGGTGACGCGGCTTTACGACGGCATTCCCAAACTCTGGGCCTCGATCCATCTCGCCGGCGGCTTTGCCGCCTCGCCGGTCGCCGATACCGACGAGGCCGAACTGATGGGCATGATCCGCACCAACCTCGTCACCAGCTTTCTCTGCTGCGCGGCGGCGGTGCGGGCGATCCGGCGCGGCGGTGGCGGCGGGCGTATCGTCAATGTCAGCGCGCGGCCGGCGCTGATGCCGCATCTCGGCGCGGGTTCGGCGGCGTATGCTGCCAGCAAGGCGGGCGTTGCCTCGCTGACGCAATCGCTGGCGGGCGAAGTGCTGGCCGAGAATATTTTCGTCAACGCCATCGCACCGTCGATCATGGATACCGAAGCCAATCGCCGCGCGATGCCGAAGGCGGATTTCACCACCTGGCCCAAAGTTGCCGAAGTGGCGAGCGTCATCTGTCAGCTGGCGTCGCCGGAAAACCGCCTGACCAGCGGTGCGATCATTCCCGTATATGGTCGCGCGTAGTAGCTAAAAGAAAAACCCGGCCGCTTTCACGGCCGGGTTTCTTTATCGAAGCGAAGATCGCGTTATCAGTCGCGGCGATTGCCCATCAACTGCATCAACATGACGAAGAGGTTGATGAAGTCGAGATAGAGGCGAAGCGCGCCCATGATCGCCTTCTTGCCCATGACGGCGGTGCCGTCGCCTTCCCAGTACATCTCTTTGATCTGCTGCGTGTCCCAAGCAGTGAGACCGGTGAAGATCAGCACGCCGATCACCGAGATGGCGAACTGGATGGCCGAGCTTTGAACGAACATGTTCACGAGGCCGGCGATGACGATGCCGATGAGGCCCATGAACAGGAACGAGCCGAAGCGTGCGAGATCCCGCTTCGTCGTATAGCCGTAAAGGCTCATGGCGAGAAAGGTTGCGGCGGTGATGAAGAAGACGCGCGCGATCGAAGCGCCGGTATAGACGAGAAACAATCCGGCAAGCGATAGACCGACAAGCGCGGCATAAGTCCAGAACGTCGCCTGGGCGGCGCCGAGGCTCATGCTGTTGATGCGGAAGCTCAGCAGCAGAACGAGGCCGAGCGGCGCGAAGATGACGAGCCAGATCAGCGCGGTGCCGGCGATGGCCTGATAGAAGCCGGTGGCCGCCGCGAGATAGGCGACGACGCCGGTGATCGCGAGACCGCCCGCCATATAGTTATAAACGCGAAGCATGTAGCTGCGCAGACCGGCGTCGATACCGACTTGCGGGATCGCCGTCGAAGCGCTGGCCGACCAGCGATTATTTGAATCGAATGACATTCGAATGCCTCCCCCTTCAGAGGCGCAGCAACAATGTCTGTTCATTGTTGTGCGAAAGATATTGGCACGTTCGCCGGCCGGTTCAATGCCGGTTGGTTGCATGATGATCACAAAACCGGGCTTTAGCCTAGTCGTTTAAAGATAAAATCACTGTAATGCGTAGGTGAAACGCTCGAATAAGCGAGTTTTGACTATCGCCAATGCCTCAATCGGGGTGAAACGCCGCCACTTTCATTTAATATCCCGCGATCGGGGTGTTGGAGGCGCCTCGAAAAATACCGTTGACGAAAGCGTCCATCCATCATATTTAACATATCAGTTAAATAAGAAGCGACCGATGCAGCAAGTTCCCAACCGCCTCGACGATGTCTTCAGTGCTTTGGCCGATCCGACGCGGCGGGCGATCGTCGAACGCTTGCTCGCGCAGGGTGAATTGGCAGCCGGCGATGTCGCCGCACCCTTCGCGATCAGCCTGCCGGCGATCTCGCGTCATTTGAAGGTTTTGGAGAATGCCGGGCTGATCGAACGCCGCGCCGAGGCACAGCGACGCCTCATCCGCGCGAAGCCCGAGGCGCTCACGCTCGCGCAGAACTGGATCGAAAGCCAACGCGTCCACTGGAACAGGGCGCTCGATCGCCTCGAAGCCGTGCTCGCCGCCGAAACCCCTAAAGAGAGGAAAACATGAGCGATACCGAATTACGCGTCGAACGACTGATCGCGGCTCCGCCGGAGCGTGTCTTCGCCCATTGGACCGATCCGGCGCTGCTGGCGACATGGTTCGGTCCGGAAGGTTTCGACATTCCCGAACGCAGCATCGATCTTCGCGTCGGCGGTACCTGGCACGCGGTGATGGCGCATCCCGAAGGCCGGCGCATGGGCGTCGGCGGCGCTTATCGTGTGATCGACCTGCCGCGTCGCCTCGTCTTCACCTGGGCATGGGACGACGAGAAAGGTCAGCCGGGGTTCGAGACCGAAGTGACCGTCACTTTCGCGCCGTCCGCCGGCGGCACGCAGCTTGTCATCGTGCAGAAGGTTTTCGAAAACGCAGAAAGCCGCGACCAGCATGTCTGGGGCTGGAACGGCACGCTCAACAAGCTCGAACGCCTGTTCGTATAACTTTTGGTTTCGCTTAATTTTTCAGGAGCACCCCGAATGGCCTCCATGGTCGTGACCTATAAGCAGCCGAAGGATGTCGCTGCTTTCGAGAAGCATTATTTCGGCGTCCATGTGCCGATGGCGAAGAAGCTTCCCGGCTTGCGTAAATACGAAGTCAGCCGCGGCCCCGTCGCCGCGCCGGGCAGCGCGAACAGCTACTATATGGTCGCGACGCTATCCTTCGATGACATGAACGCGATCAAGACCGCCTTCGGTAGCCCCGAAGGTCAGGCCTGCGCGGACGACGCGCGCAGCTTCATCGAGGATCGCGTCGAGATGCTGATGTTCGATACCAAGGAAGTCTAAAGCTCGCGTCCCAGTAGGCGATCGATCGAATAGCGTCCGCCGCCGCGAAAGAAGATGCCGATGCAGAGCAGTACCCACAACAGCGCGAACTCGTAACCCTTACTGGTCCAGAAATAGCCGAACTGCCACTGGAACTGGGTGACGATCACCGCCATCTCGATGGCGATCGCCACCGCGCAGAAGCGTGTGAAGAGACCGATCGCCAGGAACAATGCGCCGAATGATTCGGTGAGGATCATCAGGGTCGCGAGGATCGTCGCGCCGGGGATGCCATGCGATGCGATGCTGATGGCGTAATTCCCCGGCGACCAGGCGATCAGTTTGACGACACCGTGCGGCAGTAAAATCATGCCGGTGCAAAACCGCATGAAAGCGTAGGAATATTTCGATCCGAATTGATAAAGCCCGGCAAGGCCGGGGATCAGCAGCCGCTTCGGCTCGATCGTTTCGTCATCCATCGCTCTCTCCCTGGCGCCGCTTCCCGGCATCGTAACGGCCGAGTCTAAGCGCTTCGCCCGGACAGCAGAATGACAATCGCGTGAGTGCTATTCGTTGCGCAGAAACGGCGCGGCCTTTGCGCCCAAGGCCCGCCACGTCCCGGCCAATCCCGCCAGCAGCGTCAGCACGACGGCGCCGACGATGGTCATGACGACCTCACCGCCGAGGAAATCCCACGGCGCGTGCATGACGCGGGTCAAAACGAAATAGGCGGCGACGGTGCCGATACCCGCTGCGATCACGGCGGCGGCCAAACCGACGAGACCGTATTCGATCAGGAAGCTGCTCATCACCTGGGCGCGCGATGCGCCGAGAACTTTCAGCACCACCGCTTCATAGACACGGCGGCGATGACTGGCCGCGATGGCGCCGGCCAACACCAACGCGCCGGCGATCAATGTGATCACGGCGGTAATGCGGATGGCGGCGGCAATGGCGGCGACGATCTCGCTCAAGGTGCCCAATGCGTCTTTCACGCCGATGGCCGAGACATTCGGAAAGGTATCGGTGACGGCGCGTTCCAGCGCGCTCTCCGTTCCGGGCGCGGTGCGCACGGTGGCGATAAAATTCTGCGGTGCGCCATCCAATGTGCCGGGGGACAGCACGATGGCGAAGTTGATGTTGAGTGAGGTCCAGTCGATCTCGCGCAGATTGGCGATCTTGGCGGTGACGTCGCGGCCTAGCACGTTGACGGTGATGGTATCGCCGACCTTGAGTTTCATGCCGCGCGCCAGATCGGCGGCGAACGATACCAGCGGCGGGCCGCGATAATCCGCCGGCCACCACTCACCCGCGACGAGACGCGATCCGGGCGGCAGCGTGGCGGCATAGGTCAGGCCGCGTTCATTGCTCGTCGCCCAGCGCGCATCGGGGCCGACAAAGGCTTGCTCGATCGGTACGCCGTTGAGTGCCGACAAGCGGCCGCGCAGGCTCGGTACCGCATGAACGTCGCTGACGCTGGGCATCGTTGCCAGCAATTGATTGAACGGCGCGACCTGATCGGGCTGGATATCGATGAAGAAATAAGACGGCGCGTGCTGCGGCAATGTCTCGTCGAGCTGACTGGCGAGATCGCCATGCACCAGTGCCACCGACACCAGCACGGTCAGGCCGAGTCCCAGCGAGGCGACGACACCCGCGGTCGGCGCACCGGGACGATAGAGATTGGCGAGGGCAAGCCGCAGGCTCGGCAGACGCGGCCGTCCGGCAAGCGCTGCGAGCTTCATCATGCCCTGCGCCACAAGACGGAAGACGACCATCGCTCCCGCTGCGCCGCCGATGAACCACCAGGCGATAGTGCGATCGGGTGCGGTGATCACAGCGGTCGCGGCAAGACCGATCAATGCGAGCCCGGCGATCAGGCCCGGCATCCAGCCCGGACGCGTTGTCTCAGGCGCGATCAGATTACGGAACAGGCTGGCCGCGCGAATCTCGCAGGCTGCGCCGATCGGCCAGGCCGCGAAAGCCAGCGTTGCGAGAAGCCCATAAAGCGCGGCGAGCAGCAGCGGCGTCGGATAGAGACCGATCTTCGCCTCGACCGGCAGCGCGGCGGGTAAAAGCGGAATCGCCGCGAAGGGGGCCAGCCCGCCGACGATCAGGCCCGCGGCGATGCCGGCAACGGCCAGCACCAGCACCTGCATCATATAGGTCGTGAAGACGAGGCCGCGCGATGCACCGAGACATTTCAGCGTCGCGATGGTCTCGATCTTGGTCGCGAGATAACTCTCGACCGCATTGCCGACACCGACGCCGCCGACCAGCAGCGTCGTCAATCCAACCAGTGTCAGGAACACCGTGACCCGATCGAGCAGCGTCTGCAGGCTGGGCGAGGCGTCGGCGAAGGAACGGATGCGCCAACCGGCTTGCGGGAAGCGTTCTTTCGCCGCGTCGATCACGGTCTGCACATCCGTTCCTGCGGGAAGGCGCAGACGATAGGCATATTCGACCAAGGCACCCGGTGCGATAAGGCCGGTCAAGGGCAACGCCGCGTGCGATATGACGACGCGCGGCCCCAATTCATAAATGCCGCTGACGCTGTCGGGCTCGTGCGCCAATGTCGCGCGCAGGACGAAACGCTGCGTGCCGACGCGGATGACATCGCCCAGCTTGAGGTTCAGCCGGTCGAGCAGGGTCGGCGCGACAACGGCGCCCCACATCCCGTCGCGCTGGGCCAGCGCTGCCGGGAAATCCTGGGCCGGATCGAGCGTCACCGCGCCGTAGAGCGGATAAGCGCTATCGACGGCTTTCATTTCGATCAGGCTGCGCGCTGCGCCGTTGTCGCTGATCGCCATCGCGCGCATTCGCGCCAGAACCGACATGGTTCCCTGTTCGGCGAGGAACTTCTGTTCGTCGTCGCGGGCGGGGCGTTGCGTCAGGTGAAATTCGACATCGCCGCCCAACAAGGCGCGCGCATCGGTGTTGAGCCCGGCATTGATCGAGGCGGAGAGCGAACCGACACCGGCGATCACCGCAACGCCTAGGGCAAGGCAGGCAAGAAACACCCAGAAGCCGCGTAAGCCGCCGCGCAACTCTCGCCGCGCAAAGGCCAGGGCCATCGCGCCGGATTTCAAGACGGCGGCCCCGCGATCAACCCATCGACGAGATTGATGGTGCGATTGCACCGCGCGGCCAGCGCCGGATCGTGGGTGATGAGGATCAGCGTCGTGCCGACTTCGGCATGCAGCCGGAACAGCAATTCGATCACCTGCTTGCCGGTCGCGCCGTCCAGATTGCCGGTCGGCTCGTCGGCCAACAGCAATTTCGGGCGCGAGGCGAAAGCGCGGGCGATGGCGACACGTTGTTGCTCGCCGCCGGAAAGCTGCGACGGGTAATGCAGCACGCGGTCCTTGAGTCCGACCGCTTCCAATCCCGCGCGCGCCATCTCGAAAGCATCCCGGCGTCCAGCGAGTTCCAACGGAACGGCGACGTTCTCCAGCGCGTTCATCGTCGGCACGAGATGAAAGGACTGAAAGACGATGCCGACATTGTCGCGCCGGAACCGCGCCAACGCGTCTTCATTCATCTTGTTGAGGTCGTGGCCGGCGATTTCGACGCGGCCGGAACTGGCGCGTTCGAGTCCGCCGAGGATCATCATCAAGGTCGATTTGCCCGATCCCGATGGCCCAACGACGCCGATGGTAGTCGCCGCTTCAACCGCGAGCGAGATGCCGCGCAGCACATTGACGGGACCAGCCGCGCTCGCCAGTGTAAGACGCACATCCTCCAGGAGGATCAACGGTTTCTCGATGCTTGATTCTGTCATGCGCCTTTATGCTCGTTATCGCCGCGGTGCGGTCTTTGTCAATCGAGCGCTCGTCGTTGCGGCGATCACGCTTTCGCTAGGCGTTGCTACAGCATCGGCCGCGACGACGCATATATTGGCTTTCGGTGACAGTTTGACGGCGGGATATGGCCTGCCGCCTGCCGATGGCTTCACGACGCGCCTCGCGGCAAAGCTCAAGACAGATGGGTACGATATCGCCATCACCAATGGCGGCGTATCGGGTGACACGACCGCGGGCGGACGGGCGCGGATCGACTGGTCGCTGAACGATCATCCCGATGTCGTGCTGGTCGAACTCGGCGCCAACGACATGCTGCGCGGCATCGATCCGAAATTGACCGCGGCCAATCTCGACGAAATCCTGGGCAAGCTCAAAGCCGCGAAGGTGAAGGTCCTGCTGCTCGGCATGCTCGCGCCGCCAAACTGGGGACCGGATTACCAAAAGTCGTTCAACGAGATTTATCCGGCGCTGGCGAAAAAATACGACGTGCCGCTCTATCCGTTTTTCCTCGATGGCGTCGCGACGGACTCGACGCTCAATCAGGGCGATGGGCTGCATCCCAATGCCGCCGGGGTCGAAAAGATCGTCGCGCGTATCGCGCCTGCCGTCGAACAACTTCTCGGCAAACCTGCTTCTTAAACCATGCTGCGGCTCTTCGTCGGCATCGCCTTGCCGCCCGACTTGAAACTGCGCCTGTCGCTGACGGCGTCGGGGGTTCAGGGCGCGAAATGGGTCGATGCAGGTAATTATCACGTCACGCTACGCTTCATCGGCGAGGTCGATGAAGTCCAGGCCGCGGATATCGACGAGGCGTTGCTGCAGATTCGCGCGCCGCGTTTCGATGTGACGCTGGCGACGGTCGGGCATTTCGGCTTGCGGCAATTATGGGTCGGGGTCGAACGCAATCCGGCGCTGCAGCATCTGCATGAAAAGATCGAAAGCGCCTTGTCGCGGATGGGTTTCCCGCCCGAGGAACGGCGCTACACGCCGCACGTCACGATGGCGCGGTTGAAATACGTGACCGAGGCGAAGCTGCAAACTTATCTGACGGAACATGCGCTGTTCCGCGCCGCGCCGTTTCCGGTCGATCGCTTCAGCCTGATCGCCAGCTATCTGACGAAGAGCGGTTCGATCTACGAAGACCAGGCCGACTACAAATTGTCTTAAGAGGAAATGATATGGCCGGCGACTGAGATAACAGTCGCGGCCGAAGACAGCTGAGGGGGAACCGCCGTCGGCCGCGACTATCGCGCGCGCGAGATACTATACTAACGAACAACAAGCCGGAGGCCACTTTCCGGCTACCCAGAGACTAGGCCAAACCCTCTAACGAAGGGTAAAGCACGCTAACTGAAATCTCAGGGGGCGGCGTTAAGTCGTTGACGCATCACCCAGGGCCGACCGTCCTGTGCGGTCTGGTAGAAGACGTCGAACTCGCCGAAGGCTTTGGCCCAGTCTTCTTTGACCGCGCGTTCGCCGACGATGAAGCTGTTGAAGCCGCAACGGCGCATGAACAGCAACTGATCGCGCAACACATTGCCGCCGGCGCGCAGCTCGCCCTTATAGCCATGGCGCGTGCGCAACAGGCGTGCTTGCGAATAGGCGCGTCCGTCGGTGAATTTCGGAAAGTTCAGCACGATGAGCTGAAAGTGGCTCAGATCGGGCGCGACATCAGCGGGTGCGGTCGTGTTGTCGAGCCGCAGACCCAGCTTGCCGCTACGCCCGTTCAGCGTTGCGCCGACTTCCTTCCAGCGCGTGAACGAGACGGTGATATCGCCGCTCGCCGGAATGGCTTCGTCGTCGGCGACGTGATGCCAGCCGTCTTCGCGAAGCGTGCCGTCTTCAAGCAACAGCATAGAGCGCCTCTTTGAAGGGTTTGGCGCCGATGCGGCGATAAGTGTCGGGGAAACGTTCGCCGTCCTGGCGCAGTTTCAAATAGACGTCGATCAGCGTGTCGATGCCGCCAGTGACGGCGTCCGACTTCAGCGCCGGCCCGATGATGGTGCCGACCGCGGCGTTGTTGCCGGCGTCGCCGCCCAGCGTGATCTGATAGACCTCTTCGCCGTTCTTATCGACGCCCAGAATGCCGATATGGCCGAGATGATGATGGCCGCAGGCATTGATGCAGCCGGAAATCTTGATGTTGAAGGTGCCGATGGCCTCTTCCTTGGCCGCCATGTGCCGCGCGAGATCCTGTGCGATCGGAATCGAGCGCGCGGTGGCGAGGCTGCAATAATCCATGCCGGGACAGCAGATGATGTCGGTGATCTGGCCGATATTCGCGGTGCCGAGCCCCGCCGCCTCGAGCCGCTTCCACAAACCGAACAGCGCGTCGCGCCGGACATGCGGCAGGACCAAGTTCTGTTCATAGGCGGCGCGGATTTCGCCGAAGCTCAATTCGTCGGCCAGATCGGCGACCAGATCCATCTGATCGGCGCTGCAATCGCCCGGCGTCTCGCCGACCGGCTTCAGCGAGATCGTCACCACGGCGTGGTTGGAACTCTTATGCCCGAAGGTATTGCGCCTCAGCCAGCGGGCGAAGGCCGGGTTGGCCGCCGCATCACGCTTGAACGCAGCTTCATCGACGGGCGTGTTGTCATAGGCCGGTAGGGCGAAGGCCGAAGCAATCTCGCGGACGTAATTGTCGGGCAGGGCGGCCGCTTCGCGATCCGAGGCCAGCCATTCGGCTTCGACCTCTTCGGCGAATTTCTTCGCGCCCAGGCTCTGCACCAGAATCTTGATGCGGGCCTTATAGATATTATCGCGGCGTCCGTACTGGTTATAAACGCGCAAAACCGCTTCGAGGTACGAGAGGAGATCGCGGCGCGCGACGAACGGTTTGATCGTGTGGCTAAGCAACGGTGTACGGCCAAGTCCGCCACCGGCCATGACTTCAAACCCGACCTCGCCCTTGTCGTTGCGGCGCAGATACAGTCCGACATCGTGCATCTTCACCGCCGCGCGGTCCTCGGTCGAGGCCGAGACAGCGATCTTGAATTTGCGCGGCAGGAACGAGAATTCCGGATGGAGCGTGGACCATTGCCGAAGGATTTCGGCATAGGGACGCGGGTCTTCGATCTCGTCGTGGGCGACGCCGGCGAAGGGATCGGTCGTCGTGTTGCGGAAGGAATTGCCGCTGGTCTGGATCGCGTGCATCTCGACGCTGGCCAGTTCCGCCAGGATGTCGGGCGTGTCTTCCAGTTTGATCCAGTTGAGTTGCAGATTCTGGCGCGTGGTGAAATGGCCGTAGCCGCGATCGTATTTGCGCGTGATATGGGCCAGCTTGCGCATCTTGGCCGAATCGAACGCGCCATAAGGAATGGCGATGCGCAGCATATAGGCGTGCATCTGAAGATAGAGACCGTTCATCAGCCGCAGCGGCTTGAACTCGTCCTCGGTCAGTTGCCCGGCGAGGCGACGGCGCACCTGGTCGCGATATTGCGCGACGCGCTCATCGACGAAGCGATGATCGAAATCGTCATAACGATACACGAAGAGAAACTCCTAGCGGGCAGCCGTCTCGATGGCGGTCTGATGGGTCATCGGTCCCGTGGTCGGTCCCTCTGCCCGAATACGTTCGCGCAAACTGATGGGCTTAATGTGCCCGTTTTCACGCACCGCCTCAATCAAGACGGAGCCGACCGCAGGAAGAGGCGGTGCCCCTTCCTGCGATACAGCCAGAAGAGCATCGGCCTCGGCGTCCTCGACCAACTGCGCCGCGTCGATCGAGGGCGACCATTGGCCGTTACCGACGAAATAGATCGGTACGCCGTCGCGCAGTCGATTTCCCGTGACGAGTTGCATCGATTCTATCCGTGCCGTCGCTCTGTCGTGATGAAGGTTGGGCGGCGATTAGGGTTGCGGCGTCAGGCGCAGATAAGGCTTCAGCGTCTTGAAGCCCTTGGGGAAGCGGGTCTTCGCTTCCTCGTCGCTGACGGCGGTGGTGATGATGACGTCGTCGCCTTGCTTCCAATTCGCCGGCGTCGCCACCTTGTGCGCGTCGGTGAGCTGCAGCGAATCGATGACGCGCAGGATCTCGTCGAAGTTGCGGCCTGTCGCCATCGGATAGATCAGGATTAGGCGAATCTTCTTGTCCGGCGCGATGACGAAGACGTTGCGCACGGTCTGATTGTCGGCCGGGGTGCGCTTCGACGGATCGCCCGAGGTCGAGGCGGGCAGCATCTCATAGAGCTTCGACACTTTGAAATCGGCATCCGCCAGGATCGGATAATTCGGCGCCGTGCCTTGGGTTTCTTTGATGTCAGCGGCCCAACGGGTGTGATCGCCGACCGGATCGACGGACAGGCCGATCACTTTGACGCCGCGCTTGTCGAATTCGCCCTTCAACCGGGCGACGGTGCCCAGTTCGGTGGTGCAGACCGGGGTGAAGTCCTTCGGGTGCGAAAACAAAACGACCCACGAATTGCCGGCCCATTCGTTGAAATGGATCGGACCTTCGCTGGAGTCTTGGGTGAAGTCAGGCGCGATAGAGCCAAGCTGCAATGACATGATGGCGTGCCCTTTCGATCAATGTGCTGTTGTCGGCGGGGCCGGGTGCCGGCCGCGCTGCGCCGAGGCGTAGCGGGCGAGTCGTGCAGCGGTCAAGCGTTGCACCGCGTCTCGGGCGTCACCCAACAAGCCGCGAACCGCGACAGCCAGACTTTGATCCGGCTGCGACAGGTCCGTGATGACGGGAAGATGCACATCGTCCGGCATGGCAAAGGTGGACATCGGGTATTTTCCAAAAGAAGATCGTGAAATCTATTGTCTATGAAGATATTTCACATTTTCTTTTGTTTCAATGCCCATTATTCACAAATATATTATGTTATAAATGGGCAAAGGAAAGGCGCCACGCGGGCGCCTTTCACTGAAAACGGGGGTTAGCGGGTCGGGGCGATCGCCGGTGCGGCGGCGGGGGCCGCCGGCGGGCGCAGGGTGATGTTCTGGCTGCGCAGGCTATCAACCACCTGCTTGGCCTGCGGATCGCCGGCCTGGGCCAGCTTCGCGGTGTCGCCGGCGAACGAGTCCACGGCGTTGCGCAATTTCACGGTCTGTTGGACGGCCGATTCCTGGCCGGTGAAGACGGTGGTGAGGTTGCTGCGCTCGCGCATCAACTGCATCGTCTGGAAGCCGATGGCGAGAAGGAAAGCGACCGACAGCAGGGCGACCGGGACCATCGGCGTCGGGCCACTGCGGTCCGAGAATTTCTCGAAAATGGACATTACTTTTTCTCCGGAACGGCGGCCGGCGCGGCAACGGCCGGCTTGATGTTGTAACGGGCGAGAAGCTGGTTGAAGGCTTCATCCTTCGGGGTCGCGGCGGCGACGGCGGTACGAACGATCGCCTGCTCGATCCGAACCAGATCGGCGCCCTGATTGATGAATTGCTGGCGCTGCGTGACCGATGCCTGGGTGGATTGATTGCCCGAGACCAGAACGGCGTTGCAGATAACAAGAGCCAGGCTCAACCCGGCGGCAACAGTGGCTGCCCAATTGGTCATCGTCACTTCCTTCTGACGAGTCCGACACCGGGCGCGGAAAAACAATGCTGCGCGGCGGGGCGGACCGATTTATGCTGCATTTGTTATGGATTGGAATCCTCAACAATATCTTAAGTTTGACCGCGAGCGGCAGCGTCCGGGCTTCGATCTTTTGGCTCAGGTCGATGATCTGCCGCCGGGTCCGCTGTATGAACTCGGCTGCGGCACCGGTCCGCATGCCGGCGCCATCGCCGCGCGCTGGCCGGATCGTCCTTTTACCGCGATCGACAACTCGGCCAAGATGTTGGCCGAAGCGGCCAAGACCAATGCAAAGGTCAACTGGCTCAACGCCGATATCGAGACCTGGCGCGCGCCGGAAAAAGCCGCGCTGATCTTTTCCAACGCGACGCTGCAATGGCTGACGCATCACGAGACGGTCTTTCCGCGCCTCCTCGCGGATCTCGCGCCCCATGGTGTTCTCGCGGTGCAGATGCCGCGTAATTTCGAAAACCCGTCGCAACGCCTGATGCGCGAAACGGCGCGCAAGGGTCCGTGGGCGGCGACGCTCGAACCCTTGTTCGAACCCGACTCCGTCGTGCCGTCGATGCTGCGCCCCGACCCGGTCAGCGCGCCGCATGTCTATTACGATTGGCTGTCGCCGCTCGCCAAAGGCGGCATCGAATTATGGGAAACCGAATATGTTCACCAACTCACCGGCGAGAACGCGGTGTTGGAATGGATGCGCGGCACGACGCTCAATCCCGTCGTCTCGGTGCTGAACGATACGCTGCGCGACGGATTCATCGACGCTTATAAAGAAGTGCTGGCGGCGGAATTTCCGCGCCGCGCCGACGGCAAGACACTGCTGAAATTCCGCCGCCTCTTCATGGTCGTGCGGGTCTGAACAAAGGGAACATTCGCGTGGCTTATTGGCTGATGAAATCCGAACCCAGCGCCTATTCCTGGGATCAACTCGTCAAGGACAAGCGCACCAATTGGAGCGGCGTCCGCAACTATCAGGCCGCGATTAATCTCAAGGCGATGAAGAATGGCGACAAAGCCTTCTTCTATCATTCGAACGACGGCCTCGCCGTCGTCGGTGTGGTCGAGATCGTCAAAGAGGCTTATCCCGATCCGACGGACGAGAAAGGCCGCTTCGTCATGGTCGATGTGAAGCCGATCATGCCGGTCAAAACCCCGGTAACGCTCTCTGCGATCAAGGCCGAGGAAAAACTCGAAGGCATGGCGCTGGTAAAGCAATCGCGCCTTTCGGTGTCGCCGGTCTCCGCCGCCGAATGGAAGATCGTTTGTAAGATGGCCGGCGTTCCGGCTTGATCCTCTGCGCCGCCGCCGACATCGTTGAAGGGCAGGGGCGCGGCTTCGTTTATGGGTCGGGCCTCGAACGCGAAGCGATCTTCGTCATTCGCTGGCGCGGCACGTTGCTCGGTTATCGCAACATCTGCCCGCATGTCGGCACGCCGCTCGACTGGCCCGAGAACCGTTTCTTCGATACCGAAGGCCATTATCTGATGTGCGGCACCCATGGCGCGGTGTTTCGCCCCGATGACGGCATGTGCATCGAAGGCCCGTGCGTTGGGCGCGCGATCGAGAAGATCAAAATTCGTATCGAGAACGAACAGATCGTTCTCGATACGAAAAACTAAATCACGCGGAAATTCTTGAACTGCCAAGGATCGTCGCGGTCGATGTCCTCGGGGAACAAACGTTCGCGATCCGACAGCGGCGTCCAGTCGCTATATTCGCCGACGACCTTGCCGAGATAGGGCCGGCAGATATCGATGATCCGCTCATGGTCCAGTTCATCCGGCTCGACGATGCCGCGTTCCGGATTCTCGATCGCCCAGATCATGCCGGCCAAAGCTGCGGCGGTGACTTGTAGCGACGTCGCGTTGTTGAAGCGGGCGAGACGCCGCGCTTCTTCGACCGACAGGCGCGACCCGTACCAATAGGCGCCTTTTTCATGGCCCATCAGCAGGACGCCCAGTTCGTCGATGCCGTGCTCGATCTCGTCCATGATCAGGCGCTTGGTTTCCTGAAGGCGGAAAGCCTTACCCCACAACTCATGGATCGACAGCACCGCGTCGTCGCACGGGTGATAGGCGTAATGGACAGTCGGACGATACGTCACCTTGTCGCCATCGCGTACCGTCAGATAGTCGGCGATGGAGATCGCCTCGGCGTGGGTGATGAGGAAGCCGTGATAAGAACCTTCCAGCGGCGTCCAGCTCCGCACCCGGGTCGAGGCGCCAGGCCGGTTGAGGAAGATCGCCGCGCCGCAGCCGAATTCATGCTTGCTGGCGTCGGCCGGGAAATGCGCCTCGTGCGAGCCCCAGCCGAGTTCCGCCGGCTGCATGCCCTCGGCGACGAAACCGTCGATCGACCAGGTGTTGACGAACTCGCCCGGCTGTTTCGGGATGCGCGAAATCTGCGTGTCGCGCTCGGCGATGTGGATGACTTTGACGCCGAGTTGTGACGCCAGCTTCGCCCATTCGGCGCGGCCTTTGGGATTCGCGTCAATCTCCATCTCTTCGGCGAGATCGAGGAGGGCAACCTTGGCGAAATGCGAAACGAGGCCGGGATTGGCGCCGTGGGTGATGACGGCGGTCGGGCCACCGGGATTGCGGTCGCGGATCGCGAGGGCTTTCTCGCGGATCGCGTAATTCGAGCGTTGCGACGGCGGCAGTTCCGGGTCGGTATAGCCACCCGGCCAGGGTTCGAGGCAGGTATCGAGATAAAGCGCGCCTTTGCCGCGGCACAGCTCGAACAAAGCGATGCTCGAGACTTCGACCGAGACATTGAGCAGGAAGTCGCCCGGTCCCAGCAGCGGATGAAGCACCGTGCGGTAATTCTGCTCGGTCAGCGGCTCGACGATGAACTGAACGCCGAGATCTTTCGCTTCCTTCTGGCCGCGATCCTCGGCGGTGACGATCGTGATCTGCGACGCCTTCAGCTCGAAGTGACGCAGGATCAGCGGCAGGATGCCTTGGCCGATACTGCCGAAGCCGACAATGACGATTCGGCCTTTGAATTTAACGTATTTAGTGGTGCGTGCCATGATGCGGACGCTCTAATTGTGGGTGGCATCGGAGTCAAGCCGACGCACATCGGGCGGAGGTTATTGACGGGTTGCGACGCATTGATGACACTTGCGCCCGAAATCGCCGCGATCCGATGCGGGCGGCTGCCTTGACTCCCCCGAAGGCGAAGCGGATACATCACGCAAATCTTGTGAATTAGAAGTCTGAGGGGGCTCGATGGCCGATAAAAGCGCGACCACGCCGGCGGGGGCCGACGAACAGGAACTGACAGACGGTTTTCATCTCGTCATCGAAGCGCTGAAGCTCAACGGCCTCACGACCATCTACGGCGTCCCGGGCATTCCGATCACCGATCTGGGCCGCATGGCGCAGGCTGAGGGCATTCGCGTCCTGTCGTTCCGCCACGAACAGAACGCGGGCTATGCCGCCGCGATCGCCGGCTATCTGACCAAAAAGCCCGGCGTCTGCCTCACCGTGTCCGCGCCCGGCTTTCTCAACGGCCTGACCGCCGCCGCTCACGCGACGACCAACTGCTATCCGATGATCCTGATTTCGGGCTCGTCCGAACGCGAGGTCGTCGATCTGCAGCAGGGCGACTATGAAGAGATGGACCAGCTCGCCGTCGCCAAGTCGATGTGCAAGGCGGCGTTCCGCGTGCTGCATGCCGCCGATATCGGCATCGGCGTTGCGCGCGCGATCCGCGCGGCGGTGTCGGGGCGTCCGGGTGGCGTTTATCTTGATCTGCCGGCGAAACTGTTCGGCCAGGTGATGAATGCCGAAGCCGGCAAGAAGTCGCTGATCAAAGTCATCGATTCGGCCCCGGCGCAGATTCCCGCGCCCGATGCGGTCAAACGCGCGCTCGATGTTTTGAAATCCGCCAAGCGGCCGCTGATTATCCTCGGCAAGGGCGCGGCGTACGCGCAGGCCGACGACGCGATCAAGGCGCTGGTCGAGAAGAGCGGCATTCCGTTCCTGCCGATGAGCATGGCCAAGGGTTTGCTCTCCGACATGCATCCGCAATGCGCCGGCGCCGCGCGCTCGAACGTGCTGCGCGATTCAGATGTCGTCCTGATGATCGGCGCGCGCCTCAACTGGCTTTTGTCGCACGGCAAGGGCAAGAGCTGGGGCGAAGCGCCCAAAAAATTCATCCAGATCGATATCGAACCGCGCGAGATGGACAGCAACGTCGAAATTGCTGCGCCGTTGGTGGGCGATATCGGCTCCTGCGTTGCCGCGTTGCTCGACGGCATGGGCAGTCATTGGACGGCACCGCCGGCCGAATGGACCGCGGCCATCAACGGCAAGCGCGACGACAATGTCGCCAAGATGGCGCCGCGCCTGATGAACAATAATTCGCCGATGGATTATCACGGCGCGCTGGGTGCGTTGCGCACTGTCATCAAGGAACGGCCGGATACGATCCTCGTCAATGAAGGCGCCAACACGCTCGATCTCGCGCGCGGCATCATCGATATCTACAAGCCGCGTAAGCGTCTCGATGTCGGCACCTGGGGCGTGATGGGCATCGGCATGGGCCAGGCCATCGCCGCCGCCGTCGAAACCGGCAACCGCGTGCTCGCCGTCGAAGGCGACAGCGCTTTCGGGTTCTCCGGCATGGAGGTCGAAACTATCTGCCGGTACAACCTGCCGATCTGCATCGTCGTCTTCAACAACGGGGGCATCTATCGAGGCACGGATGTGAATGCAGAAAGCGCCGATCCGGCGACGACGGTCTTCGTTCCCGGCGCGCGTTATGACAAGATGATGGAAGCGTTCGGCGGTGTCGGCGTGCAGGCGGAATCGCCCGACGCGCTGAAGCGGGCCGTCGATGAAGCTTTGAGCTCGGGCAAGCCGACGCTGATCAACGCGGTCATCGATCCGGCGGCGGGCAGCGAAAGCGGACGTATCGGTAATCTCAATCCGCAAAGCGTGCTGAAGAAGAAATAGGCGTCTGACCGACGCAACGACGGAATTCTGGAGAAGAACATGAGCAAAGCACTCGACGGCGTTCGCATTCTCGATTTCACCCATGTGCAGTCGGGACCGACCTGCACCCAGCTTCTCGCCTGGTTCGGCGCGGACTGCATCAAGGTCGAACGTCCGGGCACCGGCGATGTGACGCGCAGCCAGTTGCGCGACGTGCCGGGCGCGGACAGCCTCTATTTCACCATGCTCAACCACAACAAGCGCTCGATCACGCTCGACGCCAAGAACCCGCAGGGCAAGGAAGTGCTCGAAGGGCTGGTGAAGGCCTGCGACGTGCTGGTGGAAAATTTCGGTCCCGGCGTGCTCGACCGCATGGGCTTCACCTGGGAACGGCTGCAGGAACTCAATCCACGCCTGATCTACGCCTCAGTCAAAGGTTTCGGCCCGGGTCCTTACGAAGACTGCAAGGTTTATGAGAACGTCGCGCAATGCACCGGCGGCGCGGCTTCGACCACCGGCTTCCTCGACGGCCCGCCGCTCGTCACCGGCGCGCAGATCGGCGACAGCGGCACCGGGCTGCATCTCGCTCTCGGCATCGTCACCGCCCTCTTCCAGCGCACGACCACGGGCAAGGGCCAGCGCGTCCTCGCTTCGATGCAGGACGGCGTCCTCAATCTCTGCCGCGTCAAACTGCGCGATCAGCAACGTTTGAAGGCCGGCCCGCTGCAGGAATACAGCCAGTACGGTCAGGGCATCGCCTTCGGCGAAGCGACGCCGCGCGCCGGCAATGATTCGGGTGGCGGTCAGCCGGGATGGATCATCAAATGCAAAGGCTACGAGACCGATCCCAACGCTTATATCTATTTCATCACCCAGGCCCCGGTTTGGGACAAGATCTGCAAGGTCATCGGCAAAGAGGAATGGATCACCGATCCGGACTTCGCCAAGCCGGATGCGCGCCTGCCGCGCCTCAAGCTGATCTTCGACACGATCGAGCAATGGACCATGACCAAGACCAAGTTCGAGGCCATGGATATCCTCAATGAATTCGACATTCCTTGCGGCCCGATCCTGTCGATGAAGGAAATCGCCGAGGAACCGTCGCTGCGCGCCACCGGTACGGTGGTCGAGGTCGATCATCCGAAACGCGGCAAATATCTCAGCGTCGGCAACCCGATTAAACTGTCGGACAGTCCGACCGACGTGACCCGCTCGCCGCTGCTGGGCGAACATACCGAGGAAATCCTGCGCGACGTGCTGCGCTACGACGACGCCAAAGTCGCGGCGATCAAGGCGTCGGGCGCGACCGGCGGGGCGAAGCCGGCTGCCGCCGAATAAGGCATGGCTGGTGTCTGCCTGCCGAATGGGCAGAGGGCGGAGTCATCTTGATGGCTCCGTCATTCCGGCCTATGCCTACGCCCATCTCCTTCGTCCGAGCTTTTGAGGACAATTTTCGACCATGAACATCCATGAGTACCAGGCGAAAGCCTTGCTGCAGAAATTCGGTGTCGCGGTGCCCAAAGGCGCTGTGGCCTATACGGCCCAGGAGGCCGAGAAGGTCGCGCAGGGCCTCGCCGGACCGGTCTATGTCGTGAAGTCGCAAATCCACGCCGGCGGCCGTGGCGCCGGTCATTTCGCCAACAACCCGTCGGGCAAGGGCGGCGTCCGCGTCGTCAAATCGACGGCCGAGGTGAACAAGGCCGCGGCCGACATGCTGGGCCAGGTTCTAATCACCAAGCAGACCGGCCCCAAGGGCCGCGAAGTGAAGCGCATCTATGTCGAGGAAGGCTGCGACATCAAACGCGAGCTGTATCTCGGCATGCTGATCGACCGGAAGACTTCGCGTATCACCGTGATGGCCTCGACCGAAGGCGGCATGGAAATCGAAGAAGTCGCTCATAAGACGCCTGAGAAAATTCTCCGCATCGCCATCGATCCCGTCACCGGGATGCAGGGCTTCCATGGCCGCGAAATCGCTTTCGCGCTGGGCCTCGAAGGTAAGCAGATCGCCGCCGCGACCAAGTTCATGCTGGCGATGTACAAGGCCTTCATCGATCTCGATGCCTCCATCGTCGAGATCAATCCGCTGGTCATCACCGGCGCCGGTGATGTGATCGCGCTCGATGCGAAAATGAACTTCGACGACAACGCGCTCTTCCGTCACAGCGACGTCGAAGCGATGCGCGACGAAGCCGAAGAAGATCCGACCGAACTCGAAGCCGCCAAGCATCAGCTCAACTATGTGAAGCTCGACGGCAATATCGGCTGCATGGTCAACGGCGCCGGCCTTGCGATGGCGACGATGGACATCATTCAGCTTTACGGCTCGGCCCCGGCGAACTTCCTCGATGTCGGCGGCGGCGCAACCAAGGAACGTGTGTCCGCGGCCTTCAAGCTCATCCTTTCGGATGCGAATGTCGAAGGCATCCTGGTCAATATCTTCGGCGGCATCATGCGCTGCGACGTCATCGCCGAGGGCATCGTCGCCGCGGCGCGCGAAGTCAGCCTGCATGTGCCTTTGGTCGTGCGGCTTGAAGGGACCAACGTGAAGTTGGGGAAGAAAATCATGGAAGAATCGGGCCTGCCGATTCTCTCGGCGGATAATCTCGCCGATGCGGCCGAGAAGATCACCAAAGCGGTCAAGGAAGCTGCCTGATGTCTGTTCTTATTAATTCAAACACCAAGGTCATCTGCCAGGGCTTCACCGGCTCGCAGGGCACCTTCCATTCGGAACAGGCGATCGCTTACGGCACCAAGATGGTCGGCGGCGTGACGCCCGGTAAGGGCGGCTCCAAGCATCTCGACCTGCCGGTCTTCGATACGGTGGCCGATGCGGTGAAACATACCGGCGCCGATGCCAGCGTCATCTATGTGCCGCCTCCGTTCGCGGCCGAGGCGATCCTCGAGGCGATCGATGCCGAGCTGCCGCTCGTCATCTGCATCACCGAAGGCATTCCGGTCATCGACATGGTGACGGTGAAGCGCGCCCTCACGGGTTCGAAGACGCGGCTTATCGGTCCCAACTGCCCGGGCGTCATCACGCCGGGCGAATGCAAGATCGGCATCATGCCGGGCCACATTCACAAGAAGGGTCATGTCGGCATCGTCTCGCGGTCCGGCACGCTGACCTATGAAGCGGTGGCGCAAACGACGGCGGTCGATCTGGGTCAATCGACCTGCGTCGGCATCGGCGGCGATCCCGTCAACGGCACCAACTTCATCGACGTCCTCGACCTGTTCCTTCGCGACCCCGAGACTCACTCGATCATCATGATCGGCGAGATCGGCGGTTCGGCCGAAGAAGAAGCGGCCGAGTTCGTCAAACAGAACAAGGTCAAAAAACCGATGGTCGGCTTCATCGCCGGTTCGACCGCGCCTCCGGGCCGCCGCATGGGTCATGCCGGCGCGATTATCTCGGGCGGCACCGGCAGCGCTTCCGACAAGAAAGAGGCGATGAAGTCCGCGGGCATCATGGTCGCGGAATCACCGGCGGAACTGGGTTCCACCATGCTGAAGCGCCTCAAGGCGTAAGACATGAGCGCGGCGCGGGGTGAAATCACGCGCCGTATTCATCCCGGGTCGGGCCGACGCCGGGGGCGCGACCAGCCGCGCGGTCGTCAGGTCGAACCGCAAGCCCTGGCCGATGTTCAGGCGCTGCTCGGCGACCAGCCGCGCCGTCGCGATCTGCTGATCGAATTTCTTCATCTGCTGCAGGACAAGTATCGCTGCCTTCATGCGCGGCATCTGACGGCGCTCGCCGCCGAGATGAAGCTGGCGCTGGTCGAGGTCTATGAGGTCGCGTCCTTCTACGCCCATTTCGATATCGTCATGGATGACGAAGAAGCGCCGCCGCCGATTACGGTACGCGTCTGCGACAGCCTCACCTGCGAATTGTTCGGCGCACAGGATCTGCTGCGCGATCTGCCGGCGAAACTCGGCGACGGTGTCCGGGTCATGCGCGCGCCTTGCATGGGCGGCTGTCACAACGCGCCGGTGACGGCCATCGGTCATGCGCTGCACGAACATGCGACGGTGGATAGTGTCGCCAAGGCTGTCGCCGCCGGCGAGACTCATCCGCATGTGCCGCCTTATCCCGACCTCGCCGCCTATCGCGCGCAGGGCGGTTACAAGCTGCTGAGCGATTGCCTCGACGGCATGCGCAGTGTTGAAGAGATCATCAAGATTCTCGAAGACGCCAATCTGCGTGGCCTCGGCGGTGCGGGTTTCCCGACGGGCCGCAAATGGCGCGCGGTGCGCGCGGAACTGGCGCCGCGCTTGATGGCGGTCAATGGCGACGAGGGCGAACCGGGAACCTTCAAGGACCGCGTCTATCTCGAACAGGACCCGCATCGCTTTCTCGAAGGCATGCTGATTGCCGCCTGGGTGGTCGAGGCGGAAGAAATCTATATCTATCTGCGCGATGAATATCCGCAGGTGCGCGAGGCGTTGCTGACCGAGATCGCGAAGCTCGAAGCGGCAGGTCTTTCGCCTCATACGAAAATCCATCTACGCCGCGGCGCAGGCGCTTATATCTGCGGTGAGGAATCGGCGATGCTGGAAAGCATCGAAGGCAAGCGCGGTCTGCCGCGTCACAAGCCGCCGTACCCCTCGCAGGTCGGACTCTTCGGCCGCCCGACGCTGATCAATAATATCGAGACGCTGTTCTGGGTTCGCGACATCGTCGAGCGTGGACCCGCCTGGTTCGGCAGCCAAGGCCGCCGCGACCGCAAAGGCCCGCGCAGTTTCTCGGTCTCGGGCCGGGTGAAGTCGCCGGGCGTGAAGCTCGCCCCGGCCGGCATCACTGTGCGCGAACTGATCGACGAATTCTGCGGCGGCATGGCCGATGGTCATAGCTTCAAGGGCTATCTCCCCGGCGGCGCGTCGGGCGGCATCCTGCCGGCCTCGATGGCCGATCTGCCGTTGGATTTCGGCACGCTCGAACAGCATGGCGCGCTGATCGGCTCGGCGGCGGTGGTCGTGCTGTCGGACAAGGACGACATGCGGCTGGTCGCGCTTAATCTTCTGCGTTTCTTCGAAGACGAAAGCTGCGGCCAGTGCACGCCGTGCCGCGTCGGCACCGAGAAAGCTGTCGGCTTGCTCGCGGCACCCAAATGGGATGCGGCGCTGCTGGCGGATATTGCCAAGGTCATGGGCGATTCATCGATCTGCGGCCTCGGCCAGGCAGCGATGAATCCGGTCAAGATGGTGCTGAAACACTTCCCGAAGGATGTGTCATGAGCGCAGCATTCTCTCGCGCCTTCTTTCTCTCCCTCGCCCCTTGGGGAGAGGGCCGGGGTGAGGAGGCACAACCACGCGGAACTCTCTCCCTCAGCCTCCCTGCCTCTGGCTGGGTCCCTCCCTCTCCCCAAGGGGCGAGGGGCAAGAAGGGGGCTGTGCGATGAGCGACGGATCGGGACCGGCGCCGCAGGGCGTCAAATTCTTCCTCGACGGCGAAGAGGTCGAGGCGCTGCCGGGCGAAACGATCTGGCGCGTCGCCAAGCGTCACCAGACCGATCTGCCGCATCTTTGTTTTACGCCGGAGCCCGGCTATCGCCCCGACGGCAACTGCCGCGCCTGCATGGTCGAGATCGAAGGCGAGCGCGTGCTCGCCGCGTCGTGTATCCGCAAGCCCAGCGCCGGGATGAAAGTCTCAACCGGCAGCGAACGCGCGGTCACCAACCGTAAACTCGTTTTCGAACTGCTCCTCGCCGATCAGCCGGCGCGCGATGTCGCGCATGATCCCGATTCGACGTTCTGGCGCATGACCGACGATGTCGGCATCACTGAAAGCCGCTTTACACCACGCGCGCAACCCGCGCCTGATCGTTCGCATCCGGCGATGGCGGTGCAGCTTGATGCGTGCATCCAATGCAATCTCTGCGTCCGCGCCTGCCGCGAGGTTCAGGTGAATGACGTGATCGGCATGGCGATGCGTGGCCATGGCGCGAAGATCGTGTTCGATTTCGACGACCCGATGGGCAACAGCACCTGCGTCGCTTGCGGCGAATGTGTGCAAGCCTGCCCGACCGGTGCGTTGATGCCGGCGACGCTGGTCGATCTTGTGGGGCTGGCGCAGCCCAAGCCCGATCGCGAAGTCGAAAGCGTCTGTCCCTATTGCGGCGTCGGCTGTCAGCTCACCTACAAGATTCGCGACGACAAGATCGTCGCTGTCGAAGGCCGTAATGGCCCCGCGAACGAACAGCGTCTGTGCGTCAAAGGCCGCTTCGGCTTCGATTACATTTCGCATCGCGACCGCATGACGGTGCCGATGATCCGCAAGGAAGGCGTGCCGAAAAACGCCACCGACGATATCGACCCCAATAATCCCTGGACGCATTTCCGTCCCGCGACCTGGGACGAGGCCTTGGATGTTGCCGCCAACGGCTTCAAGAAAATCCGTGATGCGCAGGGCGGCGATGCGCTCGCCGGGTTCGGTTCGGCTAAAGGCTCGAACGAAGAAGCTTATCTGTTTCAAAAACTGATCCGCGCCGGCTTCGGCACCAACAATGTCGATCACTGCACACGGCTGTGTCATGCCTCGTCGGTGGCGGCGCTGCTGGAAGGTATTGGTTCGCCCGCCGTGACCGCGCCGTTCAATGCGGCGAAAGAAGCCGAAGTCATCATCGTCATCGGCGCCAACCCGACCGAGAATCATCCGGTCGCCGCAACCTATTTCAAACAGGCGGCGAAACGCGGAGCGACGCTCGTCGTCATGGACCCGCGCGGCCAGGCCTTGAAGCGTCACGCGACGCATATGCTGCAATTCAAGCCGAGCCAGGATGTGGCCATGCTATCGGCGATGATCAACGTGATCATCGGCGAGAATCTTTACGACAAGCAGTATGTCCAGGCGCACACGGACGATTTCGACGCGCTGAAAGAAAGCGTCAAAGACCGCACGCCCGAGGCGATGGCGAAACTCTGCGGCATCGATGCCGACACGTTGCGAACTGTCGCGCGGAAATATGCCCGCGCCGAAACCGCGATCATCTTCTGGGGCATGGGCATTTCGCAGCATGTTCACGGCACCGACAATTCGCGTTGTCTCATCGCGCTGTCGCTGATCACCGGCCAGATCGGTCGGCCCGGCACCGGGCTTCATCCGTTGCGCGGCCAGAACAATGTGCAGGGCGCATCGGATGCCGGACTCATCCCGATGTTCTATCCCGACTATCGCCCGGTCGGCGATGTCGAGATGAAGCGGCTGTATGAGGAGCTCTGGGGCGCGACGGCCGATCTCAAACGCGGCCTCACGGTGGTCGAGACGATGGACGCGATCCATGCCGGCAAGGTGCAGGGCATGTACATCATGGGCGAGAACCCGGCGATGTCGGACCCCGATGTCGAACATGCGCGCGAGGCGCTGGCCAAACTCGATCATCTCGTCGTTCAGGATATCTTCCTCACTGAAACGGCGCGCTTCGCCGATGTCGTGCTGCCTGCCTCGGCCTGGCCGGAAAAGACCGGCACCGTCACCAACACCAACCGCCAGGTCCAGATGGGCCGTGCTGCTGTGCCATTGCCCGGCGAAACGCGCCAGGATTATTGGATCATCCAGGAACTCGCGCGCCGTCTCGGCCTCGATTGGCAGTACAGCGGCCCGGCCGATGTCTTCGCCGAAATGAAAAAGGGCATGAACTCGCTCGATAACATCACCTGGGACCGGGTCGAGGTGGAAAGTTCGGTGACCTATCCCTGCGATGCGCCGGACAAGCCGGGCAACGACATCGTCTTCGGCGACGGCTTCCCGACCAAGAACGGGCGCGGCAAGCTGGTGGGTGTGGGCTTGGTGCCGCCCGCCGAAGTGCCCGACGCCGACTACCCGATGGTGCTGACCACCGGGCGGCAACTCGAACATTGGCACACCGGCGCGATGACTCGCCGCGCCAGCGTCCTCGATGCGCTGGAACCCGAAGCGGTGGCGAGTCTTGCGCCGTCGGACCTTTGGCATCTCGGCATCAAGGCCGGCGATCCGATCCGTGTTGCGACCCGGCGCGGCGCAATCGAACTGAAGGCGCGTGCCGACAGCGCGGTGCCGCCGGGGCTCGTGTTCATCCCGTTCTGCTATGCCGAGGCGGCAGCGAATGTGCTGACCAATCCGCAGCTCGATCCGTTCGGCAAAATCCCCGAATTCAAATTCTGCGCGGCGAAGATCGAGAAGGTCGAGTAGAGCGTCCCCGATTAAATTGATCGTCACCCCCGCGAAAGCGGGGGTCCATGCCAGTATCTAATTCGTTGCCTGGATTCCCGCTTTCGCGGGAATGACGGGTTGGTGATTTGCCGAGTGATGCCACCAAGGCATCAGCGACATTCACCGCGAACACCTCCCGCAAACGCAGGAACGCGCTAAGATACGTCGAGCCGCCACAGCAACGCGCGGCAAGGTAGAGGAAAGCCATGAATAAAAGGCATCAAGTCATCATCGTCGGCGGCGGTCCGGTCGGCGTCGGGCTCGCGGTGGATCTCGGATTGCGCGGCATCGATTGCGTGATGATCGAACGGCGCACCGGATTGCAGAACATCCCCAAGGGCCAGAACCTGTCGCCGCGCACGCTCGAACATTTCTATCGCTGGGGCTGCGTCGATGCGCTGCGTGCCGAGCGGATCATGCCGCCGGGTTACCCGATCAGCGGCATCACCGCTTACGGCAGTCTGATGAGCGACTATTGGTTCGCGCCGCCGCAACGCGAGATCGTCCGGCCGTTTTATTTCCAGGACGTCGAGCGTCTGCCGCAATATCTGACCGAGAAGGTGTTGCGCAACAAGATGTTGTCGCTGCCCGGCGTCGAGGCGCGCTTCGGCTGGACGGTCGAAAAGATCGAACAGGATGCGAAGGGCGTGCGCGTTCATATCGCCGAATTCGGTGGCGGCACGGGCCGCGACGTGCTGGAGGCGGATTATGCCGTCGGCTGCGACGGCGCGCGCTCGCTGATCCGCGAACAGATCGGCATCGAACGCGGCGGCGAGGATTTTGAGCAGTTGATGGTACTGGCCGTCTTCCGCTCGAAGGAACTGCATGAAGGCTTGAAGCGTTTTCCGGGCCGCTCGACCTACAACGTGCTGCGCCCGGAAAATAACGGCTACTGGCAGTTCTTCGGCCGCATCGACGTGGGCGAGGGCTGGTTCTTCCACGCGCCGGTACCGTCCGGCACCACGACCGACAATTACGATTTCAAAGGCCTCTTACAAAACGTTGCCGGTTTCCCCTTCGCGATGGAACTCGATCATGTCGGCTTCTGGGACATGCGTGTCGCCGTCGCCAATCAATATCAGGTCGGGCGCGTCTTCATCGCCGGCGATGCCGCGCACAGCCATCCGCCTTATGGCGGCTTCGGCCTCAATAATGGTCTTGAGGACGTCACCAACGTCGGCTGGAAACTCGCGGCGAAACTGAAGGGCTGGGGCGGCGATAATCTTCTGTCGTCCTACAGCGAGGAACGCCATCCGATCTTCAAGGAAACCGGCGACGACTTCATCGCCGGGCGCATCGCCTGGGACAAAGAGTTTCTCGACAATCACAGCCCCGAACGCGACGGCGCCGCGACCTTCGAGAAAGCGTGGAAAGAACGCGAGAGCGGTATCGGCGGACGGCTGTTGAATTACGAGCCGAATTACGAAGCCTCGTCCGTCGTCATGGGACCGCCGGGTGGCAAGACCACGGCGCACGGCATTCACAGCTACGTCGCGAAGGCGGGCCATCATCTGCCGCCGCAGATGCTGTCCTCGGGCAAGAATGTGTTCGAGGAATTGGGCAAGGATTTCACCTTGCTGGCCTTCGATGCCGAAGCGGTCGTGCCGGCCTTCGAAGAAGCGGCGCGTGCGGCGCAAGTGCCGTTGAAGATCGTGCGCGATAGTTACAGCGGTGGACGCGAGGCTTACGGCTCGCGTCTCATCCTCGTGCGTCCCGACGAATATGTCGCCTGGATCGGCAACACTGCGCCCGATAACCTCCGCGCTCTGTTCGCGAAGGTTGTCGGTAAGGCTTAAGCGACCTTCGTCGCGCCGGCTGTTGCGCTTCGCGACTGCTGTGCGTTGCGCAGCGGTCGCAGCACGACCAGCGCCATGATCGCAGCGAGCCCATTCAGCAAGGCGGCGACGACGAAGACCGCATGCCAGCTTCCGGTCGCGGTGTTCAGCACATTGGCGAACGGCACCAGGATCGCCGCCGTGCCCTTGGCGGTATAAAGCAGCCCGGCATTGGTGGTGGCGTATTTCGTTCCATAGACGTCGGTGCAGGTCGAGGGGAAGAGGCTGTAGATCTCGCCCCAAGCGAAGAACACCAAACCGCTTATGACGACGAACAGAACCGGATTGTCGCCGAGAACGCTCAGCGCCCAGATGCCGACGGCTTCGATGCCGAAGGCGATGAACATCGTCGTCTCGCGGCCGATGATGTCCGATATCCAACCGAAGAACGGCCGCGTGATGCCGTTCATGATGCGGTCGATGGAGAGGGCGAAGGTCAAGGCCGGCAAGGTGATGCCGATCAAACTCACCGGCACTTTGGCGACCTGGAAGTCGTTGGCGATCGGTGCCAGTTGCGCCGTCGCCATCAAGCCGCCGACGCCGACGGAGACGAACATGATGTACAGCACCCAGAAGATCGGGGTCTTCACCATCTCGACCGGCGTGTAGTCGCGCGATGACTGTTGCAGCCGGGTTTGCGCGGCAGGCACTTGTCCGGGCTGCGGCGCGGCGAGGAACCATGCCAGCAGAACGACGACGATACCCTGGCCGATGCCGAACCAGGTGAAGGTCGCCTGATAGCCGCTGCTGGTGATCATGTTCTGGATCGGAATGATGGTCAGCGCGGACCCCGCGCCGAAGCCCGCAGCGGTCAAGCCCGCGGCGAGGCCGCGACGGTCGGGAAACCATTTCAGCGCATTGCCGACACAGGTGCCATAGACGCCGCCCGCGCCGATGCCGCCGATGGCCGCCGCGACATAAAGCATGGTCAGCGATTCGGCCATGCCGTTCAGGACCCAAGCGATGCCGACCAAAATGCCGCCGACCAACACGACGATCTTCGGGCCGAAGCGATCGACGAACCAGCCTTCGACCGGGACCAGCCAAGTTTCGCACAAGACGAAGATGCTGAAGGCGATTTGAATGCCGGCGCGGCCCCAATGGTACTTGTCGTCCATCGGTGTAACGAACAGCGTCCAGCCATATTGCAGATTGGCGATCATCGTCATGCAGATGATGCCGATGACCAGTTGCAGCCAGCGATAAGAACGTGCCGGTGCCGATGCGCGATCAGCCATTCGATCCCCCAATCGTCATGTGATCCCAAGGCACGTGGGTTTGCCCACTTCGTTGGCGCATGCATAACGCAAAAATAAGAAAAATGACACGGAATTGGTGTCTGCCCACTCCGTTGTGAATGGGCGAAGTTGCAGCCGCTATTCGTTTCCTTATGCTGCCTCGATGACCAGGGAGAAACCCATGCGGATGATCGTTCAAGGCTTTGCGGCTCTTGTTGGAATGACGCTGCTCGCCGGACCGGCGCTTGCGCAGACCACCGATAAAGACAGCCTGCTGCATCTTACCGAAACGGCGCAGCGGAGCGTGCCGCGCGACCGGTTGCGGGTCGAGCTGACAGCCGATGTGACCGACGCCGATGCCGGCAAGGTCCAGGCCGAAATCAACAAGCGCATGACCGCCGCCGTGGCCCGTATCAAAGCCGTCCCCGACCTCAGCGTCGAAACCGGCGGCTATTCCGTCTATTCGGAACAGCCGGATAAACAGTCGCTACGCTGGCATGGCCGCCAGTCGGTGTCCTTCACCGGCAAGGACTTCGCCGCGATCCTCGCGCTGACCGCCCCGTTGCAGCAACAAGGCATGGTCGTGACCGCGATGACGCCTGAATTATCGCGTGAGGCGCGGCAAGCGGTCGAGGATGCGCTGACCGATACGGCCCTGACGCGGCTGCGGCAGCGCGCGGATCGGGTCGCCGCGACGCTCGGAACGAAGGTCGGCGGTTATCGCGATATCCGGGTCAGCAGCGCCGATGCCCAGCCGCCGCGTCCTATGATGCGGGTCATGGCGATGTCCGCCGCCCCGGCTGCGGCCCCGCCGCCGGTGGCAGAGGCGGGCGACGCTATTGTCTCGATCACCGCCGATGGCGATATCATCCTGGCGCACTGATCGTTCCCGGTTCTAGATAAGGGAACCCGCGAAGGAGCCGTCCATGGTTCAGCTTGCCGACACCGCCGCCGATACGATCGAAGCCTCGGTCAATTACCAGCTCGATACCGGCGAAACGCCTTACACCTTCACCGGCGGGCCGGGCTCGACCGAGATTCGCCAAAGCGCGACTTTCGATACGCGGCTGGTGACACTGCATAACGGCCGTCCTGAAGCGCAAGACTTAGTGCTGGATCGTCACGGTTTCCGCTTTCGCCGTCATGACACGGCGATGCGCGACTTCTTCGACGAAGCGGAAGTCCACCGCGTCTATTACCCCGAGATGGAAGCGCTGATTAAGGCCGAAACCGGCGCATCGCGCGTCGTCGTCTTCGATCACACGCTGCGCACCGCCGACGATGAAAAGCGCGAGGCGTTGAAGATTCGGGAGGTCGTGCGCCGAGTTCATAACGACTACACCGAATGGTCCGGCCCGCAGCGCGTCCGCGATCTATTGCCCGACGAGGCCGAGACGCTGCTGCAAAAACGTTTTGCCATCGTTCAGGTGTGGCGGCCGATCAACCATCCGGTCCAAACCTTTCCGCTGACGCTCTGCGATTCGCGCAGCGTCTCGACGGGTGACTTCATCATTTCGGAGCGGCGCTATCCCAACCGGATCGGCCAAACCTATGCGGTCAAATATAATCCCGCGCATCGCTGGTACTGGTTTCCGCTGATGCAGCGTGACGAGGCTTTGGTCTTCAAGGTTTACGATTCGGATAAAGATGGCCGCGCCCGCTGGACTGCGCATACCGCGTTCGATTTAACGAACGCGCCGCCGGATGCGCGCCCGCGCGAAAGTATCGAGATTCGGACGATCGCGTTTTTTGATAACTAAAATAGTTCCGTCATTGCGAGCGCAGCGAAGCAATCCAGTGTGCAGACAGACTGGATTGCTTCGTCGCTAACGCTCCTCGCAATGACGTGCTGAGATCAGAACTCGATCACCAGTTTCCCGAAATGTCGCCCCTGGCTCATCGTGGCGATAGCGGCGCGGGTTTCGGCGAAGGTGAAGCGCAACGCGTCGATCACCGGCTTGATCTTATGCTGCTCGATGAACGTCACCATCGCCTCGAAATCGTCGCGCGATCCCATCGTCACGGCTTGAAGCCGCAAGCCGCGCGTCACGACCCGGCCCAGTTCCAGTTCGGCGTTCGCACCCGATAATACGCCGATCAGCGCGATCGTGCCGCCGGTGCGTACCGCGCGGATCGATTGCGGCAATGATTCCGCGCCGCCCAACTCGATGACCAAATCCGCGCCGCGCCGCCCGGTCATGCGCAACAACTCTTTGGCCCAATCGGGGTGGCTGTCGTAGTTGATGCCGAGCTGCGCGCCAAGGGCGCTGGCGCGATGCAGCTTCTCTTCGCTGGATGACGTGATCACAACTGTCGCACCCATCGCGCGCGCGAATTGCAGCGCGAACAGCGAAACGCCACCAGTCCCTTGCGTCAGGACCAGATCGCCGCTCTTGATGCCGGCGAGGGCGTTCCATGCCGTCAGCGCGGCGCAAGGCAAGGTCGCGGCTTCGGCCGGGGTATAGAAATCGGGTGCTTTGACGATTGCGCTTTCTGGCAAGGCCATCTTTCCGGCCATGACGCCGTCGATCGAGCCGCCGCGCGATTGCCGGCGATACTCGTCTTTGATCGGCCCATCGATCCAGCCCGGCATGATCGTCGGACAGACCAGATCGCCAATCGCGGCGCGGGTGACGTTCTTGCCGACGTCGATGACGCGGCCCGCGCCGTCGCTCAACAGCACCATCGGCAACGGACCGCCCTCGCGGCCATAGCCGCCACGCACGAAAACGAAATCGCGAAAATTCAGCGCCGCCGCGTGCATCTCGATCAACACATCGTCCGGACCGCAGGTTGGATCGGCACGGTCGCTGACGGCGACATGCTCCAAGCCCCAGTCCTTCAATTCGATAACTTTCATGCGTCGATACCCTTCACGGCGGCTTCATGGTTGCCTTGGCATATGGGGCCAAGCTGTCAAGGCGAATTTGATCAAATTGTCGTTTCGGCCTCTGGCACAAGAGGAAGTTGTTGCGTAACCTTCGCCGCGGTGAGACTCTCACCGCCAGCCGTCCCCCAAGCCCCCAGAGGCTGGGTCGGTCAAAGGGATAACACAGAGAAGCGGCATCTCGTTCGATGACCCGCTCGATATGAAGGGGAGTGAAGACACGCATGAGCAAACAGATTTTGATCGAAGCTTTAAGAAAGCTCGGCCACACTGCGTCGGCCGCCGGTGAAGCCGTCGATGCGATTACCGCTGCGATTTCGAAAGACCTCAAGAAGACCCAGAAATTCAGCATTCCGGGCTTCGGCTCGTTTCATGTCAGCAAGCGCGCCGCGCGCATGGGCCGCAATCCGCGTACCGGCGAACCGCTCAAGATTCGCGCCAGCAAGAATGTACGCTTCAAGGCCGGCGCGAAGCTGAAAGGCTCGCTGTAAGCTTCCGGCGATCAGCGACGAGATTCTCCGGCCGCGATCTTCTTCATCGCGGCCGGTTTCGTTTTCGCTACTTGCGCTGATCCCAGGCGGGCACGGGATAGCGCGGCTTGCTCAGGACATGGTCGCTGAAGATCGGCACGATTTGGCCGTCCTGGACCTGGACGACGATTTGCGGCAAATCGATCTGGCCGTTCTCGGTGAATTTCACGCGGCCATACACGCTTTGAAAATCGACCTTGGCGATAGCATCGCGCACGGCCTTCTTATCGAGCGAGCCGGCTGCCGGGATGGCCTTGGCGAAGACTTCGACATCGGCCGCAGCCGAGGCGGCGTGATAATCCGGTTCGTAATTATACTTGGCGATAAATTGTTTGTTGAAGGCGACATCGTCGTTGAACCAATCATCCTTGAGGCTGCCGGTCGGAACCCACGGCGTCATGCCGAAGGCGAACTCGGCATCCTTGCCCAAGGCTTTGCGGAAATCGGCCGTCGGTACGCCGACGGTGAAGCTGATGAGGTTCTTTGGATTGACGTCGAGGCTCTTGGCCTGACGAATCTCGTCGAGGACTTCGGGCGCGAGGCCGCCCCACAGGATCACATCGGGCGACTTCGATTTGACGAGCGCGAGGATCGAGGAGAAGTCGGTGCTCTTTTGCGTATATTGCTGATCGAGGACGATGTCGTAACCGCCCTTCTTCAACAATTGCCGCGTGCCGTCGCCGACCGCGACATCGAACGCGTCATCGGCCACGACCAGCGCGACGGTCTTCGATTTCGGTTCAAGCCCGCTCAACATCTGCAGCGTCGAATTGAAATAATCCTCGGCGCGGGGCAGCGTGCCGAAGATGTATTTATAGCCGCGTGAGAAAATCTGACCTGAGGCGCCGCCGCCCTGAACCATCGGCACTTCGTATTTCTCGGCAACGGACGAGGTGTTCAACACATCGGTGCTGGAATAGGCGCCGAGCAGGAAATCGACTTTCTCGCGCACGACGAGCTGATTGTAGAGCTGCACCGCCAGATTGGCGTCCGACTGCGTGTCGAGCAGGACCAGCCTCAGGGTGTATTTCTTGCCGGCGACGGTGACGCCGCCCTTTTCGTTGATCTGATCGACGGTGAGTTGATAGGCGTCGCGGTAATAGCGCCCGGTGTTCGCGTCTTTGCCGGTTAATTGCACGGCAGCACCCAGGGTGATCGTATTGGTCTGGGCCCAGCTGGGACTTGCGGCGAATAAGGTGGCGAGGGCTGCGGCCCAAAAATGCTTCATCGTTTCCTCCCTGGCGCGGCAAAACTTCCCGTAATGATGATCGTGCGGCGGAAGCCTGGCAAGCGCGGCGTGGCGCAACAGATCGTGTTAGTCTCGTGCATATGGGGACTTGCCGGCGGCCTAAAAGTGCGGAAAATTTTGTGCGCGGCCGGCAAAGATGCCATGGTGGACCATCATGATTCCGGTGACGCCCACGATCGCCCTCGACGAGGCCGACATCGAAGAACAATTCATCCGCGCCAGCGGGCCCGGCGGGCAAAACGTCAATAAGGTCGAAACCTCCGTACAACTCCGTTTCAACACCCAAGGGTTGAGCGGTCTGGATGAGGGCGTCCGTCATCGTCTGACCGCACTGGCGGGCCGTCGGCTCAATCGCGACGGCGTGATCGTTATCACCGCCGACCGCTTCCGCACGCGTGAACGTAATCGCGCCGATGCGCTGGAGCGTCTGGTCGATTTGATTCGTCAGGCATCGGTGCGGCCGAAAACCCGGCGCAAGACCCGTCCGTCCAAATCGGCGCGCACCAAGCGCACCGACAGCAAAACCCAGCGCGGGCAACTGAAAAGGACGCGCGGGTCTTATTCCTCCGACGATTAGACCCGAAGAGCCTCGGGCTCTCGCCCTCGGGCGGCCCCAGTGTATAATCGCCACGCCGATCAAGGAGCCGTCATGTCGTCGCAAAGCGATTGGGACATTCCGCAGCATTCCCAGCCTCGTCCGGAAGAATGGAGCTTCGATCTCGATCGGGCGCTGTCTTCGATCCTGACTGTCCGGGCGACCATTCCGGCGGATGGATTTACCGCCCAGACCCTTGGCACCGAACGCGCCGGCAACGGCGTCGTCATCCGCGAGGACGGGGTGGTGCTGACGATCGGCTATCTTATCACCGAGGCGGAGACGGTCTGGCTCAATACAACCGATGGCCGCGCCATTCCCGGCCATGTCCTAGCCTATGACCAGGAAACCGGCTTCGGCCTGTTGCAGGCGCTGGGCCGGCTCAATTTGCCCGCCTTGCCGATCGGCCGGTCCGCCGACGTGGCGATGGGCGACCGGGTCGTCGTCGCCGGCGGCGGCGGACGTAAGCACGCCATCTCGGCCCGAATCTCGGCCAAGCAGGAATTTACCGGCTATTGGGAATATCTGATCGACGACGCGCTGTTCACGTCACCGGCCCATCCCAATTGGGGCGGAACAGCGCTCATCGGCGCCAATGGCCAATTGCTCGGCATCGGCTCGCTGCATCTGCAGCAATCGAAGGATAAAGAACCGCCCGAGCATCTCAACATGCATGTGCCGATCGATCTCCTAGCGCCGATCTATGACGACCTGCTGACCCTCGGCCGGCCGAACCATCCGCCGCGGCCCTGGCTCGGGCTTTACGCGACCGAGGTCGATAGCAAAGTTGTCGTTGCTGGCCTCGCCAATACCGGCCCGGCCAAACGCGCCAGCCTCAAGACCGGCGATATCATCCTCGCCGTCGGTGGTGAAGAGATCGTCGATCTCGCCTCGCTCTATCGCAACATCTGGCGGCAAGGCGAAGCCGGGGTCGGCGTGCCGATCCTCGTCTATCGCGACGGCAAGACGATCGACTTCAACGTCCGCTCGGTCGATCGCTCGCGCTTCTTCAAAACGCCCAGCGTGCATTAGCGCCAAACGAAAACGGCCGGAACAAAGTCCGGCCGATGCAACATTTCGGAGGCGAAAATTTTAGGGCGCGACGCGGCGTAGGTTTCGTACGTCGCCCATCGCGGCGCCGTCGAACTTCGTGTTCTCGGACGTGGCGTTTTTCAGATTGGCGTTCTGAAGATCGGCCTCGCTCAGGTCGGCGCGGTCGAGATGCGCGCCGGACAGATCGGCGCTGGCGAACTTGGCTTGGCGCATCTGTGCGTCGCTCAGATCGACGCCGGTCAGCTTGGCGCCTTCCAGATTGGCCGGGAAATCATATTTGCGGTCGCCGACATTTTCGAGCGGCATCAGATTGGCGTGCACCATCGTCGCGCCCGATAAATGCGCGCGAACCAGCTTCGCGCCGCGCAGATCGGCCCAATCGAGACGCGCCTCGCGCAGATCGGCCAGCGACAGATCGCACATGGCCAGCGAAGCTTGCGACAGATCGGCGCCGCGCAACACGGCGCGTGACAGCACCGACAAGGCCAGCTTGGCACTGCCGAGATTGAACCCGGTCAAATCGCAATCGGACAACACGGCGCGCGTGCCCTCTTTGCCGTGCGTATCGAGCCAAACTTGATGCAGGTGCAGAATATCGGCGAGCTCGGGAACGGTGACGACGCGCAGCTTGGCGCCCTGCATTTCTTCGACGCCTTCGACGCCGATCAACAACGAGCGATCGAGGATCGCGCCGCTGACATCGACGCCCTTCATTTCGCAGCCGGTTAGGATCGCATGCGACAGCACCGCACCGCGCAGATTGGCGCCGCACAGATTGGCACCAGTCAAATCGGCATGATCGAGAACCGCGCCAGTGATCATCGCGTGACGCAGGTCGGCGCCGTTGAGATCGGTGTTTTCCATGTTGGCGTCGGTTAGGTCGGCGCGGATGAAGGCTGCGCCGCGCATGTTCGCGCCGCTGAAATCGCAGTCATGCGCTTCGATCGAAGACAAATCGGTGCGCGGCGAATCATCCCGCGCCTTGGCATCGTCGAGACCCGGCAGCGAGATCGGTTTGATCTTGCTCATATCGGCCTTCGGCAACTTGGCACGATTGAGTTGCGCACCGCGCAAACAGCTTGAGCGTAGATCCGCGCCGGTCAGATCGGCGCCGTTGAGATTGGCGGCGCGCAGATCGGCGGTCATCAGTGTGGCCGCGCGCAGCACGGTGTTCTTGAAGATGGCGCGATGGAGGCACGAGCCCGTGAAGTCGGCGCCCGACAAATCCTGATCGCTTAAATCGGCGGCGGAGAGGTCGTAATAGGCCAGTACCGCGCGGCGGCCTTTCGGCTCCCGCGCAAGATAAAGCTCATGCAGCTGCAATATCTGGCGAAGCTCTTGGGGCGAGAGCTGGCGTAGATTTCCGCTGATATGGGTGCTGACATGCCCGTCCATGCCCTTATTACTGACGGTAATCCGTTACCAACACCTAAAGGAACCGTGAGCATTTTCCGCGAGTTGTTGAAATATTAGACTCTTTTGCACCTTTCAGGCGGCGCGGGCGGCCGCCAGAACGGTGCGGATTTGCGGCAGAGTTGCAAGCTGGCGGGCCAGTTCGGTGCGCATCGCCGGCGCCATCGGCAGCAGCGGCGGCAGCAAGTTCCGCCAGGACGGATCGCCGGTCAGGCGGGTCAGAACTTCCTTTTGTGCCGCCGGTGTCGGGAACGCGTCGAACAACACGCGCACCGCGGTAAGCGCGGCTTGTAGTGCGTCAGCCTTGTCGCTCAGCCATTGCGCATAGACCGGCCCGGCCAGCGGCGCGGTCAAATTGACCGTCGCGGAAATGCAGCCGGCCCCACCGGCGCGCAACGTATCCAACAGGAACCGCTCGGTGCCGGAAAAGATCGCCAGTTCGGGAAATTCGCGCAGCAGCGCCGCGGTGACCTCCCAATCGCCCGACCCGTTCTGCACCCCGGCGATGATCGGGCCAAAGGTGGTGCGTAGCCGAGTGATGAGATCGAAGGTGATCGGCGCGCCGGACATTTGCGGCCGGTGATGCAGGAAGACGCGCAGGTCGGGATTGCCAACCCGCTCGATCGTCTCGGCATAAAAGCGGTAGAGCCCGTCCTCGCCGGTGTCGCGATAATAAAACGGCGGCAGCAGCAACACGCCGCCGGCGCGCACCGTCATGATCGCCCGGGTCAGTGTTACGGCATCGTCGAGGGCGCAAGAGCCGCCGCCGATGATCATCCGCTCCATCGGCAGGCCGGCAATCGCCAGCGCCTCGATCAGGCGCAGCCGTTGCGTCGCCGACATCGAATTCGCCTCGCCGGCCGTTGCCAACGGGACAAGCCCGTTGCAGCCATTGGCTAAAAGCCAACGGCAATGCGCGACGAAGGAATCGAGGTTCGGGTCGAGTTTGTCGGTGAAGGGTGTGACGACGGCGGCGAACACGCCGCGCAGCGGCGTCGGACGATCTTCAAGCTGAGACATGCGCGTGTCTCTACTTCGGTGAGGATGGAGTCGTCCAGATATCTCGTAATGATTATGCCGGTTGACCGTGCGCGGCGAGGAATCGCCGCAGGTCGCGCGTCGCCGGAAAAATTTCCTGGTTCGCGTCGTATCCCTGACGATCCCAGGCCTCTTGTTCCCGTTCGACGATCCAGCGGTCTTCGCGGAAGGTGCCTTCCGTGAACCACACCAGGAACGGCCAGGCGAGATGGATGATGCCGGGGATCTTCGGCTTCAAGACCGAGATGGTGCCGAAGGTGCGGATCGTGCGCTGTTCGGCGTCTTGCGGCACATAGGCGATGAACAGCGACATCAGTGGCTCGTCGTCGGCCGCGCGTCGGATCTCCAAGGTCTGATGCGGATAGACCGTTCGGATCGTCATGACGTCTTCGTCGTCCAACGATCCACCAGCCTGGGCGCCGAAGATCGCCGCCTCACCGAACGACTGACGGCCTTGCGTCCGCGCGAAAGTATAACGCACCTCGTAGGTGCCGCCGTCGGAGTGATAGCCGAGACAGCGCGGACGAATGCTTCCCATCAATCGGCGATGCAGGAACTGATGATTCATGTCGATCAGATTTTCGTGCATGAAGCTGTAGTGGCAGGCGACGGTGCGGCCGAACCGGCGCGTCTTATATTTTGAATCACTCAGTCGGCCGAGATTGGGCAGCGGTCGGGTCTCCGCCAGAGCCACTGTTCCCGGAAAGACGAAGACGAGTCCTTCGACCTCTTTGACCGGAAAGGCACGAACCCCGTTGGGCATGCGCTCGGCGCCGATATAGGGCACCGACAGGCATCGGCCGGTGCCATCATAGGTCCAGCCGTGATAACAGCATTTGATCTCTTCGCCGCAGACGACGCCGGCATGCAGCGGCACCTGCCGGTGCGCGCAGCGATCTTCCAGCGCGAAAAGAACGCCGCTCTCGGTTCGCACCAACACGATGGCCTGACCGGCGAAGCGCACCGCCGCGGTCTTGCCGCGCTTGATGTCGCGCGACCAGGCCAGCGGATACCAATGATCGGGATGCGCGCCGATCCGTCGAAGATCGGTTGTGGCCGCTGACGCGAGGCCGTGCGCGGTGGTGTCCGGCATGAAGCAGATTCCTTGAACGATCGAAGTCGGGGCGAAAGCCGTACGCTCCGTCGCAAGGGCGGCGGAAACGCGACGTGATCGGCCAGGATGGTCGGCCAGCGATGTGGGGAAAGTGCAGACGAACGAACCTATCGCCCGCCTCATATAAAGCCAGCGAATAGCGGCGATTTCATGATGTGCCGGGCTTTCGGCCGCATCCGGCCGCATCCGGGTGGCAGCGACCGGACCCTTGTGACAGAATGCGCCGCGCCAGCCAAACAGCGGAATTCCTTGTGAGCAGTCCCGAAAACAGCGCCGTCGAAATCGATCTGACGGCCGTCCTGGTCGCCGTCACCGGCGAAGAACCGCGTGTTCTGTCGATTCAGGACGGGCGGACGCTGCCCTCGGGTCCGTTCGAATCCGGGCACCGTTCGCTGCAAACCGGCCTGCGCTCCTGGGTCGAACGCCAGACCCATCATCCGCTGGGCTACATGGAGCAGCTTTATACCTTCGCCGATCGCGATCGGACGCTCGATGGCGCGCGCGTCATCTCGATCAGCTATCTCGGCCTCACCCGCGAAGCAGAGGCGGTGGGTGAACAGGAACCGGGTTGGCGCAACTGGTATCGCTATCTGCCGTGGGAAGATTGGCGCGAAGGCCCGCCTGCCTTCATGCCCGCGCTCGAAAAACGTCTCGATGCCTGGGCGGCGGCCGGCGACACGGCCGTGCGCCGCGCCCGCAAGCAACGCATCGAAGCGGCCTTCACCTTCGACGCTCAGCCCTGGAACGAAGAGCTGGTGTTGCAACGCTACGAGCTGCTCTACGAGGCGCAGCTCGTGCCCGAGGCGGGCCGCGCCAAATCGATTCCCGAACCGCTGCCCGGCGAACCGATGATGCACGACCACCGCCGCATCCTCGCGACCGGCATCGCCCGCCTGCGCGCCAAGATCAAATACCGCCCGGTTGTGTTCGAATTGATGCCCGACAGCTTCACGCTGCTGCACCTGCAACGCACCGTCGAAGCGCTGGCCGGGTTACGGCTGCACAAACAGAATTTCCGGCGGCTGATCGAGCAGCAGGGTCTGGTCGAGGAAACCGGCAAGGTCTCGACGGAGACCGGGGGCCGTCCCGCGAAGCTGATGCGCTTCCGCGGTGTGGTCGTGCAGGAGCGCGCGTCGGCGGGGGCAAGGCTGCCGGTGGTTAGGTCGGCTTAAAACCCAAATTCGGTTGGTGCTCTACCGCCTCGGCGATGGCGACCTGCACGTTGTTGTTATTGCTTGCGTCATTCAGGACACAAAGCATGATTGTCTTCTCATCGAGCAACATTATGCCATGCTCGTTTAGAAACGTCTTAATTCTCGCGACCGTTTGCAAGATATCGGGAAAGTTCGTCTGAACAGGCATTCGGTCGGAAAGTAATTTTTTCATCGTGCCGCGATGGAGTATGTCGCCACATTTTCCATAAAGGCGAAGGAGTTCGTCTTTTGTTAGGAAGCCATCTTTGATGCCTTCCATTTCATGCTGGACGCCGCTTTGTGGAGGGGCGGATTTTACATGGACGGGCCATGGATAGAAAAGTGGATGAAGCTTTTCCAATTGTCCGATGATTTTACCAGCCGAATATTCGTCTCTTAGTCTAGTGGCTTCTTTTATGTCCCCATGTGCTGTTAAGCAGCTCAAGGCGATCAGTTCACACAACATCCGGATTTGAAGGAAGCAAAACTCTCTAGTGACCGCACCAGGTATGCCGGATAAGCCGCGAGTAGCAGTTTCAATACAAGCGAGGCGAATTTTCACCTCTCCCATGAGATCAGCATACAGGCCTAGAGCGATAACCTGACGAGGAGTTGGCATAGTATCCGTCCATCGACCCTATTCATGTCCTGAACGAGGTTCTCCGACTTGCGTCTGAAAGCCATCTCCTAATTCTACAGTAGGCTTCCAACCCATCTGTAGGCCGAGTCGATAAGCAGCAGAGAAAAACTCTGCGGCGTCCATTTCATTTAGATGTATTTCTAAAATACCACCGTTTGAGGGAGAGGCGAGAGCCAGTTTCACCCGATCCGTCGGTTGAAATTTTAAAGAAATCCTAATGGGGGTGGTACTTCCTGGTATTTGCTTTATGTGAAGCGTTGAGGGATCTTGGGGGCTTATCGAATAGATGTCCCAAAACACGTTATCAGCGTTATCCGACATCGCTTCCTCCGGTCGTTTGAATTTATTCGAGCATCTTTCGGCACAATACATTCTGAAGAATGTAAGGCCAGCCTCTAACGCGCTGGATTAAACCGTCGCGCGTTCACTCGCTTTGCGGCGTTCCGCTTTGATCGCCGCGCGCTTCGCTGCCGTCGCCGCGGCATCCACCGAGAAATCCTCGCGCACGATCACGCCATATAACTGCGCCGCTGAATCGTGCGACACGAATCCTTCACGCACGTCGTTCTGCACGCGTTCGACGTCGCGATCCAACGGGTCGCCCCAGCCGCCGCCGCCGCCGGTGCGCATGAAGACTTCGGTTTCGGCGGGCAACGGCGTGCGGAAGCCGTGCATGACGCGGAAATTATTCTCGCCAGGCTTTTTGACGCTCGCTTCGGAGCAGGTGCCTTTGCCGCCGCCCCAGAGGCCCCAGGGCAGGCAGTTGCGGCGGTCGGATTGTTCGAGGTTCCAGCGTCCGTCGATGAAGCCGCGCGAATGAACCTCGAGGCCGAGACCACCGCGATATTTGCCCGCGCCGCCTGAATCCGGACGGAAGCCGCGCTTCTCGATGAGGATCGGCACTTTCATTTCCATGCCTTCGATCGAGCCATTGCGCACGTCGCCCTGGCAGATCGAGACGGTACCGGATTCGCCGTCCTCGGTCGGACGACCGCCCCAGCCGGCGCCTTCGATGCTTTGCGTGACGAAGCGGCGTTTGGTTTTCGGATCGACGCCGGCGAAGATGATCGAGCCGCCGCCCATAACGCCGTGATGCGCCGCCGGAATACCCTCGGGCATCGCCGAAGCCAGCGAGGCGACGACGGTATCGACCACCGTCGGCAGGATGCGGCTCCATCCCGTCATCGGCAGCGGATGGCGCGCCATCATGATGTTGCCTTCGGGCAGGACGATATCGAGCGCGCGGAACGAGCCTTCATTCACCGGCGCCAGCGGCTGGGTCAGCGCCTTGTAGGCGATGCGCGCGCCGGCGAGGGTGCGCGAATTGAGGCCGCGCGGACGTTCCTTGGCGCAGCCCGACAAATCGATCGTCATGCTGCCCTTGTTGACGGTCACCTTCGCATGGATGTCGATGCGGTCGAGGCCGGTCGGCGTTTCGTCGTCGATGAAGGCCGAGGCTTCGTAGGTGCCGTCGGCGATGTTGGAGACGATGGCGCGGCAGCGTGCTTCGGTTTCGTCGAAGATGCGCGCGACGGCGGCCATCATCGTTTCCTTGCCGTAGCGCAGGAACAATTCATCGACGCGGCGCAAGGCGAGGCGGCACGACGCGATCTGCGAGCGCAGGTCGCCCATCGAGCTTTCGGGGAAACGCACATTGTCGCGAATCATTTTATAGAGCGTGTCGTCGAGAACGCCGGCCTTGTAGATTTTGAGCTGGTCGAACTGCAGCCCTTCCTGCCACGGGTCGGGACAGTCGCGGCCCGCGCCGAAGCCGGTGCTGGTGCCGCCGACATCGATCCAATGCGCGCGCACCATCGAGAACAGCATCAGTTCGCCCTCGAAGAAATAGGGCATGTAGATGACGATGTTGTTGAGATGCTGCCCGGCCACCGCCTGGTGATTCATGATCAGCACGTCGCCGGGCTTGAAGCCCTCGCGGCCGTGCTTCTTCATGCCGTCGGTGATGATGACGCCCAGATCGGCGACGAAATGCGACACGCCGCCGACATTCTGGCACAGCAATTCGCCGTCGGCATTGATCAGCGCGGTGCAGAAATCGCGCACCTCATAGATCATCATATTGTAGGAGGTGCGCTGCAGATCGGCGGCCATCTCGTTGGCGATCGCCGGCAGGGCGTTGCGCAACACTTCGAGGGTCACGGGGTCTAGGGCAGCAGCCATCGGAAGTCCTCCCATTCTCATAGAAACGCGTCCCGGCGTGCGGGCTTATGGCCGTGATCTCACTCCGGCGGCCTGCGCCATGCAAGTTCATTCGGCGGAGATTTCGGTCGGGTGGCTTGAAGAATGGGGCGGCGAGGCCAACCTTTCAGGGACGGCAGCCATGCGTTGCCGGGCCGTATGCCGTAAGCATCTGGTTTCGTTCGTAAAAAACGAAAATTACGAAACGAACCCAATTTGTCAGCCTTGCTGACGCACCCTTCCATTGCGCTTGACAGTCTTATGCTCATCTATAGTATATGCGCCGATCAATTCTGCTCATCATGAGCATAAGAGGCACGTCATGCCGGATAGCCTACCGCTTTACGACCGCGTCAAAAGCTTCATTCCGCCGATGGAATGGCCGGTCTTCGCCGACGATATCGAGGCGATCCTCGAACTGAAGCGGACCCGCAACGCGGTGATCCTGGCGCACAACTATCAGACGCCCGAGATCTTCCACGGCGTGGCCGACATCGTCGGCGACAGCCTGGCGCTTGCGCGTGAAGCGCAGACGGTCGATGCCGATGTGATCGTTCTGGCCGGCGTCCATTTCATGGCCGAGACGGCAAAGCTGCTTAATCCTAATAAGACCGTGCTGATCCCGGATATGGGCGCGGGCTGCTCGCTGGCGGATTCGATCACCGCGGCCGATGTGCGCCTGCTGCGCCAACGCTATCCCGGCGTGCCGGTGATCACCTATGTGAACACCTCGGCGGCGGTGAAGGCCGAATCCGACATCTGCTGCACCTCGGGCAACGCGAAGAAGATCGTCGAATCGCTGGGCGTGCCCGAAGTCATCATGATCCCTGACGAGTACCTGGCGCAGAACATCGCCAAGGAAACCAAGGTCAAGATCATCGCCTGGAAAGGCCATTGCGAAGTGCACGAGCGCTTCACCGCGGCCGAAATCAAGACGCTGCGCCAGGATTACCCTGGCATCATCGTGCTGGCCCATCCGGAATGCCCGCCCGACGTCGTCGCCGAAGCGGACTTCGCCGGCTCGACCGCGGCGATGGCCGATTACGTCACCGACAAGCGCCCGCGCCGCGTCGTCCTCATGACGGAATGCTCGATGAGCGACAATGTCGCCGCCGCGAACCCGGCGACCGAATTCATCCGGCCGTGCAATCTCTGCCCGCACATGAAGCGCATCACGCTCGGCAATATCCGCACCGCGCTGGAAACGATGCAGCATGCGGTCGAGATCGATCCCGCCATTGTCGAACCGGCGCGCCGCGCGGTCGAACGGATGCTCGCGGCCTAAGCCAAGAAGGGAGTGACCATGATGGTCGTCCAGCCACTGCTGCGCATCATGATCGAGGATCAGGTGCGCGCCGCGCTCCTGGAAGATCTGGGCCGCGCCGGCGACATCACCAACGATGCGATCATTCCGGCCGACGTCAAAGCCGAAACGGCTTTGGTCGCGCGCAAGAAAGGCGTCGTCTGCGGCCTCGATCTCGCGCGGCTCGCGTTCGAACTGATCGACCCAACCATCAAAGTAACGGTCGCGAAACCGGACGGCAGCGTGCTGACACCTGGCGACACCATCGCGACCATCGCCGGTCCGGCGCGCGGCATCCTCACGGCGGAACGTGTCGCGCTGAACTATCTGACGCATCTCAGCGGCATCGCCTCGGCGACGGCGGAGGTGGTCGAGGCGATCAAAGGCACCAAGGCGCGCGTGATCTGCACCCGCAAGACGATCCCCGGCCTGCGCAGCATCCAGAAATACGCGGTGCGCGTCGGCGGTGGTTTCAACCACCGCTTCGGCCTCGATGATGCGATCGTCATCAAGGACAATCATATCGCCGCGGCCGGCGGCATCCGCCCGGCGGTCGAACGTGCGCGCGCCGCGATTGGGCATCTGGTGAAGATCGAGCTCGAAGTCGATACGCTGGAACAACTCGAAGAAGCCTTGGCGGTCGGCTGCGATGCGATACTTCTCGACAATATGGATGTCGAGACGCTGCGCCGCGCGGTCGCGATGGTCAAAGGCCGTGCCGTCCTTGAAGCATCGGGCGGCATCCACCTCGACAACGCCGCGGCCATCGCCGCCACCGGCGTCGATCTGCTCTCGCTCGGCCGGCTCACCCACAGCGTTCAGGTCCTCGATATCGGCCTCGATTACCGCTGATCCGTCTTTTATGATCGCCGCATGAAAAGCCGTTGGCAGGATACCGAAGCCGAGGCGATGGTGACGCGCTATGCCCAACAGGGCATCGGCCGCGACGTCGCACTCCGTGTTTACACCTCGCGTTTGTTGGGCCAGGACCCGCTGCTCGTCATGCATGGCGGCGGCAACACCTCGGTCAAGACGACGGTCAAAGACTTGTCGGGCGACGATGTTGAAGCGCTGTGCGTCAAAGGCAGCGGCTGGGACATGGGCGATATCGAGCCGGCGGGTCTTCCCGCCGTGCGGATGACGCCGCTCCTTAAACTGCGCGAACGCGACAAGCTCTCGGACGAAGACATGGTCCGGTTTCAACGTGCCAATCTGCTCGATCCGGGTTCGCCGAATCCCTCGGTCGAAACGCTGCTGCATGCGTTCCTGCCGCATAAATTCGTCGATCACACCCATTCGACCGCGGTGCTCAGCATCGCCGACCAGCCGAACGCCGCCGAACTCTGCGCCGAGATTTACGGCAAGCGCATGGGGCTCGTGCCCTACATCATGCCGGGCTTCGCCCTCGCCAAGAAAGCAGCCGAAGTCTATGAAGCCGATCCGTCCGTCGAAGGGCTGGTGCTGCTGAAGCACGGCATCTTCACTTTCGGCAAAGATGCGCGCGAAGCCTATGAACGCATGATCGCGATGGTGACGCGCGCCGAGGAACGGCTGGCGACGAAACGCAAAACGGTTTTCGATGCCGCCCCACTGCCGAAATCGCTCGCGAACGTCGCGGCGATCGGTCCCATCATTCGCGGCATTGCCGCCGAGAAGGATGCGAAACAAGAAGGCGCATGGCGTCGCCTCGTGCTCGACTTCCGCGCTTCGCCGGCGGTGCTGGCTTACGTCAACGGCACGGAGCTGAAGCGCTACGCGCAGCACGGCGTTGTGACGCCCGATCACACGATCCGTACGAAGAACATCCCGTTGATCCTGCCCGCGCCGGATGCCGGTGATCTCGCCGGCTTCAAGAAAGCCGCGCGCCAATCCGCCGATGCTTTCGTTGCCGCCTATCACGCTTACTTCCAGCGCAACAATGCGGGTCGCGATCCGGCCAAGCGCGAACTCGATCCGCTGCCGCGCGTCGCGTTGGTGCCGGGCGTCGGCTTGTTCGGCATGGGACGCAGCAAAAAGGACGCGGCCATCGCTGCCGACATCGCCGAGAACACGGTCCTCACCATCACCGATGCCGAAGCGATCGGTACCTTCGAGGCGCTGTCCGAAGCCGATCTCTTCGACATGGAATATTGGTCGCTAGAACAGGCGAAGCTGGGCAGCGCAGCGGAAAAGCCGCTGGCGGGTCAGGTCGTCGCCATCACCGGCGGGGCGGGTGCGATCGGCGCAGCCTGCGCCAAACTCTTCAAAGACAACGGCGCTGAAGTCGCGGTGCTCGATCTCGACGGCAACGCGGCAACGGTGGCGGCAAAGAAGCTTGGCGGCACGGCGCTCGGTCTTGCTTGCGATGTGCTGGATGCTTCATCGATCAGCGCGGCGTTCGATCGCGTCGCCGCGCATTTCGGCGGCGTCGATATCGTCATCTCGAATGCGGGCGCGGCTTCGCAGGGGCGGATCGGTGAAGTCGATGAAGCTGTCTTGCGCAAAAGCTTCGAGCTCAACTTCTTCGCGCATCAACGCGTGGCCCAGGCAGCGGTGAAGATCATGCTCGCGCAAGGGACGGGCGGCTGCTTGCTGTTCAACGTCTCGAAACAAGCGATCAATCCCGGCCCTGATTTCGGGCCTTACGGTTTGCCGAAGGCCGCGACGCTGTTCCTCTCGCGCCAATATGCGCTCGATTATGGCAAGGACGGCATCCGCGCCAATGCGGTCAATGCCGACCGCATCCGCAGCGGTTTGCTGACGCCGGAAATGATCGCCGAACGTTCAAAGGCGCGCGGCCTGTCCGAGCATGATTACATGAGCGGGAATCTTCTCGGCCGTGAAGTGACGGCGGAAGATGTGGCGCAGGCTTTCCTGCATCAGGCTCTGTCGTTGAAGACGACTGCGGACGTCACCACCGTCGATGGCGGCAACATCGCGGCGACGCTGCGGTAGCTCGAAGAAAGCTTATTGCTCTCGCTTCGTGCGTCCCTCGACTTCGCTCGGGATGAGGACAGAGACTGCGCGGCACTGGATGCAGCCCCCTATCTCGCCTCATCCCGAGCGAAGTCGAGGGACGCTCGATCGCTCTATGCAGACTGTCTAAGCCGGCACCTTCACTGTCGCGCCAGTCACCTCGTCATACGCATCGACCAAAGCCTTGCCCTGCGTCGCGACGAAATAACCGCCGCGTGCCCGTGCATAAGAATCGATCGGCGCTTCTTTGCCATTCGCCAGATCGGTCGCCGCGTCCATCATGCGGCGGCGCGTTACGGCGATCATGCGGTCGCTGGGGGCGAGATGTTCGGCGGGGCGGTTGGTGACGGCGCCCATGCTTTCGGTCACGGCCTGATCCTCGGCGGCGATGCCGGGAATGCCCGAGAAACTGTTGCGGCGCTGCTTGTCGCGATCGATCAGGTAATCATTCTCGGCATTCGTGTGCGGGCGGAAGCGGCCGTACCAATCGCTCGTGTTCGGCAAAAGGTCTTCGAGACCGGTGACGATGCCGAGTTGTTTGGCGCCACCCGGATCGACGCGGCCGGCATTGCCGACGATGCGTAGCGACATGGTGTGCGTGTCGTCCATCGGCACCCAGGCGCGGGCGTACAGATGTTTACCGAACGGGCCGCTGGGCGTGATCGTCCAGAACGGAAACATGAAATGCGCGACGCGCCAATAGGTCTCACCCGGATCGGCCGGACGATAGGCGCCGTACATCGTGCCCCAATCGGTTTCGCGCACTTCATATTCGGGCGCGCGATTGATCGCACCGAAGCGGCGCGGATCATCGGGCGCATAGACTTTCTCGGTGCGCGCACCGCCATGCAGGAAATCGGTATGCGAGGTGTCAAGATCACCTTCCAGCACCTGCAGGTAATTGCACTCGCGCTGCATCCAGTTGAAGGTCGCCGCGCTCTCGGGGAGCATCGTCGCTTCGATCTCGGGCAATGCCGGCGGCGTGCCTTTTCCCATATAGGTCCAGACGAGGCCGTTGCGCTCGATCACCTTGTAGGCGGTCGCGTGGATCTTCGATTTGAAATCCTGATGCGGCGGCACGTTCGCCATGTCGAGGCAGTTGCCATCGACGTCGAACTTCCAACCGTGATAGATGCAGCGCAGCCCGCCTTCTTCGTTGCGTCCAAAGAACAGCGAAGCGCAACGATGCGGGCATTGATGATCGAGAATCCCGACGCGCCCGGTGCTGTCGCGAAACGCCAGCAACTGTTCGCCCAGCAGCATCAGCCGCGTCGGCGCGGCATCGGCGATCAGCTCGCTCGACATCGCCGCCGGTATCCAATAGCGGCGCATCAGCTCGCCCATCGGCGTGCCGGGGCCGACTTGCGTCAAAAGCTTGTTCTCCGCGACCGTGACCATGGCTCAACCTTCCACGCGGAAGGGAATGCGCCGCATCGCGGCAGCCTGCTTCTCGGTCGGGCGCAGGGCGACATCCCAATGATCGGTATTGTCTTTGCTGCCCAGCCAGCCGTCGGGCACCTTGGTGATGTACTCGATGCCGCCGCCCTCGGGGCCTTCGAAATAGGCATAGACGTCTTCGCCTGCCGTGTGCTGGCCGACGCCCCATCCCATCACGAAGCCATGCGACAACATCCGCGCCGCGCCGCGCGACACCGATCCGACATCTTGCATCGCGAAGGCGAGATGATTGAGCGAACTGGCTTTGCCCAGCGCGAAAGCCAGCGAATGATGATCCTCGTTGCATTGGAGGAAACACATCCGCTCGATCCGGTTCTTCTGATGGAAGCCGAGATGTTGCTGATAGAAAGCCGAGGCTGCGTCCATGTCGCCGGAATTCAAGACAGCATGGGTGATCTTCGACGGCTTGTCCGGCTGCGCCGCCGTATCGGCATGGCGCGCATCACCAGTCAGGACACGCACGGTGCGGCCCTCGGGATCGACGAAGCCGAAGCCGTAGCCGCCGCCGGGCGCATCGATGGTGCCGGGCGCACCGACCTGTGTCGCTGGTGACGCTTTGATGGATTGATGCAGCGCCTCGACCGCCGCACGATCGTCGGCCAGCATATCGAGCCCCAGCACCTGTGGTTGCGGATGGGCGACCAGCGCCAGAAGATGATGATAAGGACCGGTGCCGCGCAGATAGACCGCGTCTTTGCTCTCGGCTACGGGGGTGAGGCCCCAGATCTCGGTATAGAACTTCGTGCTGGCGGAAAGATCGGTCACGCCCAGCGTGATGCTGCGGACGGCTGTTACTGTGGCGGAACTCATCGCGGTATCTCCTTAAGCGACCGAAGGTAAAGTGCCGCTGCGCGCGGGCAAATCCCCAAACGCGTGCGCAAGGTCATTTCCGTATTGGCGGAAGGTTCGCGGTGACGCCTTAACGAAAGCGTCTTTCGGGCATAGGATCGGCCTGGCATGAGCTCGATCACCCGCGCCTTTGAAATCCTCGAACGCTTCCGCCTGTTGCAGCGGCCCTTGTCGCTGAAGGAACTGGTGCGGGATTTCGGCTATCCGTCGTCCAGCGTCGCCGACATTCTCAAGACGCTCTCGGCCGGCGGCTATATCAGTTTCGATCCGGTCACCCGAACCTATTTCCCGACAACGCGGTTGGGTGAACTGGGCGACTGGATCATGACCGAGATCCTGCCGCGCAGTTACCCGGTCGAAACCCTGAACGCGTTGCGCGAAGCGACCGGCGACACGGTATTGCTCGGCACACCCAACGATCTTGAGGTGCTGTATCTCGGTGTGCTCGAGGCCAAAGAGCCCGCGCGCGCCATCACCACCGGCCGGCGCACGCATCGGCCGCTGGTCAAATCCGGCGTTGGCTGCGCGCTGCTCAGCCTCGAAGAAGACGATTTCATCGAGCGCGTTTATCGCCGTTCGCTGGCGCGCGGCTTGTGTGACCGTAAGGAATTGCCCTTCGCCGCGCTGATGATTCAGATCGAGACGTGCCGCCGCGACGGCTACATCTTCATCAAGGATACGATCAATCCGAACGCGGCGATCATCGCCGCGCCGGTGCCGATCGCCTATCACAAGCAACGGCTGGCGATCGGGATCGGCGGTCCGGCCGATCGGATCGAGCAACGTGTCGCGACGCTCGCCGCGATTCTGGGCGATCATCTGACGCGTCTCGTCCAACCGGCCGAACCGGCTATCACTCCCCGGTAATCAACTCGCCGAACCGCACCCATCGTTCGCCGTCGAACCGCGCGAGCTGAAGCTGCTTCAGCGGCCGGTAGTCTTCCGGGCTGGTGTTGTAGGTGATGCCGGGCAGCAGCATCGGCGCGGTGACGCCGTGCAGATTGCGCGCCTGCTTCATGATGTTCTCGCGGCTTAAATCGTCGCCTGCCTGTTTCAGCGTCTGGATCAGCATGCGTCCGATGACCGAGGACAACACGTTCGAGACGTCGCCCTTGTCCGCATTGGGCAGATACTTGTCCATATAGGCGTTCCATTCCTTGACGCCTTCGTCGTCCTTCCATTGCGGGTCGAACGGGTCCTTCACATAGGTGCCGGTGATGACGCCGACCGACTTGTCGAGACCGGCCGGGCGCAAGGTGCCGGCGACGGTGTTGGCGTTGTTGATGATGAAGATCATCGGCTTCCAGCCGATATCGTGGCTCTTACGGATCGCCATCGAGGTCGGGCGAACGGTCGAGAACAGGAACAGCACGTCGGCGCCGGAATCCTGCAACGAGACGACCTGCGAATCGACCGTCGCGTCGGAAATCTCGAAGCTCGTATCCTTGACGATGTGCGACATGCCCTTCTCGCCCAGGGCTTTCTTCAATCCGTTGTAATAATCTTTGCCCAGATCGTCGTTCTGATACAGCACCGCCATCTTGGCGTTGGGGTTCTTTTCCAGCGCGTAACGGGCATAGATGCCGGCTTCCATCTGATAGCTGATCGAGCCGCCCATGCTCCACGGCCGCTTCACCGGATCGTTCCAATCGCTGGCGCTGCTACCGATGAACAACTGCGGGATCTTGCGATCGTTGAGGTACTTCGCGATCGCCGTGTTGGGCGCGGTCCCCATGCTGCGGAAGATGAAGGCGACCTCGTCCTGCTCGACTAGCTTGCGCGTCTGTTCGACGGTCTTGGGCGGTGAATAGGCGTCATCGACCGACAGAAGATTGACCTTGCGGCCGTTGATGCCGCCTTGATCGTTGACCCATTTCATCAAGGCCTGATCGGCGAGGCCGTTGGCGCCGCTGACCGAAGCCGGACCGCTATAGGGCATGGTCTGGCCGATCTTGATTTCGGTCTTGGTGACGCCCGGCGCATCGGCGGCAAAGGCCGGCGTCGCCAGCAGCAACGCGGCGGCGAGGATCGCGCGGTTCATCAACGGAGATCCTTCTCGGCCTTGGCGACCCAGGCATTCCAGACGCGCCACAGCCCACCGGTGTTGGCCAAGGTCTCGACCTTCTCGCCTTCAGCAGGGGTCAGGTAATTGAGCGGCCCGCCCAGCGACAAAGCCTGAAGCTGCAGCTTCGCGTTCTCCTCGGTGTAGATCGCGCGCGACACGACGACATGGATGGTCGGCCCGACAACGGCTTCGCCGTGACCACGGATGAGCGCGACCGCGTTTTTGCCCAACGTTTCGGCCAACGCCTTGCCCAGCGCCGGCGTCATCACCAGCATGTTGGTGCCGTCACCCGCCGAGCTGCGCACATCGAACACCGGCGCGCCGGTATAAAGGAACGAGGCATCGTGGAAGGTCGCGCGCATCGGCACTTGCGAGATGCTGAACGGAATGACCGTCGGCGAATGGCTATGCACAACCGCGTTGACGTCGGGGCGCGCTTTGTAGATTTCGGAATGGATAAAACGCTCGATGTAGATCTCGCGGCCTTTCTGATCGATCGGCTTGGCGTCGGCATCGAATTCCATGATGTCGTCGGCGGTGACGCTGGCCGGCGCGACGGCGCGCGACATGAAGAAATGCGTCTTGTCTTTCGGACTGCGGAAACTGATATGGCCGTAGCCGTCGAAGATGCCCTGGTCGTACAGAATGTGATTGGCGGAAACGAGCTCGCTCAACGCGACTTTCAGATCGGCATCGGCGTCGGCGTGTGCCGTTATCGGTTGCAGGAGAATGAGCGCCGCGGCGATCAGCCCCAGCCGTGTCGTGATTCTTCCAAAGGCGTTTGGCATGGCGTCGCTTCTCCCCGATCTGTTTTTCCGCAACGGGTCGAAGCCCGCCGCTGGCGTCGCACAGCGACCGTGTCACGTTACGCGTGGGGGGAAGACAGTCAATTTTGAGAAGCGCCTCCGCTGCATTTCCGAATATGCGGAAATGCAGCTAACACCTATCCGTCATTGCGAGGAGTGAAACGACGAAGCAATCCAGTGTGCGGACAAACTGGATTGCTTCGCTACGCTCGCAATGACGAGAAGAATGGATTAGCTGAAGACTTTCTTCAGCAGGTCGGTGGTGCGCGCCGCGGGGTTGCTGCGGATCGAGGCTTCTTCGACGCCGAGATAATGGAACAGCCCATCGAGCGCCTTGCCGAGGGTGAAGTCGGTGAGGCTGAAGCCCTTGGCCTGCTGGCCCAGCATCGGGATCGACGAGGCTTGGCTTTGTACGCTGTTCAGCGATTTGACCGCGCCGACTTGCGACAGGCTGTTGTCGATGACGGGGCGGAACGAGGTGGTCAGCGTGTTCGACGTGGTGCGTTTGAAATACTGCGTCGCCGAATCCTGCGGTCCCTGCAGGATGCCACGCGCATCGGTGATCGACATCTTCGAGGCCGCATCGGTGAAGATGTTGAGCGCCTTGGGCGCGGCTTGTTCGGCAGCGTGATTCATTTTTTGATGCAGATCGTCCAGCATCCCGCCGGCGCCCGCCGACTTCAACGGACCTTCGATGTTCGACAGAGGGCCGGGCAATGGAATGCGGATCGAGGAATCGCTCCAATAGCCGTCGGTCTTGCCGACACGGCCGACGACGCGCTGCGACGCGACTTTCAGCGCGTCCTTGAGGCCCGCGCTGATATCGCCCTGGCTGAGGCTTGCGCCGGCGCCGCCACCCGTGCTGCCGCCGCTGTTCTTGTTCCCGCCGACACCGGGAACCTGGTCTAGCAGTCCCTTGCCCTGGTCGAGGAACGAACCCTGGGCGTAGGCAGCCCAAGGAACCGACGAGAACAGAATGGCGAGAAGAGCGCGCCGTGCGAGAAGTTCGTCCATTTTTATGAGACCTGCTTCATGAAATTCATGCGATGCAGCGCATCATATAAGGCGGCTCTTATCGCCAGCAATCGGGAATTCTTACAAGGCTTTTCGCGGGCGCCGATCGTCCCTACATAAACGCCATGGCCCAGGATGCGCTTGCGACGATTTTTGCCGAGGCGCGCGCGTGCACGCATTGCGCCGCTGCGCTGCCGTTGGGACCACGTCCGATTCTGCACGGCCACGCCTCGGCCCGCCTTCTGATCATCAGCCAGGCTCCCGGCACCAAGGTCCATGAAACCGGGCTTTCCTTCACCGATCGCAGCGGCGATCGTCTGCGCCAATGGCTCGCGATCGACCGCGATACTTTTTACGACCAAGACCGCGTCGCGCTGATGCCGATGGGGCTGTGTTATCCGGGCCGCTATGAAAAAGGCGGCGACCTGCCGCCCCGCCCTGAATGCGCACCGCTATGGCATAATCGGGTGTTGGCGGGCTTTCCGAATATCGAGCTAACGCTGTTGGTCGGGTCGTATGCCATCGACTACTATCTCGCCGGGCAAAAGCACCGGACGCTGACCGACACGGTCGCGGCCTGGCGGGACTACTTGCCGAAATATCTGCCGTTGCCACATCCCTCCTGGCGCACGACCTTCTTTGAGAAGAAGAACCCGTGGTTCGAGGCGGAACTGCTGCCCGAATTGCGCAAGCGCGTGAAGGCGCTGCTGTAATAGAAACGTCGCATCTCTTCCTCGTCACTCCCGCGAAAGCGGGGGTCCATGCCGACAACAGATTCGCTGCACGATGGATTCCCGCTTTCGCGGGAATGACGAAGAGGGATGTCCGTCAGTCCTCGCCCTCGCCCTCGATCCGTTCCATGTCCTCGTCCGAGAAGCCGAAATGATGGCCGATCTCGTGGACCAGGACGTGGCGGACGACATGGTCCAGCGCCTCGCCGGTTTCGCACCAATAATCGAGGATCGGGCGGCGATAGAGGAAGATCATGTCGAGCGCGTTCGGCTGCATGCCGGTGGTTTGGAAGGGCAGGGCGACGCCTTGATAGAGGCCCAAAATGTCGAACGGGCTTTCCAGCTCCATCGCTTTTTCGGTGTCCTCGTCGGGAAATTCCTCGACGCGGATGACGACGTTCCCCACATGCCGCCGCAATTCCTCGGGTATAGTGGTGAGGGCCTGTTGCGCCATCTCTTCGAGATCGGCGAGCGACGGCGGCAAAACGTTCATCGCCATCAGGGAGACGGGATATGGTCGAACGGCTGACCGGACCGGCGCGCACCGCAGCAGTCCAGGAATTGACCGGCTGGGCCGAGGTCGAGGGTCGCGATGCGATTCGCAAAGTCTATCATTTCGGCACTTTCAGCGAGGCCTGGGGGTTCATGTCGCGGGTCGCGCTCATGGCCGAGAAGATGGACCACCATCCCGAATGGTTCAACGTCTTCAACCGGGTCGAAATCGTCCTCGCCACACATGATGTTGGCGGGGTGAGCGTGCGCGACATCAAGCTGGCCCATGCCATCGACGCGGTCGCCCCGGCGCGGGACACCAAAGCCGGGACCTAACCCCGGCAACGTTGGCGTCGCACGCCCCGGCGTGTTATTCCTCAGCCAGAATTCGAAAGGGAGCTGGCCCTAGATGGCGAGTAAGGTCTATCCGACCGCGGAAGCGGCGCTCGACGGTTTGTTGAAAGACGGCATCCTGATGATGTCGGGCGGGTTCGGCCTGTGTGGCGTGCCCGACGCCTTGATCGAGGCGGTCAAGAAATCCGGCGTCAAAAACCTGACGGTCGTCTCCAACAATGCCGGCACCGATGGCGCCGCGCTGGGCCTTCTGTTGGAAACGCGCCAGATCAAAAAGATGATCTCGTCCTATGTCGGCGAGAACAAGCTGTTCGCCGAGTTGTTCCTTAAAGGCGAACTCGAGCTTGAATTCAACCCGCAGGGCACGCTGGCCGAACGCATTCGCGCCGGTGGCGCGGGCATCCCAGCCTTCTTCACCAAGACCGGCTACGGCACCGTCATCGCCGAAGGCAAAGAGACGCGCGATTTCGATGGCGAGCATTACGTCATGGAACGCGGCATCGTCGCCGATGTTTCGATCGTCCATGCCTGGAAGGGCGATACTGAAGGCAATCTCGTCTATCGCAAGACGGCGCGGAACTTCAATCCGATGATGGCGACCGCCGGCAAAGTCACGATCGCCGAGGTCGAGCATCTGGTTCCGGCCGGCGAAATCGATCCCGACCAGATCATGACCCCGGGTATCTTCGTACAGCGGATCGTGCATGTGAAAGACCCGGTGAAGCGCATCGAAGTGCGCACCGTGCGGAAACGCGGCTAGGAGAAGCGATCATGGCTTGGACACGCGATGAAATGGCGGCGCGCGCGGCGAAAGAACTGCGCGACGGCTACTACGTCAATCTCGGCATCGGCATCCCGACGCTGGTCTCGAACTACATTCCCGAGGGTATGTCGGTTCAGCTGCAAAGCGAGAACGGCATGCTCGGCTTCGGGCCGTTCCCCTATGAGGGCGAAGAAGACGCCGACCTCATCAATGCCGGTAAGCAGACCGTTACCGAATTGCCGACCACCAGCTTCTTCTCGAGCGCCGACAGTTTTGCGATGATCCGCGGCGGCCATATCAACATCGCCATCCTCGGCGCGATGCAGGTTGCCGAAAACGGCGACCTCGCCAACTGGATGATCCCCGGCAAGGTCGTCAAAGGCATGGGCGGCGCGATGGACCTCGTCGCCGGCGTCAAGAAGGTCGTCGTTGTGATGGAACATTCTGCCAAGGACGGCGCGAAACTGTTGAAGCGTTGCACCTTGCCGCTCACCGGCTCGCAGGTCGTCGATATGCTGATCACCGATCTCGGTGTCTTCTCGATCGACAAGCAGGGCACCAAAGGCGTGACCCTCGTCGAACTCGCGCCGGGCGTCACCCTCGAAGAAGTCCGCGCGAAAAGCGAAGCGACGATCAACAGCGGCAACTAAGCCGTTCATTCTCTCGACGATGATGGCCGGGTTTTGTCCCGGCCATTTTCTTTTTCAGGCGATTGCATGTGCATTGTGCGTCCCTCGACGGCGCTCGGGACGAGGTAAATCGTGCGTTGCATTGGTCAAAGCAAAAACTAGAAACACCCTCGTCCCGAACGCAGCCGAGGGACGCACAATGTCAGCGCAATCGAATCGGGTTTACCGATCCTTGATCGCATCCAGCGCAGCGGCGACCATTTTCTGTTCGTCGCCGTCGGTGGGCAGCACGCCTTGCAGTTTCTGCCAATCATTACGCGCTTCGGCGAAGGCGCCTTGCTGCGCGGCGTGAAGGCCGAGATACCACAGCGCCGCAGGTACTTTCGGATCGATGGCGATGACCCGCCGCAGTAGCGTCACGACCGGATCGGGGATCGGATCGGTCGGGGCGTGACCGGCGAGCATCGCTTCGGTCTCGGCCATCATCACGGCAGTGTCGTTGGGTTTCAGCGTTTCGGCATGGGCGAAGGCGGCTTGCGCCTCGGCCGGTTGGTTCAGCACCGAGTAGGAACGGCCGAGCCTCAACCAGCCTTCGAGATCGTCGGGCTTCGACGCCATTTCCTCGGCCAGCTTCGCGACCATCGCGCGAATTTGCGTCAGCTGCGCCTGTGCCTGCACGTCTTTGCTGCGTTCCGCCGCGCGATCGGCGTAAGGCAGATCAGGTAGGCTGGGCGAACCAAGCCGCAGATAAATGCCGCCGGCGACGGTGACGAGGATGGTTGAGAGCACGATGGCGACGACCGGCAGGCGCGCGCCGGAACTTGTCGGGGCATCGTCCTTTTCGGCGGCGAGCAGACGGCGCTGCAATTCCAGCCGCGCGGCGGCGGCTTCATCGGTGCCGACGACACCACGCGCCGCATCGCGGTCGAGTTCTTTCAACTGGTCACGATAGATCGCACGATCGAAGGCGGCGCGCTCGACCGGCGCTCTGGTGGATTTCATCAAAGGCCCCAGCACCGTCGCCAGGACAATCGCGGTGACGCCCAGAAGAAGAATGGCGAGCAGCATCAGCCTTCGCCTTCTTTCATCAATCGATCGAGCCGCGCCTGTTCGTCGGCGGAGAGCGGTGCGGCCTCGGGCTGGAGCCTGCGCTTGCGCAGATAGATCGCGCTGCCGGTGCCCGCGATCAACAGCACCGCGATGGGGCCGAACCACAGTACATAGGTGGCCGGTTCGATTCGCGGCCGTAACAAGACGAATTCACCGTAACGATCGGTGAGGAATTTGACGGCCTGCGCGTCGCTGTCGCCCTGCGCAATGCGTTCGCGCAACAGGACGCGCAGATCGTGCGCTAGCGGCGCGCCCGATTCATCGATCGATTCATTCTGACAGACGAGACAGCGCAACTCGCCGCTCAAGGCGCGGGCGCGCTGTTCTTGTGCGGGATCGGCAAGACGTTCGGCGGGCTCGACGGCGAGCGCCGGCATCATCGTGGCAAACAGGAGAGCAAACGCGAGAAAATGCTTCACGAGTTTTGCAACGACTTGAGTAGGGGCATCAATTCTTTAGCGACATCGGCCTCGGTCAGCGGCCCGACATGACGCAGGCGGATGCGGCCTTGCTTGTCGATCACATAGGTCTCGGGCACGCCATAGACGCCGAAATCGATCGCGGTGCGGCCGGTCTGGTCGAGGCCGATGGCGCGGAAGGGATCGCCGAGTTGTTGCAGGAAACGCTGCGTGTCTTCCGGCTTGTCCTTATAGGCGATACCGTAAAGCTGGACGCTGCTGTCCTTGCCGAGTTTCATCAGGATCGCATGCTCGTCGCGGCACGGTTCGCACCAGGACGCGAAGAAATTCACCAGCACGACTTGGCCTTTCAGCGCATCGAGCGACAGGCCTTTTCCGCCGGCCAAGCCGTCCAAGGCAAAGACCGGTGTCGGCTTGTCGATCATCGCCGACGGCAGGCGCGACGGATCGCGATTGGGATCGAGCGCGAGGAGGAAATAAACCGCGACCGCGACGAACAACGCGACCGGCAGCAGATAAAGCAGACGCCGCACGCTGCTATTCTCCGGGCGCGGGATGCGCGGCCGGCACGCGGCGGCGGGCTGCGACACCGACACGCCAGCGCCGATCCGACAGGCTCAGTAACCCACCCAGCGCCATGAACACCGCGCCGATCCAGATCCACGGCACCAACGGCTTCCAATAGGCGCGCAAGGTCGCGCCACCTTTATCGTCGGGATCGCCCAGCGCGACATAGAGATCGGCCATGAAGTTCGAACGGATTGCTGTGACGCCGGTGGTCATCTGTTGCAGCGTGAAGAATCGGCGTTCGGGATGCAGCACGGCGATGGTCGCCCCGTTCTGCCGCACTTCGATGGTCGCGCGATCGGCGATGTAATTGGGGCCGGGCACTTTCTCGGTGCCCTTGAACAGGAGATTGAAGCCGGCGACCTGCAAGGTTTCGCCGGGATGAACCAACTCGATCCGCTCGGTCTCGAAAGCCGAGGCGGCGATGCCGGCGATGCTGACGGCGAAACCGATATGGGCGATGGTCATGCCATAGGACGCGCGCGGTAGATGGATCGCACGGCGCCAGCTTTCGCCGAACGGGATGCGGAACAGTTTCACCCGTTCGGCCCATTCGCACAGCGACCCGAAGCCGACCCAAGTGGCGAGGCCGAGGCCCAGGATCGCGAGCACCGGCTTGAAGCCGGCGAGATAAAGCCCGATCAGCACCACGGCCAGCGTTGCGAAGAAGGCGAACCACAAACGCTGTAAGGCTGCGCGCAGATCGCCGCGCTTCCATGCCAAGAGCGGTCCCGCCGCGACGGCGAGCGCGACCGGGATCATCAACGGGACGAAGGTGCGATTGAAGAACGGAAACCCGACCGAGACTTTCGGCCCGTTCACGACATCGAGGAACAGCGGATAAAGCGTGCCGAGAAACACCGTCGCCGCAGCGGTTGTCAGCAGCACGTTGTTCAACACCAACGCGCCCTCGCGCGAGATCGGCGCGAAGATGCCGCCGCCCGCCATCGACGGTGCGCGCACGGCATAGAGCGTCAACGAGCCACCGATCGCCAGCACCAGCAGCACGAGGATGAAGGCGCCGCGCGCCGGATCGACCGCGAAAGCATGGACGGACGTCAGCACGCCCGAACGCACGAGGAACGTGCCGACCAGCGACAGCGAGAAGGTGATGATCGCCAGAAGAATGGTCCAGCTTTTAAGCGCATCGCGCTTCTCGACGACGATGGCGGAATGAAGCAGCGCGGTGCCGACGAGCCACGGCATGAAGGACGCGTTCTCGACCGGATCCCAAAACCACCAGCCGCCCCAGCCGAGCGTGTAATAAGCCCACCAGCTTCCCATCGCGATGCCGATGGTGAGGGCGCACCAGGCGGCGAGCGCCCAAGGCCGCACCCACCGCGCCCAGGCGGCATCGACGCGGCCTTCGATCAAGGCGGCGACGGCGAACGAGAAGGTGACCGAGAAACCGACATAGCCGAGATAAAGAAACGGCGGATGGAAGGCGAGGCCCGGGTCTTGCAAGACCGGGTTCATGCCTTGCCCGTCGAGCGGTGCGGGACTGACGCGCAGAAACGGATTTGAGGTGAACAGAATGAAGGTCAGGAAACCGACGCCGATCATGCCTTGAATGGCGAGGACGCGTGCGCGCAGTCCGGGCGGCAGATTGTCGCCGGCGAGCGCGACCGCCGCGCCAAACAACGACAGGATCAGCACCCATAGCAGCATCGAGCCTTCGTGATTGCTCCAGACGCCGGTGATTTTATAGAGCATCGGCTTGGCCGAATGATTGTTCTCGACCACGTTCACGACCGAGAAATCGGACGTGACATAGGCATTGACCAGCACCGCGAAGGCCAGCGCGATCAACACGAACTGCGCCACCGCGGCGCTTTGCCCGACGGCCATAAGTCCGGCATGATTCTTCGACGCACCGTAAAGCGGCACGATGGATTGCAGTAGCGCGAGGCACGCAGCCAGGATCAGCGCGAAATGACCAAGTTCGACGATCACGGCTTAGGTCCTGTCTCTTGCCAGTGGCCTGATCGCTTCAACGCATCGACCACTTCGGGCGGCATGTAGTTCTCGTCATGCTTGGCGAGAACGGTGGAGGCGATGAAGGTGCCTTTGTTGAGCTTGCCTTCGGCGACGACGCCTTGGCCTTCGCGGAAAAGATCGGGCACGTCGCCGCGATAGCTGACCGGCACGGTTTGGCTGCCGTCGCTGATGCGGAAGTCGAGGGTAACGCCGTCGCTTTCGCGCTTGACGCTGTTCTTCTCGACCAGGCCGCCGACGCGGATGGAACGGCCGTCGGGAACGTTCTTCGCGGTGATGTCGGACGGGCTGTAGAAGAAGACGAGATTGTCCTGAAAGGCGCTCAATACGAGCGCTGTCGCGACACCCAGCAAGGCGAGGCCGCCGAGGACGATATAAAGCCGTTTGCGTTTGCGCGTCATCGCCGCTTCTTCTCAACCGCGTCGAGTTCGCGGCGATTCTTGCGATAAGTCACAACGCCTTCGATCGCGAACCCGGCGAGCACGATCACGGCCAGCGCATAGGCGGGCCAGACAAAACGGGCATAGCCGCCCATCGACAGAAAATGATCGAGAGAGTCCATGCGTCAGGCCGCTTCGATCTGTTGCAGCCGAATGGCGCGCAGTTTCGCCGCCATCAAGGCGCTGCGCATGCGCAGCAGCAGCAGCGTGACGAAGAACGCGGCGAAGCCGAGCACCATGATCAGCAACGGCCACAACATCGACGGCGCGATCGTCGGCCCGCCGAGGCGAAAGATGCTCTCGGGCTGGTGCAGCGTGTTCCACCAATCGACCGAGAATTTGATGATCGGCAGATTGATGACGCCGACCAAGGCGAGGATCGCACCCGCGCGCGCGCCGCGCGTCGGCTCGTCGAACGCATTCACCAGCGCGATATAACCGAGATAGAGAAAGAACAGCACAAGCTCGGAGGTGAGGCGTGCATCCCACACCCACCAGGCGCCCCACATCGGTTTGCCCCAGAGCGAACCGGTGACGAGGCACAGTAAGGTGAAGCCCGCACCCAGCGGCGCCGATTCACGCGCGGCGATGTCGGCAACCGGATGACGCCAGATCAGCGCGACCGCGCTCGACACTGCCATCACGGCATAAACGAAGGTGGACATCATCGCCGACGGCACATGGATGTACATGATGCGGACGGACTCGCCCTGCTGGTAATCGGGCGGCGCGACGAACAGCGCCATGTAAGTGCCGACGCCAAGCAGGATCACGGTCGCAATGGCGCACCAGGGCAACAACTTGCCCGACCACTGCATGAACCGATTGGGATTGGCGAGACGCAACATGGCAACCACTTCTGTCGATCTATTCTAGGCGCGATCTCATTCCAAAGCTTGTCGCAACGCCGCCGCTGCGGCGAAAGGCACCATCCCCACCGCCAGCACCAGAAAGGCTGCCAACAGCAACAGATGCGGCCGTGCGCCGAACCCCCCGATCTCGGCTTCGATCGCGGCGACGCCGAAGATCAGGACCGGGATGTAGAGCGGCAGCACCAGCAGCGACAAGAGCACGCCGCCCTTACGCGCGCCCAAGGTCAGCGCCGCGCCAACCGCGCCGAGAAGGCTGAGGATCGGCGTGCCGATCGCCATGCTGGCGATCAGTGCCGGATACCCTGCCGTATCGAGATGTAGCAGCAAGCCCAGCAAAGGTGCCGTCAATGTCAGCGGCAGTCCGGTCACAAGCCAGTGAGCGAGACATTTCGCCAGCACCTGCGCCTCAAGCGGCAGGGGCAGCAAAGCCATGACTTCCAGCGAACCGTCCTCGTAATCGGACTGGAACAGCCGTTCGAGCGACAGGAGGGCGGCGAGCAGCGCCGTCACCCAGACGATGCCGGCGGCGATCCGCTGCAGCAATTCCGGCTCGGGACCGACGCCGAACGGGAACAGCACCACAGTCAGGACGAAAAAACCGACGACCATTGCGGCATCACCGCCTTGGCGTAGGGCAAGGCGCAGATCGCGCCCGACCAGCCGCAGAAACGGGCTCATGCCTCGATCACCAGGCGCGCGGGTCGGAAATCGGCCAAGGAAAGGCGGACGGCACCGGGTAGTTCAACCGGCGCATGGGTCGAGAGGACGATACTGCCGCCTTCGGCGCGATGGGCGGCAATGGCGGCAAGCAGTTGCTCCGTTGCCTCGGTATCGAGGCTGGTCAGCGGTTCATCGAGCAACCACAGCGGTGCGGGGCTCGAAATCAGCCGTAATAGGGCCAAACGGCGCTTTTGACCTGCAGAAAGATAGCGACAGGGCAGCTTGACGGCCTTTTCGAGCCCGAATTTGCCCAAAATCGCATGGATATCGACGGTTTGACCGTGCATCCCGGCCCAAAACCCCACCATTTCGCCGACCGACAGCACCGGCTTCAGCGCGTCGCTATGGCCGACGAAGTGCAAGCGGCGGTGATGTTCGCCTCGATCTTCGGTGATATCGGCACCGTTCCAGGTCAATTTCCCGGCTTCGGGTGGTGTTAGCCCGGCCAAAACCCGCAACAGGCTCGATTTACCGCTGCCGTTCGGGCCGGCCAGAACCAACGCTCCGCCAGGCGGTAAGTGGAAATTCAGCCCTGCGAAAACGCGCCGTTCGCCCCGGCGGCAAGCAAGCCCGGCTCCGGCAAATGGCGCGGCTGAAAAGGCGGATAGGGGCAAGGCGGGCTCGGTATTGGGAAAGGCGGGAGGATAGTGCCGCTTCCGTTGCGCCAAGGAAAGCGCCCGCCCAACGAAGCCCAAAAAGAAAGGCGGCCTCGGTCGGGGGAACCGAGGCCGCGTAGAAGCGATCGGGGGGAGTGATCGCTACTTAGAGGGAGATTAAGGCCATAGGCCTCTCTCGCCTGACACGTAGGAAACACCTACTTTGAGACGGCGATGCGATGGAATCGTGGCGGAATTGTGGTATTTGCATTTTTCGCGAATATTTCTCGCCATCTAAATTATTGTTAATGCAGGCTTTTTCCAAAGCTTCCTTTGTGACGTTGCGACGCGGCCGTGCCGCGCTTGATCTGCCTCGCCAAAGGGGGTAGCAGCAAGATCAAAGCCCTCGCGCCAAAGGAGAATAATTTTGCCCGTTACCGGCCACGATTCGCTGAAAACACGCCGCACACTCACCGTCGGCGGCAAAAACTACGATTATTTCAGCATCGAGGCCGCGACGCAGGCGGCAGGGCTGGGCGATATATCGCGGCTGCCCTTCTCGATGAAGGTGTTGCTGGAAAATCTGATCCGGCTCGAAAACGGTCGCACCGTCTCGGTCGATGACATCAAAGCCGTCGCCGAATGGCTCAAGACGCGCAACTCCGAACGCGAAATCGCCTTCTTGCCGGCACGCGTGCTGATGCAGGATCTGACCGGCGTTCCCGCCGTGGTCGATCTCGCCGCGATGCGCGAGGCGATGGTGAAGCTGGGCGGCGACCCGAAGAAGATCAATCCGCTCGCCCCGGTCGATCTCGTCATCGATCACTCGGTGATGGTCGATAATTTCGGTGACGCAAAGGCCTTTGCCAAGAACGTCAAAGTCGAGTTCGAACGTAATCGCGAACGCTACACCTTCCTGCGTTGGGGTCAGGGCACGTTCGACAATTTCCGCGTCGTCCCGCCGGGCACCGGTATCTGCCATCAGGTCAATCTCGAATATCTCGCCGAGGTTGTCTGGCTGACCGAGGAAAACGGTAAGCAGATCGCCTATCCCGATTCGCTGGTCGGTACCGACAGCCACACGACGATGATCAACGGCCTCGCCGTTCTCGGTTGGGGTGTCGGCGGTATCGAAGCCGAAGCCGCGATGCTGGGTCAGCCGATCTCGATGCTGCTGCCGGAAGTCGTCGGTTTCAAAATGACCGGCGCGCTGCGCGAAGGTACGACCGCAACCGATCTCGTCCTCACCGCGGTCCAGATGCTGCGCAAGCGCGGCGTCGTCGGCCGCTTCGTCGAATTCTACGGTCCTGGCATGGCGACGTTGCCGCTCGCCGATCGCGCGACGATCAGCAACATGGCGCCGGAATATGGCGCGACCTGCGGCTTCTTCCCGATCGATGCCGAGACGATCCGTTACCTCAAGCTCAGCGGCCGCGATCCGGCCCGCGTTGCTTTGGTCGAGGCCTATGCCAAGGCGCAGGGCATGTGGCATGACGAAAATTCGCCGGAACCGATGTTCACCGATACGCTCGAACTCGATCTCAGCACGGTCGAACCGTCGCTCGCCGGTCCGCGCCGGCCGCAGGATCGCGTCGCGCTCTCGGGCATGACCAAGAATTTCGCCGACGAACTTCCGCGCATGGCCGGCAGCCGCAAGACCAAGGGCACGGAAGTCGCCGTCAAAGGCGCGAATTACGGTTTGAAGGACGGCGCGGTGGTGATCGCCGCGATCACCTCTTGCACCAACACCTCGAACCCCAGCGTCATGTTGGGTGCCGGTCTTCTCGCGCGCAATGCGGTGAAGAAGGGCCTCAAGGTGAAGCCGTGGGTGAAGACCTCGCTCGCGCCGGGCAGCCAGATCGTCACCGATTATTATGCCGCCGCCGGTCTGCAGGGCGATCTCGACAAGCTCGGCTTCAATCTCGTCGGCTATGGCTGCACCACCTGTATCGGCAATTCAGGGCCGCTGCCGGATGCGATCGCGGATGCCATCGACGAAGGCGAACTCGTCGTTGCCGGCGTCCTCTCAGGTAACCGCAATTTCGAAGGCCGCATCCATCCGCAAGTGCCGGCGAACTATCTCGCCTCGCCGCCGCTGGTCGTTGCCTATGCGCTGGCCGGTTCGGTCACGATCGACTTGGCGACCGATTCGCTGGGCGACGGCGCCGATGGCAAGCCGGTCTATCTGAAAGACATTTGGCCAACCAATAAAGAAGTAGCCGATACGGTTCACGCCGCCATCAACGACAAGATGTTCCGCAACCGTTACGGCAACGTTTTCGAAGGTCCGGTTGAATGGCAGAACGTGCCAAAGGTCGAAGGCATGACCTTCACCTGGGACCCGGGTTCGACCTATCTCGCCTTGCCGCCCTATTTCGACAACATGCCCAAGGACCCGTGGCCGCTCACCGATATCAGCGGTGCGCGCGAATTGGCTTTGTTCGGCGACAGCATCACCACCGATCACATCTCGCCTGCTAGTTCGATCAAGAAGGAAGGCCCCGCCGGCCAATATCTTCTCGAGCATCAGGTGCGTCCGGCGGACTTCAACTCCTACGGTTCGCGCCGCGGCACGCATCACGTCATGATGCGCGGCACCTTCGCCAACATCCGCATCAAGAACGAAATGGTCCCGGGCGTCGAAGGCGGCGTGACGAAGCATCAGCCCGACGGCACCGTCATGCCGATCTATGACGCGGCGATGATCTATCAGAAGGAAGGCGTGCCGCTGGTCGTTGTCGGCGGCAAGGAATACGGCACCGGCTCGTCACGCGATTGGGCCGCCAAAGGCACCAAGCTGCTGGGCGTCAAAGCCGTCATCGTTGAAAGCTTCGAGCGTATTCATCGCTCGAACCTCGTCGGCATGGCGGTGATGCCGCTGCAGTTCAAGGACGGCATGACCCGCCAAAGCCTGAAGCTCGATGGCACCGAGAAGTTCGACATCCTCGGCATCGCCGAAGGCTTGAAGCCGCGTTCGGACCTGACCTGCCGCATCACCCGCGCCGACGGCAAGGTCGAGGAGATCAAACTCCTCTGCCGCATCGATACGCTCGATGAACTCGAATATTTCCGTCACGGCGGCATTCTGCAATATGTGCTGCGCAGCATGATGAAGAGCTGATCGGCTCTTTCATCCGACTAAAACGAAACGCCGCTCGCGGATGAACCCGCAAGCGGCGTTTTTCTTTGTGCGGCCGGTTAGCGTCCGGTCGGATCGCTGCTTGCGACAACGCCTTTCTCAGCCAGCACTTTGTCGATGAAATGGGTGTCGATCCATTCCTTCGGCGGCACTTTCCGCAGGTCCTTCCACGCGGGGTCGGTGTAGAGCGTGTCCGTGGTGAAAGCGACGCTGTCGAGATTGATGCCGCCATTGACCGACCAGCTTTCGCGATAGGTCTCGGCGACCGCAGCAAGATCGTCGCGTTTGAGATCGGGCCGCGCCGCCATCATGGCATCGACCCATAGGCTTGGCTTTTCGGCGAAGGCACGCGAGGCCATGATGATCGCGCGTACCACCGCCTGTACTTCGGTTGCTTTCTTCTTCGCGGTTTCTTCCGTCACCACGTCGAGCTGTGTCAGATAGGGCGCAGCGTTGAAGTAGCTTGGCTGATCCACCAGCATATTGAGCGCCGACTTGTCGGGAAGACCCATCCAGACGCCGATCGAGAAAGCGGTCGAATCGATTCGTCCCGCGAGCAACGCCTGCGCCCGAACCGGTGGCACGCCCAATGCAACGAATTGCAGCGAATTGAGATCGACGCCCAATTTGCCGAGGACGATGCGGCTGACGATGTAATCGGTGCTGCCGATGCTGGCGATGCCGAAGGATTTACCATTCAGTTGCTTCGGCGTCGTGATCTCTTTCTTGGTCGCGATGATGAAGGGCAATGCTTTGCCGGCGGATGCAACAGCGCGCAATTTCATCTGATCCCGCGCGACGACTTCAAGGCTGGTGCCAGTCGCAACATTGGCCATATCGCCGTCACCGGCGCGCAAGGCGGCAATGGCCGAGGGCGTCTGCACCACGCGCATCAATTCGACCTCGACGCCGGCTTCTTTATAGAAGCCGAGACGCAACGCCAGATCGATGACGGAGTCCGGCACCGGGGGTGGTTCAAGATAAGGCAGGATGATCTTGAAAGGAGCAGCCTCGGCGGAGAATGACAACGCCATCAGCGCGGCGAGGGCGAAAGACAGTTTGCATAAGCCAATCATGATCTTCCCCGTGCAATCGGCTTGCCATGCCCTGCGGCGATGTGCCGGGATGCGTTGATCCGATAGGGCGATAGTCTCCAACGATCATCGTTGCCCCAATCCTTCAAGACTGATACTGATTTTTTGTGAACGCGAAGTCTTTCGATTGCGACGTGATCATCGCCGGTGGTGGACCGACAGGTTTGCTCACTGCTTACTTGTGCGCCGAGGCCGGCATCACCGCCCGCGTGTTCGAAGCGCAGCCCGATGTCGGGCTCGATCTTCGCGCCACCAGCTTTCATCCGCCGACGCTCGATCTGCTCGAGGAATCAGGCCTTACCGACGAGCTGATCGCGCAGGGCATCCTGACCTATAGCTGGCAGGTGCGGCTGCATCCCAGCGGCGAACGTGCCGTGTTCGATCTCGATACGATCAAAGGCGACGTGCGCCATCCTTATCGCCTGCAATGCGAGCAATGGCGTTTGCAGCGCGCTTTGGTCGCGCGTATCGCCAGACAAAACAACGCGCAGGTCGAATTCGCGCGCCGCGTCACGGGCTTTGTCCAGGATGCCGACGGCGTGACGGTAACGGTCGATGGCGTGCAAGGCCCCGAGACATTGCGTGCGCGTATTCTCGTCGGCGCCGATGGCCTTCACAGCGTCGTGCGCGAGACAGCCGGCATTCCCTTCGAAGGCGAGGCTTTCCCCGAGACGACGTTGGTCGTGACGACGACCTTTCCCTTCGATCAGCATATGGAAGGCATCGGCATCGTCGCTTCGTGCTGGACCGAGAAGGGCAATATCGCCTTTCTGAAACTACGCGATTACTGGCGTCTCGCGGTCTATCTCAAGGAAAACCGCACAGTCGAGGAACAGACGACGCCTGATGGTGTCGAGGCGGCGCTGCAGGAAATTATCGCCATGCCGGACCGCTATCCGGTGCAACGCGCCTGGCCCTACCGCGTCAATCAACGCATCGTGCCGACTTATAATATCGGCCGCGCCGTGTTGGTCGGCGATGCGGCGCATGTGAATTCGCCGGCGGGTGCGCTCGGCCTCAATGGCGGCATCCACGAATCGTTCGAACTGGTGAGCGCGCTGCGCGATGTGTTGAAGAACGACAAGGGGCTCGATCGTTTCGATCTCTATACCCGCCGCCGCCGTCCCGTCGTCGCCGAAGAGATTCTCGGCCAGGCCAAACGCAACCGTAATCGCATGCGCGAAAAAGACCCTGATCGCCGCCGCGCGCTGCTGGCCGAACTGCAAGCGATCATCGCTGATCCAGAAAAACATCACGCCTATGTACGACGCGCTTCGATGATCGATGGCTTAAGAATGGCCGCCGCGATTGAGTGAAAATGCCCCATCTAAGAATTTGGGCCGAATAGATGTGCATCATCACATCATGACGCCGCGTTACGTCGCGGCGCGCGCCGCGCCGACCGGTCCCGGTTATGAAGACGCGCTGCGCTGGAGTCCCGAGGCGTCGTTGGCGCAGATGGATAAGGGTGGTATCGAAACCGCCATCGTCTCGAACCCGTCGCTCTGGACCTGGTTCGAACGCGATGAGGCGCGGGCGTTGGTGCGCGAGAACAACGATTTCGCCGCCGTGATGTGCCGCGATCATCCGGGCCGTTTCGGCAGCTTTGCCGCGATCCCGATGCCCGATGTCGAAGGCAGTCTCGCCGAGATCGACTATGCCTACGACACGCTGAAGGCCGACGGCATCAGCACGACAACGAATTTCGGCACGCAATGGCCCGGCGATCCGGCCTTCGATCCGGTCTGGGCCGAACTCAACCGGCGCAAGGCGGTGCTGTTCGTCCATCCGCAATCGGTTGCCTGCTGCCATGCGCTGACGCCGCCGGTGCCGGATTCGACGGTCGAATTCATGTTCGACGTGACGCGTTGCATCACCAGTTTGCTTTATCGCGGCACGCTGACGCGGTTTCCTGACATCCAGTACATCTTCACCCATGGCGGCGGCACGCTGCCGCAACTGGCTGAACGCATCGCCCGCAATGTGGTGAACCAGAAGGCTGTTGCGGAACGTCTGCCGCATGGCGCGATGCACGAATTACAGAAACTGCATTTCGATATCGCGACCACCACCAGCCGTCCGGCACTGGCGGGCCTGCGCGAATTCGTGCCGATGACGCAGTTGCTATACGGCACTGACTATCCGTTCTTACCGCCGCCGGCGACCACGGCGGGGATGGAAGCGTTCGGCTTCACGCCGGAAGAACGGACAGCGATCAACCGCGGCAACGCGGAAAGGCTCTTCCCGCGTTTCCGAGGCTGATCCGATTTATTTCATCGGCGAGAAGGCCGTCGGCACCAGAATCTGGGTTTCCTGCGACACGATCGGCGAGGGCTGCGGTCCGCCTTTGAGATAGCCCTGCCAATCGGGGTCCTTGGCCATCGCGCCGCGACGGGCTTCGCGGTCGGCTAGCGAATCATATTTCCACATATGCACCACGCGGTTGAGCGTACCGATCTCGGTCGTGAAGAACCCGACCAATCCGCCCAGATGCTTCTGCTGCACCGGCAGGCCGGTCTTTTCATAATGTTCCAGCCAGACGCCGGTCTTGCCGGCCGCGACAGTGTAAGTGCGAACTTCGAGAATCATGTGTCCCTCCCGTGGTTTATGGCCGGAAGGGTGACCGTGCTCTGCGTTACGGTCAAGCCTCACCCGCTTGTGAAAGATAGTGTTTTGCCAAAGCCGGGTGGGCGGCGCAGGATGCGACCATGTCCCGGTCGTTCGCTGCCACTCTTCTCGCTGTTTTGATCGCGGCCGGCTCTGCCCGGGCCGCCGACGGGCCGATCGTCGTCGAGCTTTTTACCTCTCAAGGTTGCAGTTCCTGCCCGCCGGCGGACAAATATCTGGGCGAATTGGTGAAGCGGCCCGAGATTCTGGCGCTCGCCTTCCATGTCGAATATTGGAATTACATCGGCTGGAACGATCCCTATTCGAAGCCCTGGGCGACGCGTCGCCAACGCGATTACGAGGCGGCGCTGAAATTGCGTTACGTCTATACGCCCGAGATGGTGGTGCAGGGCGGGGCCGAGGGCATCGCTTCGGAACGCGAAACCATCGAGGCGCTGATCCGCAACGCTCAGACCAAGCCGTTGCCCCATCCTGATTTGACGCTGCGCTGGCGTGAAGACGGCGCGCTTGTCGCCAATGTCGGCGAAGGCCAATCACCGGCCGGACAACCGGCAACACTCTGGCTGGTCGGCTATGACCGGCTTCATACCTTGCCGATCACGTCGGGCGAAAATCAGGGTAAGACCTCGTGGGATCACCATCCTGTCCGCAGCTTCCGCCGTATCGGTTCCTGGGCCGGCTGGTCGGAACAACAGATCATTCCCGCCGAGGAAGCCAAATCCCTCGGCGATTACGGCGCTGCGGTCTTGCTGCAGATCGGCGGTAACGGCCCGATCCTCACCGCTGCCGCCGTCGAGATGCCGCAGCACTGATTTTTTAAATCGTCATTGCGAGCAGCGTTAGCGACGAAGCAATCCAGTCGTCGGACAGACTGGATTGCTTCGCTGCACTCGCAATGACGGTAAGCGGGATTAGGCGCTCAATCCGCGCGCCAGCACCGACGACAGCCGCTTCGCGAAATCGTTCGGATTCGGTAAGGTTTCGCCTTCCAGCAGCCGCGCCTGATCAAGCAAGATCCAGGCGAAGTCGCTGAGGGAGTCGCTGGCCCCGGATTTGCCGGCCAACGCGACCAGACCCGCGATCAGGCTATGCTTCGGGTTGATCTCGAGGATGCGTTTCGAATCTGCGTTGAGCTGTTTGTGTTGGCGCAGCAGCCGTTCGAGATGCATGTCCATGTCGTTGTCGTCGGCGACAAGACAGACGGCGCTATCGGTCAGGCGTTTGCTCGACCGGACGTCTTTCACCGCATCGCCCAGCGCCAGTTTTAAGACCGCGATCAGCGAAGCGACATCGCTCGCCGGTGCTTCGGGCGTTTCGTCTTTCTTGTCTTCGGGCGCGATCTTGTCGAGATCGGCCGAGCCGCGCGTGACCGACTTGAATTCTTTCTCTTGGTATTTGCCGAGCGCTGGCATCCAGAATTCATCGACCGGATCGGTCAGCAACAGCACCTCGATACCGCGCGCACGGAAGCCTTCAAGTTGCGGGCTGCGTTTCAGCGCGTCGAGATTCTCGCCGGCGATCGTATAGATCGCTTCCTGTCCAGGCTTCATCCGCGCGACATATTCGTCGAGCGAGGTCAGGGCGTCGCCGGCGGTCGAACGGAAACGCGCCAGCGGCAGGATCTCGCTTTGGTTCTCGCGATCTTCGTAAATCCCTTCCTTCAGCACCGCGCCGAAATTTTCCGAGAAGGTGATGAAGGCTTCGGGATCGTCTTTCGCCTTCTTGGTCAACTCGGTCAGCACGCGCTTGGTGATCTGCGTGCGCATCCGGGCCAGCACCGGGTTGTGCTGCAGCATCTCGCGGCTGACATTCAGCGGCAGATCTTCGCTATCGACGATGCCGCGCAGGAAACGCAGATACGGCGGCAGCAATTCCTGCGCGTCGTCGGTGATGAAGACGCGGCGGACATAGAGTTTGACCTGGTTTTTGCGCTCGGGCTGAAACAGGTCATAGGGCTTGGTACCGGGCACGAACAGCAGCGTGGCATATTCCAGCGCGCCTTCAGCCTTGTTGTGCAGCGTCAGCCACGGATCGTCGAAGGCATGGGCGACGTGGTGATAGAATTCCTTGTACTGCTCGGCGGTGATCTCCGACTTCGAGCGCATCCACAAGGCCGATGCGGCGTTCAGCGTCTCTTCCTTGCCGTCCTCGACGAGGACAACCGGCAGGGCGATGTGGTCGGAATATTTTTTGACGATCTCTTTGATCCGCAGGGGCTCGGCGAATTCCTCGCCGGCCTCGTTGAGATGCAGGGTGATCGTCGTGCCGCGCGTCGCACGGGTCGTCTCGTCGATGGTGAACTCACCTTTGCCGTCCGAAACCCAACGATGGGCGATCTCCTCGCCGGTCCGTTTCGAAATGACCTCGACCTCTTTCGACACCATGAAGGCGGAATAGAAGCCGACGCCGAACTTGCCGATGAGGCCGACGTCTTTCTTTTCATCGCCGGACAGCTTGCTGACGAAGGCGGCGGTGCCGGACCGGGCGATGGTGCCCAGATTGCCGATCATCTCGTCGCGGCTCATGCCGACGCCGTTGTCGCTGATGGTCAGCAAATGTTGGCCCTTGTCAGGCTGGATCGTGACTTTGAATTCGGCATCGCCGGCGATCAGCGCCGGCTCGGTCAGGCTCAGATAGCGCAGCTTGTCGCAGGCGTCCGATGCGTTCGATATAAGCTCGCGCAGGAAGATTTCCTTTTCGCTGTAGAGCGAATGCGCGACGATCTCCAAAAGACGGCTGACTTCCGCCTGAAATTCTCTTTTCTCGCTTGCCATAAACCCCAACCCTGACTCGGACAAAAAACGCCTATCGGAACGCCCCGAGATATGTGGCGGAACCAACGATCCTGCAAGAGCGTGTTAGAATAGATCATGAGCTACATTCAACGCGTCCTTCAGCCCGGCGAAAACCTCCTTTACGTCACCAAGCTGCATTGGCTGGTCTATGGCCGGGCCATGGCCCTCGCCGTGATCGCCGCCGCCTTCGTGGCTCTGGCCTTCGATTTCGGCGGGGATTACCAGTATCCGGGTCTGATGATCGCGGCGGTCTTCCTGCTGCTGGCCCTGATCGCCTTCATCCATGCCGCGATCAAGCGGGCCTCGACCGAACTGGCCGTCACGGACCACCGCGTCATTTTCAAGCGCGGCCTGATCGGCCGCTACACCATCGAAATGGCCCGCTCTAAGGTCGAAAGTGTCGATGTGATGCAGGGTCTCATGGGGCGCATCTTCAATTACGGCACCATCTTGGTGCGCGGCACCGGCGGCACACTGGAGCCGTTCCGCGACATCGAGAACCCGCTGCAGCTTCGCTCGGCCATCACGGCCCTCTAAGCGAAACGGCGCCGCGGATTGCTCCGCGACGCCGCTCGGGGTGGGCAGTTGCGAGGGGGTTAGTCGCAGCCGCCCGCCGATTGACCGATGGTGGCGCCCAGCGCTGCGCCGCCGAGGACGCCGGCTAAGGTCGCAATCGCATTGCCCGAGCTATGACCGATCTGCGAACCGAGCAGCCCGCCCGCCGCGGCGCCGGCCAAGCCGCCGATGACGGTGCCGGTGCAAGCGGCCGGCGCATAATAGATCGGCGCGGGGGCGTAGTAGGCCGGGGCCGGCTGGTAATAAGCCGGCTGCGGAGGCGCTGGGACATAAACCGGGCGAGGCGCGTAATAGACCCGTTCCGGGGCGCGATAGACGGGCTGCGGCTGATGCCATTCCCGGCCGCGCCAATCATTTTCATGGTGCCAGCCATCGGCGAAAGCCGGCAGCGGCAGAGCCAGCGCGCCGATCAGGGCGATGGCGGCAGAGCGGGATTTCCACGAGCGAAGCGAAAAGCGTTTCATGATGGACCTCCTTCGGGTCCGGGCAGAAATCAGTTACCTAGATTGTACGGACGGGTTTCCGCTGGCGTGCCTGTCGGCGGGATGAAATCGGTGTAATCCGGCGGCGTGGTGGGACTTGCCTTTCGCCGCCGGAAACGTGATCTTCGTCCTATGGCCGTGCTTTCTCCGGTCGCGCGGGTTCTGGCGGTGCTGGGGCCTACGAACACCGGCAAGACCCATCTCGCCATCGAACGCATGCTCGGTCATCGCACCGGGATGATCGGCTTTCCGCTGCGCCTGTTGGCGCGCGAAAATTACGATCGCGTGGTGAAGCTGAAAGGCGCGCGCGCCGTCGCCCTGATCACGGGCGAAGAAAAAATCATTCCGCCCAACCCGTCGTTTTTCGTTTGCACCGTCGAATCGATGCCGCTGGACCGGCTGGTCGATTTCCTCGCCATCGACGAAATTCAGCTGTGCGGCGATCCGGCGCGCGGCCATGTCTTCACCGACCGGCTGCTTCATGCGCGCGGCACCTCGGAAACGATGTTCCTCGGCGCGGACACCATCCGGCCGCTGCTGAAACGTCTCGTGCCCGAGGCGGAATATGTCAGCCGACCGCGCTTCTCGACGCTGTCCTACACAGGGCCCAAGAAAATCACCCGCCTGCCGCCGCGCAGTGCGGTCGTCGCTTTCGCCATCGCCGACGTGTTCTCGTTGGCCGAACTGATGCGGCGGCAGCGCGGCGGCACCGCCGTGGTGATGGGCGCGCTCAGCCCCCGCGCGCGGAACGCTCAGGTCGGGTTGTTCCAGTCGGGCGAGGTCGATTACCTGGTCGCGACCGACGCGATCGGGATGGGCCTCAACATGGATCTCGACCATGTCGCCTTTGCTCGGCTGCAAAAATTCGACGGCCGCCAGCCGCGCCGTCTCGCCGCCGCCGAAATTGCCCAGATTGCCGGCCGCGCCGGCCGCCATATGAGCAACGGCACCTTCGGCACCACGGGCGATCTCGAAGGGCTCGATGAAGAAATCGTCGAGGCGGTCGAAAATCACCGCTTCGATCCGCTGGAACGATTGTACTGGCGCAATGCGCGGCTCGATTACCGCTCGCTCGGTGGCTTGCTGAAAAGTCTCGATGAGAAGCCTCGTCTGCCGGGTCTGTTGCCGGCACGCGATGCCGATGATCAGGTCGCGCTGAACGCGCTCTCAAAGATATCCGACATCGCCGCGGTGGCGACCAATCCCGAGGCGGTGCGGCTGTTGTGGGAAGTCTGCCAGATTCCCGATTTCCGCAAGATCATGAGCGACAATCACGCGCGTTTCCTCGCGCAGATCTATCGCCATCTGCGCGGCCATACCGGACGCCTACCGACCGACTGGGTCGCAACCCAGATGGGCGCGCTCGATCGTATCGACGGCGATATCGATACGCTGATGACGCGCATCGCCCATATCCGCACCTGGACCTATGTCGCCAATCGCGCCGACTGGTTGGCCGATGCGATCGCGTGGCAGGAACGCGCGCGGCATGTCGAGGATAACCTGTCCGACGCGCTGCATGATCGCATCACCCAACGCTTCGTCGATCGCCGCTCGGCCTTCCTCGTCAAACAACTTTCGTCGGCGCGCGAACTGCTCGCCTCGGTCAGCCGCACCGGCGAGGTCAAAGTCGAAGGTGAAACCGTCGGACGGCTGGAAGGCTTCCACTTCATTCCCGATGCCGGCGGCGATCCTGAAACCGCGAAAACCCTGCTGGCAGCGGCCAATCGCGTGCTGCGCGGCGAAATCGAAGTACGCGCGCACGAACTGGCGGCGTCGCCCGACGAAGAATTTACTCTGACGCCGGCGGGCATGTTCTTGTGGCGCACCGGTTCGGTGGGCCGATTGATTGCGGGTGAAAGCGCGATCGAACCGCAAATCGAATCCTTCGCCGGTCATTCCTTGGATGCGCCGCTGCGCGAAGTCATTCGCCGTCGTCTCGCGGCTTTCTGGGGCATGGAGAAACGGCGTCGTCTCGCCTCGTTGCTGCGCGCGCGTCACGCGGAACTCGAAGGCGCAGCGCGCGGGCTCGTCTATCAACTCTGCGAAGGGCTCGGCGTTCTGAAGACAGGTGACGTCGCGGCTCAGCTGACGAATCTCAGCGGCGAGGATCGCAAGGCGCTGGCGCGGCTCGGCGTGCGGCTCGGCACGGAGACGATCTATCTCGATGGCGCTTTCAAACGCGATACCGCGCTGCTCGCGGGACTGCTGTGGTCGATCAAGCATAAGGCTGCTGTGCCCACGCCGCCGGGAGGGGTCGCTGCAGCGCGCGATGTGAATATTTCCGAAGAAGCCTATCTGGCGATGGGCTATCGCGTGCTGGGGCCGCGCGTGCTGCGCATCGATAAGGTTGAGCAACTGGCCGCAACCGCGCGGCGTCTCGCGCGCCAGGGTCCTTTCGGTCTGACGCCGGAACTGATCGCCGTCGCCAGCGCCTCGTCGCAGGATGCCGCGACGATGCTGACGACGTTGGCTTATCGCCGGGCGCAGGATCAGAACGGCGCCGTGACGTTCCGACCGCGCCGCGCACCGAAAAAATCCGGCGAAGCACCGCCACCAGCGCATCCCGATAACCCCTTCGCCAAACTTGCCGCTTTGCAATTGACACGATGAGACACGACACCGATTCCGAAGCCGCCGGCATCCGCCTCGACAAATGGCTGTGGTTCGCGCGCATGGCGAAGACGCGCTCCGTTGCGGCAAAGCTTTGCGCCAAGGGCCGCGTCATTGTCGGCACGCAAGCTGCGAAGAAACCGCATCAGCTTGTGCGTGTCGGCGATGTCGTCGTGGTGGAATTGCCGCGTGAAAAGCGGACGTTGACGGTCGTCGCGCTGGGCGAACGCCGCGGCCCTTTCGCCGATGCGCGGCTGCTTTACGATGAAGCAGTCCCGCCGATTCCTGTGAGCGATAGGAACGGCGAATGGTCGTCGCTGTTCGAAGACGAAGACGAACTCAGCGGCGTCAGCGCTTGATGCAATATTTCCAGCGGCCCAGATCGAGATGTATGTGATCGTGCTCTGGATCGGGTCCCTATACTTCGCCGAAATAGCTGCTTAACTTAGCTCGCGCCAGTGCGCCTATGGTTAGGCATATCAGCCACTACGATCTGCTGAGTATTTGATTCCCAGAAATAATAAATTCTCATACAGCGTCGGGGATCTCTGGTATTGCCGCCGTTTTTTATGTGCCAATCTGCAGTGTATCTCTGACCTTGCCACATAATATCAAATTGGTCGGAGCCACAGTGAGCGTTTCGGATTCCTGATTCGATAACCTCTTCGCCGACACTGCCTTCTCCGCCGCTGATACGTTTATTGCGACATGATGAGGCAAGCCATAAAAGGCTGCGTCCTGCCAAGGCAACATCTTCAAATTCGGCAGTTTTTAAATTTCGTCGTGCTTGAGGCGAAAGAACAACACGTCCAGCTAATTGGACATCGCACCAGTTACAGAAATCGGTCCAAGACGACGGCGGAGCTTGCTCGACAATTGCTCCACCGCCAAGAGCCTCTAGTTCCTCTGTTAATTGCTGAATTCTGAACGCAGATGCTCGAGCTTGCTCTTCGGCGGTTTCTGCACGCTCCTCAGCGTCGCTATGTTCATTATGAAAATATAGTAGCATTGCTTGAGTTTGTTCTTCTTGTTTTTCCAAGTCTGAAATGCGCGTGCTTGCCGCGGCTAGGCGATCGCTCTCACTGGCTCCTTCTTTTTCAAGGCGTGTTTGATTGAGCGCATAGCTGGCTTGACGTATTGAAGCAAAAGTAAGGACATCTCGTCCGAGAGTGGATCGCTTGATTCCTTCGGTTGCAGCAAGCGCTCTTATCCATCGTTCACCTTGCGGAGCCGAGCCGCTATGTCCGACCAAGTGCTCACCTAGGATTAATCGATGCGCGTATGGGTTCGCATCTTCTGAAAAGCCGGCTAGGTAGGCACGCGCAGCGCCACTAAACACGGAACGCAGCCTGCCAAGCCGATTAGTCAAAGACCAAGTTAGGTCTGCTGGCAGTACGGCTACTTGACCTATTCCAACAATGGCGCGCGCTAAGGAGGTGGGATCGAGCAACGGGCGTTGTCGATCTGCCGCATCTTCCGGGACTGTTAGTACGAAGACGGGCAACTTTCTGGCCGGATCGGTTAATAGATCAACTAAGTTCTGAACTTCGTCTTCTGTTTCAATGACCCATGGCTTGGTGGCTATTTCGTATTGGCCGCTCGATAGGCCGCAACGGTCGGCGACTTGTTGAACAAATCCCGGGACAGCGGGAACTATGTTGAGTTCGTCTTCCGAAGTGCTTACTAACTGTCGAACGCTAAGTCTTGGTAGCTGATTTTGCATCAGCCCCACTATCACCTCGTTAGTCCAAACTCCGCCCGGGACATCTTTGTCGGGATCGTCTGCTCGCAATGCCCAGATATCCGAAACATCTGTTTCGATTCGAATCCCGATACTATTCCGGCCACCTGACAGGTAATCGAAGCTCTGCAGAACCCAGGCGTCACCCGGCAAGGCTCCACCCACCCGTTTCTGCGCCCATCTTAAAACCTCGTGTCGAGCCGTCTCAGCAGATTGAGTTGGGTTTTTGCCATTGATGGTGGCCGTTATGCGCATGACTTCGTGTTCGCGTACTGGCTTGGCCAGCCGAGCGGCTATTGGACTTAGTGCATCCCAAAGTACCGATCGCGACACAACGAACTCCACCAATGTGGGGTCTCGGCGGAATGGCTACGAGACTATCTGGAAAGCAAACAACCCTATTTAAAAGCGGTATCACGTGCTGTGTGTCACAGCAAGAATCTTTCCCGCTAACGGTGTATGCAGTATTTCCAGCGGCCCAGATCGAGATGGATGTGATCGACATGATCGCGATCCGAATCGGGATCGAGCACCTCGTTGAAATAGCCGCAGGCTTTGGTCGCGACGGCGCGTAAGAAGTCGCGTTTCTTGCCGCGCTCGTTCCATTCGTGCTTCACCGAGATCATGGTGCCGTCGGTCAGTTCAAACCCGGCGACGTCCATTGCCATGCCGTGGGCATGTTCGCTCTCGCGCCCGGCCTTGGTCGCGCGGCAGTTATAGGCGCCGAAATGAACGATGGTTTTGAGGTCGTGGCCGAAGGTCTTCACCGCCAGAGGGCGAATGATTTCCCGCTCGAACTTGTCGAATTCCAGGACGAAGGCGCAACTCGCGACGGTGGGGCGGCTGAAGGGGATGGTGGCGGCCGAAACCCGGATCGGATTGTCGATCTGGCACTGGGGACCCGCGCTTGCCCCCATCGGCTCGACCTTGTACTGCACGCCGAGTTTGTCGATTTCGGCCAAACACTGCTGATTGCCGCGGCTTAAAACCGGGGCCTGCGGCGTTGTATGGGAGGCGCAGGCCGCCAAAGCCAAGCCGAGGGCAAGGCAGGCGGCGCGTCGCAGGAAGGCAAGATCGGGAAACCGAACGGGCATCACAAAAATTTCTATGCGATTCCGGCAATTTAGACCTCAAACCTCGACTCGAATCAACAAACTTTACCCATGACCTTTGATTCCGCCGCCTTTTCTGTTTTTGCCGGTTCCCGGGCGGTGATCACCGGCGGGGTCGGATTCATCGGTTCGGCGCTGGCGGAAACGCTGGTCGGGTTGGGCGCGACGGTGACGCTGGTCGATTGCATGGCGCCGAATTACGGCGGCAATCTTTTCAACATCGCCCCGTTCCGCGACCGGGTGCAGGTCGAAATCGCGGATGTCCGCGACACCGCGCGGATGAAGCCGCTGCTCGAAGGCTGCGATTATCTGTTCAACCTCGCGGGGCAGACGAGCCATCTCGATTCGATGCACGATCCGGTGACGGATCTCGAGATCAATTGCTTGGCGCAGCTCACCTTGCTGGAAGCCTGCCGTGCGGTGTGCCCGCAGGCGAAGATCGTCTTTGCCTCAACTCGCCAGATTTACGGCAAGCCGCATTACCTGCCGGTCGATGAAAAACATCCGCTGCATCCGGTCGATGTGAACGGCGTCAACAAAATGGCCGGCGAGGCCTATCACATCCTCTATCACGATGTGTATGGCCTCCAGGCGACGGCGCTGCGTCTCACCAATACCTACGGCCCGCGTATGCGGATCAAAGACGCACGCCAGACTTTCGTCGGCATCTGGCTGAAGCTCGCGCTCGAAGGAAAATCCTTCGAGGTATGGGGCGGCGAACAAAAACGCGATTTCACCTATGTCGATGATGCGGTGACGGCGTTCCTGCTGGCCGCGCTGCGCGACGAAACCAAAGGCAAGATTTTCAATCTCGGCGGCGAGGGCGCGGTCAGCCTCGATGAACTGGCGGCGCTGGTCATTGAAGCCAATGACGGGGGCACTTTCTCGCGCCATGAATTTCCCGCCGAGCGCAAGCGCATCGATATCGGCGACTACTATGCCGATGATCGTCTTTTCCGCCAGATCACCGGCTGGCAACCGGCCGTGCCGCTGGGCGAAGGGCTGAAACGCTCGATCGTCTATTTCCGCGAGAATATGGAACACTATGTCTGACGCACCGATTCTTCAGGCCGATCCGAAAGCTTCCTATCTCGCGCAAAAAGATGCGATCGATGCGGCGATTGCCGGGATGCTCGGGAATGGCCGTTATGTGCTTGGCCCCGAGGTCAAAGCGTTCGAAGAAGAATTCGCGCGTTACATCGGTTGCAAACACGGCATCGGCGTTGCCAGTGGTACCGAGGCCTTGGTGCTGGCGCTGCTCGCGCTTGATCTGAAACCAGACGATTACGTCGCCACCGTATCGCATACCGCCGTCGCCACGGTCGCGGCGATCGAACTGGCCGGTGCGAAGCCGTTGCTGATCGACATCGATCCCGCGACCTGCACGATCGACGCGGCGGAATTCGCGCGTGCCTTGGCCAATCCACCAGGCCGCATCGCCGCGGTCATTCCGGTGCATCTCTATGGTCTCGCTGCCGATCTCGATGCGATCCTGCCGCTGGCGCGTCAGCACGGCGTGCGGGTGATCGAGGATTGCGCGCAGTGTCATGGCGCGCTGCTGCACGGCAAGAAGCTCGGCAGCTTCGGCGATCTCTCGGCTTTCAGCTTCTATCCGACCAAGAATCTCGGCGCGATCGGCGATGGCGGCGGGGTGGTGACGAACGACGATGCGCTGAAAGACCGGATCAACGAGTTGCGAGAATATGGCTGGCGCGAACGCTATATCAGTCGCATCAAAGGCATGAACTCGCGCCTCGATGAATTACAGGCGGCGATCCTGCGGGTGAAGCTGCCGGTGCTCGATGCGGCCAACGGCCGGCGTCAGGCGATTGCCGCGATCTACGACAAGGGCCTCGCCGATACGGGGTTCGCCCTGCCGGCGCGCCGCGCCGATGCGACGCATGTGTTCCATCAATATGTGCTGCGGACCAAGGACCGAGACAGCCTGCAGGCGGCGCTGAAGGAAGCGGGCGTCGGCACCAATATTCATTATCCGGTGCCCGTCCATCGCCAGCCCGCGTATGAAGGCCGCATTGCGATGGGGCCGCGTGGCTTGGGCGAAAGCGAACGCGCCGCGCGTGAAGTGTTGAGTCTGCCGATGTACCCGGAACTGACCGACGATCAGGCCACGCGAACCGTTGCGGCCGTGCGCAAGATTACGGGACGCTGATTTCCGACGGCTGGCCCGGCTCGCTGCGCGAGACGGTGCGCACGACCGATTGCGGCTTGCGGTTGACGGTCAGGTACAGCCGGCCGAGATATTCGCCGATGATGCCCAGCATGATCAGCTGAACACCCAGCAGCAACAGCACGCCGACCGACAGCGATGCCCAGCCGGGCGGTGTCGCACGAAAGAACGCCTCGCCCAAAACCCAGATCACGCCGGCGAGCCCGAACCCGCTCATGATGAAGCCGGTGAAGGTCGCGATGCGTAGCGGCATCACCGAGAAATTGACGAACATGCTGGTCCACAACCGCACCAGCCGCGAGATGGTGTAGTTGCTGCGCCCGGCATGGCGCGGCAGATGCTCGACCGCGAGCGTGCCGATGCTCTGGGTCGATTGCATGATCAGCCCGTCGATATAAGGAAACGGCCCGTCGTACCGAACGACGCATTTCGCGGTGAAGGCGTTGATGCAACGAAAGCTCGACAAATAAAGCCCCTTGGGTTTGTCGAGGACGATGTCGGCGACGCGATTGGCGAAGCGGCTGCCCAGGTTGCGCCAGGCCGAATGCTGCTTCTTCGCGTAATAGGTATAGACCACGTCCTTGCCGGTCTTTTGCGTGTGCTGCAGCAGGCGCAGGACTTCAGTCGGCGGGTTCTGCAGATCGTCGTCCATCGTGATGATGTGCGCGCCGCGCGCTTCGCGCAGCCCGGCGATAACCGCGTTGTGCTCGCCGAAATTACGCGCGAGGTCCAGCACCGTCATCGGCACCTTGGCGCGCGCTTGCAGGCGATGACATTCCCGGAGGCTCGAATCCGGGCTCGCGTCATTGATCAGGATGATCTCATGCCCGCCCGGGACGTCCAACATCTCAAGCGCTTCGATCAGCTCGCTGATGCTGTCGGCGCCGTTATAGACCGGAATGACGATACTAAGGGCAAGGCTCATGGTTTCACCGCGATCGCGAGGATCGATCCGCCGAAGGGAAGTCTCAAGCCACAACGGCCCAACCGGGCTTCCCATTCAACGATCGTGCGGAACAATCGTTCGACCGGTGCCGGCAGCAGGGCCACATCGCTTGAACTCGCCCGATGGATCAGACGCTGCAGAACCATGAGGGGAAAGAGGAAGCTGTTCCAGTAGCAAATACGAATACGGGTGAACCCCGCCTTTGCCAACAAATCGCGCGTCTCGCCCCGGCCGAAGCGCCGGACATTATCGACGGCGCGGTCATGGCCCGAGAAAAGCCAGCGATAGGCGGGGAGGTTAAGGATCAGGACGCCGCCGGACTTGAGACACGGCGCCAGCGCGTCCAGCGTCGATGCCGGCTCGACGCCGCGATGACACAACACATCGGCGCTGAAAATCGCATCGAGCGATGCGACGGCAAAGGGTGGCTGGGTGATCGAACCCGTGGTGACAGCGGCGCTGCTTTTTGTACGCGCGGTGGCCGCAGCTATCTGATCGAGTTCAAGGCCGTAAGGCTGCGCTGCCGGGAAGGCGCGCGTTAGCCGCGTCAACAGACCGCCGGTGCCGCAACCGGCATCGAGAATGCGCCCGTCATTATCTTGTGCTGCGCGGCGCCAAGCATCGACGAGGTTGGTGTGAAGGCCATGGAACCACCAAGCGCGCTCTTCGACGGCGGCCAGCCGCTCATATTCGATGCGCTCCACGGGATCGGCTTAGCGGCTGCCGGCGAGCAGCCCGAGCCGCGCGCCTGCCACAATGTCGCGCCGGTCGAGCACCAGCGACAGGAGGCTACCCATGCGCTCGACCCGATAGATTTCGGTGCCGGGCAGCGACTTGTCGCATTCGTCCTTGGTGAAGGTGATGAAGAAGTCGGCGTTGTCGCGATCGGGCGTGAAGATGAAGTTCGGCGGGAAGTAATAGGCGGCCGAACCCGGCGGGCCGCAAACCGCAACGGTGAAATCGTGATCCATGAAATCGCTGCCGTATTCGGCGCGTAGATATTCGGTCAGGCCGTGAACCGCCTCCTGATAGGAATTCGCCCAGTAATCGAGCTTGAACAGACCTTGTGCGCCTTCGGTGCCGCCGATGAAGGCGTTGTAATAGACATATTCGTCGGGATGCAGCCGTACCATCGTCTGGATGTGGATGATGCCATAGATGGCGAGCAGGCTGGCCACGACGCGGCGCAGCGTGATGCCATTAAGATGTTCCCAGATTCGGTCGGCCAAAACGGCAGTGACCGCCGCGATCGGCGGCAGCGCGAAAATGAAATGCCGCATGCCGTCGAACAGCACGGCCTTGATCGCGACGGCATAGCCGACCGGAAACAGGATGCCGAAGGTGACGATGAAGAAGGCGAGGATCGTGCCGCGCCCCATGGCGGCAAAACGATTCCGCAACAGCCACACCGCGACGAACGGCGCTGCGACCAGCAGCAGCAGAATCAACTCGGGCAAGGCGAGGAGGATATGCACCGGCAGATAGGACCAGGGCAGATCGGTCGCCGGGACATATTCGCCCGCATAAAGCGTCGGGAACGGAAAGGTCTGATGCGAAAAGGTGGCGAGCGCGTCGAGCGGATGCTGGAACGGCGCCTGCTGCGCCCAGGGCCAGAAGATCAGCATCAGCGGATAGGCGATAACGATCACCGGAATGAAGATCCGGCCAAGGCTGCCGAAGCCTTCGATGAACAGCGTTCGCCAGTCGCGCGTCTCGATCATCGCCCAGAAGGCGTAAAGCCCGAGCAGCAAGCCGAGATAGGCGAGCAGCAACAGCCCGCCGACGCGCACGCCCAAGGTCGCGCCGCAGGCAAAGGCGAGACGCAGCACCAGCGAGGCGCTGGGCCGGGGCAGCGCGCGTGCCAGTAACACCATGTAGTAAAGCGCCCAGACCGTGCCGGCGGCGAAGGGGATGTCCTTCGGGTTGTTGAACATCTGGCCATAATAATTCGGCGTCAGGGCCAGGAAGAGCGCGGCGATGAATCCGGCGCGTGGCCCGCCGAGGGCGCGGCCCAGTTTCCAGGTGCCGACCAGACCGATAACGCCGACCAGCGAATTCAATAGATGCCGGGTCTCGTAAGTGCCGAAGGGCGATATCTCGTTGAGCGCGGCTGCGGTCGTATCGAAGATCGCGCCGTAATTGATCAGGTCCTGCCAGTGCATGGCGCGCAGGTCGGTGAAGCCGGACCGATAATATTCGAGAACGAAGACGCCGTACCAGTTATGGACGTCCTCGTCCCAGGTCACGCCGTATTGGTGGAACGTCGCCAGCGCCAGAACCGTGACGGCGATGAACAGCAAAAAGGCCAAGCCGTCCCAGCTCGGCCACGCCAAGCGCGCGCCGATTTTATCGGACCGGATCGGGTCTGAAGGCGGGGCCATCAGTGCCATGAACGAAAGGGTATCTCCAATCCGGGAAACGGTCGCTTAAAGACCGGCTTCCCGCATCATCTTGCCGACAACGACATCGCTGGCGAAAAATTCCGTGGCCATGCGCCGCGCGGCCTTCGAATGGCGCGGATAATCGGCGTTGATCGCGGCGATGGCCGCAACCGCGCCGTCCATGTCGCTATATTCGAACAGCCCTTCGCCGGTGGGATAAAACCGGCTGAACTCGGTGCCCATCGTCACGACCGGGCGGCCCGAGGCGAGATAACAGACGCTGCGGTCGCTGAACCAGCCGCTATTGGGCCGGACATAGATGTCCTTGGCGACGGTGAACTCGCCGCGCGATCCGCGCATGAAATCGCCATAGGCTTCGAGACTGCTGGATACCGGGCGCGGATCGACCAGGCTCCAGCCGGCACTCGTCACTTGCGCCTCGACTTCGGGCGTTGGCGGCAACATCGCCATGGTGAAGCATTGGTTCGATTGTTTGGGCACATCGAGGAAGCGCAAGAAGTTCACATGCTTCGACCAGACGTAATGCTCGCCGCCGAACTCGATATTCTTGCCTTTGTTTTCCCAGGTGGCGATGGTCGAGAAACAATCCGGCGATCCCGGCGTCTCGGGCCATAGGTCCAGCACGACCGGCGGACGAGTCGGCTTCCACGGCACATCGCACAACGGCACGATCCAATCCTTGCCGCCGACATTCTCGCCATAGGTGAAAAAATGCGTGTGCGCATCGAGATAAGCGCGCGCGCCCGGATCGGCCTTGGCGTATTTGATCTGCTCATAGACCGGATCGGTATCGACCATGATCCGCACCGGGCAGGCCATGTGTTCTTCACGCAGCCGCGTCGCACCGCACAGATTGATCAGCGCGTCCGAGCCTTTCAGAAGGTCGAACACTTTGTCGCGCGTCATGCCGTGATAGACGTCGTTGATCGCATCCCAATAGGCCCAGCGTCCGGCGAAGCCGTGCTTCTCCATCGCGCCTTTGAGATATTCGACGTTGTAGCTGCAATCCATCATCACGCTGTTGGCGCGCGGATCGTAGGGATTGGCGCCGTGATTCTCGACGTACCAGGCTTCGTAGCCGAGCTTTTCCAGCCCGACGAGATATTGCAGCGCCTGCCAGGCGATGCCGGCCATCGGCATCTGCGCGACGAAATGAAGAACGACGACACGGCCCTTGCTCATCTTCAACCTGCTTTGTCGGGATAGAGGATCGACACGACTTCGATCTGCTCCGGCCCGGTGGGTGTTCTCAACTCGACGGTGTCGCCCTCGCGCGCTTTCAACAAGGCACGGGCGATCGGCGAAACCCAACTGACCTTGCGCGCGCCTGAATCCGTTTCATCGACACCGACGATCGTGATGGTGTTCTCGACGTCCTTTGCGTTGACGTAAACCACGGTGGCCCCGAAGAAAACCTGCTCGCGGTTGGGCTGCTGTGCCGGATCGACGACCTCGGCGATTTCGAGCCGCTTGGTGAGATAACGGATGCGGCCGTCGATTTGTCTCAATCTTTGTTTGCCATAGATGTAATCGCCGTTTTCCGACCGGTCGCCGTTGCCGGCGGCCCAGGAGACGACTTCGACCACTTTCGGCCGCTCGTCGCGCGACAACTGGCGCAACTCGCTGCGCATCGCGGCGAAGCCTTCCGGCGTCATGTAGTTCTTGGCGCCGACGGGAAGGGCGGGCGCGGCTGGATCGGGCGCGCTGTCTTCCGTCTCGTCGTTTTCCTTGGTGAAGGCTTTACTCATGGCGCGAATTTATCGGCTATGGCTGCCGTCGTCGAGGAAGGCATAGATATCGCCGCTTTCGGCATCGGGCGGCGGGCGGCGCAACTCGGCGGCCATTTCCGCCGCGCCCAGCCAGCGCGGAATGACCAACCGCATGGTCTCGCCGGGGGAACGGTTGAAGCGATAAGGCCCAAGACGGTTCAGCCGGGCGATTGCGATAAGGGCCGGGTCGAGCGCCGCGGGCAGATAGGCAAGCGACAGCCGGGACAGCGGCCGGGTCAGCCCTTCCAGCACGGCATGTTCATAGCCACCGACGTCGATCTTGCAGAAAGCCGGCATGCCATGGGCGACGATCAACGCGTCGAGCGTCGTGACATCGACCTCGATCCGCTCGCGCCAGCGCTTTGCGCCGGCCTGATCGAGAAATTCCGGCGACAGGCTGGCGAGGGTCGGCCGGGCCGGGTCGATCGCCAGGGTTGCCTTGCCGGGCGTCGCGCCCAGCGCGGTACCGATCAGGGTGACGCGCGAATTGCCGGCGAAGCGTCGCCGCAGCCTCGCCATAAGCCGTGGCTGCGGCTCGACGGCAAGGATGCGCGCGCCCAGTTTGAGAAAATGCGCCGTATGGTTGCCCCGATAGGCCCCGATATCGAAACACATATCCCCTGGATGGACGAACTGGCGGTAAAAGCCGCGCGTCCGCCAGCCTTGCAGGGGGCTGGTGGGCAGGCGCAGCAGCCGCCGTGCGGCGCCATAGCGGCGGCGCCAGCCCGGCACCGGGAAAGCAGCGTTTTCGACCATCGGGAAATCCTAGCGTGGAACCGGCTGTGGCGCAGCCGACACTGCCAAAAAGCCGCATTCCGCACAGGGTTGAACGCGTCCAACCCCCATGCTACGCAAAGTGATGATCGATCGGCTGTTCTCGTGGTTGAAAGAGGGGGACAACAATCTTTCACGCGGCATCGACGAATTGCCGCTCGCGGTTGCGGCGCTGTTGCTCGAAACGGCGCTGGCGGTCGATGGGCAGTTCGACGCGCGCGAAAGAGAAATCCTCCGTTCCCTCTTGCAACGCGGTTTCAGCCTGTCGCCCGCCGATGCGCAAGCGCTGGTGGATGCCGCCGAAAAACGGGTCGAAGGATCGGCCCAGCTTTTCGGGTTCATCCGCACGGTCAACGCCCGCATGCCGCGCGAGCGCAAGATCGAGCTGGTTGAGATGCTGTGGGACGTCGCCTATGCGGACGGCGTGGTCGATGCGCTGGAAGACACGCTGGTGCGGCGGATCACGGGTCTGATCGATGTGTCGGACCACGAGCGAGGCGAGGCAAAGCGCCGTGTGCTGCGCCGGTTGGGCCTGCAGACGGTTGAATGAGATTCGGTTTACTGAGAGTGATACGCCATGACCTACGTCGTTAACGAAGCCTGCATTAAGTGCAAATACATGGACTGCGTCGAAGTCTGTCCGGTGGACTGCTTCTACGAAGGCGAGAACATGCTCGTCATCCATCCCGACGAATGTATCGATTGCGGCGTCTGCGAACCGGAATGCCCGGCCGAGGCGATCGTCCCGGACAGTGAATCTTCGGCCGAGAAATGGCTCGAGATCAATCGCGAGTATGCCGGCTCCTGGCCGAATATCACCCGCAAGGGCCCGGCCCCGGACGACGCCGACAAGTGGAAAGATGTTGCCGATAAGTTCACGCAACACTTCAGCCCGAACCCGGCTAAAAGATAGCAAAAAACCCAATTAAACAGTGGGTTGCCGGGAGTCGCGGACTCCCGGCGCTGGCATTTCCTCGATTTTTGTGGTAATTGTCACAATAGACGTAACGAAGCCCGTTACGTCATCCCGGTGACATGGGTCCGGGCGGCTTGACCGAGGGGGGACGGGCAATTCACCTCCCTTGTCGGAAAGCAGCTTCGTGTGCCCGGGCAGCCTCGCGACAGGTCCCGGTGGAGGGTTTGTGATGCCGTCAGCAGTAAAAGAGAAAGAAGACAAGAAGCACGCCGAAAAGGCGGAAAAGGCCGAGAAAGTCGAGAAGGCTGAAAAACCCGAAAAAGCTGAAAAGCTGGGTTTTGCCGCTGGCGATCTCGTCGTCTATCCGACTCATGGCGTCGGCAAGATCATGGCCGTCGAAAACCAGGAAATCGCCGGCTACACGCTCAATGTTTTCGTCGTCCATTTCGACAAAGACCGCATGACCCTGCGCGTCCCGGTGACCAAGGCCAAGAATTCCGGCCTGCGCCGTCTCTCGACCAAAAAAGAAATGGAAACGGCGCTGACCAAACTCAAAGGCCGCTCGCGCGCCAAGCGCACGATGTGGAGCCGCCGCGCCCAGGAATACGAGGCAAAGATCAATTCCGGCGATCCGGCCTCGATCGCCGAAGTCGTGCGCGACCTCTTCCGCAACGCCGGTCAGCCCGAGCAGTCCTACAGCGAACGTCAGATCTATCAGGCGGCGCTTGATCGGCTTGTGCGCGAATTCGCCGCCGTCGAGAAAATCGACGAGAACACGGCGGTCAAGCGCGTCGAGCAGATGCTCGCCGCCGCATAGCCGGTGAGGCCGCGGCTTTGGCCGGCCTCCCGCCCTGCGATTCTGAAATCTACGGCCGTTTCGCGCGCGCCCGGCGGGTCTGGGCGGTCGGCGCGATTCATGCCGAGGCCCACCGCCTCGTCGCGCTTCATGCCCGGCTCGCACCGAAACTGAATATCGGCGACCGGCTCGTCTATCTCGGCAATTATCTCGGCTATGGGCCGGCGGCGGCGGCGACGCTCGACGCGCTGATCATGTTCCGCCGCCTGTTCCTCGCTCGCCGTAATGCCTTCATCGGCGACATCGCCTTCCTGCGCGGCAGCCAGGAAGAGATGTGGCAGAAACTGCTCGAGCTTCAATTCGCCCCGAACCCGCGCGAAGTCCTGCCGTGGATGCTCGAACACGGCGTCGATAAGACGCTTTCCTCCTACGGCATTGATGTACGGCAAGGGCTCGCTGCCAGCCGCGACGGCGTCCTCGCGCTGACGCGCTGGACCGGAACGTTGCGCGCCGCGCTCGAAGCACGATCGGGCCATCGCGCGCTCTTGAACAATCTTCGCCGCGCCGCCTTCACCGATGATGGCAAGCTGCTGTTCGTTCATGCCGGTGTCGATGCGAACAAGCCGCTCGACCTGCAGGGCGATATCTTCTGGTGGTGCGATAAAGACATCCTGCAATTGAACGCGCCCTTCGCCGGTTATCGGCGCGTCGTGCGCGGTATCGATCGCAACCATGCCGGCATCGTCGATACCGCTTATGCCGCATCGATCGATGCGGGATGCGGCTTCGGCGGCCCGCTCGTCGCTGCCTGCTTCGCGCTCGACGGCAGCATCGTCGATCGTATCGAAGCCTGAACCTCATGCGTTTCGCGTGGCTTGCCCTGCTCGTTTTTCTGGCGACGCCGGCCCTGGCAGATACTGTGTTTGCGCCCGGCGGCGAGGGGCATGTGCGCGAGGTGTCCGACGGTGCGACGATCACTCTCACCGATGATCGCGTCATTCACCTCGTCGGCATCGACGTGCCGACGCGCGCGGTGGCGGCACGCAAGGCGAAGGATGCGCTCAACGCGCTGGTCGCGGATCAAACGCTGACACTGACCTTCGCCGGTACGCCCCAGGATCGTTATAGCCGCGTCGCGGCACAGGTCTTTGTCGGCACCACGTGGGTGCAAGGCGAACTTCTTCGTCAAGGTGTCGTCCGTGTGCGCAGCGTGCCGGACAATCGCGCCGGCATCGAGGATATGCTGAAGCTCGAACGGCTGGCGCGGCGGTACCGTCGCGGGCTTTGGGCCGATCCGGCTTATGCGATCGTCGATGCGGCCGCGGCGGAACGCGCCGCCGGCACCTTCGCGTTGGTGACGGGCACGGTGACGACCGTCGAAACGCGATCGAGTGGCACCTATATCGATTTCGGCGCAACGCCGCGCGCGGGCTTCGCGCTCAGCATGACGCCGGCGGTGGTAAAGCTGTGCAAGGCGGCGGGACTCGATCCGACATCGCTTGCCGGAAAGCCCTTATTGATAAGGGGATTCATCGACGGGCATCTTCATCCGACGATGACGATCACCCATCCGGAACAGATTGAAATTCTGAAAACGTCAAAGAAAAAGGCCCGGAGCTTGCGCCCCGGGCCTGATCAGTAGAGAGCGTAATCCGCGTTAGCGGCCGCCGACCTCGTCCCAGATCTTGACGTCTTGCGAGGATTTCTTGAAGCCGAAGAGTCCGACGACGATGCCGACGGTGGCGACGCTGATCGGATAATAAAGCCCGACCAATGGCACGCCCGGCCACGATGCGGCGAGCGCGGTCGCGATGAACGGCACGCCGCCGCCGAAGACGCCATTGCCGACGTGATAGGGCATCGACATCGAGCTGTAGCGGATCTTCGCCGGGAACAACTCGACCAGGAACGCGGCGATCGGCCCATAAACCATGGTGACCAGGATCACCAGGTAGAAGCACAGCAGCGTCAGGATGACCGGGTTGTCCTTGAAGGTCGTGAAGGCGGTGAAGACCGGGAAGTAAGTCAGCACCGCGAGCACGAAGCCCGAGATCATGATCGTGCGCCGGCCGATGCGATCGCTGAGCCAGCCGAAGACGACGAAGAACGGCGCACCGAAGATCAAGGCCAGTACCAGGACCAGATACACCTCGACATACGGCAGCTTGAGAACCGTCGAGAGATAGGTCAGGGCGTAGAACTGACCCGTGTACCAGATGACGCCTTCCGGTGCGGTCGCACCGAACAGCGCCAGTAAGATGAGGCCCCAGTTCTTGCCGCTGCCGTATGTGTCGCGCACCGGGTTGTCCGATGACTTGCCCTGCGCCTTCAGCTTGGCGAAGAGCGGCGATTCCTGCATCCGGATGCGGATATAGCCGGCGACGATGACGAGCAGCGCCGAGATCATGAACGGCACGCGCCAGCCGAAGCTCTGGAACCATTCCTCGCCGCCGCCGAGACGGAAGGCCAGGATGACGAGCAGCGCGGTGACGATGCCCATCGTCGCGGTGGTCTGAATCCAGCTGGTGTAGAAGCCGCGCTTGCCGTCGGGCGCATGCTCGGCGATGTAGGTCGCCGCGCCGCCATATTCACCGCCGAGGGCCAGGCCCTGGATGACACGGCAGGCAACGAGCAGCGACGGGGCCAGCCAGCCGACTTGATCGAAGGTCGGCAGGCAGCCGACCAGGAAGGTCGCAAAGCCCATCAGCCCGAGCGTCAGCATGAAGGTGAATTTGCGCCCGACCAGATCGCCGATATGGCCGAAGAAGATCGCGCCGAACGGACGGACGACGAAGCCGGTCCAGAAGATCCCGAGGCTATAAAGGAAGCTCTGCGTGCCGCCGATCGAGGCGGGGAAGAAATGCACCGCAAAGAAGCTGGCCAAAATGCCGTAGAGATAAAAGTCGTACCATTCGATCAATGTGCCGACCGACGATGCCGAAATGATGAAGCTGAGACTTTGTGGTGACGTAGAGCCGCTTTGGCCCATCGTGGGCGCGGAAACCGACATGACGTTCTCCCCTCGCGTTGAGTCGTTCTGACCAGGCCCTTTAGGGCTCTGAATTAAAATTAGTTTACCTAACTGTCTAAACCACCGCAATCACAACAAGATTAGACGCGGGGGCGCGCTGTCGATTTTCCGCAACGGGATAGTGTGGAAAGCGAAGCATGCTGCACTGCACTTTAAATTGTGAATCGAAATAAGCGCACCTCTTAAGCACCCGGCGCTTTCCGATGGCGATGCAATTGATCCCTAAGGCTCAACGCATTGGCGGTCGCCTCGCCGCGCGCGGTGTTGTCGAAAATGCACCACCGCTCGCCAGCCTCATGCGCCTCCGTGCGCATCGCCTTCGCCGTCCCGGCGATGGTGGCCGCGTCATAGGCTGAATAATACATCTCGGGCGACCCATGCAGACGGCGATAGGTCAAGCCCATCCAGCCCCCTGGCACCGCCGCGCGCGGCACCAGCGCGGGATCCGACGCGACGCGGGCAATGCAGTACCGCGCCAGTGTCTTATCGACATCGTTGGTGAACCAGCTTTCATGACGCGGCTCGCACACCACGGCGCCGTCGAAGCGCGCCCGCAGCGTTTCCATAAACGCCACGACATTCGCCTGAACAAAGCGAAGGCTCGGCGGCAATTGCACCAGCACCGGCCCCAACTTTTCGCCCAGCGCCGATGCCTCGCTCATAAAGCGTTCCAGCAGCTCGGCCGTATCGACCAGCTTGTGCCGATGGGTAATCTCGCGCGGCATCTTCACCGCAAAACGAAAATCCGCCGGCACCGCTGCGGCCCAGCGCGCATAGGTCTGCGGCCGATGTGGCCGGTAGAAGGATGAATTGATTTCGACAGCAGAGAATCGCTGGGCATAGCGTTCGAGATGCGTGCCCTCCTCGGGAAACGCATCGCTATGCTGCTTCGGGATACTCCACCCCGCCACGCCGACCCTGATCCCGCCTGCCGTTCCAGCCATCGCCCCGCCTCCGATCCAGCGGCGCTTCTATAAGCGGCGACCAGCGGCATCGGTTTCCTCCGCTATTTGCTGACAACGGCGGGCGTGGGGTAAGAAGCCGACGGTTGGACGTCTCCGTAGCTCAGCCGGATAGAGCAACAGTTTCCTAAACTGTGGGTCGCGTGTTCGAGTCACGCCGGGGACACCAACTTTTCATGGCTGATGGTACCTCGGTCACCTGTTCAGCGGCGCGCGACGCGCGATCGACTTTTGCCCCATCTGCTTTTGGTTGCGGAGGATATGTTCGCGATATTGTGTCAGCGCCGCCGTCACTTCGCCCGTTCCTTGTGCACCGATAGCGGCGCGCATCTCATTCTCGGCAAAAGACAAGGCGGCACGCACGACATCTAAGAGGCGCAAACCGCGCGCCGTGAATTTGACGATCTTCGCGCGCCGGTCGGATTCGTCAGGGACACGGCTCGCCAGCCCCATCGCGACGCATTGATCGATGATTTCGCCAATCGATTGCTTCGACATTTCCGCCCGCACGGCCAGGTCCGTCAATCTCGTACCCTCGAGATCTAGGTTACGCGGTAAGTGAAGGTGGGCCATCCGCAGCAGGGGAAAGCCATGCCGCTGCACATAGTCGAGAATTCGCGAGTCAAAGAGCCAAGCCGCGCTAAAAAGAAGCCGGCTCATATTTGCACTGCGCCACGCCGTCTCGGCGGGAAACGCCACTTGTTTTTTTACCTGACGACTTTGCGGCACGATGCAGTCAACCGTGGTTACTCATCGCGATGATATCGCGCAGACGCTTGTCGTGCCAGTATAGCTATGATAGACAGGTTACCTGACTAATAAGCGTATAACACGCAAACCGCGCGGGAGGATCATCATGGCGGCCGCTTATGATATCGTCGTCATCGGCTCGGGGCACAACGGGTTGGTCGCGGCATCCTATCTTGCGAAAGCTGGGCAGAAGGTTCTCGTGCTCGAGCAGAACGACTGGTTCGGCGGCGGTGTGGTGACGTCGGAGCTTGTTGCTCCCGGTTTCCGTCACGACTGGCATTCGGCGACGCACATCATCATCCAGGCCAATCCGCTTATTTTACGCGACGAACTTGGCCTCTTGTCGAAACATGGCCTGCGCTACGTACACCCAGAAGGCATATTCTCGACCATCTTCGACGATCAAAGTGCGATCGTGAGCTATGCCGATCTTGATCGGACTTGCGGCTCAATTTCCGCACTGTCGCCGCGTGACGGCGATGCGTATCGTCGGTTCGCGATGAAGAGCAAGGCGATCCTGCCTCTCATTACTGCCGGGATGTTCGTCCCGCCAGCGCCTCAAGGCGCGTTCTGGGCCTTGCTGGATCAAAGCCCTGAAGGCCGCGAGATCATGCACGCGGCGCAGAAAAGCCTGCTCGACCTCGTCAATGAATGGTTCGAAAACGAAAAGGTGAAGATTCATCTTTTGAAGTTCGCCAACGAGCTCTTGATTGCGCCGGAGGAAAAAGGCACCGGTCTCGCGCTCTATACGATGCCGGGTTTTGTCCATACCTATCCCTCTGGAATTCCGGTCGGCGGCAGCAGCGCGCTAGTCGATGCGCTGATGTCCTGCTTGAAGGCGCATGGGGCTGAGTTTCGAAAAAATGCCGCGGTCGAGAAGATTGTCCTCAACGGCACGCGCGCGGCGGGCGTGCGTCTTGCGGGCGGCGAGACCGTCGCTGCCAAGACCGCCGTTATCGGGCAGATTCACCCGTGGCTGCTCGATAGTTATGTCGATGGCCTTGATCCACGCGTGGCCGCGAATGCCAAAGCCACGACGACGGCGAGCTTTTCAATCATGGCAGGACATTTGGCGCTCAACGCCGCACCACGATATCACGCCGGTGAGGAAGCCGGGCGCGTTGCACTGGTCAACTTCGCGCCTTCGCGACTGGAAGACTACCGACGCATTTTCGACGATTTCCGCTACGGCGACCTCGGCGGGCACGCGATCATGGCGGCGCACGTCAATTCGCAATTCGATCCGTCGCGTGCGCCGGCCGGAAAGGCGACGTTGAGTGTTTTCGGCTTCGGGCCATGGGATTTGCGCGACGGCGGATCGGCGGGATGGGAAACGCGTAAGGAGGAGCATGCCGCGTGGCTTCTTGGGCAGTACCGGCATTACTGCGCAAACATGGATGACGCCAATATCGTCGCATACAAATACGACTCCCCGCTTGATGTCTTGAGCCATACACCGACTTTCCAGCGCGGTGATGTCGGCGGCGTGGGAAAATACCTGCATCAGTTCGGAGGCCATCGGCCGACGGCGGAGCTTGCCCAATACGCGGTGCCTGGCATCGAGCGCCTTTATCTCGCTGGAACCTTCATGCATCCGCCTGGCGGCGTGACCGGCGGGGGAAGAGCCACCGCCGTCAAGATTTGCGCCGATCTCGGTATCGATTTCGAACGATTGACGAAATAGCCATGAAGCTGTTCACGCCCGAGAAGACCGAGCTCATCGACGTCACGAAAGTTTCGAGCAGCACCGACGGCGTCGTGATCGAGGGTACGATCATGGGAGCGCTTCCGATGCGCGCTGTCCTCACGCCTGCCGAATTACGCAAAGCGTTTTCGCTTTTGACCTTCCGGACGATGTTGACTCTTGTCTCGATGCTCTTTCGAACGGGTCAGTAAGCGGAAACGTTTGGTTCGCGCTCAACGCGCCTATGGCGCGCGAATTTTCGTTGGGGTCGCCAACGCCTGTCGCGATGGCGATTATTGAAATCGCCGCGCAGCCGCCAGAGTTAGGCCGAGCCCGACGCTGCCGAGGCTGTCGCCGGTCACCATCCGCGCCCCAGCGAACATCTGTTGCACGCGTTGCCGCACAGGCAGCGAGAGGCTCGTGCCGCCGGTGAGAAACACGGCGTGAATATCCTCGGCTTCAACGCCGCCCAGCGCCAACGTCTTCGTCATCGCACTCGAAATCGCATCGAGCCAAGGCGTCAGCATCGTGGCGAAATCGATGCGGGCGATTTCGATCGGGAAGCCGTCGGCGCCGATGTCGAGGTCCATCGTCGTGGTTTCGTGATCGCTGAGGGCGACCTTCATCGCTTCGGCGCAGCCCAGCAGGTAATGCCCCTTCTTGTGTTGCAAGACATTGGCGAGACGTTTGAGCAGGTCGGGCTTCTCGGCTTCGAGAATCATTTGCGCCACCTGCGTGCGCAGCGTGTGGCTATAGAGCAGGTTAATCCGATGCCACGTCGCCAGATCGCTATAGATCCAGGACGGCACCGGCAGACGTTGCTTACCCTTGAGGCGGGTCAGATAGCCGAGTAGCGGCATGATCTTGTCGAGCGCGAGGATACGGTCGATGTCGGTGCCGCCGACATGGACGCCATAGGTCGCGAGGATATCGTCCGAACGGTCGGGATGATTGGCGCGGCCGCTGCCGGTGCGGATGATCGAGAAGTCCGCCGTGCCGCCGCCGATATCGACGATCAGCGCCAATTCGTTGCGCGGCTCCGCGGTCATCTCATATTCGAACGCGGCGGCGATCGGCTCGAATTGGAATTCGATGTCGGTGAAGCCGGTCTTGCGGATGATCTCTTCCAGTTGCGACTGGGCTTGCGCGTCGGCTTCCGGATCGTCATCGACGAAATGCGCCGGCCGGCCGACGACGACATGGGTGAGGGGCGTGCCGGCTTTCGCCTCGGCGGTCTTTTTCAGATGCGCGACGAATTCGCGGATGATGTCGGGAAAGGCGATGCGGCGTTTTTTGAGTTGCGTCGTCTCGTTCATCAGTGTCGTGCCGAGGACGCTCTTGAGCGAGCGCATCAGCCGTCCTTCGGCGCCGCCGATATATTCCGCCAAAGCGTCGCGGCCGAAATAGGTCTTCTCGTCGTCGTAATTATAAAAGATCGCGCTGGGCAAGGTCGGCTGATCGTCTTCAAGCGAGACCAACGACGGCTTGCCGTCCTTCATAATGCCCAAGGTCGAATTCGACGTGCCGAAATCGAGCCCGCATGCGCCGTGTTTCATCGACGGTTCCGTCTTCCCGGCATGGCTATTTGTAATAGCCGACGCCGCAGCCGAGATCGCCGACTCGCGTTACATAGGAAATCTTCTTTGCCGGCACGTCGGAGCCGGGGCGCGGAAACATATAGCCGACTGGGGTAATCTTGCCCTTGATCGCGCTGTGATAGAGCGTGCGGCCGAAGGCTTTGCCTTTGGCGTCCTTCAGGGTGCGGACGTCGTTGCCGATCTGGGTCGGGCGGACATGGGTGACGGTTTTGCCGTCCTTCATGCCGAAACAGAAAAGATAAAGATCGCGGTCACGGAAACGGGCATCGCCCTTGTTGAATTCGGTGATGGCCTCGGCCGGGTTCCGTTTCAACTCGGGGATGGCGCGCTGCAGCATGGCCTTGGCCTCGGGGCCGGTCCCGAAAGAGGCTTGCTGCGCAAAGGCGGCGGGCGACGGCGCCAACAGCGCGGCGCACAAAGCGCCGGCGGCGAGGGGGCTGAACATAGTGGTCTTCTCCGGTGGGGAGGGCGGCTCACGGGGGCGATGAGACGTTTTACAGGATCGGCCGCAAAAAACTTAATGCCGGGTTAAAGGAAAGTGCGGGCGTTAACCTTTTGTTAACCATATTCCTAGATTCTACGGTTTCAGACGCTAACGCAGCCTCCCTGTTAGCGATCCCAAGATGACTTAAGCCGCGCTTCGAGCGCGGCTTTTTTTATCTTACCGCTGATGAGGCCGGCCTAGAGCGCTGTCGCGACCGACGTGAAGGTGGTCGTAAGCTTCGTGCCCACCGTCCGGACCGCGCTGATGACGACGACGGCGATCAACGCGGCGATCAGCCCGTATTCGATCGCAGTTGCCCCGCTCTCATCGGCAAACAATTCACGGCACAAACGCATCATCACAAGGCTCCAAACCACGCAGTAACGGACGGGTCACAACAGGTTGGATGGTTGATGCTAACGAGTTAAGCCCGCGCTAAATTTCCCCTGCATTTTAACAGTTTTTACCAAGCCCTAACGGACGGGCTAACCGCAGATGGTTTTAAGGGCCTGCCACCCCTGCGGATCGAGCGCCTGTCCACCCTGATGCGGCGCCGCCTCTATATGCTGTGCCCGTTCTGCATTCAGAGGGTGGCTGCTGAGGAAATCGAGCGGGATGGCGCTTTGCTGTCCCTTCGCGTCGAGACGTTCGAAAAAAGCGGCGAACGGGTGGGGATCGATCCCGGCCTTTTGCAAAAGGATCAGTGCTCTCGCATCGGCGGCCCGTTCCGCGTCCTGGCCGAAATGCGCGTCGAGGATGGCGGCGCCGGCAGCGCCGACGGCCGAGCCGCCGAAGACATCGCCCAGCAACAGCCCGATCAGAAAGGCGGTCGCGCTCCGCTGAATGACCAGGGCGGTTGGATGGCCCAGTTCGATATGCGCCCCTTCATGCGCGAGGATGCCAGCGAGTTCGCTGGGACTCTCTACGAAATCGAGCAGTCCTTTGAAGACAAGGATCTGGCCGCCGGGAAGAGAGAGCGCATTCAACATCGCGCTGTTGACGATCCGAATCCGTGGCGGCTCCGGAAGCGCGAGCTGCGCCATCAGCGGCGACGTGAGATGCTTCAGTGCCGCATCGCCTTGGACGGTCGAACAATCCGGATGTTGCCGGTGTTCGGACGTAACGGTGATGAAGATGATCGCGTCGGCGACCTGATCGCCGAGCTGAACCTCGCGCGCCGGTGATAACCATTGCGCCGCATGACGTGCAGCGAAGGGAATGGCGATGACGATCAGGAAGGCGATCGCGGCGATGGCTATGCCGGACCACAACAAGATCGCCCGCCAGGGTTGATGCCCATCCATGCTGCGATGCAGACCGGAACAGTGCATTTCCAGTGCGTCGAGCGTGTCCGCTTGGCGCAACGTCAGACGTCCCGGCGCATCGACGCGTCCCAACTTTATCGTGCCGTCGTCGTTCGGGCCGTCGATCAAACGAATTTCGCCGAACGGCCAAGAGACGACCTGAGCGTCAGCGGCATCGGTGACGATAAGACCGTCGGCACCAAGCTGCGCTGCGACCTCTTGGGACTTCGCTGTACGGCCATCGTGATAACGCGCTGGCCAACCTTGCATCATGGATTCAGAATGCACCGAGTTCGAAACTATCGCCGATTCCGTATTTCTGCCGCGGCTGCGTGGATTGAGTGATCTCCTGCACCACGCTGAAATTCTCGATTTCCATCGTGGTAGCAAGGTGCTGCAGGATCGGTACGCGCAACCACCAATAGGACATCAGATGTATGCCGAGCAGCAGCACGACGTACAACACGGCAAATCCCAAGATCGGCAATAGCGTCGCGGCGGGGATGGGCGCTTGACCGGGGACAGGGTGCGATATTGCGGCAATGGCGGCAACGAGAGTCGCCGTGATCGCCATGACGATTACGAAGAAGGCGATCACCGCAAGGCCAAAGAGAATCGTGATGCGCATGATACGCATACTGCTTGCCGTCGAACGAAGCCGGCTGGTGCCGAGTCGGATGTGGGACGCAAGATAGCGAAACCAGACGACCTGATAGGCGACAAGTGCCGGTACGCCGGCAAAGACAGTCACCAGCAACAGCCACAGGGCAACGGGATGGGGAAGAATGAGCAGGGGGCGGGTCGCAGGCGGACCCTGCATTTGCGCTATTTGTGAGAACACACCCACATTGGCGCCAAGGGCGACGATGATCGGCAAGGCGAACAGAAGAAGCGCCAACAGCCAGGGCAAAAAGACGTGCCGGCCCGATGCCTCGATCGCGAGGGGATGATCGCCGAACCAAGTGTGATTGAGTTTGTAGCGCTCGAGCGCGACGCTTGCCCAAGGCGATGCAAGACCCAGCGTTACGACCGTCAGGAAACCATAGAACAGCGACAGTCCAAGATAGGTCCAGGTCGATCCGGTCTGCGCCGCGTAGATGCCGCGCCACATGGTGCGCGACAAGCGATAGCGCCGCGAGCGAAAGGCTGCGATCTGGAACAGCATGATGAGCGTTAGAAAATAAATTGATTGAAGTGCCCCCGCGATCCACGGATTGCCCAGGGTCAAACGCTCGACAATCACATAGGCGATGAAAAGAGGAACCAGGACCGCCATCGCGATCAGGAAACCAATGAACAGCTCGTTTCCCGTTCCGGTATATTCAAACGTATCATCGGCCAGTTGGATGTTGCTCCAAAAGTACCGGCGCACGCGGGTGGCCGCCCAAAACCGATAGACGCCCGCCGTCACGATTGTCAGGAAGAAATTCTTCACGAGAAGCTGGGTCAGCCTCGGCTTTCCGGCATAAACGACCGGCTGATTATCGCTGAGCCTCGGGCTGGCGCCTTCAATCAGATTGCCCTGCATCGCTAGCTTCCCCCACGGTTTTATCCCTGGGTAAGTGTATATCAAGCTACTCTTGCGTGTCACGGTGGATCGTTTGGGTCGGGATGGGGAAGTTCGATTTCTCTGGCGCACCGCCCTGAAAACGGTAAAAACCCTTTGCACGAAAGCAGTGTCTTTTTTGCTTTTCCTCAATCGCAGGCGCCGGACAGCACGGATGTGATGCTCTGCCGCCGCATCTCGCAGGGTCTGTGTCCATGCCGCGCATCGACGTCCATCATCATCTCGCCACGCCGAAATCGCTCGTCAAACTGCTGGACGAGAAAATCATCATGCAGCACGACGCCGACGCTATGAATGCGGCGCAGGCGATCGAGGATATGGACAAGGGCGGCGTTACCACCGCGATCAATTCGACGCCTGCGCCGCCGCGCCCGACCCTCGAAAATCGCGAGCTCGGCGTTGCTTATGCGCGCGAGAACAACGAGTTCTTGGCGCGTCTCGTCGCCGATCATCCGGGCCGTTTCGGCATGTTCGCGATGTTGCCCATGCCGCATATCGACGATGCGCTGAAGGAAATCGAATATGCCCTCGATGTACTGAAAGCCGACGGTATTTATTTGATGACCAGCTATATCGATCATTGGCTGGGCGACAAGATTTTCGCGCCGGTGTTCGAGGAGCTGAACCGCCGCAAGGTGTTGATCTACACCCATCCGCATTCGCCCTATTGCTGCACCCGGCCGCTGAAAGAAATCGTCATGCCGGACGCGATGATCGAATTCGGCACCGACACGACCCGCGCCATCGCCAACATGGTCTTCACCGGCACAGCCCAGCGTTGCCCCGACCTCAATATGATCTGGTCGCATGCCGGCGGCACGATGCCGTTCCTGATCTATCGCTTTCTCAAGACAGCGAATATCCCGGCGAACCAGAAACTGTTCCCGCAAGGCATCGTCGCCGAGCTGAAGAAATTCTATTACGACACCGCCCAGGCCTCGCACGAAGTGCTGCTGACCGCGCTGCGTCAGGTCGTCGGCCTCGATCACACCGTCTTCGGTTCCGACTATCCGTGGAGCGAATCGGCCAATTGCATCGCCGAGCTTAAGGCGACTGGCGTGCTCAGCGCCGAGGAGATGGCCGGTATCGAATATAAAAACATCCAGCCCCTTTTGCCGCGTTTTCAGAGGTAATTTTCATGTCCCGTATCGACGTCCACCATCATCTCGTCGCGCCCCAGTACATTCAGGAACTCCGCGACCTGGGTACGCTGACCCCGCATCTCGCCTCGATCATGAACGAGAAAGATGCCATCGCCGACATGGACAAGGCGGGCGTCAGCCTCGCCGTCAATTCGGCGACCCTGCCCGAAGGTATCGAAGGCGCCGCGCGCGTTAAGTTCGCGCGCGAGAACAACGAATATATGACCCGCCTCGTCGGTGATTATCCCGGCCGCTTCGGCACCTTCGCCAGCCTGCCGCTGCCCGATGTCGATGCGACGCTGAAGGAAATCGCTTACGCCTATGACGTCCTGAAGGTCGATGGCGTCCATCTGATCACCAGCTATGGCGATCATTGGCTGGGCGACAAGGTCTTCGCGCCGGTGTTCGACGAACTCAATCGCCGCAAGGCGGTGATCTACACCCATCCGCATGGGCCTTGCTGCACGCAGAATATCCTCAAAGACATCGACATCCGCGATTCGTCGATCGAATACGGCACGGATACGACGCGCGCGCTGGTGAACTTGCTATTCGGCGGCACGCTCCATCGTTGCCCCGATATCAAGATCATCTTCTCGCATGGTGGCGGCACGATGCCGTTCCTGGTCGAACGCTTCATCCGCATGGAAAAGATCGCGCGCTATGCGCCCTTGATGCCGAACGGCTTCGTCGCCGAAGCGCGGAAATTCTTCTATGACACGGCTCAGGTGCTGCACGGCTCGCCGCTGCTGGCGTTGAAGCATCTCATTCCGCTGCAGCAGATCTGCTACGGCACCGATTATCCGTGGCGCTATTCGGATGAATGCGTGAATGGACTGATCAAGAGCGGCGCTTTCACCACCGAAGAGCTGCGCGCGATCGACAATAACGCCGCGCCGCTGCTGCCGCGTTTCGCGGCACGCTAAGAGTCTTTCCATGAAACCGGCGGTGACGCTTCGCGCGTTGCCGCCGGCTTTTTTATGAGGCGGCGGGATCTTTCGTTTCGGCGCGCAGCCGCTGGCCGAGGATGAACATCGCGATCGCGGCGATCACCGCGGGAATGGCGGTGCTGAAGAACATCGTCCGCGTATCGAAATGCGCGTTCAGCATCAGCCCGCCGACGACCGGCCCCAGCAACGTACCGGCGCGGCCGATGCCCAATGCCCAGGCGACGCCGGTCGATCGCATGGTGGTCGGATAAAGCCTCGCCGCCAGAACATTACTGAAACTTTGGCTGCTGGTGATGCAGCCGCCGCAGGCGGTGATGGTGATCGCCAGCAAGGTAATGTTATCGCCGGAAAAGCCGATGCCGAAAATGCAGATCGCCGCCGCGACATAGAGCGTGCGCACGACGCGGGTCGCGCCGATCTTATCGACCAACGGACCCAACAGCAGAATCCCGACGACGCCGCCAAGACTCAACGCGCCGGTCAAACGGCTGGCCGCACCGATCGGCACGCCGGCGGCCGACAGGATCGTCGGCAGCCAGGCACTGAGGAAATAAATTACCAGGAGATTGCAGAAGAAGATCACCCAAAGAAGGACCGTGCTGGCGGCGCGTCCTTCGGTGAAAAGTTCTTTCACGGTGAAGCCGGCGGTCTTTTCCTCAGCGATACCGAATTGATCGGCGGCATCATATTGCGCCGATTGCGTCAGCCGGTTCAGCAGCGTCGCGATACGTGCCGGACTGCCGCCGCGTGCGACGAGAAAGCGGATCGATTCCGGCAGGGTGAAAATCACGACCGGCAACAGCAACAACGGCAGAGCGCCGCCGACCACGAACATCGCCTGCCAGCCATAGGCCGGAATAAGCTCGGCTGCGGCAAAGCCGGCAATGCCGACGCCCAGCGGAAAGCCCAGATACATGATGGCGGTGACGGTGGTACGGATGCGGCGCGGCGCATATTCGGCGGTCATCGCGATGGAAATCGGCATCAGTCCGCCGATGCCCAGTCCGGTCAGGAACCGCACGACGATAAAGGACATCAATGACGATACCGGGATCGTCGCCAACTCGAAAATGGCGAAGGTCAGTGCCGATAGAAGAATGACTTTCTTGCGGCCATACCGATCGGCCAGCGGCCCCGAGGCGAGCGTGCCGATCAGCACGCCGACGAGCGTCGAGAGGAACGCCTGGCTGAACGCGGCCGGGGTGATATGCCAAAGTGGTGCGACCGTCGGCACCACATAGGCTGTGGTGCCGATATCGAATCCGTCGAGCAGGATAAGCAGCCCGCACCAGAAGGTGACACCGAGCTGAAAGCGGCCGAAGCCGCGTTCATCGATGATCTCGGTAACATTGACCGTCTTGCCCGCCATCTTTTCCCCCGATGGCGGGTGTGACCGCCTTATCCCCAGACTTCGCGCGATACTTCGAGAATGAGCTTAAGCTTGGCGATTTCGTCGGCGACGGTGAGCATGTTGCCTTCGAGAACGCTGGCGAATCCGCATTGCGGACTTAGCGCTAATTGTTCCAGCGGGCAATATTTCGACGCTTCGTCGATGCGGCGCTTGAGTTCGTCTTTGCTCTCCATTTTCGGGAGCTTCGAGGTGACGAGGCCCAGCACGACGGTCTTGCCTTTCGGCACGAACCGCAACGGCGAGAAGTCGCCGGCGCGCGGGCTATCATATTCGAGGAAATAGCCATCGACATTGACCTGGTTAAACAGGACGTCGGCCACCGGGTCGTAACCGCCCTCGGCGATCCAGGCGCTGCGTGAATTCCCGCGGCAGAGATGCATCGCCGCGACCATGCCCTTCGGGCGGCCGTCGATCACCGAATTGAGCAGTTTGGCATAGGTCTGCGGCAGCTTTTCCGGGTCCTCGCCGATTGCCTTGACCTGCTCGCGCAGGGCCGGATCGCACAGATAGGCGAAATTGACTTCGTCGAGCTGGAAATATTCGCAGCCGGCCGCGGCCAGATCGGCGATCTCTTCGCGATAGACCCGGCCCAGATCGTCGAAGAATTCTTCCATGTCGGGATAGGCCGTTTCATCGACCATGCCGCGCCCGCCGCGGAAATGCAGGTTGCTGGGGCTGGGCATGGTGATCTTGGCGGTGACATTGCAGATCGATTTCAAGAACTTGAAATGATCGACGAAAATCGGCTTCGGCCGGTGCAGCTTGCCTTGGATGCGGAAGCCGGGCGGGGTCATGTCGGTGTCGCCCTCATGCGTATGGAAACGCATTTTGAGGTTGTTCTCGACCATCCGGACGTTGCCGATCTGCTGCAGGAAGTCGCGATGCCAGGACGAGCGCTGATATTCGCCGTCGGTGGCCATCTGCAGGCCGATATCTTCCTGCATCTTCACGACCTGGCGGACCGAAGCCTGTTCGATGCGCTGGTATTCTTCGGCGCCAAGTTCCTTGCGGGTGAATTTCTGCCGCGCCTCGATCAGTTCGGGCGGGCGCAGCAGGCTGCCGACATGGTCGGCGCGGAACGGGGCGGTTGTACGTTGAGCCATCGTGTCTTCTCCAAATTTTGCCGCAGTCTCGCGGTGGGCAATGCGAAGGTCAACCATGGGCACGGGGGAACGCTGGAATTTCTTCGCGAAGGCTCCTAATTTCCAAGCAACAAGCCAATAAGGGAGCATTCCATGCCGTTCATTCGCGCCGGCGATATCACCATCCATTACCTGCTCGAAGGCCCGGAAAACGCGCCGGTGGTGATGTTCTCGAATTCGCTCGGCACCAACCTGTCGATGTGGGATGCCCAGGCGGCGGCGTTACGCGGTAAATACCGGGTGCTGCGCTATGATTCGCGCGGCCACGGCATGACCGACCTGACCCCCGTCGGCGACACCGGCTACAGCATGGAAATGCTGGCCGGCGACGCGGTGAACCTGTTGAAGGCGCTCGGCATTAAAAAGGTTCATCTCTGCGGCCTGTCGATCGGCGGCATGATGGGACAAAAACTGGCCGCGACTGCGCCCGAACTGCTGTCCTCGCTGATCCTCTGCGACACGGCGGCGACCATGGACAAGAAGACCTGGAACGATCGCATCGTCGCGATCCGAAAGGACGGGATCGAAGTCATCGTCGAAGGCACGATGCAGCGCTGGTTCACCAAGCCCTATCACAATAGCCACCCGGAAGTGCTGAACGGCATCCGCAACATGCTGCGCCGCACCCCGGCCGAGGGCTATGTCGGTTGCGCCTTCGGCATTCGCGACATGGACCTGCGCGAAGACGATAAGAAGATCACAGCCCCGACGCTGATCCTGGTTGGCGAGAGCGATCCGGCGACGACACCCGACGAGGCGCGTGAACTCAATCACGCGATCGCGGGCTCGAAGCTGACGGTCATCCCGAAGGCCGCGCATATCATCGCAATCGAGCAGGCCGACGTCGTGACCAAAGCGATCAGCGACTTCCTCGCCGCGCAGTAAAGAAGAAGGAAGGCCACCGCGATGGACAAGGATAGCGACGCTTTTAAGCGCGGTATGGATGTCCGGAAGTGGTTGATGGGCGATAAGTTCGACGCCGCGCAGGCGCGGCGCACGCCCTTCAACGACGAGTGGATGGACTTCGTCAATCAATATGCCTTCGGCGAAGTTTGGGCACGGCCGGGTCTCGAAAAGAAAACCAGGCACATGCTGACGATCGCGATGCTGACCGCATTGGGCCGGCTCGAGGAACTGGAAACGCATCTCAGTCTGACGCCCAATACCGGCGTGACCCGCGACGAGGTGAAGGAAATACTGATGCAGTCGGCGATCTATGCCGGCGTGCCGGCGGCGATGTCCGCCTTCAACCGGGCAATGAAGGTCTTTGCCGAGATGGATAAGGAAAAGAAGTAATGGCCGATTTCGACTCCTACTGCCTCAACCCATCGAAGCCGAAGTTCAAGCCGCCGGCCGGCGCGGTCGATGCGCATTGTCATGTCTTCGGCCCGGCGGCGAAGTTCCCCTTCGCGCCCGAACGCAAATACACGCCCTATGACGCATCGAAGGAAGATCTCTTCCGCCTGCGCGATTTCCTCGGCTTCCAGCGCAACGTCATCGTCCAGGCAAGCTGCCACGGCACCGACAACACCGCGACCATCGATGCGATGGTCAATTCCAAGGGTATGGCGCGCGGCGTCGCGGTGGTGAAGCCGACGATCGATATCGGCGAATTGAAGGACATGGACAAGGCCGGCATGCGCGGCGTCCGCTTCAACTTCCTGCCGCGTCTCGTCGATGCGACCCCACACGAGGTGTATCTGGGTGTCGCCAAGAAAGTCGAAACATTGGGCTGGCACACCGTCGTCTATTTCGAAGCGCCCAGCCTGCCGACGATCACGCCGTTCCTGAAGGCGTTGCCGACCACCATCGTGCTCGATCACATGTCGATCCCCGACGTGAAGAAGGGTGTCGATAGCGCCGAGTTCCAGGCCTATCTTCGGCTTCTCGACGAGAACAAGAAAATCTATGTGAAGGTTACCGGGCCGGAACGCATCTCGGCGGGCGCCGCGCCCTATGACGATGTGATCCCGTTCGCCCGCGCCATCGTCGAACGTTTCCCCGACCGCGTTCTGTGGGGCACCGACTGGCCGCATCCGAACATGACGACGCATATGCCCGATGACGGCGTGCTGACCGACATGATTCCGAAATTCGCCCCGACGGCGGCGCAGCAACAAGCGCTGTTGGTCGATAATCCGATGCGGCTTTATTGGAGCAATTGAGATGAGCACGCCGCACCGACCGGAACCTTACGAGGATATTCCCGGGACACAGGTCTTCGACGCGCAGCGTCTGCGCGAAGGGTATCATCTCAACATGTTCTGCATGTCGCTGATGAAAGATGCGAACCGCCAGGTCTTCCGGGCCGACGAGCCGAAATACCTGGATCAATTCCCGATGACGGCGGAGCAACGCGAGGCGGTGCTGACGCGGCAATGGAACCGGATGCTCGAGCTGGGCGGTAACATCTATTACACCTCCAAGCTCGGCGCGACCGATGGACTCTCGTTCCAGAATCTCGCCGCTTTGATGACCGGCTCGACCCAGGAACAATATCTGCAAATGATGATCGCCGGCGGGCGTTCGCCCAACGGCAATCGCAGCAAATCGGAATGGAAAAACCGTGGCTAAACTTATTGCAGGCGTGATGACATCGCATGTGCCGGCGATCGGCGCGGCGCTCGATAACGGCAAAAGCGGCGAGCCCTACTGGCAAAAGGTCTTCAGCGGCTATGAAGAATCAAAGAACTGGCTGGCCGAGATAAAGCCGGACGTCGTGATCCTGGTCTATAACGATCACGCGACGGCCTTCTCGCTGGAGATCATTCCGACCTTCGCGCTCGGCTGTGCCGACGAATATATCCCTGCCGACGAAGGCTGGGGCGCGCGGCCGGTGCCGGTGGTGAAGGGCGATCCCGACCTTGCCGGTCATATCGCGCAATCGGTCATTCTGGATGAGTTCGATCTGACCATCGTCAACAAGATGGAAGTCGATCATGGCCTCACCGTACCGCTGTCGCTGATGTGCGGTCAGCCGAAGGAATGGCCGTTCAAGGTCATCCCGCTCTGCGTCAACGTCATCCAATATCCGCCGCCGACGGGAAATCGCTGCTACAATCTGGGCAAGGCGATCCGCAAGGCAGTTGAATCCTATGACAAGGATTTGCGCGTCGTGATCTTCGGCACCGGCGGCATGTCGCATCAACTGCAAGGTCCGCGCGCCGGCTTCATCAACAGCGAATTCGATAACCGGTTCCTGGACAAGCTCTCGACCGATCCTGTCGCGCTGACCAAGATCCCGCATCTCGAATATATCCGCGAGGCCGGTTCCGAAGGCATCGAGATGGTGATGTGGCTGATCGCGCGCGGCGCGCTCGACGAGGACGCGAAAGAGATTCGGCGCTTCTATCATGTGCCTGCCTCGAACACGGCGGTCGGTCACATGATTCTCGAAAACGCACCCTATTAAACTCAACGACGGTTAAGAGGAAACGCTCATGAAAGTCGCGCTCGCCGGGCAAGGCGCCTTCGGCATTAAACATCTCGAAGCGATCCAGAATATTCCGGGCATCGAAGTCGTCTCGCTCGCCGGCGGCCGTCCCGCCGGGACTGAAGAAGTCGCCAAGAAGTGGAAGATTCCGCATTGGACGACCGACCTCACCGAAACACTAAAGCAGCCGGGTATCGAGGCGGTCATTCTCGCCAGCCCGACCCAGGTTCATGCCGCCCAGGCAATTCAGTGCATGCAGGCGGGCAAGCATGTGCTGATCGAAATTCCGATCGCCGATTCAATCGCGGATTCGGAAGAGATATACAGCGTCGCGCAGAAGACCGGCGTCATCGCCATGGGCGGCCATGTCCGCCGCTTCAACCCGAGCCACCAATGGGTCCATAACAAAGTCGTCGCCGGCGAACTGAAGCTGCAGCAGATGGATGTGCAGACCTACTTCTTCCGCCGCACCAACATGAATGCCGCCGGTCAGGCACGCACCTGGACCGATCATCTGCTGTGGCATCATGCCTGCCACACGGTCGATCTTTTCCAGTGGCAGACGGGCGAGCTACCCTCGGTCGCCAATGCGGTCGAAGGCCCGCATCATCCCGACTTGAAGATCGCGATGGATATGTCGATCCAATTGAAGGCGCCGAAGTCGGGCACGATCCTCACTCTGTCGCTTTCATTCAACAACGACGCGCCGCAAGGTTCGTTCTTCCGCTATATCGGTGATACCGGCACCTACAAGGCCTATTACGACGACCTGTCGGACGGCAAGGACAAGGTGATCGACCTGTCGAAGGTCGATGTCTCGATGAACGGCATCGAATTGGAAGACCGCGAATTCTTCGCCGCGATCAAGGAAAAGCGCGAACCGAAATCCAGCGTCCGCGAATGTCTCGAGGCGATGCGGACCCTCGACCGGCTGGAAAAGTCGCTCAACGCGTCGAAGTAAATTCTAAAACGTAAATCGCGTCATCTCGGCCGGTGCCGGGTGACGCGATTTTTTTTGCCTTACGGACGATCGGCGTAAACATTGGCCATCATCGGATGGCGGGCCATCTTCTTGGCGGCAGGTTTTGGCATATGCGGCGCACCGTCCTGCTGCCAGCCAGCGACGAAACGTTCGTCGCGCCAGATCTCGACGGCCGCAAAGCCGTGGCTACTCGCCAGTAGCTGCTGACCGAATTCCATTGCGGCAAAATCGGTCGCCTGGATATTCGCGTCGGCGGATTTCAGCACGCCCTCGGCGTTGAAGAGGTAATAGCGATAAAAGGTGCTGGTCTGGGTCGTCTTCGGGTAGCGATGAAAGGAGCCCATGGTCATCGGCCGACACGAAGAGTGGTGCGGCGAGACGTGAGCGTTTTAAAGATGACGGACATCGTTTGCTCCAAGGTGCTGCCGGGTTTTCTTGGCAACCCTTAGAGAGCATCGTTTAAACGCTTTGGTTAATTCAAACACATTCAGCGTTAATTGAACTTCAATCGCCTAAAATTTTAGGTAACACAAAGCGGCGTGCTCAGGGGTGATTGAATTTCCGGGAAAGCCGGGGTCAAGCGACGTTCGCTGCTCGTCGCGGTTGTTCGTCGCCGATCAGCCGTTCCATCATCCGCACCGCTTGCACGCCGCCCCAATCGGCATTGACGTTAACCGTGCCGGCATGGGGATCGAGTTCGATGTTGCGCTGCTGCGCTTCGAGGATGTCTTTGTCTTCGTTGAAGGCGAAGGTCACGGTCTTGAGGAAGAAGTCCGACCGTTCCTGACTTTCCAGATCGAAGTCGCGCGCATTGGCCCAGAAATAGTGACAGGTGCGTTCGGTCTCGGGCGTGATCGCGTTAAGGATCATCACCCGCCGTTCCATCGGCTGGTTGCGGCCTTCGACGGGCACGGCGTCGCGCGTCGGAATATCGATCCAGATGTTCGAGCCGGGGGTGAAGGTAATGATCTTCTTCTGGTCGATCACCGGCGCGAAGCCGACCGCCGCCATCGACGGGGTACAGGCGATGCCCGGCGCTTCGCGGATGACGCGGACGAAGTCGTCGCTGCGCTCGTTCTTGATGATTGGATTGGTGTCGTCGGCGCTGCCGATGGTCGAGGCATGAACGAAGGCGACATGCGACAGGTCGATCAAGTTTTCGACCAGCAGCAGGTAATTGGCATCGACGTGGAGGCAGGCCCCGACCGCGGCCCATTCCGGATCGTCGTTGTAATGGAAGTCGGGAATGTGTGACGGATCGGCTTTTTCCTTCTCACCCATCCAAATCCACAGATAGCGATGGCGCTCGACCACCGGATAGCTGCGCACGCAGACGCTGGCCGACACGCGCTCCTGGCCCGGGATATAGGTGCAAGCGCCGGTCGCATCGAAGGTGAAGCCGTGATAGCCGCATTGAATCTTGTCGCCGACCAGCTTGCCCTTATGCAAAGGCGCGCGGCGGTGGCAGCAGCGATCTTCGAGCGCGACGGGCGTGCCGTCTTCTTTGCGATAGACCACGACCGGTTCGTTGAGAAGGATGCGCCCCATCGGTTCGCGCCCGACTTCGCGGGATTCGGCGGCGATGTACCAGCAATTGCGCAGAAACATGGGTTTCCTCCGGTCGTCAGGCTTTGACCGGACTATATCATGCCCGCGGTAGGCGGCTAGGCGCGGACTTCCTGGCGCTGGAACACGATATAGGCCGCGACGAAGAGGACAATCACCCCGGCGATGAGGCTCGTCACTTGCGGCCAGACCAGGATGAGGCTTTGCGCCAGCGGCAGGGGATTACCCATGACCGCGCCCTGAAGCTGATCCATGAACACCGGACCCAGGGCGCGCGTCGAAGGATGCAACAGCCCCATCATCGATTCGGCAAACAGCGTGTTGGGTGACAGCCGCGCCAGCGTCTGCTGGACGATGATTTCCTGATAGCTGGGCCCGACCAGCAGTGACATCGGCGTCGTCGGGAAAATCGCGCTGGTGAGGAAGCGCGACAGCAACGGCCACAGAATGCTCATCAGCAACCACAATCCCAACGACACGAGGGCCGAGGTCGCGGCGGCACGGAAGATGACCGAACAGAGAATCGCGACCGCCAGCCAGAACCCGCCATAAGCGATGGCGACGACCAGGAAGGCGAAGCCGCGCATGACCTCTTCGCTGGTCGGCGGAATGCCGAGGGTCAAAAGACCGAAGCCGATGATCAGCAGCCACAAGGTCGTCAGCGCGACCGCGATGGTGGCGATGCCGGCAAAGAATTTGCCAAGCAGCAACGCATCGCGATAAATCGGCTGCGCCAGAATGCGGCTCATGGTGCGGCGGTTGAACTCGCCATTGATGGCATCGAAGCCGAGCCCGATCGCGACCAGCGGAATGAGGAACCCGAGTACCGCCATGAAGGATGGCAGCGGGTCATGCGAATCCGTGAAGAGGCGCAGGAACAAGAACGGGTCCTGCGATGTCGTCGTCTTCAAATCCTGGATCGCGGTATAGATCGCACCGATGCCGGTCAGCAGCACCAACCATTCCAGCACGCGCATCCGGCCGCTGCGCAGATGATCGGCGAATTCCTTGAGGAAGACGGTGCCGCAGCCCGTCCAGATCGAGCCGCTACGCCGCGCCATGATAATCCTCGAAATAATGCCGATAGACGGTGTCGAGGCTCGGCTCGACATGATCGAGCCGCATCAGCATGCCGCCCGATGCGAAGATCGCTTTGCCCAATTCGTTGCGGATATCGTGCGCCGCGACGAGGCTGTATTTGCCGCCGCCCGAATGGGTGACGCGCTGCACGCCGGGAACCTGCGCCAACAGCTTCGGCAGATCGTCGCCGGTCGCTTCGATCTCAAGATTGTAGCCGCCGCCGAGGACTTTCTGCGACAGCTCATCGACCGTGCCTTCGAGCGCGATCTTGCCGCTCTTGAACAGGGCGACCCGGTCGCACACGGCTTGAACCTGATCCAGCATATGCGACGACAACAGCACGGCGATATTGTCGCTGCGCAAGCCGCGGATCATTTCAAGAAATTCGAACGTCGCCTGCGGGTCGAGGCCTGATGTCGGTTCGTCGAGGATGGCGACGTCGGCGCGTTTCATCATCACTTCGGCAAGGCCGAGACGGCGGCGCATGCCGTGCGAGAAGGTGCCGACCTTGCGCCCAGCGACTTCGAGCAGTCTGACACGCAGCAAGGCGTCGTCGATACGATCGTCGAGCTGGCTGTGTGGAATGCCGGCAAGGCGGCCGGTGTAACGCAGATTCACCCGCGCGCTCAGATTGTCGTAGAAGCCAACCGAATCCGGCAGGTAGCCGACATGGCGTTTGACGTCGAGCGGCTGGCGCATCGGATCGAAGCCGGCGACCGAGACGCTGCCTTCGCTCGCTTCGGTCAGACCCAGCAGCATCAGGATGGTCGTCGTCTTGCCGGCGCCGTTCGGGCCCAGCATGCCGAAGATTTCGCCGCGACGGATCGTCAGATCGATGCCATCGACGGCAACGTGCCGGCCATAGAGCTTTCGCAAGCCCTTCGCGACGATGATGTTCTCGGGCTCGCTCATGGCGATGCCCCCGATCAACGCCGTCCGAATCGCGCGACCGCGCCGACCGCGATCAACAGCGCGATCGCGACGATACCGACGCCGACAATGCCCCAAAGGGTCGAAGTCGAAACCGTGACGCGGATATCGGCCGAGCCCGCATCGCCGCCGTCACCGCTGGCGCGAAACGACGTCATGTAATCGCCGGCAACCGCCTTGCTGGAGGGCGTCAGTTGCGCCTGAACGCTGAGCTTTTCACCGGGGCCGAGTGCCGCCACCTTGTCGGGCTGGAAGCTAATTTTCCAATCGGACGGCGGCGACGCGGTCAGCGAGATGTCTTTGGCCGGGGCGCTGCCGTCATTGCTGAGCACCAGCGCGACCGGCGTTGCCGTGCCGGCGACGGCGGCGGTCGAAAGACGTCCATCTTCACCGCTCAGCTTCAATTGCGACTGGCCGGTGATCTGCATCGTCATGCTGGCGTCGGCGGTCGCGTCTTCGCTCGAAACCTGCACGGCGACGGGATAGGAACCGGCCTGGGTCTGTGACGGCGGCTGGACTTTGACCTTAAGGTCTTTGTCTTTACCGGCTTCGATCGGAATCGAAGCGATCTCTTGCGAGCCATAGGCTTCCATGAAGGTCGTCTGGAAACCGCGCGGTGCCTGCGCGGCCAACTTCACGATCAAATCGCGGTCGCTGGGGTTCGACACATTGAACTGGAACTCGAAGGCGGTCTTCGCCGTGCCGATCAGCGACGGCAGCTTCGGCTTTAGGATCAGCTTGGGGGGCAGAACCTGGCCAACGCTGACATCGACGGCGAGCGCGGTGATCGCGTCCTGGCTCTTGGCGTTGAGGGTGATGGTCTGCGTGCTGGTCGGCGCGCCGGCCGGAATGTCGAGGCGCAACTGAACCTGAACGCTGTCGTCGCTCGCCGGCATCGCTGCCGTGATCGGCGCGCCGCCGCCGAGGATCGTCGCGGTCCAGCCGGCGGGAACGCCCGTGACCGACAAACCGACGCGTTGCGGCGTCAATCCATTGTTCTGCAGCTTGATCTTGACGGTAGTGCTGTCGCCGGCCCGTGCCGTGACGGACGGATAATCGGTTGTCAGCCACATTCCTTTGACCCGCGCCGGTGCGTCGGCGGCAAAGGCGAGCCCGGCCTGGGCCATGGCCATGATCAGCCCGGCAATGATGACAGCGTTGCGCTTCATGGCGATCGATCCCCGTACAAGTTCTTTTTCTACGCGCGGACTTCTTCTAGTGGTTCGGCCCGCAGTTTACAAAGGCGCGAAAAAGTACGCCTTCCCGGCGCAGCGGCAATAGTTAATTCCATGTAAGTCGGATGTTCCCCTATAGCGTGCGGCAAAGGCTGGTTGGCGGTTCGATCATCACACCCTATTTTCGTATCGATGCCTCGTTCCCCCCTTGTTGCCCCCGCTGGTGAAGGACCGCGCCGCACCGGCTCGCGCGGCGAACGCCGCGAGCCTTATTTTCGCAAACCCACGCCGTCCGGTCGTGGGCCGCGCCGTTTCGGACCAGGTAACTTTGCGAAGATCATCCTGGTGTTGTTTCTCATTTTTTTCGGATTGCCGGCGACGCTGATTGTTTTATTCCGCGTCGTGCCGCCGCCGGTCACGGCGCTGATGCTGATCCGCTCGGTCGAAGGGGCATCGACGCAGCATCGCTGGGTGCCGCTCGATCATATTTCGCCGAACTTGGAGCGCGCAGTGATCGCGTCCGAGGACGAGAAATTCTGCACGCATCACGGCTTCGATTGGCAGGCGATGGATGCCGCCTGGCGCGATTACCGTGCGGGACGCGATGCCAAGGGCGCCAGCACGATCACGATGCAGACGGCGAAGAATCTTTTTCTCTGGCCCGGCCGCAGCGTCATCCGCAAAGGCTTCGAGGCTTATCTGACGGTAATCATCGAAGTGCTATGGGACAAACATCGCATCATCGAGACGTATCTCAATATCATCGAATGGGGCGATGGTATTTATGGCGCGGAGACGGCGTCGCGCACCTTCTTCAACAAACCGGCAACGGCACTGACGGCGCAGGAAGCCGCGCTGCTCGCCGCTGTCCTGCCCAATCCGCGCCGCTGGTCGCCGACACAGCCCACCCCTTATATTGTCGAACGCGCCGCCACGATCCATGCGCGGGTGGCGGGGTCCGTCATTCCGGGAATGACCTGCCGCTAATCCTGCGTCGCAATGACGGTGGCTGTTCCCTGATATGCAAAGACCATCCATCGATTGAAGCGGGGATCTGGGCTATTCTCCTGATAAGGGAGAAGACCTCTTGAAGAGCAACGCCGCGCGTCAGCCTGTTGAGTCCGCCGATACGATCGAGATGTCGGTTTCGCGGCGGCGTTGGGTCGTCGCGGCCTGTGCCGTCGCCCTGTTTATGGTCTCGGTTGAATCTTCGATCATCGCGACCGCCACGCCCGCGATCGTCGGCGCTGTCGGCGGCTTCGAATATGTCAGTTGGGTCTTTGCCGCCTATCTGTTGGCGCAGGCCGTGGCGATCCCGATTTATGGCCGGCTGGCCGATCTCTGGGGCCGCAAATGGCTGCTGGTCGGTGCGACGGTGTTGTTTCTCGTCGGCACGATTTTATGCAGCGCGGCCTGGGGCATGATCCCGCTCGTCGTCTTCCGTTTCATTCAAGGTATTGGCGGTGGCGGGTTACAGCCGCTTGCCTTGACGATCATCGGCGATCTGTATCCGCCGCGCGAACGCGTGAAGATTCAAGGTAACCTCAATGCCGTCTGGGGCATCTCATCGCTGACGGGACCGCTTATCGGCGCGTTGCTGACGGCGACGTTGGGCTGGCGCTCGGTGTTCTGGATCAATCTGCTGCCGGGCATCGTGATGATGCCGATCCTGATCGCGGCCTTCCAAGACCGTGTTCAAACGCGCGTGCATCAAATCGATTATGTCGGTTCGGTTCTGTTTGTTGTCGGTGTCGGCTCGCTGTTGCTGGCCTTGGTGCAATTCGCCGATCTCAGCCGCGACATGCTGATCGTGCTGAGTATCGTGACGGTGGTATCGCTGACGGCGTTGGCTTTCTGGGAAGCGCATGCGCCGGAACCGATCATGGCGTTCGATCTGTGGCGCAACCCGATCATCTCGACGACGAACGTCGGCTCGCTGGCGATCGGCATGGTGCTGATGGGCGTGATCGTGTTCATCCCGCCTTACGTCCAAGGCGTGATGGGCAAAAGCGCGATCGTCTCGGGCTTCGCTTTGATCAGCCAATCGCTCGGCTGGACCGTCATCGGTGCGTTCGCGGGCCGGCTGCTCGTGCGCATTACCTATCGCACGATGTCGATTTGGGGCGGCTTGCTGCTGGTTCTCGGGGCATTGATGCTGGTGGGACTTAATGTCGATCGCGGCCCTGTCTGGGCTTTCGCCAGCGGCGGCCTCATCGGCTTCGGCATCGGCTTTTGCAATACGACGTTCCTCGTTGCCGCGCAGAATGCGGTGCGCTGGGATCAACGCGGCGCGGCCACGTCAGGCAATATCTTCATGCGCCAGCTTGGCGCTGCTCTCGGCGCGTCGCTGTTGGGCGGTGTCATCAATTGGAGCCTCGCCCATCGCATCCCGGAGGGACGTGAAGGCATCGATCAATTGATGGACCCGGTGCTGCGCGCGCAAATGGCGCCGGCCGATCTCGCACGACTCTCCGATGCGATCGCGCTGTCGTTGACGACGGTCTATTGGGTGGTGGTGGGGCTGGCGGTGATCGCGCTGGCCGTCTCGTGCCTGGTGCCTGCCGGCGCGCGCACGCCGCAACAGTCGCCGCAATAACTCAGGTGAAAACGGCTTCGATCTTCTTTTTCAGCGTGTCGGCGTTGAACGGCTTTACAATGTAATTGCTGACGCCGGCCGACTTGGCCATGACGACTTTCTCGGTTTTGCTTTCGGCGGTGATCATGATGAAGGGCGTGTCCTTTAACAGCGCGTCCGCCCGGACTTCTTTGAGGAATTCGAGGCCGGACATCGGCGCCATGTTCCAGTCCGAAATCACCAAGCCGATATTATGCTCGCGCATTTTCTTAAGGCCGGCAGCGCCGTCCTCGGCCTCCTCGACATTGGGGAAGCCGATTTGACCCAAAAGGTTACGCAGAATCCGGCGCATGGTGTTGTAATCATCGACGATCAGCACCGGCTGTTCCGTATTCCGCACGCAGGGACTCTCCGATCAAGTCGCGCCGGGTACAAATCCGGGCGATGATCGAAGGGGTATCATACCTTTGATTGATTGCAGGTTAATGCCGACCTGCGGCGGCCTAGCCCCTGTGGAACAGGGGTTAGGGGAAGATGATGCCCAGCGGGACCGAAACCATCAGCAGAAGGTTCTCTTCGCCAGGGTTCTTCTTACCGATGCCCGCATTCGAGACATGGTCGAAGACGGGGCCGACGCGGATGCCGTTGGCGAAGATCAGATCGAGTTCGGCGCCGGTCTTGAACTCGATGTGATTGCCGAGATCCTTACCGTTGCCCTTTTCGTAATCGCCGACGGTCGCCATCGGGATCAGCATCAAATGCTTGCCCAGCGGGATTTCGACGCGGAAACCGCCATAGGTATAGACGGAGCCTTTGGTGGTGAAGAACGTGCCGACCAACGGCTTAAGAAAGAAAAGGCTCTGGTCGAAGCGGAATTCGAGCCGGCCTTGTGCGGCGGTATATTTGTGAAGGATATCGAAGCCGCCGAGACCGCCGGCGACGAGGCCGAGCATTTCCGCTTTTGCCGGCACGGCAACCGTGCTCGTCGCCATGGCAACGACAGCCGCTAAGCCGATCCGGCTAAACCAACCCCTCATCCGATCCCCCGCACACGAATATTGTGGGGGCATCTTCGGCGAAAGATTGGCGTGTAGCAAGTGGTTAAAGGCGAAACCTGACCCTGCGACGCGTCAACGCAGGGACTTAAGCCGTTCGGTAGCGCCGACCAACTGAACCCGAATGCCCGGCTCCATGGCCGAATGGCCGGCATCGGGCACAACGATATATTCCGCGCCTGGCCAAGCGCGGGCGAGTTCGTCGGCGCTGGCGATCGGACAGACCATGTCATAGCGGCCCTGCACGATCGTGCCCGGCAGATGACGGATGCGGCCGATGCGCGCGATCAAATCCTGCTCGGGCGGAAAGATATTCTCGCGGAAATAATGCGCTTCGATCCGGGCGAGGCCCAAGGCCATGCGGTCCTCGCCGAAAGCGGCAACGGTATCGGGGCTCGGCAGCAGGGTCGAGCAGGCCCCTTCATAGGTGCTCCAGGCGCGGGCGGCCGGCATATGGATCGCCGGGTTGGGATCGACCAGTCGGTTGAAATAAGCGGTCAGCAGGTCGTGCCGTTCGGCCTCGGGGACATAACCGGCGAAGTTACGCCAGGCCTCGGGGAAGACGGTGCGCATGCCATAGAGGAACCAATCGATCTCGCTTTGCCGGCAAAGGAAGATGCCGCGCAGAACCAGCGCCCGGGTGCGGTCGGGATGGGCCTCAGCATAGGCGAGGGCGAGGGTCGAACCCCACGAACCGCCGAACACGGCCCAGCTTTCGATTTTCAGGAATTCGCGCAGCGTCTCGATATCGGCGATCAGATTGGCCGTCGTATTGCCGATCAGCGAACCCAGCGGGGTCGAACGGCCGGCGCCGCGCTGATCGAACACGACGATGCGGTAATGCGACGGGTCGAAGAAACGGCGGTGGGTCGCGGTCGATCCGGCGCCCGGTCCGCCATGGAAGAAGACGATGGGCGCGCCGTTCGGGTTGCCCGACTGCTCCCAATACATCGTATGGACGCCATCGAGCTTGAGCATGCCACCGGCATAAGGCTCGATCGGCGGATAGAGATCCTGACGGGCATAGGGCGGGTTGCGATCCATGGCGACCAGTCTAAAGCGGCCTCGTTTGAAGGCAACCCGACTCTTGTCGCAGGGAGAGCCCGAGGCGGCGTGGCCTTACTGATGCCCGATTCCAGTGCTTATTCGGAACCGCTGCCTAACCGTCCGGGTTCTGAACCTTATGGCTTCGACGCTGCCGCTCATTTCCGCCCAACGCGCTCTTTTTCTCGATATCGACGGCACCCTCATCGAATTTGTGTCGCGTCCGGAAAACGCCCGCATCCCCACGACTCTGCTCGCGACTCTCGAACGGCTCGACGCCGCGCTGAACGGTGCTTTGGCCGTGGTCAGTGGCCGTGGCATGGCCGATATCGACCGGCTGTTCGCGCCGCTTAAATTTTCGGCGGCGGGTCAGCACGGCGCGGAAATTCGCCTGACCCCCGACGGGGACATCGAAACCTTCGCGCCAAATTCGACCGCCTTCGATGTTATCGAAAGCCGGGTGGCGCGCTTCATCGAAACCCACCCGGGCATTCGTATCGAAGATAAAGGCCGCAGCGTCGCCTTCCATTACCGTGAAGCGGAACATTATCGCGATCCGCTGCGCGTGCTGCTGATCGATGCCGTCGCGCCGTATGAGGCTGATTTGCAGATTCTCGATTCGCATCTTTGCTTCGATGTGAAGTCGCGCCGCGTCAGCAAAGGCGCGGCGATCAATGCACTGATGGCTTCGCCACGCTTTGCCGAACGCAATCCGATTTTCTTCGGTGACGATCGCACCGATGAAGACGGCTTCGCTGCGGTGAATGCGATGGGCGGCCGTTCGGTCTTGGTCGGGCCGGCGCGCGAAAGCCTCGCCCCCGAAAGGCTCGAAAGCCCGCATGATCTTCGTGAATGGCTCGATCAATGCGCCGAGGCGCTGGTCCCGAAGCCTACGGCCTGACGGTTGCCGGTTCGGTCATCCGGCGCTGATTGCCGGGCTTGAAGCGCAGCGCGGTTTTTTCAACGAGATGCCAAGACAAAAACGCTAGCACGACGGTGATCGGCAGCGCCAACGCGAACAATTCCAGCCACGGCATCTTGCCGCCATTGAGCCTCGTCAGCGTCAGCGTCTGCTCGACCGGCCAGCCATAGATATAAAGTCCGTAGGACAGGTCGCCGAACTTCGCGGCGGGAAAGACCGGCAGCCATTTGGCGAAGGCGAGATAGATCACGAGATAACCGCCGAACAGTGCGAAGAACAGAATGAAGCTATGCAGCGGAATGCTCAAGACGAGGCCAACCAGTGCGATCAGTGCGATCTTGCCGTTGAAGATATTGCTGTCGCGCAGGCGATACATCGCCATGCCGATGGCAAAGAACGACAGCAGCCATAAGGCGCTGCCGATGAAATACTCGCTGGAAGCCGTGTCGAACCAGATCGCGCCCATGCCGATCAGGATTAACGCCGCGATCACCGGCAAATTGATCCAACGCAGCAGGCCCAGCGCCAGCACCATGATGTACATCGACACTTCGCACGGCAGCGTCCACAGCGGCCCATCGACGACCGAGGTCGCATCCCAGGCGGTGAAATAGACGCCGGGTAGCGACCGCGTTGGGGTGATCATGGCGAAATTGCTGAGGGCATAGAGATAGCTGCCGGGATCGCGGACATAGTCGCCGATCGGCAATTCGGTCAGCAGCGGTCCCAGCACGAACGCCGACAGCGCCAAGCAGACGAAAAGGCCGGGATAAATCCGCAGCGCGCGCTTCAGCGCAAAGCGCGGCGCCGACCGCGTCATCTCAAAGCTTTGGGTGACGAGATACCCGCTGATGATGAAAAAGACGAAGACGCCGACAACGCCAAGGATGGTCTGACCGTCCGTCAGCCGCATCAGGGGCTCGGGGTCTTGCGTGCCTTCGCCGATGAAAAAAGCGTGCGAAAAGATCACGCTGATGGCGGCGACAAGCCGCAAGGCGTCGAAGTTATTATGCCGGTCCAATGCTGACCCGATCCCCTTGAGAACTTCGCCAAGCATAAGGGCTGGGCGTTGCCGTCAACAAGTGTCGTTGGGGACTCGTTGCTGCTTTCGCCGAAACCGAGTCAGGTCGTGCCTGTCAGTTGGTCTGGCGTCAGTCGGTGTGGTTCTCGCTGACCACGCCTTCGCCGCGCCATTCCTGATGCTCGACGTGACCGGTGCGGCGGCGCTCTTCCGCCTCGCGTTCCATTACGGCGGTATCGATCTTCTCTGCCGGCGGCTGTCGCTGCTTGCGTCTTGGTGTCGTGTTCATGGTTCCCTCCGTGCCGTCTCTCTTTTTAAGGTGAGAGAACGTGCTGTCTTGGATCAGGTCACGCAGGAACTATCAAACGACAACCCGACCGATTGGTCAAATCACGCCGATGGCATCTTCCAAACGGGCATCGGCGAGGTCGGCTCTTTCGAACTGAGCGCCGGTCAGGTTGGCGTCCGTGAAATCGGTTTGGCGCATGACCGCCCGGCGCAGGTCGGCGCCACGCAGGTCGGCGCCGCGGAAGACCGCATTGTCGAGTCGGCTGACGATCGTGTGGGTTTCGGTCACGACCAGTGGCCCCAACCGGCAATCGCGCAAATCGGCATTTTTGAGTTGCGCGCCTTTGAGGCTGATGCCGCGCAGATCGGCGCCGCGCAGGTTGCAGGAGCGCAGATCGGCACGGTCCAGCTGCGCCTCTTGCAGCCCGATCCCGCTGAGATCGAGGCCATAAAATATTGAATCGCTGGCCTTGAGAGTGGCGAGGTCGGCCCCGGACAAAGGCGGCGCTGTGCGCAGATCGAAGCCGCTGAGATCGAGCTGGGTACCTTTGCGCCCTTGGCTGCCGACCCACTGCTCGTGCTTTTCGATCAAGACGTAGAGCGAGTCTTCGAGATCCTCGACCAGCAGCCCCGCCGGCTTTTCGTCGAGCGTATTTTTAAGATTAGCGCCGACGAAATGGGTTTGTTCCATGACGGCTTCGGTCAGCACCGCGCCCATCAGATTGGCGCCGCGTAGATCGGCGCCGGATAAATCCGCGCCGCCCAGATCGGCGCCGATCAGATTGGCCTGACGTAAATCGGCGCGCACAAGCCGGACGTTGCGCATCACCGCGTCCGAAAAATCGGTCTGGCCCGATGGCGGCGGGCCGCGGCGCGGTTCGTCGGAATTTGCCGCCGCCGCGGTCGCCTTCGCCGTGACCTCGAGATGCTCAAGCTCGCCGCCGCGTTGCCACGACACAATCCGCCCTTCGCGCAGATCGGCATCGTAAAGGTCGGCGCCGGTCAGATCGGCGCCGCGTAGCATCGCGCCGCGCAGATCGGCGCGCAGCAGCTTTGCGTTGCGCAGATTGGCCTTGGTCAGATCGCTCGCGAATAAAATCGCGCCCGCCAGATTGGCGTCTTCGAAATTGCAGCCGACGAGAAACGCGCCGGTGAAATCCGCGCCCGACAGATCGCGCCCCTTCAAGTCGCTACCGCTTAAATCGCGATAGGACAGATTGGCGCGTTGCCCGCCGGGCTTCGAAAAGCGATATGAATCATGAAGCCGCAAAGCACGGTCGAGTTCCGGGCCGGATAGCGGCGTACGTTCCTGCATCACGCGTAACCTCACAAACCGAGGTCGCAGGATCGCGCGCTTAGATTAAAGTGCGCTAAATTAAATCATCGCGGATCGTTCGGAAAAACAAGGCTTTAGCCGTCAGCAATCGATTAACCATAAATCGATCGGCGTGCCGTGTTCAGCGTGCGATGGCGGCGGTCGCTGGATTGAGGCTGCGGCGTGCCCAGGCAAGGATAACCAGCGTTACGACGAGAATCGGCACCGTCGTCAGAACCACGCCGTGCCAGCCGAGATGTTGCAGCAGCACGCCCGACAACAACGAGGCGCTGCCGGTGCTGGCGAAAACCAGAAGATCGTTGCAGCCCTGCGCCTGCGCGCGCTCGCACGGCTGATAGCAATTGGTCAGCAGCGTCGTGCCGCTGACATAGAGGAAATTCCAGCCGATCCCGACCATGACGAGGGCGAACCAGAAGAACGCGACACCGGTATCCCATTCCGCGACGGCGACTGCGCTCAACATGAAGATCACGCCGGCGGTCATGACGTTGAAGATGCCGGCGCGGCGGATCAGCGTGCCGGTGATGAAGGAGGGCGCATACATCGCGACCGAGTGCCATTCGATGACGGCGTTGGTGGCGCTGTAGCTGTGGTGCATCAGCGTCATCGCCATCGGCGTCGAGGTCATGATGAAATTCATCGTCGCATAGCCGACCACGGCGGCGAGCAGCGAGATGACGAACAGCGGCTGCGCCATGATCACGCTCAAGGGGCGTGGGACTTCGTTCCGTACTTCGGGCAAGGGCGCGACGGCCAGCGGCGCGATAATCTGCAGCGCCATCGCCGCCAAGGCGAAGACGCACAGCAGCAGATAGACGCCGAGGAAATGAATCGGGAAGGCATCGACCGCGAACAGCGACAACTCGGGACCGATAATCGCCCCGGCGATGCTGCCCAGCAGGACGAAGGAAATAGCCTTGGGTTTCCATTCGTGGCTGACCGCCTCGGCGGCGGCGAAACGGTAATAGAGACCGAAGGCGTTGTAGCCGCCGCTGACGAAGGTGCCGAGGACCAGCAGCCAGAAACTATGCTCGATGATGCCGATGCCGTTGATGATGCTGCCGACGATGGAGAAAACAGCGCCGGTGACGAAGCCGAGCCGTCGTCCGACTCGGCGCATCCAGAACGAGGCAGGCAAGGTCGCCAACGCGGTGCCGACGATATAGGCCGTCAACGGCAGGGTCGCCCACGCCTTGTTGGCGACGAATTCATAGGCTGCGAGGCCGGTCACGCTGTAATTGAGGACATTGTTCGTCGCCAGCAAGCCCTGGCAGACGGACAGGGCGGCAATCGTGCGGCGGGCGGGGCTGATCGGCATCGGTGCGATAATAGCAAAAGCGGCGCGGCGGCACACGATCTGCGACGAAAAGGCGGCATGAGGAATGAGCGCTTGCCTTGCCGGTCGCCGCGTGGCGTTCTGCGTCGGTCGGGTCGGGGAGAGAAGGCGTGTCGGATACGGGCGAGTACCGCGGGAAACTGAGTCTCGCGCAGCTCTTCATCATTTTCTTTAAGGCCGGTTGCGCCTTCGGCGGTGGCCTCGGGGTGCTCGGGCTGCTCGAGGAAGAGCTCGTCACGCTGCGGCGTATCTTCCCGGATAAGGAACTCGTAACCCTCTGGAGCATCGGCCGCATCATGCCCAGCGGCACGATGAGCGCGGTGGCGGTGGCGGTCGGTTATCGGCTGTGCGGTTTTATCGGCACGATCGTCGCGCTGGTGGCGATGATCCTGCCGGGGTTCCTCTGCTGCATCGCCCTGACGATCGGCTACACCTATCTCGCCCATGGCTCGGTGCTCGATTATATCGACGCAACGATCCTGCCCGCGGCGCTGGGTGTGGTGATCATCTCGGCATGGCGACTCGGTCGGCCGATCATGAAGCCCTCGCGCGATCTCCTCTTTGCCATTCTTGCGTGCGGTGCCGCCATATCGCAGCAGGTCAATCCGGCCCTGATCATTTTCGGCGGCGGCGTCATCGGCGCGATTTTCCTCGGCGGTAAAAAAGAAGAGCCGCGCGGATGAACCTCTTTCAGATCTTCGTCGTCATCTCGACCTACAACCTGCTGGCCTTCGGCAACGGCTCGGCGGTGCTGGCGCTGCTGCAGCACCGGCTGGTGACGGACACCGGAATCCTGAACCTCAATCAATTTCTCTATGCCTATGCGCTGGGCCGGGTAACGCCGGGTCAGAACAATCTTTGGCTCGCCTCGATCGGCTACATGCTGCACGGCTGGCTCGGTGCGCTGGTGGCGATGATCTCGATCCAGTTTCCAGGCTATCTCGTCCTGCCGGTGCTGAAGGGGTACGAGCGAGTTCGGAATGTCCGCGCGGTTCAAGGCGCGATCCGTGGCCTCACCGCGGCGTCGGTCGGGCTGATGTTCGCGGTGGTGGTCAATATCGGCCGTGAGGCGCTGACCGGCCTTGTCCCTTGGATCGTCCTGCTCTCGACCCTTGCCTTGGTGTTTTTGGCCCGGCGGGGACTGCTGACCGGGATGGTGGGCGCCACCGCCCTAGGCCTCGTCCTCAAATTCATCCTGCCAATATAAATAAAACATATTTTATTTGTACTATAATTATTAATTGACAGACAAATATGTGGAATTGATAATGATGTACGCCCTAAGGAGGCGTTATCATGTCGCGTTCCATTTTCGTGAGACCGAATCCCAATCCGATTAACCGCGCCTGGCAAGAAGCCGGGGTCGAGCCCGATCTGTGCGACGTGCTCGCCGATCCGCTCGTTCATGCGGTCATGCGCCGTGACGGCGTCAGCCAGGCGCAGCTGCGCCATGTGGTGACGCGCGCCCGTGTGCAATTGGGGATCGGTCCCTGTCGCTGCGCGGCTTAATCGAAGCGACGCCGACAAAGAATTTTCAGGGGGATTGAGATGAGTAAGGTCGAAACCGATTTTCGCGATGCACCCGTGCGTCAAACCGCCGGTTGGCGCGAGCTATGGCTGAAAGAGGATTGGTGGGCGATCTGGCTCGGCCTCGCCATTGTCGTGGTCGGGATTTATCTTTTCGCCCATGGCGGAAGCTGGCGTTGGGTCGCGGTGGTGCCGCCGAAATGGACGACCTTCGCGCAACTCACGGCGCATTTCAGCGATACCTGGCTGCGGTACCTCGTTCAATTTGCCCTATGGGCTGCGGCCTTTACCGTCGCCTTGACCACGTTGGGTCATAAGCCACGCGAATTCCTGCCGGCCTTCGTCTTTATCTATGTGCTCGCCGTGGCGATCTTCACGATCGGACAGTGGGACCGGGCCAATTATTATAATCTCGAACCGCCGCTGGTCGCGCTGGTCGTCGGGCTGATCATCGCCAACGTCTTCGGTTTGCCGCGCTGGCTCGATGCCGGCTTCCGGGTCGAATTCTATATCAAGACCGGCATCGTGCTGCTGGGCGCGACCTTGCCCTTCACGCTCATCATCTGGGCCGGTCCGATCGCGATCCTTCAGGCATCGATCGTTTCGATCATCACCTTCCTCGTCATCTATTTTGTTGCTGTGAAGCTGGGCCTCGATCGCCGCTTCGCGGCGGTGCTGGGTGCGGGCGGCGCGGTCTGCGGTGTCTCCGCTTCGATCGCCATCGCCGGCGCTGTCGGCGCCAAGAAAGACGATGCCCCGATCGCCATCACCCTGGTGATTCTCTGGGCCATCGTGATGATCTTCGCTCTGCCGTTCGTCGCGCAGGCTTTGCATCTGCCGGCCGGTGTCGGTGGTGCGTGGATCGGGACGTCCGAATTCGCCGATGCGGCCGGCATTGCCGCCGCGCAGACCTATGGCGGCTTTGCCGGGTCGAACGGCATCGCCGGCACCGCCGATCAATCGGTCGTCGCCTTCACCTTGATGAAAGTCGTCGGCCGCGATGTCTGGATCGGCATCTGGGCTTTCGTCCTCGCCATCGTCGCGACGACGCGTTGGGAAAAAAGCGAGACGGGCAGCAAGGTCGATGCCGCGCAAATCTGGTGGCGCTTCCCGAAGTTCGTGATCGGCTTCCTGCTGGCCTCGCTGCTCATCACCTGGGTCACCAGCAGCTACAGCTTTGCCGACTACAACAAGATCGTGAATCCGAACCTCGTCGCGCCGATCAAAGATCTGCGTACCTGGGCGTTCATCTTCTGCTTCCTTAGCATCGGTCTGACAACGCGCTTCCGTGAATTGGCCAAGGCCGGTTCCAAGCCGTTCTATGCCTTCACCGCGGGCGTCGTCGTCAATGTCGTGCTGGGCTTCATCCTGTCGGCCTACGTCTTCGCCGATCATTGGGCCAATCTCAACCCGTGAGGCGATGATGAAGAATCGCGATTGCTGCGGGCGTTGCGCGTTCTTTCGCAACGACCCCAGCTATCTCGAGGCAGTGTTCGGCGGGCTCAATATCATGAGCTCGGCCTGGGCGTCGGTGACATCCGAGGACGGCTTATGCTCACGCCATGATCGCTATGGCAGCGCGTCCGGCGGCTGTGCCGACTTCACGCCGGTTGGGGAACGCGACCTCGCGCCGGCGACGTCGTCATCGGCGCCATAACCATCCCGATCAGCACGGCCATCACCGCGTCGGTGATGCCAGCGCTGCGGCCGGGGATATATTGCTCGATGATACTGGCGAACAGCACCAGCATCATTGTCGAAACGGTGGCGCGCCACAGGCGTAGCCCGGCGCGATTGAGCAGCCAGATCAAGCTTCCATAAAGGAAAAATTTCCCGAGCATGACGAGGACGGCATTCTCGATCGTCCCTTTGATCATGCTCGCGAAGGGCACCCAGTCATAGCCGTGCGAGGTGGGGTTGAGCCGGAACGGCCGCAACCTTTCCAGCATCACGACCGACGCGAAGGTCAACGCCAGTATCGCGATACGGCCTGGTACATAACGCAACGCGAAGAACCAAACGAACAACGCGATAAGTGATCCTAGAACGCTCGCGAGATTGACGCTCTTGTCGATGATGAAAGTGAGGGCGACGAAGAACGTAACCGCCAGCAGCAAATACGCCGTTACCGACGCGCGTCGCCCGAAGATCGTCTCCAGCAGATAGGCGAGAACGATCCAGGTCACGCTGCGCACATAAAGGTCGAGCTGCGTCAGATTGTCGATCGCGAACAACGGCCGCAGAGCGTGGATATATTTGTGCAGATCGATGACCGGCACGAAGGGATAGAGGCGCACGGCGAGAAACGCGGCGATGAGCATTGCGGGAAAAGGCCGCAACTCGATCTCGCGCAACATCGGCATCCGGAAATTGCCGCCAAGCGCCAAACCCGCGAAGGCGCCGAGCGCCGAGCCCAGCGTGTTGGCTTAGATGTCGCGCATGTCGGTGAAGCGTTCGGCGACATAGAATTGCGACAACTCGATCGCAAAGCTCAGCAACGCGCCGAAGATGGTCGCGATGATCAGCCGCGGCCAGAAAGTTCGTGGCTGCGCGATGGCCAGCGAAACGCAAAAACCGAACGGCAGATAGAGAAGCGTGTTGGCAAGGAAATCGCCGTGGCTATCGGGCCATTGCGACCAGGTACGGCTGAGCTCGGTCAGCGGCCCCCACGGTGGCAGGATGATGCGCCCGTGAAAGGGATAAAGCGACATATAGACGATCGCCCCGAGGACGATCAGCGCCGCAAAAAAGTACCCCCGGTTCAGCACATCGTGCGGCGGCTCAGCCTGGCCAGTTACGGATGAAGGTCGAGGGATCGGGTTGTGCCATCGCCTGCGGCATCACCGCGGGCGTACCGAGATACATAAAACCGATGATCGCATCCTGCGGCGTCAGCCCCAGCGCGGTTTTGACGCTGTCGTCATAGGCCGGCGCGCCGGTCTTCCAGGCCGCGCCGTATCCCATCGCATGCGCCGCGACCATGATGTTCTGCGCGGCGGCGCCGGCCGCGAGCATCTGCTCGATCACCGGAATCTTGTGGCTTTCCTGGATCGCGGCCGACAACACGACGATCAGCGGCGCGCGTAGCGGCTTCTCGCGCTCACGGCCCAGCATGTTCTCGGGCGCGTCGGGTTCGCGCTTTTTCATCGCCTCGGCCATCACATCGCCGAAACGATGGCGCGCGTCGCCGCGCAGCACGATAAAGCGCCAAGGCTTCAGCTTGCCGTGGTCGGGCGCGTGCATCGCCGCGCCCAGGATCGACTGCAGGGCAGCGTCATCGGGGGCCGGTTCGGCGAATTTGGAGGGGCTACGGCGGGTGTTCAGTGCGTCAAGAGCTTCCATGAGTCACCTCGTTTTGGACCTGACTCATCTGTAGCACGCAGGTTTGGAGGACGGACGGGCGAATCGCCCCATAGCGGGATAGGCGAGACCTATCTGCCCTGATGGAGAGAGTTGCGACAAATTTCACCCCAAAACGCATGCCGCGCCCCACAACGGCTTGTACGAGTGTTGCCAACTTACCCCACATCTCTTTTGAATGTAAGACTCAAGAAGAACCGCAAACTTCTTGATTGATATAGATATTAACCTGTCGTTAACTGTTCCGGTCCCAGAGCGTCATCCCGGCGCCGGAGAACTTGATGTCGATCCAGCCGGAACTTATCGATCTGGTTTCAGACCGATTGGCGCCCGAACCGGGCGGGATTCCGACAGAAAGGCTGTTTGCGGAATTGATCGGTAAGGACGGCGACCCGGTTCAGGCGGCGCTCGACGCCCATCAATTCGCGGAATTCGATCTCCAATACGATTCCGACGAAAAGATTCTCTTCTGCTATTTCGATTTTGCCGGGCGGCCCTGCTTCACCAATTCGGTTCTGGCCGAAGCCCAGGCGGTCCAGCGCATGGTCCGCGGTGTTTTCGGCGACCATGAGGACGCCGATTCCGAGCCGCCGCTGCGCTATCTGGTCCTGGGTTCGCGGGCTCCGGGGGTGTGGAATCTTGGCGGCGACCTCGATCTTTTCACGACGCTGATCCGCAACCGCGACCGTGCCGGGCTGCGGCGCTACGCCCATGCCTGCTGCGAAATCGGCTTTACCAATGCGACGGGCCTCGGGTTCGATCTGCCGGTGATCTCGGTCGCGCTGGTGCAGGGCGATGCGTTGGGCGGCGGGTTCGAGGCGGCGCTGTCGTCCAATCTTATCGTTGCCGAACGCAGCGCGAAGTTTGGCCTGCCGGAAATCCTCTTCAATCTCTTCCCCGGCATGGGCGCCTATACCTTCCTGACGCGTCGGATTGCGCCGGGCCTCGCCGAACGCATCATTATGAGCGGCGAGGTCTATAGCGCCGAGCAGCTTTATGCCCTCGGCGCGGTCGATGTACTGGCCCCCGATGGCCAGGGCGTTGCCGCGTTTTATGATTTCATCGGCCGCGGCGGCCGGCGCTACGCGGCGCAGCGGGCGCTCTACCGCTCGCGTCGTCTCGTCAATCCCGTGACCTTTGAAGAAATGACCCGGATCGCCGATCTCTGGGTCGATGCCGCGTTGAAGCTCGATGAATCGGGTCTGCGGCGCATGCACCGTCTGATCACGGCGCAGGAACGCTGCATCACCCGCCAGGCAAGCTGACGCTCTTTCTCTCTTCGGCCATTGACGCGCTACCGTCGCGCGACCGAAAATCCCCCGAACATTTTAGGGGAGAGATGTCATGGCCACCGCTTTTGCACTGCGCGAGAAATGGGCGAAGGGTGAAACCGTCTTCGGCCTCTTCGCCAGCCTGCCTTGCGGCTTTTCCGCCGAATTGATCGCTGCCAAAGGCGTCGATTATGTCTGCGTCGATCAGCAACACGGCGTTTGCGATTACAAAGACATGGTCGAAATGGCGCGCGGCATTGATGCGCGCGGCTCGGTCGCGCTGACGCGGGTGCCGGCCAACGAAGGCTGGGTCATCGGCAAATCGCTCGATGCCGGCGCGCAAGGCGTGATCGTGCCGTTGGTCAATAACCCTGCCGAAGCGGCGAAGGCCGCTGCCGCCTGCCGCTATCCGCCGAAGGGTGAACGCTCCAATGGTCCGGCGCGCGCCGCCTTGGTGATGGGCAGCCGCGACATGAAAGTGACCGGTGACGGGATCTTGTGCTTTGTGATGATCGAGACTCTCGAAGGTCTCGAAAAAGTCGATGCGATCGCGGCGACGCCCGGCATCGACGGTCTCTATATTGGCCCCAGCGATCTCGCGATTTCGTTGGGCCTCGGCCAAGGCCTCGATCGCGACGAGCCCGAACATGTCGCCGCCGTCGCCAAGATTCTTGCGGCCTGCAAGAAGCACAAGATCATTGCCGGCATTCACACCGGTTCGTCACGCTTTGCGAAGAAATACGCGGCGCAAGGCTTCAACATGGTCACGTTCGGCGGCGATGCGACGATGCTGCGTGCGGCGGTCGAGCGCGAGGTTGCCGCGCTGACGAGCTAAGGCCCGCATGAGAATCCTTCGCGGATTTCTCGCGACAGCGTCGATCGTTCTGGCCGCGGTGACGTGCCATGCGCAATCGGCGGGGCCGCAGCCGATCACGGCGGATGGCGATTTTCTCCATCGTCCGTCCGGCATGGTCTTTCCGGTGGCGGTGGATGATTTTCAACGCACGTCGCTCTTTCGCTACGACGGTCAGGGTTACGTCGTCAGCGCCGGATATGCTTCGACGCAGCTGCAAGCGCCGATCGTCGCGACGACCTATGTCTATCCTTCGCCGGCTCTTTCGACGGACGGTGTGCCGATCGCTCTCGCGGGAACGATGCGTAGGATGTCGTGCAACAGCGAATTTCTGAAACGGAAAAATGCAGTTGCCGCGGCGCATCCCGACGCACGGCCTCTCGGCGAACGCGATGTTGCATCTCCTGCCGGCGCGGCTTTCGCGCCCGGCAAAATGGCCGCCTATGAATTTCAGGACAGTTTCAGCGGCCGACAACAACCGCTGCATTTCGAGCTTTATGTCTATTGTTATCTCGGCGGCAGATCGACGTTTGAATATCAGTTCTCGTCGCCGCAACCGATTGATGCGAGCGCGCGCATCGCGTCCTTCATGAAGAACTTGGTTTGGACGGTACCGCCGGAACGCTGATGGCCGTCGCTGCTTAAGGCGTGATGTCCTCGCTCCAATAACCGGGCTTGCCGATGTCTTCCGGCTTCTGGACGAACTTAAGGAATTTTTTCGGGTCGTAGCCAGCCTGCTCGAACCGGGCGAGCAGCACTTGATAATCCGCATCGGAAATATCGGCTGAGCGTGCGTAGATCCAGCCGAGGTCACGGCTTTCCTCGCCGAACAGCACATAGCGATAGTCGGGATCGACATAGAGCACGAGGAACGGCAGGTTCAGCGGCCACTGAACCTGAACGCGCCAATGCGCATTGCCTGTTCCCGGTTTTACCCAGTCATGCACCTCGTAGCGTGTGCGCGACGCGGTGAAGCTGCCTTTTTGCAGATAGAACTCTTCCTTGATGTCGCCGTCGGGCCGCGGCGAATACACGTCGTAAGGATTAACGAGTCCGCGCTCGAACCAGTTCGGGACGGTCGCGACGATGTACCAGCCGCCATACATCCGCGTCAGATCGACGTTGCTGGCCAAGGGCAGCGGCGGATGCTTTTCGCATCCCGTCAGCAGCATCAGCAAGATCAGAAACGAGAATCGCCACATGGAAGGCTACCCGCCGCGGCGCTGACTTTCGAGAAGCTGGCCCAGCATCGTATCGAGGCGGGACAGTTCGCCTTCGATCTTCTCGACATAGGTGGCGCCGTTGGCACGCAGGTCTTTGGTCGAGACATCGCGCAGCGCGGTCAGCGTCTGGCATAGCTTCACACCGCCGACATTGGCGCCGCCGCTGCGAAGGCTGTGCATCAGATCGCGGAATTCGCGCAGGTCGGCTTGCTCGGCGGCGATCTTCAATTGGTCGATCAATCGCCACGCATCTTTGCGGAAGGTATCGACCACTTCGAAGACGAACTCGCTGCCGCCGAGATTCTTCAGCGCTTCGAAAGTCGATTCATCGACCGTCGCGCCATTGTACGGCACGAAGCGCGGATGGACGGTGATCGGGGTGACGACACGCGGCGCACCGACCGCGATGCGTTCGGGCCGCGGGACCCGGGCATAAATTTCCTCGATCGCGCCCAACAACGGAATCGCCTCTACGGGCTTGGTCAGGACGGCATCCATGCCGGCTTCTCGGCATAGCCGTTCGGTTTCGCTGGTGGCGTCGGCGGTCAGTGCGACGATCGGCAAACGCCACTCGCCGACATGGCTGACGCGATAAAGCTTCGCGACTTCGTACCCGCTGACCTCCGGCATGTTGATATCCAATAGCGCGACATCGAAGCGGGTGCGTTCTAACGCCGACAGTGCCTGCTCGCCGTCTTCGACGATTTCGATGGTGTGGCCCGCGCCTTCGAGAATGCCTTTGATGATCTTACCGTTGGCGGCGTTGTCATCGGCGACGAGAATTTTGAGCGGCGTGACCGCGAGCGCCGCTGGCGGTTCCGGCGTCGGTGCGGTGGCCATCATCGCTTCCGCTTCTGGCGCGGTTTCGATCGTCTCGATCGCATGATGCGTGGCGAGGCGTTGATCGCCGGCGATGATGCCGAGCAGCGCGCCGGCCAGATCGGCATCGCTCAGCGGCGCTTCGATCACGGCGGCAAGTTGTGAAGCGGCAAGACCGGCGATGGCATCGCTGCCGCGTGCCGGGGCGATGAACAGCATCACCGGTGGCACGCTCATCGCCGTCGTCGCGCGATGGGCGAGGCTGAGGCCAGCCAGCGGATTTTCGCGACCATCGACGATGACGACGACCGGCATGTCGGAACGGCCAGCCAGTGCCAACTCGCCCAAGGCTTTCTCGGTATTGCCGATCCATTGCACTTCGCCGCGCCAGTTGCGCAGCCGTGCCTCGATGACGCCGGCGAATTCGTTGTCGCTCGAAATCAGCACCAGCTTGCGGCCCAACAGATCGGGCGGACGGACGCGGTCGCTGGCTTCTTGTTCGAGCGTCAGCGTGACGGAGAAGGTGCTGCCCTTACCGACTTCGCTTTCGACCCCGATCGCGCCGCCCATCATCTCTGTCAGTTGCTTGGCGACGGCAAGGCCCAATCCGCTGCCGCCGAAACGGCGCGTGACGGCTTCATCGCCCTGGGTGAAGATTTCGAAGATGCTGGCCTGCTCTTCCTTGGCGATGCCGACGCCGTCATCGCGTACGGACAAGGAAAGACGAACCCGATTGGGCTCGCGCGCGATCAGATTTCCGGTCAGGGCAATATGCCCCTTGGGCGTGAACTTGATCGCATTGGCCAGCAGATTGACCAGCACCTGACGCAATTGCAGCGGCATGCCGCGATAAGCATGGGGCAGGCGCGGGTCGATGCGCAGCGTCAGCGCCAGGCCTTTCGCTTCGGCTTGCGGCCGAACGATCGCAACCGCCCCGCCCAGCACTTCATGTAGAACGAAGGATTCGACCGAGGGCGCCAGCTTGCCGGCTTCGAGCTTTGATAGATCCAGGAGATCGTTGATGAGGCTCATCAGCGTCCGCGCCGAATGCTGCATCGTCGCCAGCATGTCGCGCTGCTCGGCGTCGAGCTTGCTGCGGCCGATCAAGGCGCCCATGCCGATGACGCTGTTGAGCGGCGTGCGCAGCTCGTGGCTCATGATGGTGAGGAAACGGCTCTTGGCCTTGGCGGCTTCTTCGGCCTCGGCCTTGGCCATCGTCAACCGGCGCACCAGCGTGGCGGCATAGGTCGGCAGCAGCACCAGGGCGAGGGCGATGCCCGAAGCTGCCGGCCAGCGCAATTGCCAATAAGGTGTCGTCGTATAGACGGCGGCAAAGCCGACGATGCTGAGGATCGCGCAGGCGATCAGCGCCTTGACGCCGAACCGGAAACCGAAACCGAAGATCACCCACAGATAGATCGAGAACCACGGCGCCGCATAAGCGCCGCCGATATGCAGAAAGACCGAGATCAAGGTGACGTCGTTCAGCATCGAGGCGGCACGCCGCGCGAACGACGGCTCGGGATCGGCCATCAGATGGGTGAACAGCAGCCAGGCGCTGAGAATGCCGGGCACGGTCACGGCCAGCAGCGGCAGCACCGCGCCGTCGCCTTTGCCCAAGAAAGAAAGCCCGCCGAGATAGACCAGCACCGCGCCGGCCATGAAAATGCGAATGAGGGCCTGTTGCGGCTCGCTGTCCGGGCGCTCGGTCAGTTCGCGCACCACATTGCTGTAGCCGCGCAGGGCCAGCGTGATCGCGGCGAAGCCCGGTCCCAGCAGGGCGAGGGCGAGGCCGATCATGACGAAAGTCGGAGGCGGCGAGGGGATGACGCCGATCGCCAGAATGGCGGCGACCACCAACGGGGCCGTCACGGCATAAAGAGCCAGCGCGACCATCACGGCGCGCGCGGGCCCGGCAACACTCTTGGGCCCCAATGCGTCTTGCCGCTCCGTCATAACGTCTTTTTCCGGCTCCCCGCCATGGCAAAACAGGCTCTTCCGCCGATCCGGACAGCCTCGTCGGATAGTGCCGTTAATTTGGCCAAAAATCTATAGCTGGGTCGCGAAACCGATGCGGCTACGACATCTTGAGAGTCGATTTAAACCGACTTTGCCGTTGCATACACATAAGCCAGCAACAAGGCCGGCGGAATCAGCGGCATCGTCATGGTGTTGAAGCCGATCGCGCCCGCCGCTGCCCCGACAGCATAGGCGCCCCAGACGAAACCATAAATCGCGACCGGCCCGCCCTTCGACGCGTCGGGGCGAAGCCGCGCCGGCAGGCAAAGCTGCGCCACGCCTTCGCCGAATTGATGCAGCACGCCGGTGACGAAAGTGGTGTTGATGCGGATGCCGACGACCTTGGTCGTAATCGCGTTCTGCATGCCCATCGCGAAAACGATCAGCACGATGCCCCAATCGGCCTTGATCAGATCGCAGACGAGGAGCAGCGCCGCTTCGAGGATCAGTGCGTAACGAACGCGGGTGAAACGATGCTGGTACAGCTGCGCCAGAATGACGGCGACGAAGAAGGTCGCGATCAAGGCGCCGAAACCGGCCGCTTCGCCCCAATGGCGGTTGGCGGCGGCGATGCCCATCAAGACGGTGTTGCCAGTCATCATCCCGGCAAAGGCGCCAAAGCGCAGAAACCCGGCCGCGTCGGCGTAACCGGCGACAAGGGCGAGCGCGATGGCTTGCGGCAAGGCGCTTAGGCCGAGGCGGCGATGACGGGGGCGAGAAGCGCGCGGGCGCGCGGCAGGGTGAAGGTCACGGTCGTGCCAACGCCCTTTTGACTTTCGATGCCAAGGCGGCCGCCATGGAGTTCGACGAGGCCGATGGCCAGCGGCAGGCCAAGGCCGGTGCCGGGATGGCGGCGGCTCCAGGCGCTGGCGACCTGGCCGAAACGGGTGACGGCGGTTTCGATCTCGTTCGCGTCCATGCCGATGCCGTGATCGGTGACCGACACTGTGAAGCCCTCGTCATTGAAACGCGCGGCGAGGAGGACACGGTCGCCCGCCTGGCTGAACTTCACCGCGTTGGTGACGAGATTGAGCAGCACCTGCTTGAGCTTTAATGAGTCGGCGCGCAACGGCGGCAGGTTCGAGGCGAGATCGACATCGAGCCCGATTTCCAACGCCCCCGCGCGCTCGCCGACAAGCTGCAGCACGTCGCGCACGACGGTGGAAATTTCGGTTTCTTCCTCGTCGAGTCCGATCTTCCCGGCCTCGAGCTTCGAGACGTCGAGAATGTCGCTGATGATGCCGAGAAGATGCTGCCCCGACGAGCAGATATCGCGGGCATAGCCGATGTAACGCTGGCTGCCGAGCGGCCCCATAATCTCGTCGCCCATCGCCTGGCTGAAACCGATGATGGCGTTGAGCGGCGTGCGCAGCTCGTGGCTCATATTGGCGAGGAACTCGGTCTTGCTGCGGCTTGCCAACTCGGCCTCTTCCTTCGCATGGATCAGGCCCAACTCGGCCTCCTTGCGGTCGGTGATGTCGAGCGACGCGGTCACGACCAATGACGGCCGGCCGGCGGCATGGCGCAGCAACGCCTTGGTGGTCAGCAGCACCCGGCGCTTGGTGCCTTCGCCGGCAGGAATGGCTTCTTCGAAGGTGCCGGGATGATGGGTGCCGGCCATGATGCGGCGGTCGCGCTCCATCTCGGCGCGGGCATTGAGATCGTTGCGCACTTGAAGCGGCGTATAACCGATGATCTTGCTGCCCGGCTTGCCGATGCGGCGCGCGAACCAGTCATTGACGAAGACATAGCGGCCTTCGCGATCGGTTGCGGCGACCATCACGGGCACGGCGTCGATGACGCGCATCAGCAATTCGTGGCTTTCGCCCAACGCATCCTTGTGGCGCTTCGCTTCGGATTCCATCCGCTGCTCCAGCGACGAGGCGCGTTCTTTGAGCTGCAACTGCTGGCGGCGCAGCGTCAGGAGGTTGCGTGAGCGGACGCGGAATTCGTGATGATCGACCGGGCTCAGCAGGAAGTCGGTCGCACCGGCTTCCAGCGCCTTATAGCGAAGGTCGCGGTCCTCATAGGCCGTGATAACGATCACCGGGACGTCGGCGCAGGACGGAATGGCGCGGAAACGGCGGATGAACTCGGCGCCGTCGAGATCCGAAATGTTGAAATCGGTGATGATCAGATCAGGCGGCGCGTTCGGGGCGAGGTCGAGCGCCTGCTGCGGCTTCTCGAAGATTTTGACTTCGACGCCGTCCATAAGCGTATGGGCCAACCGCTCAAGAATTTTGAGGTTGGTTGCCCGATCATCGACGATCGCGACGGTCTGATGCTTAAAAGATGGTTCCGGCCTGGCCAAGGATGACGCCCGCAATACTGGTCTCCGAGTATCGGCGTGGTAGAAGGGCCGCCGCAAGCCCCGTTAACGAAGATTCACCTAAACTTAAATCTGATGAATCAAAGTTAAGAAATGGTTAGCGCGGGACAACGCGCCAATCGTGCGGCTTAAGCTGCTGATTGTGATGCGAAATTCGGCACGCGCGATTTCTTCGGAAACACTTATCGTGCTGCCGTTTCATCAATAAAGTTTACGATTCTCAATCGCTCGGCAAGTCGCGGCTTAACGAATGACGAGATACGCGGCCGACGGCTTCAGTTTTTGAGATGATCCATGGCGGCGAGGACCGTAGCGCGCTCGGCGATTCGGTCATACGCCTCAGCGATGTCCGTCATGGCCGTTTTGGCGGCGTGATCGGTAATATCCGAGGCAAGAACACGCGCTTCGTCGGCGCAATTTTTCCAGTGCGCTGCGCCATGCAAAGTCGTGCCCATCCTCGTCCTGTCCCTCGGTGTTTCGGCGACCCTATGCGAAAGGATTTCGCAATTCCAGGTTGCCGAGACTCAACTTGTTGTGAAGGCCTTACGAATCAGGGTGAGGATTGGATCACTGATTTTGAAATGAATTTTTGTCGTGGGGTCGCAATACGGCGTGCGCGACGAATACCTAAAGTTGTATCGAAGGCCGAAACCCAGCCTCAGCCGCGCGATCCTTTAAACTGCTTAGCCAACGCGAGGCTTTGGCCCTGATAGTTCGATTTGATGTTGGTGCCGTAGAGCCGGTCGGGTTTGCCGGCCATGCGTTCATATTGCAGCCAACCGACGGTCTGTCCGTCTTCCAGCGTGAACGGGACTTCGTGCGAGCGGACTTCGAGAACCGCTTTGCTGACGGAATCGCCCCAGCCGAATCCGGGATCGAAGAAACCCGCATAATGCACGCGGAACTCGCCGACCGAGGTGTCATAGGCGACCATCTCGGCGGCGAACTCGGGCGGGATGCGCACCGCTTCCTTCGTGACCAGAATATAGAAGTCGTTCGGGTCGAGGATCAGCGGCGGGTCGCGGTGATAATGAATCGGTTCCCAGAATTCCATCGGGTCGTAATGCGCGATCTTTTCGAGATCGATCCGGTCCGTATGTTTCTTGGCGCGATAACCGATCAGGCCGCCCATACCCTCGCCATGCAGATCGACACTTAGCCGCAGCATCTTACGATCGGCGAAATTCTGTTCGCTCGTGTCGCTCGACAGCATCAGCTGGCCGGTATCGTGCAGCCGCTGTAACTCGCTTGATGGGATGACGGGTGAACCGCGGCGAAAACGAAGCTGATTGAGCCGCGTACCCTCGCGCACGACGACGCTAAAGGTGCGCGGCGCGATCTCGACATAGAGCGGACCCTGATAGCCCTTATCCAACCGATCGAAACTGCTGCAGCCATCGGCGATCAGCCGCGTCAGAACATCGAGACGCCCGGTCGAGCTTTTCGGATTGGCGAAAGCCGTGACGCCGCTCTTGAGATGCAGCGATTCGAGCAGCGGCACGACATAGACACAGCCTTTTTCAAGGACGGCGCCGTCGCTGATATCGATCGGATAGGCGTCGAGTTGCTGGACCTTATCGAGCACCGTATGTCCGGGGCCGGGCAGGAAGCTGGCGCGGACGCGATAGGCGATGGGGCCTAATCGCAGATCGAGGCTCGCGGGCTGGATCTGATCGGCGGTGATCTCGGTCTTCGCATAGACCTCTTGTTCGCGCACCATGTTGTTGATGGCTTGGAACGGCAACACGCCCGTCCGCGACGGCGCTTTCGCGTCGTCGGTAAAAAGCTGGCTGGCGGGGGTGTCGGTCATGCCGTGAGTTTAATCGCTCCTACGCGCGTGATCAAAGCGCAAGGCATCCACGGTTTTACGCAGGCCGACGGGTCAAGAAGCCTTTGGAAAGCCGCGTTCATTCGCGTTGTCCCCGCAATCCACAACGGCGATACCCGGCTTATCCACCGCGCTGCCGCGTGAAAATCATCGCGACCGCCGCGGCGATGGCGCTGGCGAAGAAGATGGCGGGATAGCCCCAGGCGGCAACCAAGATGCCGGCCAGCGGACCCGCGACCATCAGACCGATATCGAAGAAGGCGACGTACCCGCCCAGCGCCGCGCCGCGGCTCGCCGGCGGCACGCGCTGCACGGCGATGATGCCAAGCGACGGGAACACCAGCGCGAAGCCCGCTCCGGCGAGAAAAGCGCCGGCCATCGCGTGGATGGGCGACGTCGCAAAACCCATCACGACAAGTCCGACGAACTCGATGGCCAGCGATACCCGCGCGACTTTTGCCCCGCCCAGCTTGTCGGGCAAATGACCTGCGACCAAGCGGGCGAGTACATAGGCCCCGGCCAAGGCGCTCAGGGTCAAACCCGCGCCGCTCCAACCGCGTGCGTTGAAATAAAGCGCGATGAAAGGCGCAATCCCGCCGAACCCAAACGCGCCAAGCGCGAGGCCCGTGCCCTGACGCCAGATCAAGCCGATGACTTGCAGGAAGGGCAGCCGCAAACCGCCCGGTGCTTTGACGGCCGTGACAAGCAACGCAAGGACGGCGGCGATCAGCGGCAACAACAGCGTCACGGCGGCGACGGCGCCAAAGCCAGCGGCATCGTGCAAGGCGAGACCCAGCGGCGCGCCGACGGCAACCGCGCCATACATGGCGATGCCGACCCAAACCATGACGCGTCCGGTATGGGCGACGCCAAGAGCGGCGATCGCCCAGGCCAGCGCGCCGGTCACGATGAAGCTTTCACCCGGACCTGCAAACGCACGGCCCAGCAGCAGAACACCGAGGCTGAGGAGCGGCGATGCAACGGCAAGCGATGCGAGATAGAGTAAGCCCGACAGCGCAAAGCACCCGGTGCCGATCAGGATCGAGATCTTGCCGCCGCGCGTATCGCACAGCACGCCGGCCAGCGGCCGTGTCAGCAGCGTCGCGACTGATTGCAAGGCGACCGCCAAACCGACGATCGGCGTGCCGTAACCGAGCGCTTCGTGAATCTGTCCAGGCAATGTCGCCAGCGGCAGCCCCAAGGCGCCATAGCCGAGAAAAACGATCGCGGTGAAAACGAAAAGCTTCAGCACAAGGCTGTTCGGCCCGGTGCTGGGTTTCGGCGATGAAGCGGGTTCGGTCATGCAACTTTCTATGCGAAGGAAAAACGCCGGACGCAATCGCGGTCATGGCAGCCATGCTATCCAACGCCGGACGGCACCGGTTCGCCCGTCCTCGTCTTTGTGTTCGCCGAGGGCTATGGGACGTCGCGATCGCCGCCCTCTTCATCGAATGTTCGTTCAGGAGACGTAATGTCGGAATCCGAAACGGCCTTTATCGTTCAAACCTATGTCGCGGGCGCGCGGGGCGCGTTGAAGGCGGGTGAAACCGTGCGCTGCCCCAGCGAAGCCAGCGCCCGGTCGCGTGCCGAGAAGATCTGGGCACTCGGCAAGGCGTTGGGAGTCGAGGTCGTTAAGCAAACCGTTAATGTCGAAGCCGGCGATTACAGCGAGCCGGACTATCTGGTCAGACTGGGCAAGGTTCCGGAGGTCTAAAATAAGACCGGGGCCTGGCCCCCAAGCACGGATATTTCCGCTATACTGTCCAGATCGCGTGCCTTGCATGAAGCCCGTGCGGCGGTGTTCGGCGATACTTTTTCACAACAATGGACACCTCAATGGCAACGGATAAGCCGACCTGGACCAAGGCAAAAGGCAAGTCGGCCGTAGGGCTGCGCCTGCCGCCCCTGACGACGGATGCCGGCAAGACGCCGACCAAGGACTGGCACAAGATCACCATGGCGCAAGGCACCGATCAGCCGGCAGTGTGGAGCGTCACCTGGGACACGACCCGCCGCGATGCCGTGCCCAACACGGCGACGGACACGACGCAAAGCGCCGCTTTCGAGCGCGCCCGGAAATTTCTCAGCCTCGGCTTCGTGGTCTATTCGATCGTCGATCCCACCGGTGTCGATTCGATGACCGAAGCCGCGATCAACGAACGTTTCAAACCGGCCCGATAAGAAGCACCCAGAAAAATACCATGACCAAATTCCGGATGGAGGGCCTGACCCTCAGCGTCGAAAGCATCGAGCGGTCGGTCGCCTATTACGAAAATTTGGGCTTCAAGGTCGCGATGAACGCCGCGCCGCATTTCGCCCTGATGAAGCTGGACGGGAGTTCGGTCGGTCTTCTCGCGTGGGAAGATGCGTTGAAAGAAGGCGGCGAAAAGATGAACCGTGCTCAGGCGCGCGCGATTCATGTGGAACTCAGCACCGACGATCTCGACGGGCTCTATGCCGAGCTGCAGGCTAAGGGCGTCGTCTTCGCCGAGCCGCCGCATGACGAGCCATGGGAACGCGCGATGACGGCGCTCGATCCCGATGGCTATTCGGTCGAATTCGCGCAAGGCCGCCGCGGCAATAACGCGACCCAGAAATAAATCCTGCTGCGGGCCTAATGCGTCGGGATCGTTTCCTTGACGCTGGGCCGCGCCATTTGCCGATCGAGATAAGACTTCACTGCAGGACGCTCCGCGATCATCGCAGACGCCTCGGGAAGCTCGGTCATATAATGAAGAATGGGTATCAGGTAGGCATCGGCGAGCGTGAAGTTCGCGCCGGTCAGATGAGCGTTTGACGCCAGCGTGCGTTCCAACATATCGAATAACGGCAGCATTTTCGGCAAAGCGGCATCGATACGGGTGCGATCCGGTTTTCCGTCGGCGGTGCCCGGAAAGAAATAACCGGCAAGATATTGCCGCACCATCATGGGGTCGATGGCTGTGCAGATGATCGCGATCCATTGCTCGGTCTTTGCCGCGGCGACGGGATCACGCGGTATCGGCGATGCGCCGGGAAAGACCGCATCGATATAGCTGCAGATGGCGCGCGATTCGCACAACGTGACATCGCCATGCCGCATGCCCGGAATTTTTCCCAAAGGATGAACAGCCTTCGCCTCGGGCGAATGCGGCGGTGCGGTGATCAGCTCGTAAGCAACACCTTTCTCGGCACAGAAGATACGAACGACCCAGACGAAATTGCTGCCTGCATGGCCGATGATCTGCAGCGTACTCATCGATACGGCGCTCCCATTCCGGTTTCGATATAAGTCTTCAAACGACATTTTCTTTGAAATTTTCCAAGAGGCGTCCCCACCCGTTGGGTGAATCGACCATCTTGCGTAACGTCTCGCCGTCTTCGCCCAACCGTTCGAGGTGACGATGTTCCAACTCGACACGGGTGCCGTCGCCTTCGGCGGTGAAGCGGACTTCGACTTCGGTGACAAGTTCGGGGATGAAACGATGCTGCGCGTCGATCTGCCAGGCGAGCACCAACCGCGTCGGCGGTTCCCACACCAACACCTTTCCCCATTGGCAGGTACTGCCGTCTTCGCCGCGTTCCATCCACTGACCGCCGGCATACGGCTCCAACACGATTTCTTTGATTGGCGATTTGGTCGGGTTGATGCTGTGCGTCTTCAGCCACCATGTGTTGATGCCGGCGGTGAAGACATCGAAGGCGCGGGCGGGCGGCGCTTTGACATGGGTGGTCTTGCGCACCGGGGTGGGTTGGATGATCTGGTTCATGGCGTGTTGTCCTTTTCGACGGCCTCGCGAAATGCATCCAGCGAGGCATCCCAAAAACGATCGAGCCATTGCCGCATCGCGCCGAGGCCCGCCGGGTCGATTTGATAGACGCGCTTGGTGCCTTCGGCCCGGTCGCTGACCAGCCCGGCTTCCTTGAGGACGCGGAGATGTTGGGAGACGGCTGGCCGGCTGACGGGCAGGCCAAGGGCGAGGTCGCCGACGGCGCGCGGCCCGTCGATCAACCGTTCAAAGATTTCACGGCGCGTCGGATCGCCCAGCGCCGACAACGCCTCTGCATAAGCCATGACTTACCGTAAGTTTAAACTTACCGATAGTCAACGAGGATCAGGCGAAGATTAGGCTCGCCTCGCCGATGCCCTCGAACCGGGCGGTCACGTGAGCGCCCGCCGGGGCGTCCAGCATGCCGGTATGGCTACCGGTGGTGACGATGTCGCCGCGCTTCAGCGGGCGGCCGCGCCCTGCGGCGTGATTGGCGAGCCAGGCCATCAACCGGCCCGGCGCGCCGCCGGGCGTCCCCGATTTCGCTCGCCGCACTTCCTTGCCGTCGATCAGGACGAAGCCTTGCGGCGTAACGAGATCGAGCGCCCGGAAATCGGTGAGCGCAGGACCGTAGGTGTAGCCGCCGTTATTGAGCAGATCGCCCAGCGGTGCGTTTGGCGGCAAACGGCGACGCTCGACGAAACTCGATTCAAGAATTTCGATGCCGACATGGAGGCTTGCGATCGCCTCCCAGATATCGGCTTCGACATAGGGCTGGTCGCGCAGCGGCAGGTCTTTGCCGAAGATAAAAGCGATCTCGGCTTCGACGGTGCGGAAGGCGTTCGGCAACATCGCGAAGCTGGCCGGGCCGGCTTTCAGCCGATCGACAAGCAACGGCCCCGCTTGCGGTTCGGCGGTCGGGTTATCGGCGCCGACTTTCCAACCGCCGACCGCGATGCCGAGGCGATGGATCATCGCCTCCTGCACCGCGTAGCCTTCGGCGGCAGTCTTGGGTGTTTCGTCGTCGGCGAGCGCCGCGATACGCTCGCCGCTGCGCCGCGCCTCGATCAGCCGCGCGGCGAGACGATCAGCGTCCATGGGCGCTGTTATTGCCGCCGATGTAATCCATCGCCGCCTGCACGCCGCCGCTCTTATATTTGACGCCGGCTGCGCCGAGACCCATTTCGACACCGGCCAACGCGGCGCACAGCATCAATTCGTTGGTCCAGCCCAGATGGCCGATGCGGAAGACCTTACCGGCAACCTTGCCGAGGCCCGCACCCAGCGACACGTCGTATTGTTCGAGAATGACTTTGCGCACCGCATCGGCATTGACGCCTTCCGGCACCATGATCGCGGTCAGCGCGCTCGCATAAGCGCGGCTGTCGGCGCACAGCAGTTCGAGATCCCAGGCATGGACGGCGCGCCGTGTGGCTTCCGACAAAAGATCGTGGCGCGCGACAATGTTCTCGAGGCCTTCTTCATCCATCATCGCGATGGCTTCTTTCGAGGCATAGAACATGCCGATCGCCGGCGTGTAGGGATAGGAACCGGTTTCGTTGGCATCGACCATCGGCTGCCAATCGAAATAAGCGCGGTTGAGCTTCGCGCTCTTGTTGGCTTCGAGCGCCTTCTTCGAAATCGCGTTGTAGCCAAGACCCGGCGGCAGCATCAGACCTTTCTGCGAACCGCAGATCGAAACATCGACGCCCCATTCGTCATGACGATAGTCATGAACGCCGAGACCCGAGATGCAATCGACGATCAGCAAAGCGGGATGCTTGGCCGCATCGATCGCCTTGCGCACGGCGGGAATGTCGCTGGCGATGCCGGTTGAGGTTTCGCTGTGCACGACGGTCACGGCTTTGATCTCGTGACCCTTGTCGGCAACGAGACGACGTTCGATCTCGGCCGCGTCGATCGGATGACGCCAATCGTTCGGAATGAAATCGACCTTTAAGCCATGACGCTCGGCCATGTTGCGCCACAAGGTCGCGAACTGACCGGTTTCGAAGCCAAGGATCTTGTCGCCCGGCGACAGCGTGTTGAGGAACGCCGCTTCCCAAGCGCCGGTGCCCGATGACGGATAGATCGCGACCGGACCCGAGCTGCGGAAAACGCGCTTCATGCCGGTGCAGACATGTTTGACCAGATCGAAGAATTCCTGGCTGCGATGATCGATCATCGGATGATCCATCGCGCGCAGCACCCGGTCCGGCACGTTGCTCGGACCCGGAACACTCAGCGAATGCCTGCCGCGCTTAACTGTCTTAGCCATGAAATCGTCGCTCCTTACGAAATTTTGCCGAATGTGGCCGGAAGCGGGGATTACCGCAAGAGCGGCTTTGCCCATCCAGCCGTGCGGAAATGCGTTATGGCGTCTCGCCGGCGCAGCTGCAGCGCGCGACGTCGTCCGACCGATCGCTTGCTGCAGTGCAGCGATAAACCGCGAAATTCTGCGGCGTGACGGTTGCGCGCGCCGGGCCTTGGACGCCGTAAGCATCGACCCACTGCCGCCGCGTCGCTTGGTCGCTACCGAGGCGCCGGCTCAGCGTGCCCAGGTTTGCGACATCGATGCGGGATAACCCGAACGTTTTGTCGAACGCCATCTCCAGCCGCCATTGCGGCGTTGCGCCCAGCACCGCGTCCGGCAGGTTGGCGAGATAATAGGTCGATTGATCGATAAGCCCGCCGTCGGTGTCGATGGTGACGCGGCGAAAGGCCGGGTTCTGTCCGACGTTCGGGCTGATGCCCGGCGTCATCAGGACGAAGCCAAAGGCGTTGCCGTTGTCGCTCAGCAGGCGAAAACCGTCCATATGCGTGTGGCCGGCAAAGCTCGCGGTGATCGTGTCGCGATAGCGCGCCAGAATAGCATGAAGCGCATCGCCATAGGCGGGCGCGAACATCGGCACCGGTGTCATCGGGCAAGATGCACCGCTCCGCAGCGACGAGAAGGCATCGACGCCCGGTGGAATGTGATAGGCGAGCATGACCTTGCGATGCGCCGCTTCCGCCTCGGCCAGCACCGACTTGAGCCAAGACAAGCTCATCGCCGCGGGGTTGCCGTCGGACGGCGCACCGCAGGCGTTCTTGTAATGGGTCGAGAAAAAATTGGTGTTGAGACCGATCAGGCTGGTATTCGCGACACCGGGCAGCGGCACGATGTAGTTGCCGAGCGTACGCCAGCTTTGGCGAAAGGCGTCGTCACCTGCCGCACCCGCGAGCGATGCGGCAATCGGCGCGGTATCGGCGAGAAAAGCGCCGCCGGGCTGCAAAACATAATCGCCGCAATCGTCGTCGTTATTGCCGAGCACGGTGAGGATCGGCGTGGTCGGAAACGTCGCCCGTAATTGCAGCGCGATGAAACCCATCGTCGCGATCGTGAAACGATGGAACGCCGCATCGCTGTGATCGGCCGCGGTCGCATCGAACAAGGCGCGGAAGCGATGGGCTAGAAAATCGCCGGTGATCACGACGGCGTCGGGTTTCGGTTGTGCCTTCATCGCCGCAAAGGCGGCGCGCATCAGCTTCCAATCGGAATCCTCGCCATAGGCGCTGTGGCGTTCGACACCCTGGTCGAGGATCGGCACCCATTGCTCGGGCGGTGCCACCGCCAACCGATCGGTCAGCGTTTTGTCGGCGATCGGATTGAGATGAATATCCGACAGAAGCAGAAGCTCTGCCGCCTGTGCCGGCTGAAGCCAAAGACAAAATAAGAGAAGAGCGAGTGCGAACCGAAGCGGGCTCAACTTTCGAGGCCGACGAGACTCTTGGCGAAGTCGGCGGCAACGAAGGGACGCAGATCCTCGGCCGATTCGCCGACGCCGATGAAATGAACCGGCATGCCGTATTTTTCGGCCAGCGAGACGAGGACGCCGCCCTTGGCCGTGCCATCGAGCTTTGTCATCACGAGGCCGGTGACGCCGACCATGTCGCGGAAGGTTTCGACCTGAGCATGCGCGTTCTGCCCGACCGTCGCGTCCAGCACCAACAACACCGCATGCGGCGCGGTCGGATCGGCTTTTTTGAGGACGCGCAAAATCTTTTGCAGCTCGGCCATCAGGTCGGTCTTGTTGTGCAGCCGCCCCGCCGTGTCGATCAACAGGATGTCGGCGTTCTGCTTCTTCGCGATCTCGCGCGCATCGAAGGCCAGACCCGCCGCATCGGCGCCGGTCGCGCGCGAAATCACTTCGACGCCGGCGCGGTCGCCCCAGACTTTCAACTGCTCGACGGCGGCGGCGCGGAAGGTATCGCCGGCGGCGATCACGACTTTCTTGCCGCTATCGACATAATATTTGGCCAGCTTGCCGATGGTCGTCGTCTTGCCGCTGCCATTGACGCCGATGACCAGGACGACGAACGGCTTGTGCGATTCATCGAGCTTCAGCGGCTTCTCGACGAGGCGCAGGCTTTCGATCACGCCTTCGGCCAAAGCCGCGCGGATTTCTTCGTTCGAAACTTCTTGATTGAAGCGCGTGCTGCGCAGCCGTCCGGTGATTTCCTTGGCGATCGGCAAACCGAGATCGGCGGCGATCAATAATTCTTCCAGCTCGGCAAGGCTTGCGTCGTCCAGCTTGCGTCGTGTGACGATGGCGGCGATGCCTTCGGTCAGACGGCTTGCCGATCGTGTCAGTCCGGTTTTCAGCCGGGCGAAAAAACCAGGCTTCTCGCTCATGTCATTTGTCCAAACAACATCTCAGGGCTGGCGCGCGTCACCGCGACGGGAACAATCGAGCCAACGGGCGCTTCGCCGTCGAACGTCACCGGCGCGTAATGCTCGCTATGGCCGAAACCGTCGCGCTCGACCAGTACCTGTGCCGTCGAACCGACGCGTGCGGCAAGCGCATTCGTCAAAGTCTTCGCTGCCGTTTCGCGCAACCGCGCGGCGCGTTGTTTGACGATCGTGCCGTGTAGTTGGGGCATGCGCGCGGCGGGCGTTGTCGGCCGCGCGCTGAACGGGAAGACATGCAGATAATCGAGCGCCGCTTCTTCGATCAGCGCGCGGCTGCGCTCGAACATGTCATCGTCTTCGGTCGGAAAGCCGGCGATCATGTCGGCGCCCAGCGCGATACCGGGACGAAGGCCGCGCGCACGCGCGCAGGCATTCAACGCATCGGCGCGCGAATGGCGGCGTTTCATACGCTTCAGAATCATGTCATCGCCCGCCTGAATCGACAGATGCAGATGCGGCAGCAGCCGCGGCTCCTCGGCGATCAGCTTCCATAGATCGTCGTCGATCTCAACCGGGTCGAGCGACGAAAGACGCAACCGCTCCAATTCGGGCAGCAGCGCCAGCAGGCGGCGGCAAAGTTGGCCCAGTGTCGGACTGCCCGGCAAATCCCCACCGAAGCCGGTGATATCGACGCCGGTCAAAACCAATTCGCGATAGCCGGCTTCGAGCAGAACACGCGCCTGACGCACGATCTCGCCCATCGGCACCGACCGGCTGTTGCCGCGTCCGAACGGGATGATGCAGAAGGTGCAACGATGATCGCAGCCTTGTTGTACCTCGATGAAGGCGCGGGCGCGGCCTTCGAAACCGTCGATCAGATGTGCGGCCGTCTCGGTCAACGCCATGATGTCGCCGACGGCGACACGCTCTTCGCTGACGCCAACATAACTTTCGCGCTTCAGTTTTTCTTCGTTGCCGAGAACGAGATCGACTTCGCTCATCGCGGCGAAACGTTGCGGATCGATCTGCGCGGCGCAGCCGGTGACGATGATGCGCGCATTGGGGTTGTCGCGCCGGGCGCGGCGAATGGCTTGGCGGGCCTGACGTTCGGCCTCGGCGGTGACGGCGCAGGTATTGACGACGATCGCATCGTCTAATCCCGCCGCCTCGACATGGCCGCGAATGACTTCGGATTCAAAGGCGTTGAGGCGGCAGCCGAAGGTCAGGATTTCCGGCTTCATGCGAGCGCCAACAAGGACGGATCGATGATGCCGCTGAAACTGATCGCTACCGGCCCGGTCATCATGACGTGATTGTCGCTGCGCCATTCGATTTCGAGGATGCCGCCATCGGCGACGATCTCGGCACGGCGCTCGGTCAGGCCGCGCCGATGTGCCGCGACCAACGTCGCGCAGGCGCCGCTGCCGCAGGCTTGGGTCAAGCCGTCGCCGCGTTCCCAGATGCGAACACGAATTTTGGATCGCGACAGAATCTGCGCGACGCCGATATTGGCGCGCGCGGGAAACAACGGATCATGTTCGAGGACGGGCCCCAGCGTAGCGATATCGATCGCGGCGACATCGGGCACGAAGAAGGTCGCGTGCGGATTGCCCATGCTGGTCGCGACCGGATCGTTCAACGGGCCAAGCGTCAGGGGCACATGCAGCGTGTCGCAATCGCGGGCGAGGGGGATCGCGCGCCAATCGGTGCGCGGCTCGCCCATATCGACGGCGACGCGCAGCTCGCCGGCATGCCGCGCCTCGATCAAGCCGCCCAGCGTGTCGATGACCACATGGTCGGCGCCGGATTCGTTCAGCAGTTGATGGGCGACGCAGCGCGCCCCGTTGCCGCAGGCTTCGGCTTCGCTGCCGTCGGCGTTGCGGATACGCATGAAGGCGGTCGCTTCGGGGTTCGGCGAGCGTTCGAGAATCAGAATCTGGTCGCAGCCGACGCCGCGATGCCGGTCGGCGATCGCCTCGGCTGCGGCTTCGGTCAGGCCCAGTGCCTGGGCGCGCGCGTCCAGCACGACGAAGTCGTTGCCGAGACCGTGCATTTTGAAGAAGGGAATGCCGCGCATCGCGCGGTTATATAAGGAGTGCCGCTTATCCGCCAACGGTCAGGGCGTTGTGGCTAAAGAAAACGCGGGGCCCCTGGGGACCCCGCGCTCTTGGTTAGGCGTGGATTAGTGCGTGATCGAGGTGTTCGCCGCGCCCTGCACCTTGCTGACCGGGGCGACCACTTTCGCGGTCTTGATGGTCTTCGCGGCGTGCTTGGGCGCCTTCGTGTTCTTGCTGTCCTTTTGGAGCTTCTGAACGACGTTGCCGTCCTTCTTCACGCTCGGCGCGACTTTCGTATCGGCGGAAATGCCCGCCTTCGTGTCCGTCGGCAGCGCTGCATGGGGCGCCGGGACGGCGGGGGTGGTCAGGCCGGCTTTGCTGTCGCTTTTGATCTGCGCCTGCGGGGCCGGGGTGACGACGTTCGCCTTGCTGTCCGTGGTGATCGCCGCGCCAGGGGCCGGGGTCACAGGGGCCATGTCAGCGGCGAAAGCCGGGAGCCCTGACAGGGCGAGAACGCTAACGAGCGAAAGAGCCTGGAGGGTGAATTTGGTACGCATGGTCTGGGAAATCCTGTTCGTTTGTTGTCGTCTCGAAAGCGAGACATCAGGACAACGCGTCATCCCGGAACTCCATCCGACATTAAATGAACTTCATTTGTGGTATGGACGTACCGTCTCGTCCGTTCTTGCCGCTTTTTGACAAACGGGTCCTACGATTAAAACCCTTAATAAGGGAGATTTGCGGTGACGGGCCACGTCGCGCGGATTGACAGCGGGGCGGCCGAGGCTTAGTTTTCCGCCATTCACCGGAAGCAGAGAGCTTTTCTGCCCCGAAATGGGTCAGCCAGTCCGCGAGTGTCGCGCACTGGCCTTATTGGGTTTTGGCGTTTTCGATGTTCGAAAGTCTCAGCAACCGCTTTAGCGACGTCTTCGACCGGCTCCGCCGGCATGGCGCGCTGACCGAAGCGGATGTCGATGTCGCGATGCGCGAGATCCGCGTGGCGCTGCTCGAGGCTGACGTCGCCCTGCCGGTGGTCAAAGATTTCGTCAACGCCGTCCGCGAAAAGGCGATCGGCCAAGACGTCCTGCGCTCGGTCGCCCCGACGCAGATGGTGGTCAAGATCGTCCACGACCATCTGGTCGAAATTCTCGGGTCGGATCTTTCGGGCGTTCTCAATCTCAACGCTGTGCCGCCGGTCGTCGTGATGATGGTCGGTCTGCAGGGCTCGGGTAAAACCACGACCTCGGCCAAGCTGGCGCGCCTCCTCAAAGAGCGCGAGCGCCGCAAGGTGCTGCTGGTTTCGCTCGACGTGAACCGCCCCGCCGCGCAGGAACAGCTCGCCGTGCTGGGCCGTCAGCTCGATGTCACCTCGTTGCCCGTCGTGATGATGGAACGTCCGGTCGCGATCGCGAAGCGCGCGATGGATGTGGGCCGCCGCGAAGGCTACGACGTCGTCATCCTCGATACCGCCGGCCGGCTCCATATCGACGAGCCGCTGATGCAGGAAGTCGCGGCGATCCGCGACGCGACGCAGCCGACCGAAACCTTGCTGGTCGCCGATGCGCTGACCGGTCAGGACGCGGTCAATGTCGCTAAGACCTTTGCCGAACGCGTCGGCATTACCGGCATCATCCTCACCCGCGTCGATGGCGATGCACGCGGCGGTGCGGCCTTGTCGGTGCGCGCGGTTACCGGCAAACCGATCAAGTTCGTCGGCGTCGGTGAAAAACTCGACGCGCTCGAGCCGTTCCATGCCGAACGTATAGCCGGCCGCATTCTCGGCATGGGCGACGTCGTTGGCCTCGTCGAAAAAGCCGCCGAGACGATCGATCAGGCCGAGGCCGAAAAGCTCGCCAAGAAGATGCAAAAGGGCAGCTTCGATCTCGACGATATGGCGAGCCAGTTGAAGCAGCTGCGCAAGATGGGCGGCATGGGCGGCGTCATGGGAATGCTGCCCGGCATCAACAAGATCAAGAAGCAGCTCGATGAAGCGAAGCTCGATGAATCGCTGCTGAAGCGTCAGGAAGCGATCATCGGCTCGATGACGAAGACCGAGCGCCGCAACCCCAAGCAGCTCGACGGTTCGCGCCGTCGCCGCATTGCCGCGGGTTCCGGCACGACCGTCCCCGAGATCAATCGGCTCCTGAAGCAATATCAGGACATGGCCGACATGATGAAGCGGATGAACAAGCTCGGCAAAAAAGGTCTTACACGCCACGGCATTCAAGGTTTGTTGCCGGGCGGCGGCGGTTTCAGGCCGCATTGAACCAAACAGTATCAGCGCAAACAGAATCACCAAGGAGCATTCATGAGTCTTAAAATTCGTATGTCGCGCGGCGGCGCCAAGAAGCGCCCCTATTACAGCATCGTCGTTGCCGATTCGCGCAGCCCGCGCGATGGCCGCTTCATCGAGAAGCTCGGCACCTACAACCCGATGCTCGACAAGGGCCATCCGGAACGCATCACGCTGAAGAGCGAACGTGTGCAGCATTGGCTGTCCGTCGGCGCCCTGCCCAGCGAGCGCGTCTCGCGTTTCCTCGGCGATGCCGGCCTGACGCCTAAGCCGGAACATCACAACCGCCCGCAGAAATCGACGCCGCGCGCCAAGGCGCAGGAGCGTCTGAAGGCTGCCGCCGCTGCGGCCGCTGCCGCTGCCGGCGAAAGCGCCGCGAGCTAAACCTCGATGCAGCGCGCCCATCCTCCTCTGACCGATCGGTCCTTCTCTCATCCGGGAGAAGCCAATGCTTTGCTTTCGCCCGCGGCGGGTGAAGGCAAAGGTGGGGATGACTCTGCGCGTATTTGTCTCGGGGCGATTGCCGGCGCGCATGGCGTCAAAGGCATGGTTCGCCTCAAGAGCTTCACCGCCGATCCGGAAGACATCGTCGCTTATGGTCCGTTGCAGGACCAACGCGGCGAACGCTCGTTCGAGATCGAACTCGCCGGTACCGCCAAGGATGTTTTTCTGGCGCGCATCAAAGGCGTGGTCGATCGCAACGAAGCGGAACGGCTCAAGGGCGTGCGGCTCTATGTCGATCGCGCCGATCTGCCTGCACCGGACGACGCGGAGTTCTATCACGCCGATCTCGTCGGCCTCGACGCGATGCTCGAAGACGGCGCGCGTCTCGGCAAGGTGGTGATGGTGCATGACTACGGCGCCGGGGCCAGCATCGAGATCGAAGACGATGCAGGCAAATCGCTGCTGGTGCCTTTCACCCGCGTTGCGGTGCCGACCGTCGATGTCGCGAATGGCAAGATCGTCGTCGTGCCGCCTGAAGGCATCTTCGACGCGCCGAAAGAAGTTCGCGACGAAGAAGGGACCGCGTCATGAACGCGACTCCCTGGACCGCGACCGTGCTGACGATCTTCCCGGAGATGTTCCCGGGGCCGCTGGCGCATTCGCTGGCCGGTAAGGCGATGAGCGATGGTCTCTGGCGCTTGAGCGCGGTCGATATCCGCGACTTCGCCAACGACAAGCATCGTACGGTCGATGATTCGCCGTTCGGCGGTGGGCCCGGCATGGTGATGCGGCCCGACGTGATCGATCGCGCGATTGCCGGCACCGATGCGCCTGGACCGATCATCTGCCTGTCGCCGCGTGGCCGTCGTCTCGATCAGATCCGCGTCGGCGAATTGGCATCAGGTCCGGGCGTGCGGTTGGTGTGCGGCCGATTCGAAGGCATCGACCAGCGCGTGATCGAAGCGCATGGCATCGAGGAAGTGAGCCTCGGCGATTTCGTTTTGTCGGGCGGCGAGCCGGCGGCGATCACCTTGATCGATGCCTGCGTGCGTTTGCTGCCCGGCGTCATCGGCGATGCGGCGACGCTCGACGAGGAAAGTTTTCAGCGGGGACTGCTCGAATATCCCCATTACACACGTCCGCAGGAATGGCAGGGCCATAGCGTGCCCGATGTGCTGCTCAGCGGACATCACGAGAACATTCGCCGTTGGCGGATGGAAGAGGCCGAACGGGCGACGCGCGAGCGGCGACCCGATCTTTGGGAAAGATATCTCGCCCGTGAAGGGCGCGATAAACGACAGGTTGGAGAGAGATCATGAATTTACTGCAGACCATCGAGAAAGAAGAGATCGACCGGCTCGCCGCTTTGCGCGCGACCCCGGAATTCCGTCCGGGCGACACCGTGCGCGTCAGCGTCAAGGTTGTCGAAGGCGAGCGTGAGCGTATTCAGGCGTTCGAAGGCGTCTGCATCGCGCGCAAGGCGTCGGGCGTGAATTCGAACTTCACCCTGCGCAAGATTTCGTATGGCGAAGGCGTCGAGCGTATCTTCCCGCTCTATTCGCCCCGCGTCACCTTGATCGAGGTGGTTCGTCGTGGCGCCGTGCGTCGCGCGAAGCTCTATTACCTCCGCGAACTCCGCGGCAAGGCGGCCCGTATCACCGAGCGCGCGCGTGACGTCACGCCGACGGCTCCGGTAAAGGCGTCCTGATCGCCATGGCTGGGCCGCGCACGCTTTTCGACAAGATTTGGGATAACCATGTCGTTGACCAGCAAGCCGACGGCACCTGCCTTCTCTATATCGACCGGCATCTCGTTCACGAGGTGACGAGCCCGCAGGCTTTCGAAGGTCTGCGGACATCGGGCCGCAGTGTTCGTCAGCCGAAGGCGACACTGGCGACGGCCGATCACAACGTGCCGACCACCGATCGCTCGGTCGGCATCGAAGAGCCGGAATCGCGCTTTCAGGTCGAAACGCTGGAACGCAACGTCGCGCAGTTCGGCATTCCTTATTTCGGGATGAACGATATCCGCCAGGGCATCGTTCATATCATCGGTCCCGAACAAGGCATGACCCAACCAGGCATGACGATCGTCTGCGGCGATAGCCACACGGCGACGCATGGCGCGTTCGGCGCGTTGGCCTTCGGCATCGGCACCTCCGAGGTCGAGCATGTCCTTGCGACGCAGACGCTGTTGCAGCGTCGCGCCAAGAACATGCTGGTCGAGGTGGATGGCGATCTGCCGCCGGGCGTGACGGCGAAAGACATGATCCTCGCGATTATCGGCCAAATCGGCACCGCGGGCGGCACCGGCAGCGTCATCGAATATGCGGGTTCGGCGATCCGCAAATTGTCGATGGAAGGCCGCATGACGATCTGCAACATGTCGATCGAAGGCGGCGCGCGCGCCGGCCTCGTCGCGCCGGATGAGATCACCTACGAATATGTGAAGGGCCGTCCGATGGCGCCCAAGGGCGCGGCATGGGAACAGGCCATCGCCTATTGGAAGACGCTGCCGTCCGATCCGGGCGCGAAATACGACATCGTCGTCAAACTCGACGCCGCGAAGATCATCCCGCAAGTGACCTGGGGCACCAGCCCGCAGGACGTGCTGCCGATCACCGGCAGCGTGCCGAATCCGGCGGACGAAAAAGACGACGGCAAGCGCGCTGCGATGGAACGCTCGCTCGAATATATGGGCTTGAAGCCGGGCACGCCGTTCAAGGACGTGACGATTCAGCGGGCCTTCATCGGCTCCTGCACCAACGGCCGCATCGAAGACATGCGCGCTGCGGCGGCGGTTGCGAAAGGCCGTAAGGTCGCGGCCGGGGTCAATGCGCTGGTGGTGCCGGGTTCGGGTCTGGTCAAGGAACAGGCTGAAGAAGAAGGTCTCGACAAGATCTTCATCGAAGCCGGTTTCGAATGGCGCGAGCCGGGCTGCTCGATGTGCCTTGCGATGAATGCCGACAAGCTCGAACAGGGTGAGCGTTGCGCTTCGACGTCCAATCGTAATTTCGAAGGACGCCAGGGCCGCAACGGACGCACCCATCTGATGAGCCCGGCCATGGCGGCTGCGTCGGCAATCGCCGGCAAGCTCGCCGATGTTCGGGATCTCGGGTAAGGGCTAAAGCCGCCGCCAGATTCCGGCGACGATGCCGATCAGCATCACGGCGGCGATCACCGGCAAGGTGATCGCCAGCGCGCCGAGCAAGATGAAGAAGCCGAGCGCGCTCAACGCCGCAAGGCCGACGACGATGGCGACGAGGCCCAGCGGCCCCGGCCGTCCAAAACGCAGTCTGGTGCCGCGTCCATTGCTGGACCAGGTAAAGACGCGGGGATCGCGGTTCGTGCCGCTTTGATCCTGCCAGGGTGAAGGATCGCCGGTGCCGGGCGGGATGATTTCGGGCTCGGGACGGCGGTGATCGCGATCGCTCATCGCTTCTATGTGTGCTTCCGCGGTCGCCAAAGCAAGCGTGCTTGCCTTGCTTCGGCCCGTTGCTTAACAATCGCGCGCTCACGAGTGAGGGTTTCCATGGATAAATTCACGACTTTGACGGGCATTGCCGCGCCGCTGCCGATCATCAATGTCGATACCGACAAGATCATCCCGAAGCAGCATCTGAAGACGGTCGAGCGTACCGGTCTCGGCAAGGCGCTGTTCGAAGAGATGCGGTACAACGACGACGGCAGCGAAAAGCCCGACTTCGTCCTCAACCAAACGGCCTATCGCCAGGCAAAGATTCTCGTCGCCGGCGAAAATTTCGGCTGCGGCTCGTCGCGCGAACATGCGCCCTGGGCGATCATGGATTTCGGCATCCGCTGCGTTATCGCATCCTCCTTCGCCGATATTTTTTATAACAACAGTTTCAAGAACGGCATGCTGCTGATCAAGCTGCCGCCGGAAGTCGTCGCTGAGCTGATGGACGATGCGAAGAAGGGCGCCAATGCGCGCCTCTCCGTCGATCTGGCCAGCCAGACGGTCACGCGTCCCGACGGCGAAAAAGTCCATTTCGAGATTGATCCGTTCCTTAAGGACTGCCTGCTGAACGGTCTCGACGATATCGGCCTGACCTTGAAGAAGGAGGACAAAATCACCTCCTTCGAAGCCAAGCGTCATCTGTCACAACCCTGGCTCTGAGAAGAAAGTAACATGGCGGCTAATCGTAAAATCCTTTCGCTTCCCGGCGACGGCATCGGCCCGGAAGTCATGCGTCAGGTCGGCCGCGTGGTCGAATGGTTCGATAAGAAACGCATCGCCAGCTTCGACGTGGTCGAAGATCTCGTCGGCGGCGCGGCTTACGACAAATACGGTACGCCGCTCGCCGAAGAGACGATGAAGAAGGCGCAGGAATGCGACGCTGTTTTGTTCGGCGCGGTCGGCGGCACGAAATGGGACAGCCTGCCTTTCGCGGTTAAGCCGGAACGCGGCCTGCTACGTCTGCGCAAGGAAATGGACCTCTTTGCCAATCTGCGTCCGGCGCTGGTGTTCGACCCGCTGATCGGGGCTTCGACCTTGAAGCCCGAGATCATCGAAGGTCTCGACATCATGATCATTCGCGAGCTGACCGGTGGCACCTATTTCGGCGAGCCGCGCGGCATCACCACGCTGCCCGACGGCCAACGCCGCGGCGTCAATACGCAGGTCTATACGACGTCGGAAATCATCCGCGTCGGCCGCGTCGCGTTCGAACTTGCGCGTAAGCGCAGCAACAAGGTCTGCTCGGTCGAGAAGGCCAACGTCATGGAATCGGGCCAGCTCTGGCGCGAGGAAATGCAGAAGCTGCACGACGCTGAATATCAGGACGTCGAGTTGTCGCATATGTACGCCGATAACTGCGCGATGCAGCTCGTGCGTAACCCCAAGCAGTTCGACGTCATCGTCACCGACAATCTCTTCGGCGATCTGTTGTCGGATTGCGCGGCGATGCTAACCGGTTCGCTCGGCATGCTGCCCTCGGCCTCGCTGGGCGCGCCCGACTCAAGCGGCCGCCGCAAGGCGCTCTACGAGCCGGTCCATGGCAGCGCGCCGGACATCGCCGGCAAGGATGCCGCGAATCCGCTCGCCTGCATGCTCTCGCTGGCGATGATGCTGCGCTATTCCTTCGATCTGAAGGAAGAAGCCGACGTCGTCGAAACGGCGGTGAAAAACGCCCTCAATCGCGGCGTTCGCACCCGCGACATCATGCAGCCCGGCATGACGGCCGTCTCGACCACCGAGATGGGCAACGCCGTGCTGGAAGAACTGCAGAAGATCGGCGGCTAAGGCTCTCTCTTCAATTCGTCATTCCCGCGAAAGCGGGAATCCATCGATCAACGAATCCGTTGTTGGCATGGACCCCCGCTTTCGCGGGGGTGACGAATAAGGGGCGAGCGTTTATTTGAACGCCGGTCGTACCTCGGCCGCAAAGCGGGACATCTCGTCCTTCACCTGCTGATGCGGTTTGAGGCCGACATTGAAATAGAGGATCACCTCGTCGAAGCCGGCCTGCTCGGCTTTCTTCAGCGTGTCGGTGATTTGCTGCGTGCCGCCGAGCAGGACCGAGTTTTCGGTCAGGTCTTCGGGCCTTACCTTATGCAGCCGCTCGGTCATCTCGACCAGATAGCGATAGCTCGGCGGGGCCTTGTCCGGATCGGACGGGAAGGCGGGGATGACGCATTCTTTGTAATACCGAATCTGCCGCGCCCGTTGCGCCAGCTCCTGTTCCTTGTTGTCGGCGAAATGGGTGAAGTAGCTGCAGATGAGGCGGCCCGGCTTCACCCCGGCCTTGGCGCAGGTTTCCTTGTAGAGATCGGCGACTTGTTTCAGCCCGCCATAGCTCATCGCCGCAGCGAAAGGCGCAACCACTAGGCCGCAGCCCAGTTTTGCCGCCAGCTCGATCGACGGTTTCGAGAAGGACGCGACATAGGCCGGTAGGGGCCGCTGGATCGGCTTCGGCGTGATGCCGACATTCTCGAACGAATAATATTTGCCCTTAAAGTCGATCGGACCGTCGGCGGCCCAAAGGCGCCGGACGATCTCCATGCCCTCGTTGAAGATTTCCTGGTTGTCGGCGAAGGAGACGCCGAAAGGTTCGTATTCGCGGGAATCGTAGCCGCGTCCGGCGGCGAAATCGACGCGACCGCCGCTCAATAGGTCGAGGCTGGCCCATTGCTCGGCCACCCGGATGGGATGGTGCAACGGTAGCACCGTGACCGCAGGGGCGAGGCGGATTTTTTTCGTCTTGGCCGCCGCATAGGCGAGGACCAGATCGGGACAGGACAGCACGCCCAGCGAGCTGAAATGATGCTCGCCGATCCAGGCGGAGTGAAAGCCGAGTTCATCGGCATGCAGCGTCTCGTCGAGGATGTCGGCGACGAACTGGTTCGCGCCGCGTGAATTGTCGAGATAGTGATTGTCGCTCAGCGTGAAGTAGCCGAAGTCCATTTTTCTTTCCTCCCCTTAACGCTTCCGACTGTACCGCGATATCGCCGCGGCACAAACGATCTATGGTTTATGGCCGTTAAGCATAACTTTGAATTAACCAAATAATACTGAATAGTAATTAAGTATTAATTAACCATAAACCACCACTTAAGACCAAATATCATGGTAAATTGTTGTGATATATGGTTATTTTCTGTACATTTCTCATTTGATACTTGGAAACTACTTTGACATAGGGTATAGCCGCTTTTGCATAACGGGCTTCAAGCCGTTGGCTGGTTTACCGGTGTGCATGCGACGCGTCCTTAGGCCTCGTTGTAGGTGAGTTGATGTTACGAATTTTCGGACATTTCGTTCCGGTGCCGGCCGTTCTGCTCGGCTGCGCCGAAATCCTCTTAGTGGCTGCCGCCCTCTACATGGTGGCGCCCGCGATCTCGCCGCAGGAACTGCTGCAGGCGGGTATTCATCTGACCAAAGTCGAATTCTCGTTGGGGCTGTCGTTGATCGCCGGCGCTTCGATGACCGCGGTCGGGCTTTATAACTACGACGTCTTCCTCGACACCCGGATCATGGCCATCAAGATTCTGATGGCGCTGACGCTGGTCGTTCCGGCCGTCGGGTTAATCATCCTCTTCCTCGGCAAGAGTTCCCTAATCAGCCCCGGTGATGGCTGGTCGGCTTTGTTCCTCAAATCGACCTTCGCCTGGATGAGCTGCGTCGCCGTCACCCGCGCCGCCTTCCTGCGCGTATCGGATTCAAATCTGTTCCGCCGCCGTGTCGTCGTCGTCGGCACCGGCGTCCGCGCCTCCCGCATCGCCGATCTGGTCGAGCGCGGCGCCAATCGCTATTTCGTCCCCAAGGGCTTCGTCCATGCCTGCGGCGACTTGCGTCTCGTCATGGGCGCACCGCTCGATCTCGACCGTACCACCGATGATCACGCGCTCGCTCATTACGCCCGCGATATCGGCGCGCGCGAGATCGTCGTCGCGACGGACGAACGCCGCGGCATGCCGGTTTCGCAACTGCTTCATTGCAAAATCGAAGGCATCAACGTCGTCGATTATCTGACCTTCTGGGAACGCGAGAACAGCCGCATCGACATCGAGGCGCTGCAGCCGAGCTGGCTGATCTTCTCCGACGGTTTCCGCCAGGGCGCGATCAACGCGTTCATGAAACGCGCGTTCGACATCGTGACCGCACTGGGTCTGTTGATCTTCGCCTTGCCGGTCATGGCGGTTGCCGCCGTGATCGTCCGCTACGAAAGCCCGGGCCCGGCGCTCTATCGCCAGGAACGTACGGGGCTTGCCGGCAAAAGCTTCACGCTCCTCAAATTCCGCAGCATGCGCAACGACGCCGAACGCGACGGCATCCAATGGGCGTCGAACAGTGATCCGCGCGTGACGCGCGTCGGCGCGGTCATCCGCAAATTCCGTATCGACGAACTGCCGCAACTTTTCAACTTCCTCAACGGCGATATGAGCTTTGTCGGGCCGCGCCCCGAACGGCCGTTCTTTGTCGATAAGCTGGCCGAGGCGATTCCGTTCTATCGCGAGCGTCATTCGGTGAAGCCGGGCATCACCGGCTGGGCACAGGTCAATTATCCCTACGGCGCTTCGCTCGAAGATGCCAAGGCGAAGCTCGCCTACGACCTCTATTACGTGAAGAACCGCACGATCTTCCTCGATCTCGTGATTCTGGTTCATACCATCCGCGTCATCCTCTTCCGCGAGGGTGCACGCTAACCGATGACTGTTGCCTTGGTTTCAGCGCTGAGTTGTGCGGCTGTCTATACGGCATTGGTGATTCTCACCCTGTCGCGGCGGCCGTTCACCCGCGAAAGCGGCATCGTCGCGGGCGCCTGCACGCTGACAGTCGGTTGGATGCTGTCGGCTGCGTTCAAGGATGTCGTGGGTGGCGCCCCGGTTGCCGTTCTCGAAACGGCGCAGACGCTGGCGTGGATATCTTTCCTCGCGTACCTGCTGTTCCCGACCCTATCGAACCGACCAAATATGAAGTTCAGGCTCGCCATGCTCGGTACGCCTTTTGTTGCGGGCGTGGCGGTTCTCGTTGCCGATGTCATACCGGCGCAACAACTGGCCGCGCACGGCCTGACCGAAGCGCAGATCATCGGTCGTGAAGTTCTCGCGATCATGGGGCTGCTGCTGGTCGAAAATCTCTATCGCAATACGGCGGCGAAGCAGCATTGGAATATCGTGCCGCTTTGCATCGCGCTGGGCGGGCTCTTCGCCTATCAGCTCTTTCTCTATTCCGACGCGCTGCTGTTCGGCTGGATCAGCGATGTCTTCGCGGCGGCGCGGCCGGTGGTCGATTGTTTGATCGCGCCGTTCCTGGCTTTGACCCTGTTCCGCAATCGCGGCTGGCAGCTCGATCTGCGTGTGTCGCAGCGCGTCGTGCTGCATAGCCTGACCCTCATCGCATCCGGCGTTCTGCTGGTGGCGATCGTGACGGTCGCGACCTTGCTGCGCGATTCCGGCGGCGAATGGGGCCGGGTGGTGCAGGTCACGACCTTGTTCGGCAGTCTTCTTGTGTTGGCGACGGTGATCTCGTCGGGCAGCGCAAAAGCCCGGCTTAAATATCTCGTCTCACGCAATTTCTTCGCGCTGCGTTACGACTACCGCGTCGAATGGATGAACTTCATCGACGTGCTGTCGGTGCGCGAAGAAGGCGAAGATCTGAAACGCCGCGTGGTTCAGGCCATCGCCAACGTCGTCGATAGTCCCGGCGGCGCGCTCTGGCTCAAGGATGCGGCTGGCGACGTGGGTCAGTTCGTGCCGGTGACGCTCTACAACACGCGCGTGGCGCTGGGCACGGCCGAACCTGCGGACAGCGCCTTCATCCAGGGCTTTCGCGGCGGCCGTTGGATTCAGGAATTCCATCAGGGCAAGTCATATGCTGCCTTGGGCGATTGCTGGCTGGCCGTGCCGCTGGTGGTGCAGGAACGCGTGCTCGGCTTCATCACCCTCAATCGTCCGCGCGCGCCGGTGGCGCTCAATTGGGAAAGCTTCGAACTGCTACGCGCCTTGGCGCGGCAAGCGGCCAGCTATGTCGCCGAACAGCGCCTCGGGCAACAGCTTCACGATTCGCGCCGATTCCAGGAATACGCCAAGCGTTTCGCTTTCGTCGCGCACGACATCAAAAATCTCGCGGCGCAGCTTCAGATGATCGTCGTCAACGCCAAACGCCATGGCGACAATCCCGACTTCCGCGCCGACGCTTTTCTGACGATCGAAAACTCGGTCTCGCGCATGAACGATCTGCTGCAACAGCTTCGCGCCAACCAGGTCGCGGAAGCCGATGGCATTCCGTCGATCGACGCCGTCGCCGTGATCCGCCGTGTCCTCGCCGCGCGCAACGACGATCGCGCGCCGATCCGCATGGCGATGGAATGTGGGACGGCGCTGGTTCGGATCGATCAGGACCGGCTTAGTTCCGCCCTGACGCATTTGCTCGACAATGCGATTGAAGCCTCGCCGCCCGACGGCACCATCGCCGTCACGGCGCAAAGCCGCGACGGCAAGCTCGTCATTGATATCGCGGACGAAGGCGCGGGCATGGATATCGAATTCATCCATAGCCAGCTCTTCCGTCCGTTCCGTTCGACCAAATCGAACGGCTACGGAATCGGCGCTTACCAAACCCGCGATCTTGTGCGGGCGGCCGGCGGTGAACTCGAAGTGGTCAGCGCCCCCGGCGCCGGCACCACGATGCGCGTAATCCTCCCTTTGGCGAAAGAAGGGGCCGTTTCGACGGCCGCATGATGCAATGAAAGACAATAAGCTCAGTCTGCTTCTCGTCGAGGATGACGAAGGTCTCATCCGGCAATTCCGCTGGGCCCTTTCCGATGCTGATATGGTCGTGGCCAGCAACCGCGAGGATGCACTGGCGGAATTTCGCCGGGTGCGTCCGCCGGTCGTGATCCTCGATCTGGGATTGCCGCCCGAACCCGAAAGCGTGCGCGAAGGCTTGCTGACGCTCGAGGCGATCCTGGCGCATGGCGGTGATACGAAAGTCATCGTCGCGACCGGACAGGAAAACCATGAAGCGGCGCTGCGCGCGGTCGCTCTCGGCGCTTATGACTTCTATCAGAAGCCGGTCGATGTCGATTTGCTGCGGCATATGGTCGAGCGCGCCAGCCGCTTGGCGGATCTCGAAACCGAAAATCGCCGCTTGATGGATCTGACGCCGCAATCGCCGGTCGATGGCATCGTTGCGTCGAGCCCGCAGATGACGCGCGTCCTGCGCACGATCGAAAAGATTGCTCCGACCGACGTCGCCGTCCTGCTGCTCGGTGAAAGCGGCACCGGCAAGGAAGTCCTAGCCCACGCTGTCCATCGCCTCAGCCCGCGCGGCAAGAAACCGTTCGTCGCGATCAATTGCGCCGCCATTCCGGAGACGCTGCTCGAAAGCGAACTGTTCGGGCACGAGAAAGGCGCTTTCACCGGCGCGATCAAACAGACCATCGGCAAGATCGAATCCGCCCATGGCGGCACATTGTTTCTCGACGAAATCGGCGACGTGCCGATGCCGATGCAGGTCAAGTTGCTGCGCTTCCTGCAGGATCAGGTGGTCGAACGGATCGGCGGCCATCGTCCGATTCAAGTAGATGTCCGTATCGTCTGTGCCACCAATCAGAATCTCGACGATCTGATGAGCACGGGCCGCTTCCGCGAGGATCTCTATTACCGCCTCAACGAAGTTCGGATGACGATCCCGCCGCTGCGCGAGCGTGAGGGCGATCCGATCCTGTTGGCGACGTACTTTCTAAAGAAGTTCAACGCGCAATTCGCACGTAAACTGAAAGGCTTCGGCTCGGATGCTCTGGCGGCGATCGCCGTGCATCCGTGGCGCGGCAATGTTCGTGAACTGGAAAACCGCGTGAAGCGCGGTGTCGTGATGGCCGACGGCATGGCGATTTCTGCCGCCGATCTCGAACTCGCCCCGGCGGAACTGCCGAATGGCTCGCTCGATCTCCGCGAGGCGCGTGCGCGCGCCGAACGCGGCGTGGTGCAAATGGCGTTGGCGCAGACCAACGGCAATCTCTCGCGTGCGTCAAAGCTTCTCGGCATCAGCCGCCCAACGCTCTATGGCCTCCTCGAAGGCCTGGGCTTGGACGTGGCTTCCTAACTGGTTTTTCGCTTCGGCCCCCGTGTCGAACAAGGATGGTGATTATGACCAATATCTATAAGTCTTGGACTCGTGCTCTCTCGCTCGGCCTTGCGCTGGGCGTCTCGCCGATCGCGCTCGCCACCGGCGCATGGGCCGATCCCAACGCTGGCGCCAGCTATGTTCAAAACGCTCAGGCGATGATGGCCAAAGGCGATGTGCGCGGCGCCTCGATCGAACTGCGCAATGCCGTTCGCGTTGCGCCGGAAAATCCCGAAACGCATCTGCAACTCGCCAAGGTCTATTTGCTGACCGGCAACACGCCGGCCGCCGAAGCCGAGGCGCGCAACGCCGCGCAACGCGGCGGCGACGAAGCGAAGATCGCGCCGGTTTTGGCCGAAGCCATGCTGCGCGCCGGTAAGTACGACATCCTGCTGCGTGAAGTGAAGCCGGGCAATCGTCCGGCCCAGCAGGAAAGCGCCGTGCGTCTCTTCCGCGGTCACGCGATGATCAGCACCCGTCAGTTGGATCAGGCCGAACCGTCGCTACGTGATGCTGAACGTCTCGATCCCCGTGCGGTCGGCCCGAAACTCGGTATGGCGCGCCTCTATCTGGCACAGAACAAACGCGCCGAGGCCGAACAAGAGGTCGATCAGGCCTTGCAGATCGATCCGCGCGATAGCCATGCCGAAATCGGCAAGGCCGATGTCCTGCGCGTCAAAGGCGATATCGACGGTGCGCTCGCTTATCTCAACGACGTGCTGACGCGCGAGCCGCAAAATCTCACGGCCCGAATGAACCGCGCCAACCTGCTGATCGCCAAGAATCAGCTCGACGTCGCCGGCCAGGAAATCAAAGCGATCCTGACCGAAGCGCCGAACGATTTTCAGGCGAATTATCTTCAGGCGCTTATCGACGCGCGTCAGAACCGTCTTGATCAGGCGAATGCGCGTCTCCAACCGCTGACGCCGCAGTTCCGCGATTTCCCGGCGGGTTATCTTCTGCTCGGCGATATCCAGTTCGCGAAAGGCCGTCTGTCCGAAGCTGAAGACAGCTTGTCGAAATTCCTCGGCCGCGTGCCGAACAACCCCACTGCGACCAAGCTCGTCGCCGAAATCGCGACGCGTGAAGGTGCGCCGGAACGCGCTGCGCAATATCTCGAAAACCTCGTGCGCGTGACGCCGGATGATGGCAGCGCCTGGGTGTTGCTGGCGAACGCCTATCTGGCGCAAGGCAAGAATGACAAGGCGTCGGATGCTTTGTCTCATGCCACGGCGCAACCCAACGGCGATTTGAATTTCCAAACCCAGCTCGCCTCGACCCGCTATGCCGCCGGCGATACCGATCAGGCCATCCAACAGTTGGAAACGGTCTTCCAGCAAAATGGCGGCGATCAGATCGCCGGTCCGTCTTTGATCCTGGCCGAATTGCGCTCACGCCGTATCCCGCAAGCCGCGGCTGCTGCCGAAATCTACGCCAAGAGCAACGCCGAGAATCCGGTTGCGCAAAATCTTCTCGGCCTCGCCCGCGTGGCGCAGACCGACTTCGCCAATGCCGAACGAATTTTCTACGATATCTACAGCAAGCATCCGGAATTCACGGTCGCCGGCCATAACCTCGCCGAAGTTTATCTGGCGCAGGGGCGGCCCGACGATGCGGTGACGATGTATCGCGATCTGGTGAAACGCAATCCGGCCGATACGGCCAGCATGATCGCCTTGGCGAATATTTCCTTGTCGCAACGCGATGTCGCTTCGGCGGTCGCGTTCTTGAAGCAGGCATCGATCGCCGCGCCAAAAGACCCGATGCCCGCTCTGCGCTTGGCGAATGTCTATGCCTCGCAGAAGAACTGGAACGAAGGGCTGACGGTGATGCGCAACCTCATCGCGCAATTCCCGAACAATCTCGACGTGCTCGATCTGATGGCTCGGGTTCAGTTGGCCTCGAACGATATGACCGGTGCGGCGGCGACCTATCGCCGGGCAACGGAAATCGGCTCGAAAATGCCGGTGCTGTTCGAACGCTATGCCGCGGCGCTGGTTGCGGCAAAGGATCTGAAGAACGGCCGCGATGCGATGAAGCGCGCGGTCCAACTCGATCCGAAAAACGGCGCGTTGAAGGAAGAGCTCGTCGAGATCGAATACAAGATCGGCGGCACGGCGGCGGCGCAAGCTTCGGCTAAATCGATGCTGGCCCAGGGTGACGATCCGTCGATCGCGACCTTGTGGGTTGCCGCGGCATTGACCCGCGAAGGCAAGGTTCCGGAAGCCTCGGCGGTTCTGACCGAAGCGGAAAAGACCAAGCCCTCGGAAGCGATGATCGTGCAGCATGCGATGATCCTCAATGCCGGCGGCGATCAAGCCAAGAGCGTCGCCTTGTTGCGGAACTGGCTGAACAGTCATCCGAACGACGTCACCGCGCGCCGTGCCGTCGCGGATCTCTATCTCAATGCGAAGGATTGGAAATCGGCCCAGACCGAGTTCGAGAAATTGGTCGCGCAAAGCCCGAACGACGTGGTGATGCTCAACGATCTCGCCTGGTGCTATCTCCAACTCGGCAATCCCCAGGCACGTCAGTTGGCGGAAAAGGCGCGCTCGCTCGCGCCGCTTTCCTCGGCGGTCCAAGACACGCTGGGGTGGGTGATGGTCGCGCAGGGCGATGCAAAGGGCGGCTTGCCCTATCTGAAAGCCGCTGCCTACGGCATGCCGCAAGACGCGAACGTGCAGTTCCATCTGGCTGTCGCACTCTCGCGCACCGGCGCGATGGGTCCGGCGCGTGACATGCTGGCGAAGCTGGCGCAGGACGACAGCAACGCCGATGCGAAAGCGCAAGCCTCTCAGTACTTGCAGACCCTCACCAACTAAGGCCCACGATGCACTTCCCTTTCCACTGATGGTGGAGAGGGAAGAACGTCCAAAGAAAAAGCGCGCGGTGGAAACACCGCGCGCTTTTATCATTTTGGAATAACGAGACGTCTTAGGCGGGACGATGTTCTTCGAGAAGCTGTTTGATTTCCATCGGCGTCGTGAAGCGTCCGCCCAGTTCGGCGGCGAACCAGACGAGATAGGCTTCCAGCCGTTCGAGGAAGATATCGAGCGCTTCCGCATCGCGGACATACGGCGTGCAACCGGGCAGCAGGGATGGGCTGTGATAGCTGAGATTGAAGACGCGTTGGCCACGCGCGAAGAGATACCGCGTCAGTCGTTTTTGCTCGGCCAAGGTGAAACCTTCCGGCGACAAGCTGATACGTTCGAACAGCCGCAGTCGTGACGCGACGGCTTTGAGGCGCGCATTCTCGACCATCGGCTGATTGAGAAGCGGATCGAGAATTCGATGTCGGCCGGCGAGAAGCCCCGTATAGCCCGCGGTCAGCGGGATGCCGAGCCGCTTGCGTCCGGTCCCGAACCAAAACGGTTCCGGGCCGAAAATGCTGAGATCAGGGCCTAGCTTGCTGCTGAGATCGATGCGCGGCAGAACGCTGGCGTCGATTTCATAGCCGAGTTCGTCCAGCATCTCGAAGCTCGACGGTCCAATCCCATAACGTCCGGCGCGATAGACGGTCGGGCGGACACCTAGGTTGCGCTCGATCGCTTCGCTCAAAAGGCGCAGCTTTTCGCGCTCCAATTCCGGCGGCAGATTGCCGGGAAAAGAACGGAAGCTGTCGTCGCCGGATGCCGTCGGATCGTCGAACGGTGGATTGACCCACGGCTGCAGATGCGCGCCGATATCGGCAAGATCGCGCTCCACCAGGCGGCGCAGCGGTTCATAGCCCTTCGGCTGACTGGCGACGGCGTAATCGACGACATAGGTCGGTTTCACGCCATAGCGCTCGAAAATGCGCTGGGCGAGATGTTGATGCGCGATGTTCTCGACGCCGTCATTGTGCCGGTCGAACGGCTTCGACCAGTCGAATTCTTCTTCCGCATCGATGATGACTTGCAGCATCGGCTGCGTGCTGCGGCCGATGGCAACCGGCTGCACGCGCTGCGCGAAGAAATGCGTCACCGGTAAAAGCGACAGACTCGTAATCGTCGGCTGCGTGCTGTGCTCGCCGCCGGCTGCGTCATATTTCGGCTGTGTGCCGGACCCTTGCATCGCTAGAGCATCCTCTCGCGACGTAAAGATTTGGTCGCCGGGGCAGGCCGCGTGACGCGGGCCGCCATGATTTCATCGAACAAACGAATTTGACCCTCGGTGGTCTCGTCCCAGCTATAGCCTTCGGCGAAACGGCGCGTGGCCTCGCGGGTTGGTAAAGCGGCGAACAAGGCGCGCACGCCGCTGGCAACGCCGCCTGCCGTCCGTTCCTGCATCAGCACGCCGGCCGCCGGATCGCAGACTAATTCAGGGGCGCCCCAGACATTCGAGGCGACAACCGGCGCACCGCAGGCCATCGCTTCCAACAAGACGTTCGGCCAGCCTTCGCGGCTTGAGGCGAGCACCAATGCATCCGAAGCTGAATAGAGTTTCGCCAGCGCGGCATGAGGGACGGCGCCAAGGAAGCGGACGCGGTCGGTGACACCCAAAGTGGCGGCCAGTGCCTGAAGCTTGCCGCGCTCCGGGCCGTCGCCGGCGACCAGCAGGGAATAGCCGAGCAAATCGGGCAGCGCGCCGATGACAAGGTCATGGCCCTTACGCTCGACCAGGTGCCCGACTGAAATCAGGACCGGGCCTTCGAGACTCATCGCCGCGCGGGTTTCCGCGCGTTCGGTCGGATGGAACATGGTCAGATCGACGCCGTTGCGCAGCGTCCGGACGCGATGGCCCGGGATGCCCAGGGCGATCATTTCGCGGCGCAAAGCTTCGCTGACCGTGACCATCCCAGCGGCCATGCGCGCTGCCCACAGGATCATGCGGCGCGGCAGGTTCTGGCGCGGGATCAGATTGATGTCGGTGCCGCGCGCCGTGATGGTGACGGGCTTGCCCAGGACACGGCCCAGCATCGCGGCGGCAATGCCGTCGGGATAAAAATAATGCGCGTCGATGACGTCGAAATCGCCTTCTTCCGCCTGGATGCGTTTGATCGCGGGCAGGGCGGACAGGAACAGGAATAACGGCGTCAGCAGCATGCCGATCTTCGGCAGCACCAGATAACGCGGATGATCGATCTCGATGCCGTGCCGCCTCTCGCGGACGGCGACCTTGGCGTAATTGGCATAGCGGCCGAAGAACTTGGCGCTGAAGGGAAACCAGGGCACCGGCGCGACGATGCGGGATTCCACCCGCCCGCTTGCCACCAGATGCCGTAACCGATTCTCGACGAACACGCCGTGCGATGGCGTGACGTGGCTCGGATAAAGCGTCGTGAAGGTAAGCAGTCGCCGCACACCGGCCCGCGAGGGGACGGCGTTGACCGAATCTTCTGACGGGATCGTGCCGCCGACCATCCCTAAGGCTTATCGAAAAAGCCCTAATGAAGCTTTAAGGACGTTGGTTTTGCGGCCTAAATCCGTGCGTTAGGGCCGGTCAGGGCCACAAGTTGCGGGGCCGGTTCTGGAAATCGCGCCGCCGCTTCCCACCTGAATCCCTATCATGACACACATCAACACCCTCGATGAACTTTCGCCGGTGCAGGACGCAGCGGCGCTCTCTTCGACGTCCAACGATGCTGCGGCTTTCGACGCCTATTCGCGCGCGGTGATCGGCGCGGTCGATAAGGTTGGTCCGGCGGTGCTGCATCTCGCGGTCGAAAATGAAAAGGGCCGTGGCGGTTCCGGTTCCGGTGTCGTCTTCACCCCCGACGGCTATGTGCTGACCAACAGCCATGTCATCAGCGGCGCAAAGCGGATCACCGCGACCTTCCCCGATGGACGTTCCTCGGCCGCGACGATCGTCGGCGACGATCCCGATACCGATCTGGCTGTGTTGCGGCTCGATGGCGACACGCCGGTCTGGGCGCGGCTCGGCAGCGGGCGTGGCCTGCGCGTCGGTCAGCTCGTTGTCGCCATCGGCAATCCATTTGGGTTTCAATGCACCGTCACGGCGGGCGTGGTCAGCGCCTTGGGCCGCAGCCTGCGCTCACGCTCGGGCCGGCTGATCGACAGCGTCATTCAAACCGACGCGGCGCTCAACCCCGGCAATTCGGGCGGACCGTTGGTCAATTCGGCGGGTCAGATCGTTGGCATCAACACCGCGATCATCGCCATGGCGCAGGGCATCTGTTTCTCGATTTCGGCGGACACGGTCGAGTTCGTGGCGACGCGGCTGATCCGCGAAGGCCGGGTGCGGCGCTGCTATATCGGCGTCGGCGGTCAGAACGTGCCCGTCGCACGCAAGGTCGTGCGGTTCCACGGCCTCGTTCATGAAAGCGGCGTGCGGGTGCAGTCTTTGGCCCCCGATGGCGCAGCGGCAGCGGCGGGCGTGAAGGAAGGTGACGTCATCGTCGAGGTCGATGGTCACGCGATCGAGGATATCGACGCGATGCACCGCTTGCTGACCGAAGAACGCCTCGGTGTTTCGGTGCCGGTGGTCGTCTTGCGCCGCGAACTGAAGCTGACCTTTCCGGTCACGCCGCGCGAGTTGGCGCCGAACTGACGGTTATTCTTTCAGGCCCTGGGCGATCGGCCCGTCTTCGGCGAAGGCGTGGCAGGTATTGACCAGCCGCGAACGGCGGTTGGTGTTCGGGCTGCGCCCTTCGGCGGCCGCTTGGCGGTTGCGGTAGGGAAAGATCGACTGGAACGCGACCGTCGCAAGGCGACCGATCAACTCGACATGATGGGTGCAGCCTTCGACGCCGCCGAACAACTCGAACACCTTGCCGTTAAAGCCCTTGGCGATGCGCAGCCCTTTCAGCTTTTGGAACTGCGGCGTGATCACCGGGCAGATGGCGAAGGGGCTGTTGTCGGTTTCGGCATAGACCTCGACGATCGTCATGCTGTCATCGACGGTCAGACGCATCCACATTTCGTGGATCGGTTCGTTGGCTTTGATCTCGCCGCGATGTTCGTTCGGGAAGGCATAAGTCTTGGCGTCGATAAGGCTGCCTTCGATGTCCCACAGCCCGTCTTCGCGCAGATAGCCCCAGCAATTGATATTGCGGTTGTGAATCGGCTTGCGCGTCGCGGCGGCGGGAAGCGGCATGATGCTCTCGTGATCTGAGGTTTAGTGAACGGCGGCGCCGGTCTCGTCGGCAAGAAACGCCTCGATAGCCGGCCGCTCGATATCGTTGGCGATAAAGGCCGCGCCGATGCCGCGCGAAAGAATCAAGGTGATGCGGCCATCGCGGACTTTTTTGTCCTTCGCCATGTGCCGCACCAGGACGCCGGCATCCATGCGGCGCGCATTGGCGATCTGTTTGAGATTGCTGGGCAAGCCGACCGCCGCGTAATGGCGGCGCACGCGTTCGGGAATATCTTTCGGGCAAAGCCCCAGGCGTGCCGAGAAATCGAACGCCATCCGCATCCCCAATGCAACGCCCTCGCCATGCAGCAGGACATCGCCGAGCCCGGTTTCGATTTCCAGCGCATGGCCGAAGGTATGGCCGAAATTGAGAAGCTGCCGGTCCCCGTTTTCATGCTCGTCGATGGCGACGATAGCGGCTTTGGCGGCGCAGCTTTTGAGGACCGCTTCGCGGCGCGCATCGATATCGCCGTCGATCAGTTTCGGGCCGGCAGTCTCGAGCCATTCATAGAAGGCGGGATCGCGGATAAGGCCGTATTTCACCACCTCGGCATAGCCTGCCAGCAATTCGCGGCGCGGCAACGTCGATAAGGTGTCGATGTCGGCCAGCACCAAAACCGGCTGGTGAAACGCGCCGATCAGGTTCTTGCCGTGCTTGCTGTCGATCGCGGTTTTGCCGCCGACCGAGCTATCGACCTGACTCAAGAGGGTCGTCGGAATCTGTACGTAATCGAGACCACGCAGCAAGGTCGCCGCGGCAAAACCCGTCATGTCGCCAATGACGCCGCCGCCCAGCGCGATCAGTGGCGTACGGCGCTCGATGCCGAATCCGAGGATGTCCTCGCACAGCTTGCTGAAATGGGCGAAGTCCTTGGTGCTTTCGCCTGGCGGCAGGATCACCGCCTGATGCGCGATGCCGCCTTTATCGAGGCCCGCGCGCAACCGGTCGAGATGCAGCTTCGCGACCGTCTCGTCGGTGACGATGATCGCGCGTTTCTGGCGCACGACCGGCGCGATCAGGGCACCGGCATCGTCCAGCAGCGCCGATCCGACGACGATGTCATAGCTGCGGTCGCCCAATTCGACGCGCAATTGGTCACGCCGGCTCATGGGTTGCTCCTGTTTGGGCGACGTATTGCTCCAGCGTCGAGACGACCCGGGCGAGGGTCGCTTCGGGCGGGCCGTCCACCGTATCGACGGTCAAATCGGCCTCGGCGTAAATCGGGTAGCGCTCGTCGATCAGCCGGGCCAGCACCACGCGCGGATCGCCGGTTTTCAACAGCGGTCGGTTGTTGCGCCGCGCGACACGGGTCAGCAGGACCTCTAGGTCGGCCCGCAGCCAGACCGAGATCGCGTGATCGCGGATGAGGGCGCGCGTCTCGGGGTCCATGAAGGCGCCGCCGCCGGTCGCGAGGATTTGGGTCGGGTTCTCAAGCAGGCGCGCGATCACGCGTCGTTCGCCATTGCGGAAGGCCGCTTCGCCGTCGCGGGCGAAAATTTCATCGATGCTGGTGCCGGCCGCCGATTCGATCTCGGTGTCGGCATCGACGAAGGGCAGCATCAGCGTTTGCGCCAGGCGCCGTCCGATGCTGGATTTGCCGGCGCCCATCAAGCCGACCAATACGATCGTCTTGGGTACGTGAAGGGTCGAACCGGTCATCGCTGCGGTGTCTTGAACGTGAGGATTAGGGTGCTGGGTGACATTGAAACACTTAAGGCCCGTCGATAGACTGCGGCCACTTGGCCATGGGCGCACCCTAGCATATCGCGAGGTTCACGCGTCAATCGGACGGCCCCGGCGTCGGTATTGCCGGTTATTCAGGATTTTCGGGCGTAAAAATGGGTCGATTTTTTTTGATCGTCGTTGCCGCGTTGGTCGTCATTCTCGTTATCGGCGGCATCTTCCTCATGGTGTGGGATATTCCGGCGCCGACGGCGCGCGTCGAACGCGTGATCCCCGATGCGCGGTTTCCGCGCTGATTATGCCGTCGTCGCGGCGTGGCTGGCGCTGGGCATAGCGCCGGCCCTGGCGCAATCGAACGGCCCCATCCAACTCGGCCCTGCTAACCCGCCGGTTTCACCGGTCAGCGACCCTTTCCGTCAGCCTGCGCCGCAAGGTATTCAAGCTGAGACGCTGGCGCCGGTCGATGCGTCCTGGGTCGGTACGCTGGGGCCCGCCGACGCTGCCTTGCCGCGCACGATGTGGGCGAAAACACCCCGCAGCTTTGTGGTCCAGACCCTGCCCTTGCTGCAGCCGACATCCGTCACGGTGCTCCAAGATTTGGGGCGCCGCCTTCTGCTCAGTGATGCCGCCGCGCCGCAAGGCGGCGATGACGAGAGCGGTCCGAATCTGCCCGAACTGCGGCTCAACCGTTTGTTGGCGTTGGGCCGGGTCGATGGCGTCGGCCTCATCGACATCGTGCCCCATCTCAATGCCAGCGAGCGTTTCGATCGCGATGTGGTCGAATTGCGTATCGCCGCCAACGATCTCGCCGGTGCCTGCGCTGCCGTACCGCCAGGCATCGCGCGCTATCACAACGATTGGTGGGCCCGCGCGGTGGTTGGCTGTCAGGCGCTGACCGGTGCTTACGACGAAGCCGCGCTGGGGCTGAGCGCGCTGCGCGATCAGAAAACCGGACGCGACCCCGTGTTTGAAGCCTTGATCGATACGATCCTCGGCCATCGCCAAAAGCTCGACAAGCTGCCCGACCCAAGCCCCATGCGGATGGCGTTGCTGGCCGCGGCGAAACTGCCGCTGCCCGCTGATACGCTGACCTCGGCGGGACCATCGGCGCTGCTGGTGTGGGCGATGAGCGACAAGGTACCGGTCGTGCAAAGACTGGTGGCGGCGGAACGCGCGGCGGTGCTGGGGGCCTTGCCACCGGCGGGGCTCGGTTTGCTCTACGGCGCGGTCGATTCGCGGCCTGAAGAACAAGGCGCGTTGCTGAAAGGCGGCAAGCTGATCGACGATCCGCGCGCTCGCGCGATGCTGTTCAACATCGCGCGCACCAACGCGCCTGGCGCGATCCGGGTTTCGACCTTGGCGCCGCTTCTCGCCGACGCACGCCGGCGCGGCGCGTTCGTCTCGATGGCGCGTCTTGTTGCGCCGCTTGTCGCCGAGATTCAACCCGCACCGGAATATCAAAGCTTCGCCGGCGACGCCGCGCGTGCGCTGCTGGCAGCGCACGATCTGGATCATGCCGCGGGCTGGATCAATCAGACGAACACGCCAGAACTGCGCGCCATGGCGGTGCTGATTTATGGCGGTGCCGGGGGCATCGGCGCGGTCGGTTTGCGCGAGGTACAGGCTTCGCTGACGGCGCGGGACGCTGCGGCGGCACCGCGCCAGACGGATCTCTTGGCGTCGTTGCTGTCGGCGTTGGGCGAGCCGGTGAAAGATGTCGATCTCGCGCCGCTGGTGCAATCGACCCATCAAGCGATCTTGCCGAACGGCGCGCTGTGGCTCGATCAGGAACAAGCGGCAACGGCCGGCCGCGTCGGTGAAACCGTTTTGACGACGATCCTCATCGCCAGCGTCGGCGATCACTTGTCCGCCGAAGCATCGGTTGTGGCGCGGGCCGTCGCGGGGCTGAAAGCAATCGGACTCGATGCCGATGCGCGCGCGCTGGCTCTCGAAGCCGCGCTTGCCGCCGGGATATGACGCTCTCGCGCCACGTCGAATCTTTCCTCGAAATGCTCGCGGCCGAGCGCGGTGCGGCCAAACTGACCATCGCGGCCTATCGCACTGACCTCGAAGACCTGTCGCGGTTTCTCGCCGGCGATATCGCGGTGGCGCAAACCGATGATCTGCGCGGCTATTTCACGCGCCTCGCCAAAGCCGGAAGCGGTGCGCGCACGGCGGCGCGGCGGTTGTCGGCCTTTCGTCAGTTCTTTCGTTTTCTCATCGTCGAAAATATCCGCCGCGACGATCCGACGCTCGCCCTCGATGCGCCGCGCTTGCCGCGTGCCCTACCGAAATATCTCAGTGAAGACGAAGCTTCGGCCCTGATCGATGCCGCCGGCCGGCGCAAAGGGCCTGAAGGCGCGCGGCTACGGTGTCTGGTCGAGCTTCTCTATGGCGCCGGCCTGCGCGTGTCGGAACTCGTCGCCATGCTGCTCGCCGCGGCGCAACGCGATCCCCGCACCATCATCGTGCGCGGTAAAGGCGATAAAGAACGGCTGGTGCCGCTAGGCGAACCCGCGCGCCTCGCGCTCAACGTTTATCTCGAAGAACGCGGCACGTTTCTGAGTAAGGCCAAGCCGTCGCCTTACCTGTTTCCGTCACGCGGTGTCGAAGGTCATCTGACGCGGCGGCGATGCGGTCAGTTGATGAAGGAACTGGCGCTCGAAGCCGACATCGATCCGGCGCGGTTGTCGCCGCATGTGCTGCGCCATGCCTTCGCCAGCCATCTCGTCGATCGCGGCGCAGACCTGCGCAGCGTGCAGGAAATGCTCGGCCATGCCGACATCGCCACAACGCAGATTTACACCCATGTGCAAGGCGAACGGCTGCAGCGGCTGGTGGCGGAAAGCCACCCGCTCGCCCGTAAAAAGGAACCACACTAGCATTCAGTGTGTTGGGCTGGTGTTGGGGTAGCGCATGCCCACCCCATGTGCTAGGTCCTAGAAACGATGCGACATTTTCTCGAATTCGAGAAGCCGCTCGCCGAACTCGAAGGCAAGATTGAAGAGCTTCGTCATCTCGCCGATGGCGGTGATCTGAACATCGCCGATGAGGTCGAGCGCTTAGAAGGCAAAGTTGATCGGCTGCTCCGGCAGACCTATGCGAAACTGTCGCCTTGGCAGAAGGTTCAACTCGCCCGCCATCCGGATCGCCCGCATGGCGGCGACTATCTCGCCGGACTCATCACCGAATTCACGCCGCTCGCCGGCGACCGCGCCTTTGCCGAGGATCGCGCCATTATCGGTGGGCTCGGCCGTTTTCGTGGCCGCTCGGTCGTCGTGCTCGCCCACGAAAAGGGCGCCGATACCGAAGCACGTGTCCGGCATAATTTCGGCATGGCCAAGCCCGAGGGCTATCGCAAGGCGATCCGACTGATGCAGCTGGCGCAGCGTTTTTCGCTGCCGGTGCTCGCCTTCGTCGATACCGCCGGTGCCTATCCCGGCATCGAAGCCGAAGAACGCGGCCAGGCCGAGGCGATCGCCCGCTCGATCGAAACCTGTTTGCAGATCGAAGTGCCGCTGGTCGCCACCGTCATCGGTGAAGGCGGTTCGGGCGGTGCTATCGCGCTGGCCGCCGGCAACAAAGTCCTGATGCTGGAACATTCGGTCTATTCGGTGATCTCGCCCGAAGGCTGCGCCTCGATTCTCTGGCGCAGCGGCGCGAACGCCCAGGATGCGGCCGAGGCGTTGAAGTTGACGGCGCAAGACCTGCTGAAACTCGGCATCATCGACACGATCGTTCCCGAACCACTGGGCGGCGCCCATCGCGAAAAAGCGGTCGCGATCGCCGCGGTGGGCGATGCGATCGACGCGGCCCTGAAACCACTCCTCGACCTGGACGGCCCGGCCTTGCGCAAACAACGCCGCGAAAAATTTTTGGCGATGGGGAATCGCGGCCTCTAACGCCGTCCCGGCAGTCTCCCCATATCTATGGCGCCGCTCGTTTAAGAGCGGGCGAGGAACAGGGACGGGGCAGCTTCCATGACACCGCAGGAAAAAGATCTCATCACCCAGTTGCTGGGGCGTTTGCCCGCGGGCAACGAGCCGCGCGACGCCGAAGCGGATGCTTTGATCCGGTCCGCCGTCGCGCAGCGGCCCGATGCGCCCTATTTCCTGGTGCAGACGGTCTTGATCCAGGAGATGGCGCTCGCCGAAGCGCAAAAACATATCGAAGAGCTGAACCAGCAGCTTGCCGCGAAGGAAGCTCCGGCAGCGCCGACGAGCTTCCTTGGCCGTGCTTTCAGCAATGCCGCTGCGCCGCCACCCCCGCCGAATACGGGGCCATGGGGCGCGGCGCCGTCGGGCGCGCAACCGTCATCGGTCTGGAGTCAAAGCAGCGGCGGTAGCCCCGCACCGGCACAACAGATGCCGCCGCCGCCGGGTGTCGCGCCGGGAATAGCCATGCCGTGGGGCGGCGGCGGTGGCGGGTTCTTGCGTCAGGCGGCAACGACGGCAGCGGGCGTCGCCGGCGGCGCGTTGCTGTTCCAAGGCATTCAATCGTTGTTCGGGCCGCATTACGGCAACGTGCTGGGCGGCATGCCCATGCAGCCGGGCATCTCGGAAACCGTCATCAACAATTACTATGACGGCAGCGCACCGGCATCCGACACGCGTGGCTCGGATTATCAAAGCTCCGACTATCGCCAAGCCGATTACGATCAGGGCTCGTCGGGTGCGGACTATGCCAGCGATGATTCAGGCGGCAACGATGATGGCGGCAGTTACGACGTCTAATTAAGCGCGTAACGTGTAGCCCGATCCGCGAATGGTATGCAGCAGCGGGCTGCTGAAACCGCGATCGATCTTTTGCCGCAACCGGCTGATATGAACGTCGATGACGTTGGTCTGCGGATCGAAGTGATGATCCCAGACTTTTTCGAGCAGCATCGTGCGCGTGACGATATGGCCGGCGTTGCGCATCAGATATTCCAACAGCCGGAATTCACGCGGCAGTAACTCGATGGTCTGGCCGGTGCGCGTCACCGTCCGCGCCAACAAATCCATTTCCAGATCGGCGAGTTGCAGTTTGGTTTCCGCCGAGGAACGCCGCGTCAAAGCTTCAAGCCGCGCCAGCAATTCCGAAAATGCAAACGGCTTGCCCAGATAATCGTCGCAACCGGCACGCAGACCTTTGACCCGCTCATCGACGTCGGCGAGCGCGCTCAACACCAGCACCGGCGTTTGATTCTTGGCGGCGCGCAACGCGGCGATGATCGACAGCCCGTCGATGCCGGGCAGCATGCGATCGACGATCATCGCATCAAAGCTTTCGCTGCGCGCGATATCGAGTCCGGTCCGGCCGTGCTCGGCCAGATCGACACGATGGCCGCTCTCGGTCAATCCTTTGACGAGATAGGCGCCAGCCTCTCGGTCGTCTTCGATCACCAGAATACGCATGAGTCCGATCACTTAAAATGAAGAAGAAGCCGGGCCTTGGTAGGCCCGGCCTTTCATGGCGACGATCAGCCTTTGTTGTCGCCCTTCAGCGACAGCGCCACGTATTGATTGACGCCGCGACGGTTGAGCAGGATGAGAACGCTCTTATCGTCTTTCGCATTCTTGGCGTCGGTCAGCCGGTCGAGAATCTGCTTCGCGCTGGTCGCCGGTTCCTGATCGACCGTGACGATGACGTCACCGCGTTGCAGACCGAATTCGGCGAGCGGGCTGTTATCCGTGACATTGACGACGACGACGCCTTTGACACTCTTGCCGATGTGAAGCTGCGTGCGCAGATCGTCGGTCAGCGGCGCGAGCCGCAAGCCCAGCGCGGCGCTCGGCGAGGCAGAGCCGTCGCCGCCACCGTTCTGCGACACCTGCATATTGTCAGGCATCGCCGCGATCTCCGCCGACAGTGTGGTTTCGGCATTCTGACGCCAGACTTTGACCGGCGCGGTCTTGCCGACCGGCGTTTCGGCGACAACGATCGGCAGATCGCGGACCTTGCTGATGTCGTGGCCGTTGAACGACAGGATCACGTCGCCCTGCTTGAAGCCAGCCTTGGCGGCGGGACCGCCCGCGGTTACGTCCGCGACCAACGCACCGGATTCTTTCGGTAGATGCAGACTCTTCGCCAGTTCCGGCGTGACTTGCTGGATCTGTACGCCCAACCAGCCGCGTTCAACCTTGCCGTGATCGCGCAGTTGTTGGATCACCGGCTTGGCGAGATCGGACGGAATGGCAAAACCGATACCGACCGAGCCGCCGTTGGGCGAATAGATCGCGGTGTTGATGCCGATCACGTCGCCGTTGAGGTTGAAGGTCGGGCCACCCGAATTGCCGCGATTGATCGAGGCGTCGAGCTGCAGGAAGTCGTCATAAGGACCGGCGTGAATATCGCGGCCGCGCGCCGAGATGAAACCGGGGCTGACCGAACCGCCGAGGCCGAACGGATTGCCGACCGCCAAAATCCAATCGCCGACCTGCGAGGCTTCGCTGCTGCCCCAATTGACGAAGGGAAGCGGCTTGCTGCTTTCGATCTTCAACAATGCCAGATCGGTTTTGGCGTCGCGGCCGATGACCTTGGCGGGATGCTCGCTATCGTCCTGGAAGATGACGGTGATCTTGTCGGCGTTCTCGACGACATGGTTGTTGGTGACGATGTAGCCGGTCGGGTCGATGATGAAGCCCGAACCCAACGCGACGCCACGTTCGCGCTGCTGGCGCGGTGCCGCACGGCCCTGCTGTTCGAAGAATTTGCGCAGCATCTCGTCGAACGGCGACTGCGGGAAGGACTGCTGACCTTGGCCGCGGCCCTGTTGCTGCTGACGGCCACCAGGGCCGGGCTGCGGTGCGGCTTGATCCTGATCGTCGTCATTATCGTCCTGATCGTCGCTCTGCGCTTCGGCGGTCGCCGCGCCGGCCTTCAGCGAGGCTGAGACGTTGACGACGGCAGGCATCACTTTTTTGACCAGCGGCGAAAAGCTGGGCAAAGCCACCGCGGCGCCGGTCTGAGCTTGAGCCTGAACCGAGGCCAGCGGGCTGATAGCCAAGGCGAGGGCCACGCCGGCGGCCATCGTCGCAAAGCGCAACGGTTTGCCGATCGAGAGAACGGGAAGGGAAGACATCGGGTCAGGACCTTTCGGAGTTCGGATGAACGTTGCCGCGCGTGGCCATGGGTCCGCGCTTGCTAAGGGATAAGATGGTAGAAGACGGGTTACGGCCCGCCTACCCAGGGATTAAATCTTTGTCATCAGGGAATGGTTGCCCTGTATGACCGTTCGCGCGGCTGTGGCGCGTGCTCCGGCTATTTGCCGGTGCGCTTGATTGAAGCGACGATCTTGGCGAGGCCGGCTTCGTTTTTCTGAAAGCCATTTGCCGCGCCCCACTGCGCGATCTGAAGACATTCGTTCGCGCGGACCGGCGCGACGATGACGAGCAGTTGCCGATCCCGCGCGTCTTCTTTGGCTGCATAACGTGTCCTCGCCGCTTCTACACCGGCGATAGGCTGAACGCTTTCCTGCGCGGAAGCCTGATCGATCGTCATGCCGTTGCGGGTGAGGAATTTCAGCGCATCGTCGCGCGCCTCGCGGCAATCGCTCGTCTCGAACGTATAGATGGTCATGAAGACCGAGCGGTCGGGCGAGGCGACATCGACCCCCTCGGGCGATTGATTCGGATGCCATGCGTTGGGCACGACGACAGTAACCGCCGGCTTCTCGTAGGGAACATCGAACGTGCCGGCCCAGGCAGCGCCCGGAAGCGCGAGGAAGGATAAAACCGCAACGAGGTATCCGCGAAAAATGTTCAAAGCCAAGCCCCATGGAAGAATCTCTGCGCGCATATTTGAGCGCGCAGTTTCCTTCAATTCCACCGCAAAATTTTAAAGGCGGCTAATTCTAAAAATCACAGCGCAAAGATGGCGTCATCACGCGATAGGCGTGATGACCTCGATGGGCGTCAGACGCGGCCGTGGCAGTGCTTGAATTTCTTGCCTGAGCCGCAAGGGCAGAGCGCGTTGCGCGACGTCTTCGACGTCGTTGCCGTGTCGCCCTCGTCGGTCATCAATGCCGGATCTTCGCGGCTTTCGATCATGCGCTGATTGGGCGCGCGCGGCGGCGGGAAGGCGTCTTCCACCGGGGTTTCCGGCTGCTGCACGCGCAGCTCGACCTGGCACAGCGTGCTGGTCACCGCTTCGCGCAGATTGGCCAGCATCTCTTCGAACAGCACGAAAGCTTCGTGCTTGTATTCGTTCAGCGGATCGCGCTGCGCATAGGCGCGCAGATTGATGCCCTGGCGCAGATGGTCCAACGCCAGCAGATGCTCTTTCCAGGTCTGGTCGAGAATCTGCAACAACAGGCTGCGCTCGACATGGCGCATGATTTCAGCGCCGTACTGCGCGGCCTTCGCCGCCATCTTGGTGTCGGCAGCCGCGATCAAGCGTTCGCGCACGTCATCTTCGCTGACGGACTCGTCTTTGACCCATTCGGTGACCGGCACGTCGATATTGAGCAGACGGCTAGCTTCGGCGTGAAGGCTCGCCGCATCCCACTGATCGGGTAGCGAGTTCGACGGGACGCAGCGCGACAGGATGCGGTCGATGGTTTCGTGCCGCATATCGACAACCATGGCCGCGATCTCGGGCGAGTTCATGATCTCGCGGCGCTGCTGATAGACGACCTTGCGCTGGTCGTTCATCACGTCGTCGAACTTCAGCAGATGCTTGCGGATTTCGTAATTGCGCGCTTCGACTTTTTGCTGCGCCTTTTCCAGAGCCTTGTTGATCCAAGGATGGATGATCGCTTCGCCTTCTTTAAGGCCAAGCTTTTGCAGCATCCCGTCCATGCGTTCAGACCCGAAGATGCGCATCAGGTCGTCGTCCAGCGAGACGAAGAATTTCGATCCGCCCGGATCACCCTGACGGCCAGACCGGCCGCGCAGCTGATTGTCGATGCGGCGACTCTCGTGGCGTTCGCTGCCGATTACGAAAAGGCCGCCGGCGGCGCGCGCTTCGGCTTGGGCGGCATCGACATCGGCGCGCAGCGCCTTGGTGCGGGATTCGATCTGCACTGGGTCTTCGATGCCGGTCAGTTCCTGCGCCAGCATCATCTCGATATTGCCGCCGAGCTTAATGTCGGTGCCGCGGCCGGCCATGTTGGTCGCGATCGTGACCGCGCCTGGACGGCCCGCCTGGGCGATGATGTAGGATTCCTGCTCGTGATGGCGAGCATTCAAAACCTGATGCGGAATCTTCCGCGTCTTGAACAGCTCGGATAAGACTTCCGATTTTTCGATGCTGACGGTGCCGATGAGAACCGGCTGCTTTTTCGCGCGGCATTCGAGGACTTGGGTGACGATCGCTTCGTTGCGCTCGCGCGCGGTGCGATAGACCTCGTCGTCGAAATCCTTGCGGATGCAGGGCTGGTTGGTCGGAATCTCGATCACGTCGAGCTTGTAGGTTTCGCCCAGCTCGGTCGCTTCGGTCATCGCCGTGCCGGTCATGCCGGCCAACTTCGGATAAAGACGGAAGTAATTCTGGAACGTGATCGAGGCGAGCGTCTGGTTCTCGTTCTGGATCGTGACGAGTTCCTTGGCCTCGAGCGCCTGATGCAGCCCTTCGGAATAACGCCGGCCTTCCATCATGCGGCCGGTGAATTCATCGATGATGATGACTTTGTCGTCGCGCACGATGTAGTCGGTGTCGCGCGCGAACAGCTTATGCGCGCGCAGGCCCTGGTTCGTGTGATGAACCAGCGAGATGTTGTGAATGTCGTAGAGCGTGCCTTCCAGCAGAAGGCCGGCTTCACGCAGAAGCGCTTCGATATGTTCGACGCCCGCTTCGGTCAGGGTGACGGTGCGCTGCTTTTCGTCTTTCTCGTAATCCTCGGGCACGAGGCTCGGGATCAGCGTGTTGACCTGACGGTACTGATCGGATGAATCTTCGGACGGGCCGGAAATGATCAGCGGCGTGCGCGCTTCGTCGATGAGGATCGAATCGACTTCATCGACCATGGCGAAGTTGAAGGGCCGCTGGACCATCTCTTCCAGCCGGAACTTCATGTTGTCGCGCAGATAGTCGAAGCCGAATTCGTTATTGGTGCCGTAGGTGATGTCGGCGGCGTATTGCGCGGCGCGCTCGCCATCGTCGATGCCGTGGACGATGCAGCCGACGGTGAGGCCCAGGAACTGATAGACCTGACCCATCCAGGCGCTGTCGCGCTTGGCCAGGTAATCGTTCACCGTGACGACATGGACGCCCTTGCCGGACAAGGCGTTGAGATAGACGGGCAGGGTGCCGACGAGCGTCTTGCCTTCGCCTGTCTTCATTTCCGAGATCATGCCGCGATGAAGGACGATGCCGCCCATCAGCTGAACGTCGAAATGGCGCTGGCCGAGGGTTCGCTTGGCGGCTTCGCGGACGGTCGCGAAGGCTTCGGCAAGGATATCGTCGAGCGACTCGTCCTTGGCCAGCCGGTCTTTGAATTGCTGGGTTCGGGCGCGCAAGGCGTCATCGCTCAGCGCGACCAGGGTCGGCTCAAGCGCATTGATCTCGTCGATCAGAGGGCCCAGACTTTTGACGTACCGTTCGTTCGCGGAGCCAAACAGTCGCCGGGCGAGGGCGCCGATCATCAAAAAGCCTCGGAAAAGTAGCGGGCGGGAACCGAGGAGACATAGGGACGACACCCCGAAGTGTCAATTGATCACAATTATTTAAGGGTCTTTGGCCACCCCGTAAGCTTGTTCTAAGCCGGCCTTTATGCTTTAAGGCCCGCGGACCCAGCCTGGCCGATCAATGCCCATCGTGCTGCGTCCTATCGAAAGGACCGGTCGCCATGGCGCGCCATACTCTCATTGCCTCTTCGCTCGCCCTTATGATGGCCGCCGTTCCGGCAATGGCCCAGCAAAAGCAGGCCGCCGCGCCCGCCGCTGGCGGCGATCCGATCGTTGCCAAGGTCAACGGTCAGATTCTTCATCGCTCCGACGTCGAGATTGCGCTGCGCACCGCGCCGGCGCAGGTGCAGCAGGCGCCGCTCGAAAAGGTCTATCCGCAGATTCTCGGCAGCATGATCAACGCCTTGTTGCTGTCCCAGGCGGGCAAAACCGCCAAAGTCGATCAAAACCCGGTCGTGAAGGCGCAAATCCAGGCAACGCAGACCGAACTGGTCGCCGATGCCTATGTCGCCTCGATCTCGCGCTCGCAAATTAGCGAAGCGAAGCTGCGCGCTGCCTATGACGACTATGCCAAACAGGCGCCGCAGCAGGAAGAAATCAGCGCCCGCCACATCCTTGTGCCGACCGAACAGGAAGCCAAGGACATCATCGAACAGCTGAAAAAAGGCGCGGATTTCGCGACCCTCGCCAAGGACAAGACCACCGATCCGTCGGGCAAATCCAACGGCGGAGATCTCGGCTATTTCACCAAACAGGACATGGTGCCGGAATTCGCCAATGTCGCCTTCGCCCTGAAGAAGGGCGAATACACCCAGACTCCGGTGAAGACGCAATTCGGCTGGCATGTGATCAAGCTTGAGGACCGCCGCCAAGGTAAGGCTGGCACCTACGAGCAGGTCGCCCCCGAAATCGCCCAGCGCATGACGCAGCAGATCGTCGCCAGCAAGCTGCAAGAACTCCGCACCGCCGGCAAGATCGAGGTCTTCGATCCGAACGGCAATCCGATCCAGCAGCAGGGTGCGCCTGCGCAACAGCCAGCCGCTGCTGCCGCCAAGCCGCAACAGCCTGCCGCCGCGCCGACGCTAAATCTGGGCGGTGGCGGCGGTGCCGCACCGGGTGCGCCGACCTTGTCGCCGGCGACCGCGCCCGACAAGCTGCGCTAATCCACGACCGGCGGCACGTCATGGCCGATAACGTCTCGCCGCTCGCGCCGAAGGGATTTCCCGCGTTGCCCGTCATCGCGGGCGTCGAACTCGCCAGCGCTGCCTGTGGCATTCGCTATAAGGGACGTACCGATCTGATGGTCGCCTTGCTCGATCCGGGCACGACCATTGCCGGCGTCTTCACCCGGTCGCTGACGCCGGGCGCACCGGTCGATTGGTGCCGCAAGGCGCTGCCGCGCGGCAAAGCGCGGGCGATCGTCGTCAACTCCGGCAATGCCAACGTCTTCACCGGCAAGGTCGGCCGTCAGGCCGCCGAAGCCACGGCGAAAGCCGCCGCGAAGCTGCTCGGCTGCGACGCGCGTGAAGTCTATATCTCCTCCACGGGCGTGATCGGTGAGCAATTGCCGGTCGAGAAGCTTCTCGCCGGCCTGCCGGGCGCCTTCAAGAAGGTCGCGCCCGAAGCCTGGCCCGAAGCTGCCGCCGCGATCATGACCACCGACACCTTCCCGAAAGGCGCGACCAAGACCGCGACGATCGACGGGGTGACGGTGACGATCAACGGTTTCGCCAAGGGGTCGGGCATGATCGCGCCCGACATGGCGACGATGCTCGGTTATGTCTTCACCGACGCGACGCTGCCGGCGAAGGTGCTGCAGGAACTGCTGACCAAAACCAACGAACGCGCCTTCAACTGCATCACCGTCGATGGCGACACCTCGACCAGCGACACGGTGCTGCTGTGCGCGACCGGAAAGGCGAAGCATAAGCGCGTCGCCAAGGCATCCGATCCGCGCTTGAAAGACTTCCGCCGCGCGCTCGATGCGGTGCTGATCGACCTGGCGCAGCAGATCGTGCGCGACGGCGAAGGCGCGCAGAAATTCGTCAGCGTTCGAGTCACCGGCGCGGCGACGGCGAAGGCCGCGCGCAAGATCGGTATGTCGATCGGCAATTCGCCGCTGGTGAAGACGGCGCTTGCGGCGGGCGACGCCAACTGGGGCCGCATCGTCATGGCTGTCGGCAAGGCCGGCGAGAAGGCGGATCGCGATCGCTTGGCGATTTCGGTCGGCGGCGTGCGCATCGCCGAAAAAGGCGGCGCAGTTGTCGGTTACGACGAGACGCCGGTCGCCAAGCACATGGCCGGCCAGGACATCGTCATCGAGGTCGATATCGGCATCGGTAAGGGCAAGGCCGAAATCTGGACCTGCGATCTGACGCATCGCTATATCGACATCAATGGCAGCTACCGGAGCTAACGCGCTCCCGATCATTCCGATCGTCTGCGTCGCGTTGGTCGATGCGGCGGGAAAAGTCCTTCTGCAGCAGCGTCCACCGGGCAAGGCGATGGCCGGGCTTTGGGAATTTCCCGGCGGCAAGATCGAATCCGGCGAAACCCCTGAAACCGCGCTCTGCCGCGAACTTCACGAAGAACTCGGAATCACGGTTGCCGAAGATTCAGTCGAACCCTTCGGCTTTGCGTCGCATCGCTACGACACGTTTCACATTCTGTTGCTGCTGTATGTGTGCCATGTATGGGAAGGCACGCCGCAGGCGCGCGAAGGCCAAGTGCTCGGCTGGTCCGTCCCCGGCGACATGACCAATTATCCGATGCCGGCGGCGGACGAGCCGCTCGTCGCCTTGCTGCGCGAGCGGCTTTAGTTTCCTCAGACGGCTTCGACGCTGCCGTCGAGATTCATCAAAAAGGTTTCGACCGGCAGTTTCGGATGCTTCGCGTGGATACGCTTGGCCAGCGTGTGCAGCTCTTTCGCATGCGCGGCTTTCTCGGCATCGTCCTTCAGGTCTTTGCCCAGCACGAGACGGTAGGCGCCGCAATCGCGATGATCGATGACGATCACGCGCTGAATGTCGTGCAGCTTGATCGCAAGGCCCAGATGATCGTTGAAGGTCTGGCCCCAGCCCGGATATTTCGACGTGACCGCGCCCAGCGATGAACCGGCAAGAACGACGTGATCGTAATTGTCCTTGAGGCCGCGCTTGTTCATGTAAGCGCCGACCTCGTCCATCAGCCGATAATCCATGCAGCTCAGCAGCAGCGCATCGACATGGCCGGCGGCCAGCGCATTTTGCGGCTGCAGGCCCATCAGCATCGCGCCGCCGCCAAGGCTCGCGATCTTGAGGAAGTTGCGGCGCGAATTGGGGATCGATAGCGCGTTGCAGCAGGTGTGAAGCTACATCAAGGTTCTCCGGGTTATTGGTTAGCCGGACTATAGCATTTCCCGGCGCTCAGGGAGTGGCTTTATCGCCGGCCTTATGTTCTCGCGTCCCCAGCGTGTCGGCCAGACGCGTTTCTGCGCTGCCGGGACGTAACGGCTTTTGCTGGCTCTCGTGCGGCGCCCAGGCGGTCAGGGTGATCATCTCGAAGCTCGCCGGGATGCGGCCGTCGGCGCCGGCGTGGCGTTGCTGATAGATTTCGGCGGCACGTAGCATGGTCGCGCGGCGGGTGAAATTCTTGCGGCGCTGGACGGTGGCGTTGGTCTCGCCCATCGCGCGCAAGTCCTGCATCAGTTTCAACATATCGGGATAGGTCACTTCCAGCCGGTCGCTATCGACCACCGGCAAGGCGAAGCCGGCACGTTGTAGGAGGCCGGCGAGGTCGCGCGGATCGGCAAAAGGCGAAACGCGCGGACTCGCGCCGCTCTCGATATCGCTTTCGGCTTCGAGCCAGGCCATGCGCAATTCGTCCAGCGTCGCGCCGCCCCACATCGCCGCCACCAGCAAGCCGTCCGGTTTCAGCATTTGCCGCAACTGCAGCAGCGCGCCGGGCAGGTCGTTGGTCCAATGGAGGGCCAGATTGCTGACGATCAGATCGAAGCTGCCGCGCGCGAAGGGCAGGGCTTCGGCATCGGTAACAATGCCGGGGCAGAACGCCTCGGCCGCATCGGCGGCGATGACATGGCCGATGCCCAGCGCCCGTAAGTGCTGCGTCAGGGCGCCGTCGCGGCAGCCGAGATCGAGCGCCCGCTCGAACCGCCGGTTCACGTCGCGCAGCCGGTCGGCCAGCCGCTCGCCGCTTTCGCCGAACAAAAATTCGGCGGTGCCGCCCATCCGCGCTGCCCGCGCGCGGTGGCGGCGCAGAACGCGCTGGTCGAAAATCTCGATCGGGTTGTGGGGGCCGGTCATGCCTGGGGGTTATCGCACGCGGCCCTTGCCCCGTCACCCGGCGCGGATGACAATCCCGGCATGGTCAGCATTGCCAGCCCCTCGAACCTGCGCCGCGTCTGGAGCGGTCTGCTCGATTTGCTGCTGCCGCCGCGCTGCCTCGGCTGCGGCACCATCGTCAGCGAAAACGGCACGCTGTGCGCCACCTGCTGGCAAGGAATCACGTTTCTCGGCGCGCCCTGCTGCGCCTGTTGCGGCTTTCCGTTCGATTTCGATTTGGGGGCCGGCGGGATGTGCGGCGCGTGCCTCGGTGCGCCGCCGGCCTTCGACCGGGCGCGCTCGGCCATGCGCTATGACGATTCGAGCCGTCATCTGGTTCTTGCCTTGAAACACGGCGACCGGCTGCATCTGGCGCCGTCGCTCGCGCCCTGGATGCGCCGCGCCGGCGATGCGCTGTTGGCCGATGCCGATATCCAGGTTCCGGTGCCGCTGCATTGGACCCGTCTCGCGTCGCGCCGTTACAACCAGTCGGCGGTACTGGCGCATGCGATCGCCAAGGCAGGTGGTCCGCCGGTTGCGGCGGATTGTTTGATCCGGCGTCGCCGCACCCCATCTCAAGGACGCAAGAACGCGTCGGCGCGACGCCGCAATGTGGCCGGTGCTTTCGCCCTGCGTCGCGCCGACGCCGTTCGCGGCAAGCGCGTCGTCCTGATCGACGACGTTCTGACCACCGGCGCGACGGTCGAGGAATGCGCGCGTGTCTTGAAGCGCGCGGGCGCGGTGCGGGTCGATGTGTTGACGCTGGCGCGCGTCGTGCGCGAAACGAGTTGAACGCTTAAGGAAGGCATATGGCAAAGGTCGAAATGTACACGACGATGTGGTGCGGCTATTGCGCCCGCGCCCGTGCGTTGCTGCAAAAGAAAGGCGTCGAATTCGAAGATATCGATGTCGAATCCGACACGTCGAAACGCGAAGAGATGATGAAGCGCGCCAATGGCGGCTATACCGTGCCGCAAATTTTCATCGACGGGGTGCATGTCGGCGGCTCCGACGATCTGATGGCGCTTGACCGTGCCGGCAAGCTAGATCCGATGCTGGGCCGCACGCCATGAATTTCACCGCGGCCTGTGTGCAGCTCAGTTCGGGCCGCGATATCGAACCGAATATCAAGATCGCCGCCGACCTCGTGCGCTGCGCGCGCGATGCCGGTGCCGACCTGATCATGACGCCCGAAGTCAGCGACATGATCGAACCCAAGCGTACGGCGCGCGCCGAGAAAGCGCGTGACGAGGCTTCGCATCCGATGCTGGCGGCGTTCCGCGATCTGGCGCGCGAAACCGGCGCGCATCTACTGTTGGGCTCGCTGATGATCCGTGAGCCGGGCGGCGACCGTCTCGCCAACCGCTCGTTTCTGATTGCGCCGGATGGAAACATCCTCGCGCGCTACGACAAGATTCATATGTTCGACGTCGATCTCGCCGGCGGCGAAAGCTATCGCGAATCCGCGGTGTTCCGGCCGGGCGAAGCAGCAACGCTCGCGGCGCTGCCCTGGGGCAAGCTGGGCATGACGATCTGCTACGACCTGCGTTTTCCCCATCTCTATCGCGCGCTGGGCCATGCAGGGGCGGATTTTATCTCGATCCCGGCGGCCTTCACGGTGCCGACCGGCAAGGCGCATTGGCATGTGTTGATGCGGGCGCGGGCGATCGAAAACGGCTGTTTCGTTTTTGCCCCGGGCCAGTGCGGCGAACATGCCGAGGGCCGCAAGACCTATGGCCACAGCCTCATCGTCGCCCCTTGGGGCGAGGTTCTGGCCGAGGCGGGGGACGAGGTCGGCTTTATCACCGCCGCGATCGATACCGATAAGATCGCCGAGGCGCGGCAAGCCGTGCCCTCGCTGCGCCATGACCGAGGCTTCGCACCGCCGGTCGCCTGATTGCTCTTTCCTTGACCAGCGCAGTCGCAAGCCCATATAAAAACTTAGCTTTTCATCGGTAACGCACAGAACAGCCTGCCAGCCGCCATGATCCTTTTCACCCTTCGATGCGCCGACGGCCACGAGTTCGAGGCCTGGTTTCGCGACAATGCCAACTTCGAGCGGCAATCGAAGCGCGATCTGATCGCTTGCCCGGATTGCGGCTCGCACAAAGTCGATAAGGCGATGATGGCGCCGCGCCTCGGCCGTTCGACCAAAGGCCGCGACGAAGTTGCGCCCCCACGCCTCTCTGAAACGCGCGCTGCCGAAGCCGAGGTCATCGCACCCAGCGCGCTATCGGCGCCCGATGCGCCGCCGACCCCTGCCGAATTTCGCCGCGCGCTTCAGGTGCTGCGCCGGCACGTCGAAACCAATTGCGAAAATGTCGGCAAAGGTTTTGCCGAAGAAGCGCGCCGCATCCACAAGGGTGAGGCGCAAGAACGCGGCATCTATGGCGAAGCGACGCCATCGGAAGCGAAGACCCTTGTCGATGAGGGTATCGAGATCGCCGCGATTCCCTGGGTTCCCTCAAGCGACGCCTGAGAAAAAACAACATGGCTGATTTTCAGACCCTCGATACCATCGAGGTCCGCGGCAAGCGCGTGCTGGTCCGTGTCGATCTCAACGTGCCGATGCACGATGGCAAGGTCACGGACGACACCCGCATCGAACGGCTGGCTCCGACCATCCGCGAGCTTGCCGATAAAGGCGCGCGTGTCGTCGTGATGTCGCATTTCGGCCGGCCCAAAGGTATCGATCCTTCCTTGTCGTTGAAGCCGTTGGTCGAACCCTTGGCGAAAGCGATCGGCCGTCCCGTGGCCTTCGCCACCGACTGCGTCGGCGATGCCGCGAAAGCCGTCGTCGATCGCCTGCAGCCCGGCGAGGTCGCGCTCCTTGAAAATCTCCGCTTCCATAAGGAAGAGGAAAAGAACGATCCGGCCTTTGCGCAGGCGCTTGCCTCGCTCGGCGATATCTATGTGAACGACGCCTTCTCGGCGGCGCATCGCGCCCATGCCTCGACCGAAGGCGTGGCGCATCTGCTGCCGCCGGCGGCGGGCCGTTTGATGCAGGCTGAACTCGAAGCGTTGAACGCAGCGTTGGGTGCGCCGAAGCGTCCGGTGATGGCAATCGTCGCGGGCTCGAAAGTCTCGACCAAGCTGCAACTGCTCGATTTCATGTTGTCGAAGGTGCAGGTGCTGGTGATCGGCGGCGCGATGGCGAATACGCTGCTGGCGGCGCAAGGCAAGAAAGTCGGCAAGTCCCTTTACGAGAAGGACATGATCGACATCGCGCGCGGCATTCTCGACAAGGCGAAAACCTCGTCGTGCGATCTCATCCTGCCGGTCGATGCGACAGTGGCTGCCGAGTTCAAGGCGGGTGCTGCGACCAAGACCGTCTCGGTCGATCAGGTGCCCGACGATCAAATGATGCTCGATATCGGACCGCAAAGCGTCGCGATGATCTCGGATCGGTTGGGGCAATGCCCGACGCTGATCTGGAACGGACCGGTGGGCGCGTTCGAGACCAAGCCGTTCGATACCGCGACCGTCGCCTTGGCGAAACGCGTCGCCGAATTGACCAAGGCCGGCAAGCTGCTCAGTGTCGCCGGCGGCGGCGATACGGTCGCTGCGCTCAACGATGCCGGCGTTGCCGATCAGCTGACCTATGTATCGAGCGCGGGCGGCGCCTTTCTCGAATGGCTGGAAGGCCGTGAACTGCCGGGCGTCAAAGCGCTGAAGCGTTAAACGCCCTTTTTGAAGGCGCGGATCTTCGGCAGAACGTCGTCATAGAAGGCCCGGATCTGTTGTTGCCGGTCGGTCTGCATACCGATCATCGCATCGTTCTGGCCGTCTTTCCAAAACTGCTTCTCACGCAGATGATTGAGGCGCCGGTTGAGATAGACCGGATAGAACCAGCCCAAGGCCTGACCTTCGGGCCAAACCAGTGTCGTCAGATCGTAGAGATCAAATCCCGCCTCGTTGAGTTGCGCGTCGATGGCGCGGAAATCGGCGATGTCGGCTTCGACGATGACGACGTCGGTTTCGGCGAGGACGGTGGGCGCGCCACGCAACGCCTGAACCTCGGCTCCCTGAACGTCGAGCTTTATCAGGTACGGCGGCTTCAACCCGAGGGATGATGCCAGATCGTCCAGCCGTATTGCCGGCACCGTCTCTTCATGTTGGGCCAGATTGTTGACGCGCTGCCAATAGGGATCGGATGGCGGCCGCAACGAACTCCAATAAGGATGCGCGCCCTGGGTGAAACGGAGTTCGCCCGCGGTATCGGACGCGGCGGCAATGACGTAATGCCCGCCGACCGTTTCCTGAATTTCCTGCAGCACCGGCGCGTAGCAAGGATTAGCGTCGATCATCACCGGAACGCTGTCGGGGAAAAGGCCGCGGCAATAATGCGAGACGAAGAAGTACCCTTCCGCACAGCCGATATCGATCACCGTCGAATAACGCACGCCTTGTGAGGCGAGCAGCGCAAGCGAATCGGTATAGGTGCGTGGCTGGTCTTGCGGCATCGCGGTCGTCCCTTCGGTTTCGCCGACAGTGCCGATGCCGTCGTCATCGTGCAAGGCCCACGTTAACGATAAGAATCATTCAGCTTGTGTTAACTAACGGAAACTGTTAGGTTTTTCGTATTAAGTCGCAAGGCTGTGGTTAACGATGCAAGTCGAGTCTCGTTCATTGGTGGTCCAAACAGTGCGTCCGGCGCAAGCCGGTACGGCGCTGCGTGAGGACGTGCCGGTGCCGAACGCATCGGCCTCGCAACGGGTCTGGTCGGCGCCGGATACAATCGGGCGCGGCCGTCTCATCGATCTCGTCGTCTAATTCGCGGATGACGTGACCGACTCGCGCGGTCCTCGAATTCGAGAAATTCCCGCGGGCGAAGATCGCGAGCGGCTCGTCTGCCCCGATTGCGGCTTCATCGCTTACGAAAATCCCAAAATCGTCGTCGGATCGGTGTGCCGCTGGGACGAGCGCATTCTGTTGTGCCGCCGCGCAATCGAGCCGCGCATCGGCTTCTGGACGCTGCCGGCCGGCTATCTCGAACTCCATGAATCGACCCAGGCCGGGGCGATACGCGAGGCCTTTGAAGAAGCGACCGCGCGAATCGCGATCGATGGGCTGCTCGCCGTCTATGACGTGCCACATATCAGTCAGGTCCAGTTGATGTACCGCGCCCATCTGCTGTCGCCCGATATCACCCCCGGCATCGAGAGCCTTGAGGTCGGGCTGTTCGCCTGGGACGAAATCCCCTGGACCGAGCTTGCTTTCCCTTCCGTCGAATGGGCGCTGCACCATTTTCACGATGGCTTGATAACGGGCGATTGGACCCCGCGCGGCAACCCGTCGGGGCTTGGCCCGGAAGAGCGTTAACGGTTATAGTCTCCGCAGATTCGTGGCTCGTCGAATCGCGCGAATCCGACAGGGGGGATGACCATGACCATCACGGCAAGATTTTTGGCGGCTCTTTTTACGGTGACGTTGGCCGGTATCGGCATCGCGTCGGCGCAAACCGAAATCAAAGTCGGCGTCGTCTCGACCATGTCGGGCCCCGACGCGCAGCCCGGCGACGAGATGAACAAGGGCATCGATCTCTATGTCAAAGAACATCAGAAAGATCTGCCCGCCGGCGTGAAGGTCACGCTGATCTATCGCGACGACACGGGCGCCAATCCCGATGTGGCGAAGCGTCTTGCGACCGAGCTGGTGACGCGTGACCACGTCAATATCCTCGCCGGCGCGGTGTGGTCGCCGAATGCTGCCGCGATCGCCTCGGTTGCGACTGAAGCGAAAGTGCCTTTCGTCATCATGAATGCGGCCGGCGCTTCGATCACGCGCGCCTCGCCCTACATCATCCGCACGTCGTTCACGCTGTGGCTGGTCTCGACGCCGATCGGTCAGTGGGCGGCGAAGCAAGGCTGGAAGAAAGCCTATACGGCGGTGACCGATTACGCGCCGGGCTTCGATGCCGAGGGCGGCTTCACCAAGGGCTTCACCGACGGCGGCGGGACGGTCATCGACAAGGTGCGGATGCCGTTCCCGACCGACGACTACTCGCCTTTCATTCAGCGCATCAAGGACAGCAAGCCGAATGTCGCGTTCATCTTCGTGCCCGCGGGTAAGAAGGCGACGGCGGTGATGAAGGCCTGGAACGATCTTGGTCTGACGAAGGCCGGCATCAAGCTGGTCACGACCCAGGACGTCATGCTCGATGAAGAACTGCCGAACATGGGCGACGCACCGCTCGGCATCGTCAGCGCCGGCACCTATTCCAACGCTGCGACGCGCGCTGCGAACCAGGTTTTCCTCAATGCCTGGCGCAATGCTTATGGCGAAAAGCCGATTGCCGATTTCATGTCGGTCGCCGGTTGGGACGGCATGGCCGCGATCTTCGATGTGGTCAAACAGACCAACGGCAAGTTCGACGGCGACGCGGCGATGAAGATCCTGTCGAATTGGAAAACGACCGACAGCCCGCGCGGTCCGATCTCGATCGACCCGAATACGCGCGACGTTATCGAGAACGTCTATATCCGCCGGGTCGAGAATTTGAACGGCAAGCTCGCCAATGTCGAATTCGAGACGATCCCGAACGTGAAAGATCCGTGGAAAGAAGCGAACCCGCCCAAGTGAGGATTCGTTGATCGACCGGCGCGGCCGGTAACATGGACGCAGCACTCTCCGCCGCGATCAGCATCGGGTTCCATGGCGTCGCCTTCGCCATGGTGCTCTATCTGGTCTCGGTCGGCCTCTCGATCACGATGGGGCTGATGGGTTTCGTCAATCTCGCCCATGGCGTCTTTGCCGCGGCGGGCGGCTACTTCATGACGACGCTGATGACACGTTATGGCGTGCCCTTTGCGGTTTCGGTCGCCTTGGCGACCTTGGCGGTTGCGGCATTGGCCGTGCCGCTCGAACGCTTCCTCTATCGTCCGCTCTACGGCGCCGACGAACTCGACCAAGTGCTGATGACCATGGGCCTGGTCTTCATGTCGGTCGCCATCGGCAAATATTTCTGGGGACCGACGGCGATGCCATTCTATCCCCCGGCGGCGCTCAGCGGCCAGATCGATCTCGGCTTTCGCACCTTCCCGACTTATCGCACCTTCCTGATCGGCAGCGGCGCGATCCTCGTCACGCTGTTGTGGCTCGGCCTCGAACGGACGCGCTTCGGCGCGATGATCCGTGCCGCCGTCGATAATCGCCGTATGGCGCAATCCGTCGGCATCAATACCTCGCAACTCTTCACCTTCGCCTTCGCTTTCGGCAGCGCGCTCGCCGCGCTCGGTGGCGGGCTCGGCGCCGAAATTCTCGCGATCGATCCGGGATATGCGCTGGAGCATCTCGTCTATTTCTTGATCGTCGTCGCGGTCGGTGGGCTCGGCACCATTCGCGGTCCTTTCGTCGCAGCTTTGCTGCTCGGCGTCTCGGATACGGCGTTTAAATATCTCCTGCCCGAACTCGGGGCCTTCTTCATCTATGCGCTGACCATGGTCATTCTGTTGTGGAAGCCGCGCGGATTGTTCGGGCAGGCATGACCGCGAAGTCCGCAGCTCACACCATCGCGACGTTCGCTCGACGTCATCGGCTTCGGCCGATGGAGGCGTTGCCTTGGGTGCTGGCCGTTGCCGCTTATTTCGTGTTTCCGGATTACCTGGCGCTGGGCGCGCAGATTCTCGCGACGCTGCTGTTCGGTTTGTCGGCTGACTTGGTGCTCGGTTATGCCGGCATCGTCACGTTGGGGCATGCGGCATTCTACGGCGTCGGCGCTTATACGGCGGGTTACCTCGCAGCACATGGCGTCGGTTCGCCGATCATCGGCCTTATCGCGGCAATGGTGGCGGCGGGGGCAGTCGGGTTCATCTCCGGCCTGATCATCCTCCGCACGCAGGGCCTCTCGATCCTGATGCTGACGCTGGTGGTCTGCGTGATGCTGCAGGAAGCCGCGAATAAAATGACCTCGATCACCGGCGGCGCCGATGGCCTACAGGGCATGGAGGTCCAGCCAGTCCTCGGCATGTTCCGCTTCGATATGTATGGCCACACCGCCTATTGGTATGCGCTCGGGGTGTTGTTCCTCGGCTGGGCGGTGACGCGAACGATCGTGCATTCGTCCTTCGGCCGTTCGCTGACCGGCATCCGTGAAAATGTCGCGCGCATGAATGCTATCGGCACGCCGGTCTTTTTCCGGCTGGTGACGATCTATACGATCTCGGCAATGCTCGCCGGCGCGGCGGGCGCGCTGATCGCCGAAACGACGCAGCTTGTCGCGTTGAACGTGCTGAGCGTCGATTTGTCAGGTACGATCCTCGTCATGATCATTCTCGGCGGTGTCGGGCGGCTCTATGGCGCCTTCATCGGCGTGCCGCTCTACATGATCGCGCAGGACCGTTTCTCGACCATCGATCCGACCTATTGGTATTTCTGGATCGGCTTGCTGCTCGTGCTCGTCGTCGCCTTCGCGCGCGGCGGTATTCTCGGGATGGCCGATGCCGTGTTGCGCCGTTTCAAGAGGTCGCCATGACCGCTTCCTGTGCGCTTGAAACAAAGGTCCTGTGTAAAAGCTTCGGCGCACTCGCCGTTGCCAACGCGATCAATTTCCAGCTCTTGCCGGGCGCGCGTCATGCGCTGATCGGACCAAACGGCGCGGGCAAGACCAGCTTCGTCAATCTCGTGACCGGCGTGCTGCAATCGACCTCGGGCCAAATCCTGCTCGACGGTGAAGACGTGACGCGGCTCTCGCAGGCGCAACGGGTGAAGCGCGGCCTTGCGCGCACCTTCCAGATCAATCAACTCTTTCGCGGCCTGTCCGTGCTCGAGAACGTCACGCTCGCCATCAGCGAACGCGAAGGCGTCGCCGGTAATTTCTGGCGGCCTGCCGGTAAACGCACGGCCGTCGTCGAGGAAGCTTATGCGTTGCTCGATAAACTCGGCATTGCGGATGAGGCGCTGCGCGCCGTGCGCGAGCTTGCCTATGGCCGGCAGCGCCTGGTCGAGATCGCGGTTGCCTTGGGCCTCAAGCCGAAAGTGCTGTTGCTCGACGAGCCGGCGGCCGGCGTGCCGTCAAGCGAGACGGGGACCATCATCGAGGTCATCGAACGGCTGGATCCGACGATCGCGCTTCTGATCATCGAGCATGATATGGAACTGGTCTTCCGCATCGCACGGCGCATCACTGTGCTGGTGCAGGGTACCGTCCTCGTCGAAGGAACGCCGGCCGAGATCGCTGCGGATCCACATGTGCGTGAGGTTTATCTCGGCGAACGGGTGACGCCATGACCGGACATGCCGGTCTTCAGATCACCGATCTGCGCGCCGGCTATGGCGAGACCGTGGTGCTGGAAGGTATTGCGCTCGATCTGCCGCCGGGCGGCACGCTGGCGATCCTCGGCCGCAACGGTGTCGGCAAGACGACCTTGCTGGGGACGATCATGGGGCACACGACGCTGCATGGCGGCCAAATCAGCTTCGGCGGCACGGCGATCACGACGCAGCCGGCTTATCGCCGCGCGCGCCTCGGCATTGGTTTCGTGCCGCAAGAACGTGAGATTTTCAAATCGCTGACGGTCGAGGAAAATCTTCTGGTCGCGGCCCGGCCGGGTCGCTGGACGGCCGAACGTGTTTATGAATTCTTCCCCAGCCTTGCCGCGCGACGGCGCAATCGCGGTAACGCGCTTTCCGGTGGCGAGCAGCAAATGCTGGCGATCGGCCGCGCGCTGATGGGCAATCCGTCCTTGCTGCTGATGGACGAGCCGATGGAAGGCCTCGCGCCGGTGATCGTCGATGCCGTGCTGAAAGGACTCGAGCGGCTGAAGCGCGAAGACGATCTGGCGTTGCTGTTGGTCGAACAGCATGCGCGCATCGCGTTGGAATTTGCCGAGCGGGCGATCGTGCTCGATCGCGGCCGAATCGTTCATGCCGGCGAAAGCCGCGCCTTGCTCGATCACCCGGGCGGGCTCGCCGCTTTGATGGGCGTTGCCGAACGCACCTAAAGAAAAACCCGTCAGCCTTTCGGCTGACGGGTCGTAGGCTCGAAACTTTCGGCTTCTTACCAGAAGAAGTTGAAGCCGACGCTTTCCTTGTTGGTCCGACCGGCGGTGTTGCTGGCCTGCACCCAACGCTCGGAGTGATCCCATTCCATGTAAATGTCGATCATACCCGGAAGGGGGCTATAGACGAGGTTGAGCTGCGAGGTCAGATGGCGCTTCTCGAGGGAAGCGAGCTGAGCATTCGCGGTACCGGCAGCAACGTTCGTCAAGC
>CAIJOA010000016.1 GCA_903822185.1 uncultured Rhodospirillales bacterium | reverse complement strand
GCCGTGGTCGCCGGTTTCGGTGATGTCGGCAAGGGCTCAGCCGCCAGCCTTCGCAGCCAGGGCGCCCGCGTCATGGTCACCGAAATCGATCCGATCTGCGCGTTGCAGGCGGCGATGGAAGGCTACCAGGTCGTGACGATGGATGAGGCGGCGTCGATCGGTGACATCTTCGTCACCGCGACCGGTAACGTCGATATCATCACGCTCGACCATATGCGTCAGATGAAAGACCGCGCGATCGTCTGCAACATCGGCCATTTCGACAGCGAGATTCAGATCGCTTCCCTCGAAAACTTGAAGTGGGAAGAAGTGAAGCCGCAGGTCGATGAAGTCGTGTTCGCCGACGGCAAGCGTCTTATCGTTCTCGCCAAGGGCCGTCTCGTCAATCTCGGCTGCGCCACCGGCCATCCGAGCTTCGTGATGAGCGCGTCCTTCAGCAACCAGGTGCTGGCGCAGATCGAGCTTTGGACCAACCACGGCAAGTACGAGAACAAGGTCTATGTCTTGCCGAAGCATCTCGACGAAAAGGTCGCGGCGCTGCATCTCGAACGTCTCGGCGTGAAGCTGACGAAGCTGACCCCCGAGCAGTCGAAGTACCTCAATGTCGGTCAGTCGGGTCCCTACAAGCCCGATCATTACCGCTACTAAGATCGCGAACCCTCTCCATCCCCGATGGGTGGAGAGGGACGATCGCTCTGGCGAGTGGATCGAAAGCCCGATGACATCGTGCAACGCCGCCACCGTCGATCGAACAAAAGATAAAATTTCATCCCTTTCCATGCTTGGCACGGAGAGGGATTTTTCTATGGGGAGATCCGCTCGATGACGGAAAGCGCTTTCGGTGCCGCGCTGCGCGGCGGAAAATTCGTCGTCACCGCCGAAGTCGCGCCGCCGGTGTCGGCTGATCCGGCCGATCTTCTCGCGCGTGCGTTGCCGCTGAAAGGCCATGCCACGGCGGTCAATGTGACGGATGGCGCCGGCGCCAAGGCGCATATGTCGAGCATCGCGGCCTCGGTGATCCTCTTACAGAACGGCATCGAGCCCGTACTGCAGGTGACCTGCCGCGACCGCAATCGGCTTGCGCTCGAAAGCGACTTCATCGGCGCTGCGGCGCTGGGCATTCGTAACGTGCTGATCCTGACCGGCGACGATCCCAAGCTGGGCGATCAGCCGGATACGAAACCGGTGTTCGATTTCACCAGCGCCGCGCTTCTGCAGATGGCGCAAAAGATGCGCACCGAACACGCGCTGCCGACTGGGACCGCGATCAAAGGCAATCTCGATTTCGTTCTCGGCGGTGCCGACATGCCGCTCGATCCGCCGGCGGATTGGGCGCCGAAGTCATTGGTCGCTAAGATCGATGCGGGCGCCGATTTCGTTCAGACCCAATTCTGCATGGATACACGTATCGTTCGCGCTTATGCCAAAAGATTGATGGATCTCGGCGTGGCGCAACGCGTCCGTATTCTCATCGGCGTCGCGCCGTTACCCTCGGCGAAGTCAGCGCGCTGGATGAAGGAAAAGCTTTTCGGCACGATTATCGACGACGCCTATATCGATCGTCTGGATAAGGCCGCCGATCCGAAGGCCGAAGGAATCAAGCTCTGCGCCGAACTGATGCAGGAGCTGGCGACTATCCCCGGCATCTCCGGCGCGCATGTGATGGCGCCGCAGAACCCTTCTGCTATACCGCTGGTCATCGAGGCATCGGGCGTCGCGGGAAAACCGCGCGCCCTCTGATGGGGAGGCGCACATGGCCCGGGTACCGACACTTACCTTTGAAGAACTGAACGACGAGCAGAAACGCATCTGGCAGGAAGTCGGTGCGATCCGCAGCGGCTCTCCCGGTGGACCGTTCGCCGTCTGGATGCACCATCCGAAAATCGCCGAAACCGCACATCACTTCGGCAACACCGTCCGCATCAACGGCACGCTGGGCCGCAAGCTGATGGAGCTGGTGACACTGATCGTCGCGCGTGATTGGACGGCGCAATATGTCTTCGCTGCCCATGTGCCGGCGGCGCGCGAACACGGCATTTCCGACGAAATCATCGAGGCGATCCGTACGCGGCGTACGCCGGTCTTCGCCGACGAAGAAGAGAAGCTCGTCTATGACACGGCGCGCGAACTGCTCGACAGCAAACATCTCAGCGACGAGAGCTATGCCCGTGTCGAGAAGGCTTTTGGCCGCAACCGGCTCATCGAGCTGGTTACGACCATCGGCTTTTACATGACCGCGTCGATCATGGTGAACACGTTCGAGATCGGCCCTCGCCACGAAGGCAAGCGCCTCACATAACTAGGCGTTCGTAATCGCGATCAGATCCATCTCGATCAGGAAGCCCGGATCGGAGAGGCGCGTTACGCCGATCATCGTGCTGGTCGGCGGGTTGTCCATGTTCTCGGGCCGCTTCACCGTCGGATCGCGCATCACCGCCTTCAAGGCATCGACATCGAGCGTGAAGACGCGGCGGACGACCACATCGTCCCAAGTCGCGCCGGCAGCGGTGAGCTGAAGCGTCAGCGCCGCGATGATATGTTCGTATTGGGCTTTGTAATTGCCCGGCGACACCGGCTTGTAGCTTTCGTCCGACGGCGTCTGACCGGCGATGAAGATGAATTTGCACGGTCCTTTGACCGTGATGACGCGGGAATAACTCGGATGCTTGTGAAGCTCCGGCGGATTGATGAATTCCTTGTCCATGTCGGCCCCCTGATGGTGGATGTGTTTAAGGTGCGGTGCTCCAAGTCTTGAATTGCTCGTCAGTCACCTTGGGTAATTGTTTCACGAACGCGGCGATTGTCCAAATTTCTTTGTCATCGACGCCGATGCGGCCGAAGCTCGGCATGCCGGTCATGTTGATGCCGTTCTTCACCACCCAGAAAATCTCACGTGGCTGAAGCGCGTCGGCGAGGTCCTTGAGATCGGGCGGGTCGGGACGCAGCCCTTCCGAGAACTTCGCCCATTCCGCGCCGGGGCCGCCATGGCAACTGACGCAACCGCGTTGCGCGAAGGCCTTGGCGCCGGCAGCGATGACCGCTGTGTCAGTCAGCGAAACCGTCGGCGTCTCGACGGCATGACGATCGATCGAGGCATTGCGGACATGGGTGAGGGCCCAGGCAACGATCGGAGGATCGTCGGGGATGGCGCTGATGCTGTAGAAGCCGCCGAAGAAAACGACGGCGGCGCCAATGCCGCCGAGGATTCCCAAAAGCCCAATCATTGCAAGAAATCGCATGAGTCCCTCGACAAGGTTAATCGGCGGGGCGGAAAACCGCCTTTCGCGTTAGTGGATTTATATTCTCCCAACTTGGCGGAATTGGGAAATGGAATACCTCTGGCTGGCCATTGCCCGCGGTCTTTGCAATTAAAAACCCCGGCATCCGGCATAGATTATAAGGCGTTCCATTCTGGAGGACGTCTCGTGGCGCAATGGTCTTTTACCGAACATCCGGCTTCGGTGAACGAAAGCTACACCGAGCATCTTGGTACGGCGTTCGGCTTCGGCGGCCGTATGGTGCTGGGTGGGATTGCCTGCATGATCCATGGCCTTATCCCGTTTGTTTTCCTGACGACCGGTTCCTCGATCATCCGCCGGCTGCATGACACCATGGTGCAGCACCGTGTCCGTACGCTCGCCCCGATGGTTCAACGCAAACTGGTCAACGAGTAAGCGCGGCTAGTCCGCGTAATGCGTCGGCAGCGCGGTGGTGTATTTCAGCGTCTCCATCGCGAAACTTGAACTGACGTCGTACAGCTCGGCGATTTTAATCAGCCGCTTATAGACAACGTCATAGGCGGCGATGCTGGGCACGACGACGCGCAGCAGGTAATCGACCTCGCCGCTCATCCGATAGAATTCGACGACTTCCGGAATCTTCGCCACATCGCGGCAGAATTTCTCCGCCCATTCCATGTTGTGATGGTTGGTGCGCAGGCTGACGAAGACATTGACGCAGACATTGAGTTTTTCGGGATTGAGCAGCGCCACGCGCTGCCGCACGACCCCGTCGCTGGTGAGCTTCTGGATGCGCCGCCAGCAGGGCGAGGGCGACAGCCCGACGCGCTCGGCGATCTCCGAAATCGGCATGGTGCAGTCTTCCTGGAGGCAGACGAGAATTTTCTGGTCGATCTGATCCATGGAACACTATGCCCTTATTGATATAGATCGTGAAATCAGGTTCCAACAGATTATCCAACTCGGGCCGCTCAGCAACAAGAATCATGTTTTCAATGTCCGACCTTTCTTGCGATAGTTAAAACGTCGTCGAGGCGTTCCAGCCAAACAGGTCCGGATATTGCGTGGATAATCTGATCGCTCATCCCGCGCGCAACCTATTCCGGGGCGCCATCTTCATGATGATCGTTTGGATTGGCGCGACGGGCGCCTATGAGAGGGCCGGATGGAGCTTTGCAGACGCGCTCTACATGGTGACTTTGACGGTCTTCACCGTCGGTTACGGCGAAGTGCGGCCCATCGATACGACCTATCTGCATGTCGTAACCATGGCGACGATGGCCTTCGGTTGCACGGGGATGATCTTTCTCAGCGGCGCGCTGATCCAGTTCATGACGCTCAATCCGCTACAGCAGCTTTTGGGCGGGCGTCGCGTGCAATCTGAAATCGCCAAGCTCGACAAACATGTGATCGTCTGCGGCTATGGCCGGATCGGCGTCGAATTGGCGAAGGCGCTCAATGACGGCCGCGCGCCGCTGGTGGTGATCGAGCAGGACGAGCACAGGGTCGCCCGGGCGCGTGACGAAGGCCTCAACTGCCTTCAGGGCGACGCGACCAACGAGGCGACCTTGCTGGACGCCGGCATCGCCAAGGCGCGGGCGCTGGCCTCGGTGCTGCCGAACGACGCGGCCAATGTCTTCATCACGCTGAGCGCCCGCAATCTCAACCGCGAGATCGAGATCATCGCGCGCGGCGATGCGGTTTCGACCGAGCGTAAGCTCATCCATGCCGGCGCGAACAAGGTCGTGCTGCCGACCCATATCGGCGCCGAACGCATCGCCGAGATGCTGCTGTTCCCCGAAACCTCGCGGTTTCTCCATGAATCCGAACATATGCGCGATCTCGAACGGCAATTGCGCAATCTCGGCTTGGTGATCGAGGTTGTGGTGACGCCGGAACATGGCGCGCTGACCAATCTGACGATCGAGGATATCGAAGCGCGCACCAACAGCGCGTTTTTCATCGTCCAGATCAATCGTCGTGACGGCGAGGCGATCACTTCGCCCGAGAAGAAAACGCGAATCAATGCCGGCGACGGTGTGGTCGTGGTGGGACGCAGCGCGCAAACCATCAATGCGCTGTTTGCGGCGCCGCGTCAGGCGGTGCGCTCGGGACGGCTGACGCCTTAACGCGTTACGGCTTAGCGGCGCTATCGACGAGCCGCAGAAAAGCGCCGTGGGCATGGCTGCGGTAACGGTCGCTATGCTGCAAAAGATAGAAGGGGCGTTGCGGCAGGGTTAGGGCGACGTGGTGAAGCGTCTTCGCCCGAAGGCCGAGATCGACCACGAGATGCGATGTCACCGTGGCCCCGGCGCCTGCTTCGACCGCGGCGCGGACCGATTCATTCGACGGCAATTCCAGTGCGACGTCCAGTTTTGCAACATCGACGCCCAGGCCGGGTAACGCTGCCTCGAAGGCGGATCGCGTACCTGATCCTTTCTCGCGCATAACCCAGGCCGTTTCTGTCAGTTGTGCCGGCTCGATTTTATCGAGACCGGCCCAGGCATGTTGCGGGCCGACGACGAGCATGAGTTCGTCGCGCGCGACCGTGCGAAGGCTGAGATTAGGTTCGTCGATTTCGCCTTCGATGAAGCCGAAGTCCGCACGGCCGTCGATCACTGCGCGGGTCACTTGCGCCGTATTGCCGATGGTCAGTGCGAGAACGATGCCCGGATGTAACTGCCGGCTGCGGTGCATGAAGGGCGGCAGCCAATAATTTGCGATCGTCTGGCTCGCGTGAATATGCAGCGTTCCGCGCGCCAGGCCGGCGAGATCGTCGAAGACCTGTTCGGCGATGGTCGCGCGCAGGAGCACCGCTTGCGCTTCGTCCAAAAAGAGCTGCCCTGCTTTGGTGAGCTCGACACGCCGCCCGACGCGATCGAACAGCCGCGTGGCATAGCGTGCTTCCAACGCGGCAATGGCGGCACTGGCGGCGGATTGAGTGAGGCCGAGGGCTTGGGCCCCGCGCGTCATGTTGAGCGTGGTGGCGACGGCGACGAAGATGCGGAGCTGCTCGATCGTCATGGCGCAACGGCCTCTCGCGCAAAGATCAGCGCGTCAGCACGATCAAGCCGAGGCTGAGAGAGCCGATAAAGACCCATGAAGCTGCGCCGAGAAGAAACGGGGCTATGCCCTTTGCTTTGAGCTTGCGGAAATCGGTTTCGAGCCCCATTCCGGCGAGCGCCAATGCCAGCAGGAAGGTTGTCAGTTGCGCGATATCGGCTTTGATCGTCGGCGGAATCGTCATGACGCTGTTCAGCGCAATCATGGCGATGAAGCCGGCGACGAACCAGGGCAGGGGAGGCCGCGTCGTGGGGTCGTTGGCGGGCGCGCGCCGGCGAACGATCAAGCCCAACGAAATGACCAGCGGCGCCAGCATGATGACGCGCGATAATTTCACGATCGTGCCGATTTCCCCGGCGCCCTGTCCAAGCTGAAAGGAAGCGGCGACGACTTGTGCGATCTCGTGAATCGATGCGCCGGTCCAAAGACCATAGGCATGCGCATCGAGATGCATCAGGACGCCGGCGGCCGGATAAAGGATCATCGCCAGCGAGCCGAACACGGTCACGCAGGCGACCGCATAAACCACGTCGTCGTCCGGCGCACGCGTCACGGCGTTGGTCGCGACCACGGCGGAGGCACCGCAAATCGACGTTCCCGCCGCGATCAGTTCCGCCAGCTTCGGATCGATGCCCATGCGCTTGCCGAGCCAACAGGTGAAGACGAAGGTCGTAATCAGCGAGGCAGCGACGATGGCGAGGCCGGTCGCACCCACCGAAACCAGTTGATAGACCGTGAGCTGCAGACCCAAGAGGATGATCGCAAGCCGCAGCACGCGCCGCATCGAGAAAAGAATGCCGGGACGCGCTTGGGCCGGCACGATGCCGATATTCTTGACGACCATGCCCAGGAGGATGGCGATGATCATCGGACTGAGCGCGGCGATCCCGGACGCCTGGCGCAGAACCATGGCAACGCCGGCGATCCCCAGGCACAGACAAAAGCCCGGTGCGATCGCCGAGAGGTGACGCCACGCCATTTGCGCGCGTGTCGGTGCGATTTCCGTGTCGGACAACGTGGCCATGCGGCGCGAATCGGTGCCTTGCGATGAGGGGTTCTTCGCCTTGCATCCTCCTCGCGGCTTGTCGCGGGGTCCAATTCATTGTCTTGTTCAATGCCATCAGCAAAGTTTATCGAACCGAAACCGCCGCTGCTATGCCCGGTTTCGCCTGCCATCGATAAGGGTAGGCCGAATTTAGGCTGTCAGCTCTCGCAGAATAAAATCCGCCGCCCGCTCGGCGATCATGATCGTAGGCGCATTGGTGTTGCCGCTGGAGATCGTCGGCATGATCGAAGCGTCAGCGACGCGTAGCCCGGCGATGCCTTTGACGCGCAGCTTGGTATCAACCACCGCCTGATCGTCCGATCCCATGCGGCAGGTGCCGACCGGGTGAAAGACGGTCTTGGCGTATTGCCGGACGAAATCGCTTAAGGTCGCATCGTCGTCCGGCACGTTCTCGCCGGGCAGGAATTCGCGGCTGACGACGCGGGCGAGGGATGGGGCCTTAATCATCTTGCGGGCGAAACGCGTGCCGCGAACCAACTGAGCCACGTCGTCTTCGTGCGACAGGTATCCGCCTTTGAACAAAGGCGAAGCCGCGGGATCGGCGCTGGTAAGGCGAATCTCACCGCGCGACTTGGGCCGGATCAGGGTCGGTTGCAATGACAGCCCGTGAATCTCTGGCATCGGTGAATTGAGTTCACCGCGCAGGATCGGCAGGAAGATCAATTGCGTCTCGCAGCGCCCGTCGCCGTCGAGATCGAAAAACCCACCGGCCTCGACAACGTTCGTCGTCACCAACCCCGTGCGGAAAAAATACCATTGCAGGAAATGTTTGAGGCCAGCGAAGCCCTTGTCTTGATTGAGCACGCTCACCGGCTCGCGGCATTCGCCATGCACCGGCACCGACAGATGATCTTGGAAGTTGCTGCCGACCTGCGGCTGGTCGAGCGCAACGGCGATACCGTGCTCGCGCAGATGCGCCGCCGGGCCGATGCCGGATCGCATCAACACCGTCGGCGTCGCCAGCGCGCCCGCGCTCAAGATGACTTCGCGCCGCGCGGTATCTTCGATCAACGGTCCGCCGCTGCACCGATAAGCGACGCCGGTCGCGCGGCCGCCGACGATCGTCACCCGTTCAGTCAGCGCGCCGGTTTTGATCGTCAGGTTCGGGCGGGTTTCGGCTTCACGCAGATAGCAACGCGCGGTGCTGGCGCGTTCGCCGTTTACCTGCGTCACTTGATGAAACCCGACGCCCTCCTGACTCTCGCCGTTGAAATCGGCGTTGTAGGGGATGGGGCGGTTGTGGCTATCGGTGGTTTCTTGCGCGGCTTTGACGAAGGCTTCGCTCAAGGGATGACGATGACGCAGATCGCCGACATGCAGCGGTCCTTCGGTGCCGTGATAAGGACCGGACAGGTTACGGTTGTTCTCGGCCTTGCGGAAATAGGGCAGCACGTCGTCATAGCCCCAGCCGCTGCAGCCGAGATCACGCCAGCCGTCATAATCTTCGCGCTGGCCGCGGATATAGATCATGCCATTGACGGAGGAGCCGCCGCCGAGCGTGCGGCCTTGCGGTACGAACAAACGCCGGTTTTTCGCCGCCGGTTCCGGCTCTGTCGTGTATTTGAAAGTGCGCTCGGTCGGGATGACGCGGTAATTGCCGGCAGGCATGCGGATGAACATGCTGTTGTCGTCAGGGCCGGCTTCGAGCAGCAGCACGCGCGTCTGCGGATCGGCTGTCAGGCGGTTTGCCAGCACGCAGCCCGCCGAGCCCGCACCTACGATGATGTAGTCGTAGGCTTCGCTCACGGGTTCGGCCCGACCGTCTCGGCCATCGCCATCGTGATGTCGTCCATGCCGCGCTGCGCGACGTCGATCATGTTCTGCATGCGGATGAAGCCGTGCGTTACGCCCTGGTAACGACGGACCCAGACTTTGATCCCGGCGGCGGCGAGGCGCTTGCCATAAGTCTCGGCTTCATCGCGCAACACGTCGAATTCGGCGGTCATGATCAAGGCTGGCGGCAGGCCAGCTAACTTCTGCGCACGCAGCGGCGATATCAGCGGATCCGCGCGCTTGGCGCGGTCGCCCTGCAGGTAATGGTCATAAAACCAGTTCATGTCGGCAGCAGTCAGTACGAAGCCGCTGCCGAAATCGCGATAGGAATCCGTCTCGGTGTCGCAGTCGCATACCGGATACATAAGTATCTGCAGTGCGATCTTCGGGCCGTGCTGGTCGCGCGCAATCATCGCGCAGACGGTCGCGAGATTGCCGCCCGCGCTATCGCCCGCGACGACGATCGGCACGTTGAGTTCCTTGGCTTTGTTCGCGCTCCACAGCAGCGCGTCGTAGCAATCATTCACGGGTGTCGGATAAGGATGCTCAGGCGCGAGGCGATAATCGACCAGCACGACGCTCGCGCCGGTGCGGTCGATCATGAAGCGGGCGATGATCTCGCTTTCATCGATGCCGCCGATAACCCAGCCGCCGCCGTGATAGAAAACGATCAGCGCTGTCGGCTTACCCTTCGGCAGCATCAACCGCGCGCGGATGTTTTTTCCATCGCGCATCGGGATCGAACATTCCTCGACCTTACCGACGTCCGGCCCGCTGCCGAACATCGCACCGCGCTGCGCCATGAAGGCGCGCGCCGCTTCCGGTGTCGTCTGGGCGATGCCTTTCCAGCCGGATGCCTTCATCGCTTCGAGCATTTTCTGGACGACGGGATGAACGGGCACGCGAGGCTCCTTTATTTGTCGTCATTCCCGCGAAAGCGGGAATCCAGCGGACGGAGGAATGGACTCCCGCTTTCGCGGGAGTGACGAGATAGGAATATCAGGCGAGAAACTTCTCGATCAACCCGACGACCTCGTCCGTCTTTTCGTACGGCAGCATATGACCCGCACCCTTGATGACGAGCGACTGTGCGTGCGGTAAACCACGCGCGAAGTCTTCGGCATAGCGGGGTGATATGAAGGAGTCTTTCTCGCCGAACAGCAGCATCGTTTTGGCGGCGATGCGCGGCAGGCGTTTGCGCAAACCCTTCTCGGGGATCGGCCAGGTGAATTTGGTGATCGCGGTCAGGCCCTGCGCCACGGCGATGATGCGTTCGGCATCGCTTTGCGGGCCTTCGTTCGAGCGCCGCGCGGCGAGGGCTTCGCGCGCATCCTTATCGTGCCACAGCAACGCTTCGACCTGGATGAAGGGTTCGGCGAAAATGTCGGTAACGGGATAGGCGTCGTTCCACATTCCGACCGGACCCAGCAGCACGAGCTGTTTCGCGCGGCGCGGGAAATGCGCGGCGATCTCGGCGCCGATCATCGCGCCGAAGGAATGGCCGACGATGGCGATGTCGTCGAGCTTCAGATGTTCCAGCAGATCGTCGTAATCGAGCGCGAGTTCGTGGATGTTGCCGATCTCGTCGATCTCGGCGAGGTCGCTGAAGCCCGGTGCGACCGGCGCGATGACGCGATGTTTCTTTTCCAGCGCGGCGAGCATGGGATCGGTGGTGGAAACGCCGCTGAGGCCATGCAGCCAGAGGAGGGCGGGGGCATTGCCGCCGCTGTCATAGACGCGCCAGCTACGGCCGCTTTTGAGACGGATCGTTTGTTGGTTCAGCATGATCGCCTCAGACGAGCGTGGTGAGCGGAGCGGGGACGGCCATATCGTCGAGCGTCTGGGTCGGCCACCATTTGTCTTCGTATTCGCTGAACTTGTTGCGCAGCTTGGGCATGACCTCTTTGGCGAAACGCGTCGTGTTGTACATCGTCGTCTCTTTCGACATGTCGCCGTACTGGCACAGCACCATCAGATGACCAACGTGCATTTTGTCGGCGAGATTTTCGAGTTGCTGCGTCACGCTCTCGGGACTGCCGGCGACGACATAGCCGCGCTCGATCAGATCCTTCCAGGTTAGGTTCTCCACCGCGTTGCGGTTGCTCGAACGTGCGACCATGCTTTCGATGCCGGCACGCATCGTCGGGATCGAGGTGTAGCCGGCGGGATTGGCGAAGCCCGGATAGGTGTGCAGGCAGCGCTGATAGAAATAGAGCGCCGGCCCCGCATAAAGCCGCTCGGCCTCCGCATCGTTTTCGGCGACGCCGATGAATTGCAGGAAGCCGCAGCGGTAAGGGTTCTTTTCCTTGCCGGCTTTCTCGACCGTCGCCCAATAGCCATCATTGACCTTCTGGCCCTGCAGATAGCCGAAGTAGGAAAGGTTCGCGTAGAGGAAGTCGTTATCGACGCACCAGTCCCAAGTCTCGACGCTGCCGCCGCCGGGAATCCAAACGGGTGGGCTCGGTTTCTGAATCGGGCGCGGCCATACATTGACGTAACGAAGCTGCGTGTATTTGCCGTTGAAGGCGAAGGGCTCCGGCTCGCTCCAGGCGCGCATGATCAGTTTGACGCCTTCGTAATATTTGTCGCGCAGCGTCGCCGGCGATTTGCCGTAAGCGAACACCGTGTCCATCGGCGTGCCGACCGGGAAGCCCGCGACCAACCGTCCGCCCGACATGCAATCGAGCATCGCCATCTCTTCGGCGATACGGATCGGCGGATCGTAGAGCGCGACCGAATTTCCCATCACCACCAGCTTCGCCTTCGAGGTGCGGCGCGCCAGCGCGGCGGCGATGAGGTTGGGCGAGGGCATCAGCCCATAGGCGTTCTGGTGATGCTCGTTGACGCAGATGCCGTCGAACCCGACGGCCTCGGCATATTCAAGCTCGTCGAGATAATCGTTATAGGCGCGGTGCCCGACCTTGGGGTCGAAGAGGCTCGACGGCACGTCCACCCACACTGAACGGTAGGCGTCCTTAAAGTCTTCCGGGAGTTCCGGATATGGCATCAAGTGAAACCAGTGGAATTTCATGGCGTCGCTCCCGGTCGGTCGATTATTTCTCCCATCATGGCAGCATTGGTCCCCTGGTTAAAGAGCCTCGTTGGGCTATTCTGAGGGCCTGTTGGAGGAAGCGAAAATGGCAATCACCGAAAGCGATCAAAAACCCCGCGCGCCCCTGCCGGCCGGCGCCCGCGAAGCGATGGAACAGCTCAACACCGAAACCGGTCCGCTGCATATCTGGCTGCGTACTCAGGCCAATGCCCCGGCGCAGCGCCCATGGTTCCGCGAAACCAACCTCGATGTGGCGGGCACGGTCGCCGGCGGCCGCGTCGGCACCAACCAGATGAAGGCCTTGCCGCATCGTTGGCGCTGGAAGGAAATCTCGCCCTATCTCGATCGCATCAGCCAGATCGCGAAGAACTCGGACGTGTCGCCGATCGAATTCGCCGACCGCCAGCAATTCCTGCTGACCAATCCCGGCCTCGGTGGCCGCTTGCAGGTGGC
>CAIJOA010000015.1 GCA_903822185.1 uncultured Rhodospirillales bacterium | reverse complement strand
CCGACGACTACGCGAGCTGGCTTGGCGAGGAACCGCTACCGGACGCAACGACACTGCTAAAGCCATTCCCCGAGTCGCGATTACAGCTTTGGCCGGTGGACAAAGCAGTTGGAAAGGTCAGCAACCAAGGACCGCAACTGGCGGAGGCCATCAACATTTAGCAACTTGGGGAAGCTGATTTTCGGACTAAGTTGCACAAACTCTACACGCAGAAAAACGCCCCTTTTTCCTCCTTTCCGACCAAGGGTTTAAGCCCGTTGGCGTAATGCGGCATAAAGTCGCAATGATGCGGTTGGCTTCGTGCGTCGGCAAGGTCTATGAGAAGCACCGTAATTTACGTCAGGCGCGAACCGGTTTGCCGCCGGCCGCATGAGGGGCGCGAGGGCATGCAATTGATCCGTCGATCGGGAAAGCTTTTGGGTAGCGCGGTGGCATTCGCCAACGCGGCACTGATGATGCTGTGGATGCAGGCTGCATCCGCTGCGGAACGCAACGACTGGCAGATCGGGCCGGTGCCCGGCGTGACGCCGGTGCGCGAGCGGATCGACAGCTTCCATCACGAACTGATGATCATCATTACCATCATCACCCTCTTCGTGATGGGGCTGCTCGCCTACGTGATGATCAAGTTCCGCGCCAAGGTTCATCCGGTCGCGACCAAGACCACGCACAACACGCTGCTCGAAGTGGTCTGGACGGCTCTGCCGGTCTTGATCCTGGTGGCGGTCGCCATTCCCTCGTTCAAGCTGCTCTATTACGAGGATCGCACCCAGCACGCCGATATGACCCTCAAGGTCACCGGTCACCAGTGGTACTGGTCCTATGAATATCCGGATCAGGGCGGGTTCGCTTTCGACAGCAACATGATCCCGGAAGAGCAGGCGGTTAAAGAGCACAAGGAACGCCTTCTCGACGTCGATAATCCGGTTGTGGTTCCGGTCGGCTCGGTCATTCGCGTGCTGATCACCGGTACCGACGTGATGCACAGCTGGTTCCTGCCGGCAGCGGGCGTCCAAGAATATGCCGTCATTGGCCGTACCAACGAGAGCTGGATGCAGTTCACGAAGGAAGGCACCTATTACGGCGAGTGCAACCAGATTTGCGGCGTCAATCATCCCTTCATGCCGATCGCGGTGAAGGTCGTGTCGAAAGCCGATTTCGACAGCTGGGCCGCTGACGCCAAGAAGAAATTCGCCACCAATGAACCGACGGGTGAGACCGCTCTGCGTCTCGCCGCGGCACAGTAAGCATTCGTAAGGAACGAGCGATGGCAACGGACACTCACGCTCACGGCCACGATCATGCGCATGATTCGCATGGCGGCGATCACGTACCCGGCTTCGTCGGCCGTTGGCTTGGCTCGACCAACCACAAAGACATCGGCACGCTCTACATCATCTTCGCGATCTGCGCGGGGCTGATCGGCGGCGCCTTCTCGATCATCATCCGGCTCAACCTGATGGTGCCGGGCGACCCGCTCTTCCACAACGATCATCAGATGTACAACGTCATCATCACGGCGCATGGCCTGGTGATGGTGTTCTTCATGGTCATGCCGGCCCTGATCGGCGGCTTCGGCAACTGGTTCGTGCCGCTGATGATCGGCGCGCCCGACATGGCCTTCCCGCGCATGAACAACATCAGCTTCTGGCTGCTGATCCCGGCTTTCGCGCTGCTGCTAGGTTCTTCGGTCGTCGGTGACGGTGCGGGCGTGGGCTGGACGATGTATGTGCCGCTGTCATCGAAGATGGGTCATCCCGGCCCCTCGATCGATATGGCGATCTTCTCGCTCCATCTCGCCGGTGCGTCCTCGATCATGGGCGCGATTAACTTCATCACGACGATCTTCAACATGCGCGCGCCGGGCATGACCCTGCATAAGATGCCGCTGTTCGTCTGGTCGATCCTCGTCACCGCATTCCTGCTGCTGTTGTCGCTGCCGGTTCTCGCCGGCGCGATCACCATGCTGCTGACCGACCGTAACTTCGGCACGACTTTCTTCGACCCGGCCGGCGGCGGCGATCCGCTGCTGTTCTTGAACCTCTTCTGGTTCTTCGGCCATCCCGAAGTCTATATCATGATCCTGCCGGCCTTCGGCATCATCAGCCAGGTCATCTCGACCTTCTCGAAGAAGCCGGTGTTCGGTTATCTCGGCATGGCCTACGCGATGGTCTCGATCGGCGTGATCGGCTTCGTCGTCTGGGCGCATCACATGTACACGACGGGTTTGAGCGTCGATACGCAGGCCTACTTCACGGCCGCGACGATGGTCATCGCCGTTCCGACAGGCATCAAGATCTTCTCATGGATCGCGACGATGTGGGATGGCTCGCTTGAGTTCAAGACGCCGATGCTCTGGGCGATCGGCTTCCTGTTCCTCTTCACCGTCGGCGGTGTCACCGGCGTCGTGCTCTCGAACGCCGGCATCGATCATTATCTGCACAACACCTACTACGTCGTGGCGCACTTCCATTACGTGCTGTCGCTCGGCGCGGTGTTCGGCCTGTTCTCGGGCTTCTACTACTGGATCGGCAAGATGTCGGGCCGGCAGTACAACGAGACGCTGGGGCAGATTCACTTCTGGCTGACCTTCATCGGCGTCAACTTGACCTTCTTCCCGATGCACTTCCTCGGTATGGCCGGCATGCCCCGTCGTATCAGCGACTATCCGGATGCGTATGCTGGCTGGAACATGGTCGCCTCGATCGGGTCGTTCATCTCCGGCGCCGCGACGCTGCTCTTCGTCTTCATCGTGTTCCACACCCTTCTCGCCGGCCGCCGCGTCGGCGCGAATTACTGGGGTGAGGGTGCGACGACGCTGGAATGGACGCTGCCTTCGCCGCCGCCGTTCCACTCCTATGACGAACTGCCGGTGATCGCACCCGGCTCGGGTCACTGAGCGATCCGTGGCTGAACTCTCCGCCACTCTCGGAACGGCATCGCCGTCGGCGGGGGATTACTTCGCGCTGTTGAAGCCACGGGTGATGTCGCTCGTGGTCTTCACCGGTTGGGTCGGGCTTTATCTCGCGCCCGGTCATCTCAATCCGGTCCTGGCCTTCACGGCGGTGCTTTGCATCGCTGTTGCCGCGGGCGCGGCCGGCTGCATCAACATGTGGTACGAGCGCGATATCGACGCGCTGATGGAACGGACGCGCAATCGCCCGCTTCCGGCCGGGCTTATCGCGCCCAGCGACGCGCTGGGCTTTGGTATCGTCCTCGCCGTCGCGTCGGTTGTCCTGATGGCGCTGGCGACCAATCTCGTCGCCGCCGTGCTGCTGGCCATGACGATCGGCTTCTACGTTTTCATCTACACGATCTGGCTGAAGCGCCGCACGCCGCAGAACATCGTCATCGGTGGCGCCGCCGGCGCTTTCCCGCCGATGGTCGGTTGGGCCGCCGTGACCGGCGATGTCGGCATTCCGGCGATCGCGCTTTTCGCCCTGATCTTCTTCTGGACCCCGCCGCACTTCTGGGCGCTCGCGCTCTACCGCGCCGGCGATTACGCCAAGGCCGGCGTGCCGATGCTGCCGGTCGTTGCGGGCAAGGCCGAAACCAAGAAGCAAATCCTGCTCTATACGTTGGCGCTGTGGCCCATCTCGGTCGCGCCGACCTTGTTGGGCACGGTTAGCTGGGTCTATGGCGGCAGTGCGTTGGCGCTCTCGGCCATCTTCACGGTCTGCGCCTTGCGCGTGCGCCGCGATAACGGCGACCGCGCTGCCAAGCAGATGTTCTATTTCTCGCTGGCGTATCTGTTTGCGCTGTTCGTGCTGCTGGTGGCGGATCGCGCCCTCGGCTTTTCGTTCGCGACCGGCGCATGAATCGGATCGTGACCATGAATGACTTCCAAAAAAGTCGGCGCGGCAGGAATTGGGCGATGTTGATCGCCCTTGTCGGCGTGGTCGTGCTGGTCTTTTGCATCACGCTCGCGCGGCTCAGCACCACATGAGCCAGAACAACCGCAAAGCCAAGAATTGGACCGTCGGCGCCCTGCTCGGCGTTGTCGGTGTGATGCTGGTACTGACGGCCGTGTCGGTGCCGCTCTATCGCTTGTTCTGCGGCGCGACGGGCGCCAATGGCACGACGCAACGCGCGGAAGTCGCTCCGGACTTGGTCGTGCGCGACCGGACGGTCACGGTGCGGTTCAACGCCACGCTGGCCCCAGGCCTCGAGTGGCAGTTCCGTCCCGAACAAGCTTCGGTTCAGGTTCATCCCGGCGAGACCAAGGTCATTACCTACAAGGCCCATAATTTTTCCAAGGTCGCGATGACCGGCACGGCGACGTTCAATGTCACCCCGGCCAAGGCGGGCCTCTATTTCGACAAGCTGCAATGTTTCTGCTTCAGCGAGCAGCGGCTCGAGCCCGGCCAAAGCGCCGATCTCGCCGTGCAGTTCTTCATCGACCCCGAAATGGTCAAAGACCATGGCGTCGATGACGTCGATACGATTACGCTCAGCTACACCATGTTCCGCGCCAAGGATGACAGCCAACCGCTGCAATCTTCGTCGCTTCCTTCATCAACCACCGTCAATTAATCGCCGAGAATCACATGACCACTGACGTGACCCCGACGCAGCCTGAACAATTCGACTATCACGGTCATAAGCACCCGTTCCATCTGGTCGAACCCAGCCTCTGGCCCTTGACCGGCTCGCTGTCGGCGGGCGTGATGGCCGCGGGCGCGGTGTGGTGGATGCACGGCGGACCGACCTGGGTGATGATCCTCGGTCTCGTCGGCGTGCTGGCGACGATGTTCGTCTGGTGGCGCGACGTCATCATCGAAGCGGTCTATGGGCACTATCACAATCCGGTGGTGCAGATCGGCCTGCGCTTCGGCATGGCTTTGTTCATCGCCTCCGAAGTGATGTTCTTCGCGGCTTTCTTCTGGGCCTATTTCAGCGCGGCGTTCTATCCGACCGCGGCGATGGGCGGCGTCTGGCCGCCGAAGGGCATTCATCCCTTCGACCCCTTCGAACTGCCCTTCCTCAATACCCTCATCCTGTTGACCTCGGGCACGACGGTTACCTGGGCGCATCACGCGCTGCTCGAAGGCAACCGCAAAGGCCTCATTCAGGGCCTGACCGTGACGGTCATTCTCGGCCTCTGCTTCACCGCTTGCCAGGCTTGGGAATACAGCCACGCAGCGTTCGGCTTCACCCAGGGCATCTATCCCTCGACCTTCTTCCTGGCGACCGGCTTCCACGGTCTGCATGTCATCATCGGCACGACGTTCCTCTTCGTCTGCCTGATTCGCGCCATCAAAGGCCACTTCACGCCGACCCATCATTTCGGCTTCGAGGCGGCAGCTTGGTACTGGCATTTCGTTGACGTGGTGTGGCTGTTCCTCTTCGTCGCCATCTATTGGTGGGGCAGCTTCGGCGTTGCCGTCGGCGAATAATCACGACGACTGATCGAACGGCATGAGCGAGGCGGATTTGTCCTATCCGCCCGTCTCACCGTTCGAAAGGCCGGTCTTTTGACACGGCGCTCTCTCTTCTGGCCTAGCTTTTGGACCTTTCTCGGGCTGATCCTGCTGCTGTGGCTCGGGACCTGGCAGGTCGAACGGCTGTCGTGGAAGGAAAGCCTCATCGCGCAGCGTCAAGCGACGCTCACCGCCGGGCCGGTGCCGTTGCCGGATACGATCGAGGCCGCGCGGGCGCTCGAATTCCATCCGGTGCGGGCATCGGGCGAATTCCTCAACGACCACGAGCTCTATCTCAATCAGCAAGCGGCCGACGGCAAGGCTGGTTTCCAGATCGTCACGCCGTTTCGTCTTGCCGACGGACGTATCCTACTGGTCGATCGCGGCTTCGTGCCGACGGATCGTCGATCATCTGACACACGCCGCGACGGGCTGATTACCGGCCCGACCAAGATCACCGGCTTGATGCGCGTCGCCGACGAGGGCAAGCCGAGTTACTTCACCCCGGATAACGAGCCGGCCAAGAACTCCTGGTTCTTCATCGACCTGCCGGCGATGGCGAAGGCCGCTGGGGTCGATGCCGTGCTGCCGTTCTATATCGATGCCGATGCGTCGCCGGTGCCGGGTGGCCTACCGCAAGGCGGCCAGACCATCACCGACATGCCGAACAATCATCTGCAATATGCCATCACCTGGTACGCTTTGGCGCTGGGGCTGATCGTAATCTATATCCTCTTTGCCCGCCGCCGCCTGCGCGAGGGCAATCCTGGAGAACCACGATGACCGCAACACCCTATGCGCAAATCCAAACTCGCTTCGGCCGTCTCGGCGCGCTGGGTGAGGCGCAGTCGATCCTCCATTGGGACAACGCGACGCAAATGCCCGATGGCGGCGCCGATGCGCGGGCCGAGCAGATGGCGGTGATGGAACTCATCCAGCACGAGATGCTGACCGACGCCGCAGTGCCCGACCTGCTGGATGCTGCGTCGGCGCAGAACGATCTCGACGACTGGCAACGTGCCAACCTGCGCGAAATGCGCCGCAGTTGGCTCCATGCGACGGCGGTGCCGGCCGATCTGGTCGAAGCTTCGTCGAAGGCATCCTCGGCTTGCGAGATGGCCTGGCGCAACGCGCGGCCGGCGAACGATTACGCCGGACTGTTGCCGGCTTTCAAGGAAGTGCTGCGACTGACGCGCGAGATCGCCGTTGCCAAGGCGGAACGGCTCGGCAAGACGCCCTACGATGCGTTGCTCGACCAATATGAACCCGACGGCAGTAGCGAGGTGATCGACCGCATCTTCGGCACGCTGGCGCAAAGTCTTCCCGGCCTGATCGATGCTGCGTTGTCGCGTCAGGCGCAGCGTCCAGCGCCGCTTGCGACCGAGGGACCGTTCCCGGTCGAAACCCAGCGCGTCGTCGCGGTCAAACTGATGGAGCAGATCGGGTTCGATTTCGATCATGGCCGGCTCGATATCAGCCATCATCCCTTCAGCGGGGGTACCCCCGACGATGTCCGCATCACCACGCGCTATGACGAAGACGATTTCCGCCGCGGCATGATGGGTGTGCTGCATGAAACCGGCCATGCGCTGTACGAGCGGGGTTTGCCCGCCCTCTGGCGGCGTCAGCCGGTCGGTCATGCGCGCGGCATGAGTCTCCATGAAAGCCAGTCGCTGCTGTTGGAAATGCAGGTCTGCCGCTCGCTCGCCTTCCACGAATTCGCCGCGCCGATCCTGCGCGATACGTTCGGGCGCAGCGGCCCGGCCTGGGATGCGGAAAATCTCTATCGTCTCAACACCCAGGTCGCGCGCAGCCTCATCCGCGTCGATGCCGACGAGGTGACCTATCCGGCGCATGTCATTCTGCGCTACCGGCTGGAACGTTCGCTGCTGACCGGCGATCTGACGCTCGAGGATCTGCCGGCGGCTTGGAACGACGGGATGCGTGACCTAGTCGGCATCGTGCCGCCCGACAACCGCCAGGGCTGCCTTCAGGACATTCACTGGTTCGATGGCGCGTTCGGCTATTTCCCAACCTATACGCTGGGGGCGATGACGGCGGCGCAATTGTTCGATGCCGCGCAACGCACGGATGCGTCGATCGCGCCGGGCATCGCCAAGGGGGATTTCGCCCCGCTTTTCGCTTGGCTGCGAGTCAATGTCCACGGCAAGGCGTCGCGCTTTTCGACCACCGAGATCATCGAGCAGGCGACCGGAAAGCCGCTCGATCCCGCGATCTTCGAGCGCCATCTCCGCGCCCGCTATATCGAGGCATAGGCCATCGGGACATAGGGATAGCCGATTTCAGTTCGGCGCGGTTTTCCTCTATCCTCCGGCCAACCCCAACGGAGCGACCCATGGCCCTTTACGTCCTCATCGCCGAGCTGCAAGTGAAGCCGGAAACCGTCAATCAGTTCATCCCGCTGCTGCTCGCCAACGCCCAGGCGTCGGTCCAGAACGAGCCGGGCTGCTATCAGTTCGACGTGACCCAGCAGGTCGATGATCCGACCAAATTCTCGCTCTATGAAGTTTTTGCCGACGAAGCGGCGTTCGAATTCCACGGCAAGCAGCCGCATGTCTCGGCCTTCTTCGACAAAGTCAAAGATATGATGGCCGGCCGTACCCCGCCGCGCCGGTGCCATCGCATCGCCGGCTTTCACAAACACTAAGGCATCTCGACGATCATGACCGAACCGGCACCGATCCGCGCGCGCATCCACGCCATCACCTGGGAAGCCGAAGGAATTCTCTCGTATGAATTCCGCGATCCGGCGGGCGGCGAATTGCCGCCCTTCACGGCCGGCTCGCATATCGATCTCAACTTGCCAAACGGCATGGTGCGGTCTTATTCGCTGAACAATCCGCAGGGCGAGCGGCATCGCTATGTCGTTGCGGTGCAGAAGGATCGCGCCAGCCGCGGCGGCTCGACTTGGGTACATGACAAGCTGCGCGTCGGCGACATCATTGTGATCAGCGCGCCCCGCAATAATTTCGTGCTGAACGAAACCGCAGCCTCGACCGTGCTGGTCGCCGGCGGCATCGGCGTCACGCCGCTCTGGTGCATGATGCAACGCCTTTCGGCGCTGGGTAAGCCGTTCACGCTCTATTATTGCGCCCGCACCCGTAAGGACGCCGCCTTCCGCGAGGTGATCGAAGCGGCCTCATCAAATCCCGGCGCGACCGTCGTCTTCAATTACGACGGCGAGCCCGGCGGCAAGTTGCTCGATATGGCCGGTGTTGTCGCAAAGTCCGCGCCGGACGCGCATTTCTATTGCTGCGGTCCGTTGCCGATGCTCGAAGCGTTCGAGACTGCGACCAAGGACCTGCCGCGCGACAACGTCCATGTCGAATATTTCACTGCCAAAGATGCGCCTGCAGCCGAAGGCGGCTTCACCGTCGTTCTCGCCAAAAGCGGCAAGAGCTTCACAATCGAGCCCGGCAAGACCATCCTCGAAACCCTGCTCGATGCCGGGTTGCCGGTGCCCTCGTCATGCCTTGAAGGCGTCTGCGGCACTTGCGAGACCAAAGTCCTCGAAGGCGTCCCCGATCACCGCGACGTGGTGCTGACGGAATCCGAGCGTAAGGCCAGCAAGACGATGATGATCTGCTGCTCAGGCTCGAAGTCGGACAAGCTGGTGCTGGATCTCTAAATCCCGAATCCAGGGCTGCGGCGCCTTTGCGCGCGGCCCGGCGCTCCCCACATTCAGCCTTCGGGCGAATGGCGGAGCACGCGGGTTGGCGGCAAATATTAAAATTACGAAACGAAGCCAATTTCGCCGCGCCGTCCGGTCTTGGCCTACGCTTAAATCGCCTTATAAAACCGTCAGTTGCCGGGCGCGTGGCCGGGCGTTACGTTTCTTGTGATTGGCTTCGTTAGGATCGTTTCTTGCCCTACATCAGCACCCGTGACAGCCGCACGCCGCCCGAAAGCCTCGCCTTTGACGAAGTGCTGCTGGCCGGTCTCGCGCCCGATGGCGGGCTCTACATTCCGTCATCTTGGCCGACGCTGACGGCCGCCGACCTCAAGGCGCTGCAGGGTAAAAGCTACGCCGAGATCGCGGTGCGGGTTACCACACCTTTCATCGACGGCGTCATCCCGGCGGCGGAATGGGAACGGATGGTCACCGACGCCTATGCCGGGTTCGATCATCCCGATGTCGCGCCGCTGCACGAATTGGAACCTGGTCTGTTTCTGTTGGAGCTGTTTCACGGTCCGACGCTCGCCTTCAAGGATTACGCGCTGCAACTCGTCGGGCGGTTGTTCGATCATGTGCTGGCGAAGAAACGCACCCGCGTCACCATCGTCGGCGCGACTTCGGGCGATACCGGCTCGGCCGCGATTGCCGCGACGGCGGGTTGCGAGCTGGTCGATATCTTCATGCTCTATCCGAAGGGCCGCATCTCCGAGGTGCAGCGCCGGCAGATGACGACCGTCACGGCCGCCAATGCGCATGCCATCGCAGTCGAAGGCACGTTCGACGATTGCCAGGATTTGGTGAAGGCGATGTTCGCCGATGTCCCGTTCCGGCAGGGGCTCAATATCTCGGCGGTCAATTCGATCAACTGGGCGCGGATCATGGCCCAGATCGTCTATTACGTCGTCGCGGCGGTCCGGCTGGGCGCGCCCGACCGTGCGGTCAGCTTCGCCGTGCCGACCGGCAATTTCGGCAATGTCTTTGCGGCGCACGCCGCGCGGCGCATGGGCGTGCCGATCGCGCAATTGGTGATCGGCACGAACCGCAACGATATCCTCTCGCGTTTCTTCAACGACCACGCGATGACCATCGGCACGGTCGAGCCCAGCCTCTCGCCGAGCATGGACATTCAAGTCTCGAGCAATTTCGAGCGGCTCTATTACGAACTCAAAAACGGCGACGCTGCCGGCGTCACTGCGGCGATGACCGAATTTCGCCGCACCGGAACGCTGCCGGCGACCGAGGCGGAATGGCGGGAAGCGACGAAACTTTTCTCGGCCGCGCGCATCGACGACGAAGCGACGCTGGCCGAGATCGCCGCGATCTATCGCGCTGATGGCACGGTACTCGATCCGCATAGCGCCATTGCCGTGGCTGCCGCGAAACTCAAACGCCACGACAAAACGGTACCGATGATCGCGCTGGCGACAGCGCATCCAGCGAAGTTCGGCGATGCGGTCGAAAAAGCGATCGGACAAAAGCCGACACTGCCGCCGTCGCTGGCGGCGCTCATGCAACTGCCCGAACGCAAGCCGGAACTGCCGCACGATCTGGGCGCGGTGCAGAATTATATTCGCGCGCATGCACGCGCACACACGGTTGGAGCGGCATTATGACGGTCAAAGTCACGCGGCTCGCCAATGGCATGAGGGTCGTTACCGACCGCATGGAATCGGTCGAGACTGTTTCGATCGGCGTTTGGGTCGATGTCGGCACGCGGCACGAGCCGGCGGCGATCAACGGCGTCGCGCATCTCTTGGAACATATGGCCTTCAAAGGCACGGCGCGGCGTTCGGCGCTCGACATTGCGACCGAGATCGAAGCGGTCGGCGGTCACGTCAACGCCTACACCTCGCGCGAGCACACGGCCTATTATGCCAAGGTGCTGAAGGCCGATGTCGCGCTCGCGGTCGATATCCTCTCGGATATTGTCCAGCATTCGGCCTTCGATCCGGCGGAACTGGAACGCGAACGCACGGTCATCCTGCAGGAGATCGGTCAGGCACAAGATACGCCTGACGATGTGATCTACGATCTGTTCCAGGAACGCGCCTATCCCAATCAGCCGATGGGCCAACCGGTGCTGGGCCGCGCCGATATTATCAAAACGGTGCATCGCGATCAGGTCGCGGGGTATCTCAACGATACCTACGCCGCGCCTGGCATGCTGCTGGTCGCTGCCGGCAATCTCACGCATGAAGCCCTGGTCGCGCTCGCGGAAAAATCATTCACCGCTTTGTCGCCGCGCAGCAAGGCAACGACCGAAGCCGCGCGCTACGAGGGCGGCGATCATCGCGAGGAACGCGATCTCGAACAGGCGCATATCCTCTTGGGCTTCCCCGGTATTGCCTTCTCGGATCGCGATTACTACGCCGCCTCGGTGCTTTCGACGGCGTTCGGCGGCGGCATGTCCTCGCGGCTGTTTCAGGAAATCCGCGAAAAGCGCGGCCTCGTCTATTCGATCTACTCTTTCGCCCATTCTTACAGCGACGGCGGCATCTTCGGCGTCTATGCCGGGACCGGTGAGGATCAGGCCGGCGAGTTGATGCCGGTATTGTGCGATGAGCTAAAAAAACTGGCCGACGGTCTGTTGCCGGTCGAGTTGGAACGCTCGCGTGCGCAGCTCAAGGCCGGTTTGCTGATGTCGATGGAAGGCACGACGGCGCGCTGCGAACAGCAGGCGAGCCATATGCTCATCTATGGCCGGCCGCTGGACCCGGTCGAGCTGGTGAAGCATATCGATGCCGTCGATAAAGATGCCGTGCGCCGGGTTGCGCGCCGCCTGACGTCGGGTCCACCGACGCTGACGGCGCTCGGGCCGATCAGCCAGATCGAGGACTACGCAAAGCTGACGGCGCGTCTCAAACATTAGTCTAAGGGCCAAGGTCCAAAGGGTAGGGGGCGGGGTGGCGCTCGATATCTTGCGATTACAGCGGCTGTTCGGCACGGCGCCGCCGGCCTTTCGTCTCGCCGGGCGGCGTGTGGCGTTGCGCGCGCCCGAACGGCAGGATTGGGAGGCCTGGACGACGCTACGCGGTGCGTCGCGCGCTTTCCTGACGCCATGGGAACCGAGTTGGGGCGACGATGCCTTGTCGCGCGCCGCCTTCCGCCGCCGCCTCTCGCGCTACGCGCTCGAATGGCATAGCGACCAAGGCTACACATTCCTGATCTTCCGTCTCGAAGACGATGCGCTGGTGGGCGGGATCAGCCTCACCAACGTGCGCCGCGGCGTCGCGGAAACCGCGAGCGTCGGCTACTGGATCGGCGAGGAACATGCGCGTCAGGGCTATATGGCCGAAGGCCTGGCGCTGACGCTTAAATTCGCGTTCGAACGGTTACGGCTGCATCGCATCGAAGCGGCCTGTCTGCCGCACAACCGGCCCAGCCGTGGCTTGCTGCTGAAGACAGGTTTCCGCGAAGAGGGCTATGCGCGGGAGTTTCTGTGCATCGACGGCAAATGGCAGGACCATGTGCTGTTCGGCATCTTATCCAACGGCTGGCAATACGGCTTCTAATTCAGGCGTGCCCGGCGTCTCCGGATAGGGCAAAGGGATCGACGCCCAATTTGCCGATGGCGCGCTTCCACTTATCGTCATGCCCGGCATCGAAAATCAGATCGTGATCGGCGGCGACTTGAAGCCAACCATTGGCTTGGATTTCGGCATCGAGCTGACCCGGGCCCCAGCCGGCATAGCCCAGCGCCAGAAGGCTTTTGCTCGGCCCTTCGCCTTTGCCGATCGCGCGCAGCACATCCATGGTCGCGGTCAGGCTGAAGCCGCCTTCGACGACCAGGGTGGCGCTCTCGGCATAATCGGTCGAATGAAGCACGAAACCGCGCCCGGTCTCGACCGGCCCGCCGAAATGGACGCGTCCGTCGCTGAAGCCGTTATTCTCGATGCCGAGCTGTTTCAGCAACTCGGTCAGCGAGGGTTCCTCGACGACCTTGTTGATGACGATGCCCATCGCGCCGTCGGCATTATGAGCGCACATGAAGACGACGGACCGGGCGAAGCGCGGGTCGTCCATTTGCGGCATGGCGACGAGCAGTTGCCCGGTCAGGTAGGTCGGATCGGCCATGGGAATGAAATAGGCGGGCGATGCCTTGCTTGCAAGCGGGACGCTATGTCACGGACGGTTCGCCATTTTGTGATCCGGCGCCGCGATAGGCGTTCTATAAAGAGCCCATGAACCGGGCCATTCTGGGTTTTATCCTCGCCATATTGGCGCTCGCTTTGCCGGCGACGGCGCGCGCCGATGCCGCGTCGTCCTGGTTCACGACGCCGCAAGGGAAGCTTCGGCTTGTCGCCGCCAAACCGGTCGTTGGGACGGGCGCTCATGTGACGCTGGGGCTCGAATTCCAGCTCGAGCCGCACTGGAAAATCTATTGGCGCTCGCCCGGCGATGCCGGCTATCCGCCGGCGGTCGATTGGGTCGGTTCAACCAATCTCGCCGGCGCGACGCTGGCCTGGCCCGCGCCCGAACGCTTCTCGGTGCTGGGTCTCGAAACCATCGGCTATAGCGGCGCGGTCGTGCTGCCGATCGATGCGCAATTGGCGCGTCCCGGCGAACCGCTGCATCTCCAAACGCATGTCTCTTATCTGACCTGCAGTGAAATCTGCGTTCCCTACGACACGACCCTGATGCTCGATATTCCTGCTGAAGCCGGCAAGGACGGCGTCGGCTATGCCGCGTTGATCGAGCGTTATCAAGCGCTGGTGCCAGGCGATGGGAAAGCGAGCGGCATCGTCGTCTCGGATGCCGTGCTGCGTCCCGGCAGTATGCCGCAACTTGACGTGACCATCGCCAGCAAGACGCCGCTGGTCGCGCCCGATGTATTCGTCGAAGGCCCGAAGGATGTTCTCTTCGGCGCGCCGGCATTACAGCCGATGCAGTCGGGGCTGGCGGTGGTACGCGTGCCGGTCAGTGGCGATTGGGCAAGCTTGCCGGGCAGTGCTCTCACCGTGACGGTCGTCGATGGCGAGCGGTCGTTAGTTGCGAGTGTGACGCCCGTCGCGGGCGAACCGCTGATCGATCTGACGATGATCGCGACGATGATGGGGCTGGCGCTGCTGGGCGGACTCATCCTCAATCTGATGCCCTGCGTTCTGCCGGTGCTGTCGCTGAAGCTGCTCGCGGCCCTGCCGCGCGCGGGCCATACGCAACACCAGACGCAGATGAGCTTTCTCGCCACCGCGACCGGCATCGTCTTGTCGTTCCTGCTGCTCGCGCTGGTAACCGCGACGCTGAAAGTGAGCGGCGTTGCCATCGGCTGGGGCGTGCAGTTTCAGAACCCGTTGTTCCTCGTCGCGCTGGTCGCGGTACTGGTGCTGTTCGCCTGCAATCTCGGCGGCTTCTTCGAGGTGCCGTTGCCGCGCGCTGTCGCCGCCGTGGCCGAGCAGCGCAGTCTCGGCAGCGTCGCGACCGGCGCGTTCGCGACCTTGCTGGCGACACCTTGCTCGGCGCCGTTCCTCGGCACCGCCCTGGGATTTGCCTTGGCCTCGGGACCGAGCGAGATCATCGGCATCTTCCTCGCCATGGGGCTGGGCATGGCGTTGCCCTATCTGCTGGTGGCCGGATTTCCGCGCCTCGCGCGCGTGTTGCCGCGGCCGGGGGCGTGGATGATCCATCTGCGCCGCGTCCTGGCGCTTCTGCTGGCGGGCACGGCGGTTTGGCTGCTGTGGGTGCTGGCCGGCGAGATCGGGATGCGCGCCGCGCTGGCGGTCGGGTTGCTGATGGCGTTCGCCGCACTGGTGCTGGGTGTTCTGCGCCAGGCCACGCGTTGGGCGATGCTGGCGCTGGTTCTCGCGACAGCCTTGCTGGTGCCTGTCCTTGTGCCGCCCAGCCGTTCGGTGGCCGCTGCATCCGGGCCGTGGCAGCGGTTCGATCCAGCGGCGATCGCCGGGCTGGTGCGCGACGGCCATGTCGTCTTTGTCGATGTGACCGCCGATTGGTGCCTGACCTGTAAGGTCAACGAGCGTTTCGTGCTCGAAACCGATGCGATCCGCGCTGCGCTGACGGCCCCGAACGTGGTGGCGATGCGCGCCGACTGGACCCGGCCCGATCCGGCGATCAACGCCTATCTCAACCGCTTCGGCCGCTACGGTATTCCCTTCAACGCCGCCTATGGTCCGGCGGCGCCGGGGGGCGTTCCCTTGCCCGAATTGCTGACTCCGGGGGCGGTGACGGGTGCCCTTGCCCAAGCCGCGAACCCGTAGCTATGGTACGGCTCTCATCTCAAAAACACGGAGGAGGCGATAATGACCATTGCAGTCGGTGACAAGATTCCGTCGGCCAAGCTGAAGACCATGACCGCCGAAGGTCCAAAGGACATTTCGACGGAAGATTTGTTCAACGGCAAAAAGGTTGTGCTGTTCGCCGTTCCGGGTGCCTTTACCCCGACCTGCTCGGCTAAGCATCTGCCGGGCTTCGTCGAAAAGGCCGGCGAGTTCAAGGCGAAGGGCGTCGAGGTTGCGTGCCTTTCGGTCAATGACGCGTTCGTCATGGGCGCCTGGGGCAAGTCCCAGAACACGGACGGCAAAGTGACGATGCTGGCCGATGGCGCTGCCGCTTTCACCAAGCAGCTCGGCCTCGACATGGATCTCAGCGGTCCGGGCATGGGCGTGCGCTCTAAGCGCTATGCCATGCTGGTCGATGACGGCGTCGTGAAGGCTCTGAACCTCGAAGCGCCGGGCGCTTTCGAAGTGTCGAGCGCCGAAGCGATGCTGAAGGCTATCTAAGAACTAGGCTAATCCGCGCGCTTGCTCGACGCCCTGTCGGGCAAGCGCGTCGGCTCTTTCGTTTTCGGTATGGCCGTTATGGCCGCGCACCCAGTGAAATTCGACCTGGTGCTTTCCGATCGCGGCTTCCAGCCGCTGCCATAAATCCACATTTTTGACCGGCTTCTTGTCGGCGGTCTTCCAGCCGTTGCGTTTCCAGTTGTGGATGTATTTCGTGATGCCGTCGCGGACATACATGCTGTCGGTATGAAGATGGACCTCGCTGGGCCGGGTCAGGGCTTCAAGGCCGCTGATCGCGCCCATCAGTTCCATACGGTTGTTGGTGGTCGGATTGTCCCCGCCGACCAGTTCTTTCTCCTGGCCCTTGGCGATCAGCAACGCACCCCAGCCGCCGGGGCCGGGATTGCCGCTACAGGCGCCGTCGGTATAGATATCGACCCGCATCTTTCCTTCTTCGGTCATTGGCCTGCTTCGCTCATGGGTCAAATCCGTAGGCACTGCTCTGCGTGACGCCGCGATGGAAGCGCAGCTTGGCCAGATATTCGAGCGGGTCTTTCGGTTTGACCATCGCGCCGGGCGGATGGTTCAGCCGGTCGTAAAGCCGCGTCAGCAGAAAGCGCAGCGCGCTGCCCCGCGCCAGGATCGGCAGGGCGGCGAATTCGGCTTCGTTCAGGCTGCGGCCGGCGCGGTAGTTGTTCAGCAGCAACTTTGCCTTGGTGACGTTGAAGCTGCCGTCGGCCTCGAAACACCAGGCATTGAGGCAGATGGCGACGTCATAGGCATAGAAATCCGTGCAGGCGAAATAGAAATCGATCAAGCCCGAGACAGACTCTCCGCGAAAGAACACATTGTCGGGAAACAGGTCGGCATGGATCACACCGCGCGGCAAATCCTGCGGCCACTCTTTCTCCAGCGCCGCCAATTCCTGGCCGATCTCGTCGCTTAGCCCGATCTGAATTTCGTCGGCACGGTCGCGACAGGATTCATAGAGCTGCCGCCAACCGGCGAGCGATAGAGAGTTGGGACGGGTGCCGGAGAAATCGGCGACCGCGCCGTGCAGTCCGGCCAGCGCCGCGCCGATACCGGCGCAGTGATGGGCCTCGATCCGCCGTGGCCACATGCCGTCGAGGAATCTGACGATCGCCGCCGGGCGGCCGCACAGGTGGCGCAGCGCCTTGCCGTCGCGCGCATGGACAGGCGTCGGACAATCGATGCCTTTTTTGGCGAGATGATCCATCAGCGCGAGGAAGAACGGCAGTTCCGCCGGATCGACGCGTTTCTCGTAGAGGGTGAGGATGTAGGTGCCGCGTTCGGTCCGCAGCAGATAGTTGGAGTTTTCGACCCCTTCGGCGATGCCTTTGCAGGAAACCGGCTCGCCCAATGCATAATCGGCCAGGAAAGTCCTGAGCTCGTCGTCGGGAACGTCGGTATAGACTGCCATGTGGCTCGGGGCTGCAAGAGGGGCCTGGCGCTTGTGCCGTGCCCAGGCGTCGAATAAAGTGCGGGCCGCATCAATTGCCGCGATGATGCGAAGTTAATACAGGGATCGCGCGTAAGGAAGAGGCGATGACGGAAACGATGCGGGTTCGGCGTGCGCCTCTCGCGATTCTGGCGGTTCTTCTCGCGGTCGGCCTGACCGGTTGCGGAGATTTCGGCAATAAGCGATCGACCTATACCTGCCCCGCCATATCGACGGTGCCCGACCTGCAAAGTCTGGCGCATCTGGCGGGCGGGCCGAACGGGCAAGCCGTCCAAACCGGCGGCCGGATCGACGATGCGACGCTCGAATGCAGCCGCGAAGACAAGGATAGAGGCGTCGCCAGCGTCGTCACGGTCAGCATCACCGCGCTGCGCAATGGGCCGACGGTTCGTCATGTCGAATTGCCCTATTTCGTCGCGCTTGCCGACGCTTCGGGCAATATCCTGGGCAAGCAGCAATTCCCCTTCGCTCTCGACTTCAAAGGCGACGACGCGACGATGCGGGCCACCGAAAAAGTGACGGTGCATTTGCCGCTGAAGAATTTGCAGCTCGCCAACGTCTATACCGTGCTCGTCGGTTTCCAACTCAGTCAGAGCGAGCTCGAGTTCAACCGCGCCCGTCAGAAGTGACGCGCGGAACTTTCCTTCGTCGCCTTTCGATCGTCGCGGTACGCGGGGCCGTGTAATGGCCGCGCGCCGCAAGTCCAAAATTTTATCGGTAAAGAAGCGGCCGCGCCTGCGCCGCCTGCCTTCGGTTGAGCGGATTCTCGATCCGCAAGATCGTCAGCTCGATATCTATCACACGCTGCTGACCGTTCCGTGGTGGGGCCTGTTTCTGATAGTTGCCCTCGCTTACGCCACGTTCAATCTTGCTTTCGGCGTGCTGTATCTGTTGCAGGACGGCAGCATCGCTAACGCCGCGCCGCATTCATTCGCCGACGCCTATTTCTTCAGCGTGCAGACGATGGCGACGATCGGTTACGGCGAGATGCGGCCCGCGACCGTCTATGCGAATATCCTGGTTTCGACCGAGGTGTTGCTGGGGATGACTGGTCTCGCGATGGTTACGGGGCTCGTCTTCAGCCGATTCTCGCGCGTCACGGCGCGGGTGATGTTCAGCAGCGTCGCGGTGATTGTGCCCTATGATGGCGTGCCGACGCTGATGTTCCGTGCCGCCAATCAGCGCCGCAATCAAATCCTCGATGCGCAAGTTACCATGATGCTGATCCGCGACGAAGTGAATACCGAAGGTCACGCGATGCGGCGCTTCCACGATCTGCCGGTGGCGCGGCCGCGCACACCGATGTTCGCTTTGACCTGGACGGTGATGCACCCGATCGACGAGCGCAGTCCGCTTTACGGTTCGACGCGCGACAGTCTGCTGCGCGAGCACGCCCAGATCATTGTCACGATCGTCGGTACCGATGAATCCTTTTCGCAGACGGTTCACGCACGGCACATCTACGAAGCCGACGCCGTTCAGTGGAATCGGCGTTTCTCGGACATTCTCGGGACGACCGCGGATGGCCGGCGCAGCGTCGATTACCGTTTGTTTCACGAAACCGCCGAAGTCCATTCCGTATCGCCGCGCGTGGTGAAATCATGATCGTACGTTTAGGTCTTATCCTCGGCTTCGTGCTCGCTGCCGGTACCGCCGGCGCGCAGGAGGAAAAGCTTCTCAACATCTATAATTGGTCGGACTATATCGCCGAAGACACGGTGCCGAATTTCGTCAAGGAAACCGGCATCAAGATCAATTACGACGTCTATGACAGCAACGAAGTGCTCGAGGCGAAATTGCTCGCCGGGCATTCGGGCTACGATCTGGTCGTGCCCTCGGCCTCGCCCTATCTCGCGCGTCAGGCAGCCTCGGGCGTTTATCGCAAGATCGACAAATCGGCGCTGAAAAATTACGGCAATCTCGATCCGCAGATTCTGGCGTCAGCCGCCAATGCCGATCCCGGCAATCAATTCGGCGTGCCGTATATGTGGGGTACCACCGGTTTCGGCTTCAACAAGGCGAAGGTCAAAGCTGCGCTGGGCGGCGATGCGCCGACCGACAGCTCGGCGCTGATTTTCGATCCCGACAACGCTAAGAAGCTCGCCCCCTGCGGCATTTCATTGCTCGATAGCGCACAGGAATTGGTCCCGGCGGCGCTGGCCTATCTGCATCGCGATCCCTTAAGCCGCGATCCTGCCGATCTCGATCGCGCTGCCGCGACGCTGCAAGCGATCCGGCCTTACATCCGCAAGTTCCATTCGTCGGAATATATCAACGATCTTGCCAACGGCGATCTGTGTGTCGCCTGGGGTTATTCCGGCGACATCGTTCAGGCGCGCAATCGCGCGCACGAAGCGAAGAACGGCGTCGATATCGCTTATACGATCCCGAAAGAAGGCGCGATGATCTGGGTCGATATGATGGCGATTCCAGCGGACGCGCCGCATCCCGAGAACGCGCTGCGCTTCATCGATTACATTCTGCGTCCCGACGTCGCGGCGAAGATCAGCGATGCGATCTCCTATGCCAACCCCAACGAGGCGGCGACAACGTTGGTGTCGTCGGCCTTGAGCAGCGACCCGAACGTCTATCCGCCGCAGGAAGTCCGGACGCGGCTGTTCTTCGATAAGCCGGTGACGCCGCAATATGAGCGGCTGCGCACCCGCGCCTGGACAAAGATCAAGACGGGACGCTGACGTGGCTGCGACGATCGCGCTGGAAGGGGTGGTCAAACGCTATCCCGGTGCCGTCACGACGGCGGTCGATGGTATTTCCCTTGATATCGCCGCCGGCGAATTCTTTGCGTTGTTGGGGCCGTCGGGCTGCGGCAAGACGACCTTATTGCGTATGCTCGCCGGATTCGAGCGGCCGGATCAGGGGCGCATCCGCATAGATGGGCAGGACATGCAGGACGTGCCGCCCTATGCGCGTCCGGTGAATATGATGTTCCAGTCCTATGCGCTGTTTCCGCATATGACGGTGTTCGACAATGTCGCGTTCGGCTTACGTCAGGCCAAACGTCCCAACGACGAAATCGCCGCGCGAACCACAGCGATGCTCGATCTGGTGAAGCTGGGCGCGTTGGGCAAGCGCAAGCCGGGACAGTTGTCGGGCGGCGAGAAGCAGCGTGTCGCCCTGGCGCGCGCCTTGGTCAACGAGCCCAAGCTGCTGTTGCTCGACGAGCCTTTGACGGCGCTGGACCGCAAGCTGCGCGAGGAAACGCGCTTTGAATTGGTCCGAATCCAGCAGCGGGTCGGCATCACCTTCCTGATGGTGACACACGATCAGGAAGAAGCCATGAGCATGGCAACGCGGATCGCGGTGATGGATAAAGGCCGCATCTCGCAACTCGGCGCGCCCGATGAAGTCTATGAACGTCCTGCCAATCGTTTCGTCGCCGGCTTTCTTGGTTCGATCAATTTGTTCGAAGCCCAAGTGCGTGCAACGGCGCCGGGCGTGCTGATGCTCGAAAGCGCCGAAGCCAACGCGCCGCTCTCGGTCGCCGATCCGCGTGACCTCGCGATGGGCACCCCGATCACGCTGGCGATTCGGCCCGAAAAGATCGCGCTTGGCACGCAACGCGATCCGCAATGGGTGAATGCGCTCACCGGCATCGTTCATGGCGTTGCCTATCGCGGCGAGGCGTCCGATGTCGAAGTGGCGCTGGCCAGCGGCAAGATCGTGCGCGTCACCGCCGCGAATCGCGACCGCCGTGTCGGTAACGCGCTCACCGTTGGTCAGAAAGTCTTTCTGGGCTGGCCGCGCGAAGCGGCGACGGTACTCGCGTCGTGAACACGCTGACGCGTGGCGATCGCTGGCGTCGCCGTGCGGTGATCTGGCTGCCTTATGGCTGGCTGCTGCTGTTCTTCCTCGTGCCGTGCCTCATCGTGCTGAAGATCAGCCTGGCCGATCAGGCGATGGGCATACCGCCCTACACGCCGTTGATCGCCGATGGCCAAATCCAAGCCAGCATCGCCAACTACCAGTTTCTCACCAGCGACAGCCTTTACTTTTTCGCCTACGGCAATGCGCTGCTGTTCTCGGCGGGCGCAACGCTTGGTTGTCTGCTGATCGGCTATCCGCTGGCCTATGGCATCGTCCGGGCGCCGCTCGCCTGGCGAAATGCCTTGCTGCTGCTGGTGATCCTGCCGTTCTGGTCCAGCTTTCTCATTCGCGTTTATGCTTGGGTCGGGTTGCTCAAGGGCAACGGCCTCGTCAATAATTTCCTGATCAATATCGGGCTCATTCACGAGCCGCTGGCGCTGATCAACAATGCTTTCGCGGTCTATGTCGGGCTGATCTATTCCTATCTGCCCTACATGGTGCTGCCGCTTTATGCGACGCTCGAAAAGCTCGATCCGGCATTGCTCGAAGCGGCATCCGATCTGGGGTGCCGGCCGGCGCAGGCGTTCTGGCGCGTGACCTTTCCGCTCTCTTGGCCCGGCGTCGTCGCCGGCAGCTTGCTCGTCTTCATTCCGATGTGCGGCGAATTCATCATCCCGGACCTGCTCGGTGGGCCGGACAATCTGATGATCGGTAAGGTCCTGTGGGACGAGTTCTTCAACAATCGAGACTGGCCGGTCGCATCGGCCGTCGCCGTCGTGATGTTGGTGCTGCTCGTCGTGCCAATGGGATTCCTGCGGCGCTTTCTGACGAGCGATCGTGCATGAGCAATCGCCTGTCGCCCTTTCTCGCTGTGATGATGGCCCTCGGCTTTGCCTTTCTTTATGGGCCGATCGCCTCGGTGATCGTCTATTCCTTCAATGCGTCGCGCCTCGTCACCGTCTGGGCCGGTTTTTCGGTGCGCTGGTATGGCGAGCTGTTCGCGAACGAACAGATCATGCGCGCGGCGCTAACCAGCTTCGAGATCGCCTTGATGTCTGCGACCGGCGCGTTGATCCTCGGTACGGCGACCGGATTCGTTTTGTCGCGTTATCGCCGTTTTATCGGACGGTATTTCTTCGGCGCTTTGGTGACGGGGCCTTTGGTGATGCCGGAAGTCATCACCGGCCTTTCGCTGTTGCTGCTCTTCGTCGCGATGGAGCAGTTGTTCGGCTGGCCCCGTGGCCGCGGTATTTCCACCATCGTCATCGCGCATATCACGCTCGGCATGGCCTATGTCTCGGTCGTCATCGAGGCGCGGCTGTCGGCGTTCGACCGGTCACTGGAAGAAGCCGCGCTCGATCTGGGCGCGCGGCCATGGAAGGTATTCGCGGTGATTACGTTGCCGCTGATCGCGCCCGCGCTGGTTGCGGGCTGGTTACTCGCCTTCACCCTGTCGTTCGACGATCTGGTGATCGCCAGCTTCACGACAGGGCCCTCCGCGACGACCCTGCCGATGGTGATCTTCTCCAGTGTCCGGCTGGGCCTCAGCCCGCAGATCAATGCCCTCGCCACGATCCTCTTGGTCGTGGTGGCGGCCTTTATCCTGATCTCGGCTCGCCTGGTGGCTAGAACTCGTAGGTCAGCAGGGTCTTGACCGGCACGTCGAACTTTTCACGGCCCTTGAGGCCGGTCAGTTCCATGATGAAGCCGGTGCCGACCACATTGCCGCCGACGATGGTCAAAAGACGGATCGCCGCCGCCATCGTGCCGCCGGTGGCCAGCAGATCGTCGAGCACGACAACGCGCTGACCGGCGCTCACCGCGTCATGCTGGATCTCGACCGTGTCGGTTCCATATTCGAGATCATAGGTGTGCGGAATGATTTTGCCCGGCAGCTTGCCCTTCTTGCGGATCATGACCATGCCGCAGCCCAGATTGACGGCGACCGGCGCGGCGAGAAGGAAACCGCGAGAATCGATGCCGGCCAAAAGGTCCGGCTTCAGCGGCCGGATCGCCTCGGTCATGCTTTCGACCGCATGTTTCCAGGCGGCGGGATGCTTCAGCAGCGTCGAGATGTCGTAGAAAAGAATCCCCGGCTTCGGAAAATCCGGAATGCCTCGGATATGCTGCTTCAAGTCCATCGAGATGCTCCTGCGCCCAGCGTCAAAACCGGGCTACCTTACCGAAAGCCGCAGACGCGGGAAATCGGCTAAAATGTCTCGGCGTCGTGGATCAATCTCGCGGTTCGGGGTGTTTCGAATAAACCGCGAGCCTTGCCTGCTCGTTTTTGTGTCTTGTTCGCCCCGTCCCGGGTGCATCTTTCGCGTTAGGCCTGCGGTAGGAACGACCTATAATGTGCGCCGATGAGCGATGAAGGCTGGATCGAGACCCAGCGAGACGGCCAAACCCTGACCTTACGGCCGGTGGGCCGTTGGCTGGTGACGGGATCGGCGGCGCGCGACCGATCGGTCGAGGGATTCGACGCCAAAGGCGTATCGAAGGCGCTGATCGATTTCAAATCGCTTGAGGCGCTCGATACCGTCGGGGCGTGGCTGGTATTGCGGCTTAAGGCAGCACTGGCCAAAGCCGGCGCCGATGTCTCCATCGAGAATTTGTCCGAGCATTTCGATCCGCTGATCAAGCAGGTCGAGAAATTTCAACCGGAGCCTTCTCCTCAATCAACGCGCCATCCGTCGGTGGTGATCGATATTCTGTCGTCGATCGGCGAATGGACGATGGCGCATCTGCTCGGGATGCGAAACGGGCTGGGTTTTCTCGGCTTGGTGACGGTCAGGTCGTGGCGCGTTGTCCGGCAACCCAAACGCCTCCGCTTCGTCGCCTTTATCAGCCAGGTCCAGCGCACAGGTCCCGCTGCCCTTCCGATCGTCGGCTTGCTCTCGTTCCTGATCGGTGTCGTGATCGCTTATCAGGGCGCGGATCAGCTCAAGCAGTTCGGGGCCGAGATCTTCACGGTCAATCTGCTGGGCGTGGGCTTTCTGCGTGAACTGGGTGTGCTGCTCTGCGCCATCATCGTTGCCGGTCGTTCGGGAAGCGCCTTTACCGCCGAGATCGGCTCGATGCAGGTGAATGAAGAGATCGACGCGATGACGACGATTGGCCTCGATCCGATCGAAGTCCTAGTGTTGCCCCGCCTCGCCGCGCTGCTCGTCACGCTGCCGCTGATGACGTTCTACGCCAATGTGATGGGCCTTTTGGGCGGCGCGGTGGTTTGCGATCTGGCGCTCGGTATTCCGCTGCCAATTTTCGTTCAGCAACTCAGCCAGTCGATTGCCGGATCGGCGGTCTTCTGGTTGGGCCTGATCAAAGCACCTTTCTTTGCGATCTGTATCGCGCTGGTCGGCTGTCACGAAGGGCTGCGCGTGGAGCGCAGCGCCGAAAGCGTCGGCCGCCGGACGACATTGGCCGTTGTTGAATCTATTTTTCTGGTGATCGTTTTCGATGCCGCCTTCTCCATCATCTTCGCCCAATTCCACATCTGAGCCGCCGATCATCCGCGTTCGCGGATTGGTCACGAAGCTCGGCAGCAAAGTGGTGCACGACAATCTGGACCTCGATCTCCGGACGGGCGAGGTGCTGGGCATTGTCGGTGCATCGGGCGCCGGTAAATCGGTTTTGCTGCGAAGCATCCTGGGCCTCATTCCGCATGCGGCCGGGACGATCGAAGCGTTCGGTAAGGATATCGATTCCCTGGCGCCGGCCGAGCGGCGCAAAGTCGAGGCGCGTTGGGGCGTGCTGTTCCAGGACGGCGCGCTGTTCAGCTCGCTGACCGTCGCCGAAAACATCATGGTGCCGCTGAAGGAAATGTTGGATCTCCCCCGCGCTCTGATGGAAAACATCGCGGCGCTGAAGGTCGCGTTGGTCGGCTTGCCGCCGGACGCGGCCGGAAAATATCCGTCGCAGTTGTCCGGCGGCATGCGCAAGCGCGCCGGTCTGGCGCGCGCCATCGCACTCGATCCAGCGCTGCTCTTTCTCGACGAGCCGACATCAGGCCTCGATCCGATTTCGTCGGCATCCTTCGATCAGCTCATCGGCGATTTGCGCGATAGTCTCGGCCTTACCGTCTTCATGGTGACGCACGATCTCGACAGTCTCTATGCCATCGCCGATCGCATCGCCGTGCTCGTCGATAAAAAGATGAAAGTCGGAACGATCGACGAGATGCTCGAAGAAGACGATCCTTGGATTAAAGAATATTTTCGCGGACCGCGCGGCCGCGCCGCACAAGTACAGGCGGGCCAAGGACAAACCCATTCCGAAAAAGCGCGAACGGAAATCGGAGCCTGACGATGGAAACGCGTGCAAATTACGTCGCTGTCGGAACATTCGTCATCCTTATTGCGATCGGCTTCGTGGTTGCGGTTCTTTGGGTGGCGCGCGGCCAATTCAACAATCATGGAACGCGGTACGAGATTTATTTCGGCAGCGTCGGCGTAGGGCTGGTGGAGGGCTCGCCGGCGCGCGTCAGCGGCGTTCAAGTCGGTCGCGTGGTGTCGGTCGCGCTCGATGCCGATGATTCATCCCGTGTTCGCGTCACCATCGAGGTCCGTGAAGATGCACCGATCCGGTCTGATTCGGTCGCGTCGGTCGAAATTCAGGGAATAACCGGCGGCTCGGCGATCGAGATCACGCCGGGCAGCAAGGATGCACCGCCGATCGAGATCAAGCCCGATCAGCGATATGCCGTGATCTGGTCGCGCGAATCGGGCATGCAGCAGGTCGTCAACAGCGTGCCCGAACTGATCAATCGCGTTACCGAATTGACCGAACAATTGACCAAGATGGTCAATGATCAGAATCAGGTCGCGGTCACGCAGACTCTCGCCAATCTTTCGCAATTCACCGGTGCGTTGGCGGCGCATAGCGACGATGTCGGCAAAATCCTGGCCGAAGGCGCAACCGACGCGAAGCAGTTGCAACAACTTCTCGACAGCCTGCAGCAAGCGAGCAACCAGTTGAAGCAGGCTGGCGCCGACGCCGGTACGACCTTCAAAAGCCTCAACGGCCTCGTGAACGAAAATCGCGAACCGCTGAAGCAATTCACCCAAACTGGTCTGGTCGAATTTCAACAATTGATGACCGACATGCGCAGTCTCGTCGCGCGCCTCGGCCGTACGGTCGATGGGCTCGACCGTGATCCATCGCGTTTGCTTTATGGCGATCAACGTCAAGGATACAGCCCGAAATGAGTCGCTCCTTTCGCGTCCTCCCCCTCGTTCTTCTGCTGGGTCTCGCTGGCTGCGGCGGTATCTTGCCCAAGCCGGCAGCGCCGCCGTCGCTTTATCGGCTGACCGCGGTTTCGGGTTTCACTGCGACGGCGGCGCCGGTTCCCGTTCAACTTCTAATCGATGCGCCCAGCGCCGAGGCGGCGCTCGATACCACCCGGATTGCCCTCGGACGCAGCGCCACGACTCTCGATTATTTCGCCGATGCTGCCTGGACCGATCGCCTGCCTGTCGTCGTCCAGGCGCGTCTCGTGCAAAGTTTTGAAAATTCGCATCGTCTGGCCGCCGTCTCGGCCACGGCGACTCTGTTCCGCGTCGATGCCGTGCTGACCACCGAACTGCATCATTTCGAAGCGTCCTACGACGGCGTGGGCGCGCCGCATTGGCGGATCGAGATCGCGGTGAAGCTGATCCACCAGCCCGACCGCAAGCTCGTTGCGGAACGTATCTTCACTGGCGAGGCACCCGCCGCGCGCAACGACATGGCGAGCATCGTCGATGCCGCCGACGAGGATTGGCGCGGTGTCGCCCGGCAGATCGTCGATTGGGCGGCGGACAATCTGTCGCGCGTCCCGCGCTGAGGCCCCGGCAATACGGCTCTTGCCAGCGGAGTCGGGGCGGGACATAAGACCGGAAAGGGGTCTTTCCGGATTCGATGTTCGATTTTGCTCGATTGAGCCGCGCTGAATTGCAAGCCATGGCCGAATGCGGCCGCGCGCTTCTTGCCGTTCAGCGCGACCTCGATGCGGCCGGAAGCTCGGTGCTGGCCGAGGCGCTACAAGGCGCCGCTGCCGTCTATGAATGGCAGCATTATCCAACCGGCGACATCCACGACCCGGTCAGCCACGCACAGTATTTTTATCATGCCCACCCGCCCGGCGAACGTAAGCCAAAGCCGGGAACGGTGGACGAGCATGGCCACTTCCACACCTTCCTGCGCCAGCGCGGCATGCCCGCCGGTGTTCGTCCGATGGTGATGCCGGAACTGGCGATCGCCGATAATCCGGCGGCTCCCAAAGGCCCGATTTCCGCGCCTCAAAGCGCGGAAGGCGAGGAATCCGAACCCTGGAGCCATCTTGTCGCGATCGCGATGGATGCGTCCGGCGTGCCGCTTCGGTTTTTTACGACCAACCGTTGGGTCACGGGCGAAACCTGGTTCCCCGCGCCGGACGTGGTGCGGATGCTCGAACGGTTCGTGCTCGATCCCGCGCCGCCGTCGCCGCTGCTCAATCGCTGGATGGCGGCGATGCTCGGTTTTTATAAGCCGCTGCTCGCTGATCTCGTGGTTCGGCGGGATGCAGCGATCATGGAATGGCGCCGCCGCCATCGCGCCAAGGTCCATGTGTTCGATGATCTGCGGCTCGAAGTCACGTCGAGCCTCGACATCGATCTTCAGCGCGATATTGCCGCGCTGGACGGCATTCTGCGCCGGGTCGCCTAAACCCTACTGTCCCGTTACCGGCAGATGGCGTGTGCGCAAGCATTCCTGCCGCGCTGCTTCGCGCTTGGCATTGCCCTCGGGCGTGTGATCGGGGAATTGCTTGGCCGCCTGCTTGGCGCAATCCGCCATCATCTTCCAGGCGTTGACGCTTTCGACCTGCCGCGTATCGGCACGGACCGCGGTGGCCGTGACGAGCGATAGGCAAGCGGCGGCCAGGGCAAGGGATAAGTATTGATGGCGCATGATCATCCTCCCGATTGAGGGGCATGGTGCCGGTCGCGCCAGAACGCAAACGGGACATAAAAAATCAGATAAGCGAGGATCGGCGCTTCGATCAGCAGGATCGATTTTCCCTGCTCGCGGCGCAGCATATGGCGCGCGGTCTCACGCGATTCCGCGATACAGGTTTCGGCCGCCGGGCCGACCCGCTGGTGGCAAGTGTCATCGACATAATCATCGACGGTGCTGAGCTGCCCCTCGACCCTTACCGCGTCCTTGAATTGCGGATAGATGCGCCAAGTCATGACCAGCAGCCACGCCACAGCCAGCAGCAGAAAATAGCGCGAGACATGTGGTATCGCGGATGCTGGCAAAACGAGGTCGCTCCTCAGACGGGTCGCCTATTATAACGCGCCAGGAGGCGCGAACATCCGCGCTGGCGGTTAAAAATATTTCAGATCAGGTGATCGCGGCGGCGTGGCGGATGCTGGAGATCATCGAGCTGCGGATCAGATAGGCTTTCTGCCGCTCCCGGTCGGCCTCGGTCGCGCGCAATTCGTCGAGATTTTTGGCCCGGATGGCGGGGTCTTTTTCCTCGAGAACCTGCTTGTTGCGGATCGACTGCGCCTGGACGAATTCGACATTGGCGGCGCGGCGCTGCCGCACATACAGGTCCAGCAAATCTTCCGAACCTTCGTCGCGGCAGACGGCGGCCAACTTGTCGCCGAGATTGCTTGCCGCATGCAGCGCGCCGTTAAGGCCGAACGCGCCCAGCGGATTGTTCACATGCGCGGCATCGCCGACGATCAGGAACTTGCCGCGGCGGAAATCGGCCGCCACGCGCTGATGCACACGATAGATGTTGGTGTGCTCGACATCGTAGGGCGTCGGGCGGGGCAGAAAATGTTGCAGGGTCTTTTCGGCGAAGGGAACGCTCAGCACTTCTTCGTCCGGCAAGGTGGCGTCGGTCGGGAACAGCACGCGCCACATCCCCGGCGGGCCCTTATGCGGCATCTTGAAGATCGCGCCCCAATCGACCGGATCGGCGATATAGGCATTGTATGTATAGCCGTGCAGCGCCAGGTCCTGCTTGATCCCAATGACCAGGAAACGCTCGGGCCAGGTGAAGCCCTCGAACGGCACGTCCATCAAATGACGCACCGCGCTGCGCGCGCCGTCGGCGCCGACGAGATAGCGGCCTGTGACGGTTTCGATACCGCCCGGCGTTTCGAACCGCGCGGTGACGCCGTCGGCGTCCTGCGTCGCGTCGATGAAACGATGTCCGAACTGAACCTTACCGCCCAGCGCCTCGAAGCGTTTGCCCAGCAACGGCGTCAGCTTGAACTGCTCGCAATGAAAACGGAACGGATAGGGCGTTATGTCGCTCAGCAGCGACAGATCCCATTCGACGATCACGCCTTCTTCGCGGCCACGGATCTGCCAGCGCGGCACCTTGATGCCGATCGACAGGAATTCCTGCCCGACACCAAGCTGATCCAATATTTCGAGTGTCGGCGGATGAAACGACCCGGCGCGCAGATCGAGCGGAAATTTTTCTTCGGCCTCGAAGACCAAAGCCGGCACGCCGACCATGGCTAATTTAACGGCCACTGCCAAACCTGCAGGTCCGGCACCAACGATCAGAACAGGATTACGATCGGTCAAAAAACACTCCTGGGCCGGTCGATAGCCGGCGCGGGAGACTAGAGAGAGGTTCGATGCGGTTCAACCGCTGTGGCCTGAGAATGACATTCGCGAGGGTAAAACCCCGCGAGTCGTTTTGCGTATCGGTTATGGCTATTTGTTTTGGTGACATGTTCGGCCCTTACGGCGGGGCTCATGTCGGCCCGCTATCGGCGGGACACTTCCATGCAGCATCGTCGAAAATTTCGGGCTCCATCGTGATGATGGAGCCCGAAATCGGGCTGCTTATTTCTTCTTTTTCTTCGCGGTCTTCTTGGCCTTCTTTACGGTCTTTGCCTTTGCCTTAACGGTCTTTTTGGCGGTCTTGCCAGCAACCGACTTCGCAAGTTTGCGCGCCGTGCTCACGACAGCGCGTTTGACCTTCGCAACAGTCGTCTTCGATTTCGCTTTTTTCGCTTTAGCAGCCATGTGTCTTTTCCTGATGTGTGGACGTTCGATTGATCGCGACATGTCGCTACGCCCGAACGTTTAGGTCCAGCGACTACGGCAGATTTTCGAGAACGGGTCCACCAACATTCTTATGTGCTGTGTTTGTTCTAAATGATCCGTGTCGTTCGATCTATCGATACGACGTGCACGTCGGCAAGATCACGCGCGAGTTCATCGACGATATCGGCATCGGTGCATCATCAATGATCTGCTGTTTGTTCTGCATGACAGCGTTGACATCTCAATCGACGAAATTCTTTTCCGGATGCAGTGCGAGGAGACGGTCGTGGTCTTCTTATCGACGATCACGTCGGCGGTTCGTTTCTTATCGTTGACCGCTGGTATGGGAACGAATGTCGTCACTCGCCGTTTGCTCAGCGTTCCGAGGAGAAAACGATGAGAAAACACTCACTTGCGCTCGCAGGGATATTAATCCTGGCGGTCAATGTGCCCAGCTTCGCGGCGGATACGAATTCGAATTCACGATCGCAGGCTACCGGCTCATCATCGTCGCAAGTGTCGAAAGGTAAGGTGGTGCCGGATCAAGCCGCGACTTCCCCAAACGATCCGAAAAGTGAAACCCAGCGCTCCGTTAACAGTCAGAGCTATCAGGAAGCGCCGGGGAACGGGCAGCCGCCTACGTCAAAAAGCGACCGCCCGTATTAGTTCAGAAGATTGTTCCGCTTCACATCGGCGGCTTCACGCCGTTCTTTTCGACCGTGATGTTGCCCGAGGTCAGGTTGCCGTCTGCGCCTTTGGTGGCGCTGAGGTAAACCGCCTTGCCACGCTTCAGATCGTTGGCGCTTCCGGGTGTGCCGGGAGCGACGATGGCGGTCTTCTTATCGACGATCACATCCGCGGTGCCGTTCTTGTAATTGACCGATAGGGTTTGGCCTTCGGCTTTCTTGGCGACACCGGTGACATGGGCGTTGGTCATCATGCTGTCGGGTTGCAGGT
>CAIJOA010000014.1 GCA_903822185.1 uncultured Rhodospirillales bacterium | reverse complement strand
TGCAGCGCACCACTCCTTCCTCATCCCGAGCGACGTCGAGGGACGCACGATCGCCATGCCAACGAACTTAGAGTCTTAGGAAACCAACCATGCCCGCAACCGCGCTCGATTCCGGCATCTTCCGCGATATCTTCAGCACCCCGGCGATGCGCCGCGTCTTCTCGGACGAGAATCGCGTGCAATGTTATCTCGATATCGAGGCCGCCCTCGCCCGTGGTCAGGCGCGGCTCGGCATCATCCCGCAGGAAGCCTGCGACGAGATCGTCAAACATTGCCGCGCCGACACCTATGATTTCGAGCTGTTGAAGATACAGACCGAGCGCATCGGCTATCCCGTTCTGCCGGTTGTGCAGCAACTGGTGAAGAAATGCCGAGATGGCCTCGGAGAATGGTGCCATTGGGGCGCGACGACGCAGGACATCACCGACACCGCGACGGTGATGCAGATTCGCGAGGCGCTCGATCTAGTCGAGGGTGAACTGACCGCGATCAGCGCGGCCCTGGCCGGACTCGCGAAGAAATACCGCGACACGCCGATGGCTGGGCGCAGCAATTTACAGCAGGCCGTGCCGATCACCTTCGGCTTCAAGGCCGCGACCCTTCTCGCTGGTTTCGAGCGTCATCGCGCGCGCCTCAAAGAATTGCGGCCGCGCGTTCTGGTCGGCGAGTTCGGCGGCGCGGCGGGGACGCTCGCCTCGCTCGGCAAGGACGGGCTCGCGACGCAGGCCGAGCTGATGAAGGAATTGAAACTCGGCCAGCCGGCCATCGCCTGGCATACGATGCGCGATAGCTTCGCCGAGGTCGGGTGTTTCCTCGGTCTTGTCACCGGCACGCTGGGCAAGATCGCGACCGATGTGAAGCTGATGATGCAGACCGAAGTCGAAGAGGTGTACGAGCCTTTCGCGGAGGGCCGCGGCTCGTCCAGCACCATGCCGCAAAAGCGCAATCCGATTTCCTGCAATTACATCGTCGCCTGCACCTCGATGGTGCGGCAGAACGTGGCGGCACTACTGGACGCGATGGTCGAGGATCACGAACGTTCGACCGGACCGTGGGAGATCGAATGGATTGCGATGCCGGAGATTTTCCTGCTCGCCGCAGGCGCGCTCAATCAGGCGCGGTTCCTCCTCGAAGGGCTCGAGGTCGATCCGAAGCGGATGCGCGCCAATCTCGACATCACGCGCGGCATGATCGTGTCCGAAGCCGTGATGATGGGTCTTGGGCCTTATCTCGGCCGGCAGCGCGCGCATGATCTGGTCTATGACATTTGCAGGAAGGCAATCACCACCGGCGGATCGTTCCTCGATCTGCTGGTCGCCGACCCGGAGATTTCACCGCATATGGGCCGCGACGAACTGGCGAAACTGGTCGATCCGGCGAATTATCTGGGACAGGCGGGTGAGATGATCGATCGCGTTCTGGCGGCGTACCACTAATGCGCGCGGACCTCACCCTCGCCATCGGCGACTATGAACATCACCGCGCCCTCAAGGAAGGCGTGGTCGTGCCGGACGGAATCAACCTCAATGTCCTGACCGACATGGATTCATCGACGCGGCATTGGCGTTTCCTGCGCAATCGCGAATTCGATGTCGCCGAATGTTCCTGCTCGTCCTACATCATCGCACGCGATCAAGGCTTGCCGTTCCGTGCCTTGCCGGTCTTCCCGCATCGCCGCTTTCGTCACGGTTTTGTTTTCATCAATACCGGCAAAGGCATTACGAAGCCGACCGACCTCATCGGCCGCAAGATCGGCGTCAAATCCTTTCAGGTGACGGGCGTACATTGGCTGCGCGGCATCCTCGAAAGCGAATATGGCGTGCCGCATAAATCGATCGACTGGTACGCCGAGATCGACGAGGACGTCGAGTTCACGCCCTCACCCGATCTCAAATTGACGCGGCTGCGCCATGACCAGTCGGTCGAGGCGATGTTGGCCGAAGGCGAATTGGATGCGGTGCTCCATTCCGATCTGATCGAGCCGTTCATCAAAAAAGACAAACGCGTCGCGCGGCTCTTTGCTGATCACAAGGCCGAAGAACAAGCCTATGTCCGCAAGACCGGCATCTTTCCGATCATGCACGTCGTCGCCATGCGCGAAGATGTCGTCGCGAAATATCCCTGGGCGGCGGTCAATCTCTATCGAGCTTTCAATGCCTCGAAAAAGATCGCGGCGAAGCGGATGGAGAATCCCCGCATCACGCCGCTCGCCTGGTATCGCGAGGCTTGGGAAGAGCAGATGGAAATTCTCGGCCCGGACCCGTGGGAGAACGGCCTGACGCCGCAGAACATCAAGACACTCGAAACGCTGGTCGGTTACTCGCACGAGCAGGGTTTGACGAAGCGGCGCCTGCCGCTCGACGAGCTGTTCCTCGATGTGTCCGAAGGTCGAAAGCGCGGCGGCTTCCGGATTTAGGTCCAGTCCACCGCTTCGCGCGAGACGATCACCTCGCCGGTCGAAACAAGGCGCACGAGATTGACGGTATTCGCGAGATCGGGCGAACCCGAATAGAACGCCTCGATCGGTCCCGGCCCGACGCGGATCGGACGATTCCAGTGACCCAGCGCGATATAGTCGGCGCCGGTTGCGGTCAGTTCCTTGTCACTGATCAGCCAGGACGGCCGCAGCTTGGTCGAGAGATCGGGCTTCGGATCGTAATGGCCGTGCGCCACCGCGATCTGCCAGAAGCTGTTGCGCGGGTGATTGCGCGCGAGCGGCGCCATGTCGCCATAGTCGCGATGCGCGTTGCCCCAGACATCGAGTCCCAGTTCGGGAAAGGACACCGCTGCCTCATGCGTCACGCCCAGCACATATACATCGGGGAGGTCGGCGATGCCGCGCGCGAACACCGAATCGGCAATCGCGGGATCATGATTGCCCGGCAGGATGACGACCGGCATGCCGGCCTTCTGCAGCAGCGCCGCCGTGCGATCGAGAATGTCGGCCGAGAGGCGGTTATGTTCGAACGTGTCTCCGGCCAGCACCACGACATCGGCCTTGTTTGCGCGCGCCGCTGCCAGCACGACTCGCAGCCCGGCCGTGCCGTCGCCGTTATGAACGGGTTCGGTGAAGCCTTCGCAGATATGGACGTCCGAGCTGTGCACGACCCGCACTTCGGCGCGCGGCGCGACAAAACGCCCGTGATGCGACGTTACATTCATTTCATGCCCCAGGAACAGATTCGGCTATAGAATGTGGGGTCCGCTTTGGTCAACTGTTTGCGTCTTTCCGTCGTCGCCCGGCACGCGTAACATCGTGTCGTGCCGCACCGGATGAGAAGGGATCGAGACCCATGCGATTCGTCGTCGATGCACCGAAAGGCAAGACTTGGTTTCGACTCGAGACCGAGGTCGAGGCGGTGCAAGAATCCGAACTGATGCATCACGCTGTCGAGAAATACTTCCGGCTTGAGCAGGTGAAGGCCACGCAAAGTTTTCAACCCGGCGGCGGCGCGTTCTTCGAGCAGGAAATCGGATTGCGCGCGCATATCCAACATGAGATGCCGCTGTTTCTTACGTTGCGCGATGAAGACGGCAAAGCCCACGCCACCGCGATGCTCCCACCGCGCGGCCAGGAAGACCCGACCTTTCGCATCATCATCGTCGGCGCGAGCAACGGCGATCCTTATGCCGACGATGCCGATGCGATCAGCGCCCTCGCGATGCACTTCCAACTCAATCTGGAACGCGAGCGTTGCTATCCCTATTACCGCAATCGCCTTGGCGGCGGGGGTGACGAATGAGCATCACGCTGGATCAGCTTGCCGCGTCCTGCCATCGCGCCTTGAAAGCCGACACCGGTCCGACTGGACGACGCGAGGTTTGCGCGCTGGTCGAGGAAGCCTGCAAGGACAAAGAATTCGTCGCACAGCATTTCGCAGCCGGCACCGGTCAGCGCGACATCATTTATGAAGATCCGGAATTGGGGTTCTGCATCTGCGCCCACGCCTATCATGATGCACGCGAAAGCCAGCCGCATAATCACGGCACGTCCTGGGCGATCTATGGTCAGGCCGAGGGTGAGACGGTGATGAGCGATTGGACGCTGGTTGAACCCGCCGGTGAAGGCAAGATCGGCACGGTGCGGTTCGCGCGCAGCTATGCGCTCAAGCCCGGCATGGCGCATCTCTATAACGAGGGCGATCTCCATTCGCCCCGCCGTGATGGCCCAACCAAGCTGCTGCGTGTCGAAGGCACCAACCTCGATAAGGTCCGCCGCTTCGGCTTCCGCGCGATCTAACCTCTCCTTTCGTCACCCCCGCGCAAGCGGGGGTCCATCTATCCACCGAGCGATGTCGATATGGATTGCCGCTTTCGCGGGAATGACGAATTAGAGCGTGGGTCAGTACGCGATGTGCAACCTCGCGCCGAAGATCGAGACCGGACCACGCGCCGCATTGTAAGCCGGGTTCGTCACATACTGATAATCGAGCGTCAGCGACACCGGATCGACGATCTGGGCGCGATAGTAGGTCTCGATGATCCGTTCGGGCGAATAGTTCAGCGCACCGTCGCCGACCAGAATCCCCGTCCCGCCCGCCGCGAAGTAATTGCGATGCTGCTGCGTCAGTTCGTTCTGCGCGAAACCGATCGCGACTGTGTCTTTGGGTCGGCTCCAGCGTGAGCCTTTGAGGCTAAGGCCGAACGACGTGCTTTGATCGATATCCTCGAAGGCCCAGCTTTCGGTATGGCCGTTGCTGAGACTAAAGCGTCCGAAGCCGCCGAGATCGTCGATGATTTCTTGCTGCAGATTGACGACGAAGCCTGGCTTCCAGCGCGAACGCCGGGTGATCGCGATGTTGCCGCCATTCGCCGCCGCCTGATCGTTCGATCCCATCGCCGCGCGATTGGCGAACACCAAGAACTTCAACACGCCGGCGCGTTCGCCGAGGCTGTAACGCGTCTCGAGTTCGGTCATCGCGCCGAAGCTGTGCCAGAAACGTGGCTCGAGATCGCGGTTGTTGGCAATCTTGGGTTCGAGGAACCAGCCGCCACGCAGGGTGAAATGCGCCTCGTTCCATTCGGCGACGGCGCCATCGCTGTAGCCTTTTGCGTCGGCGGGATAGTCCCACGCGCCAGCCGCCCAGATGCTGCCGTTGAGGAACGTCTCGCGCGGATCGTCGGCGTAATCGTTGGTATCGAAGATATCCGTCGGTGAAAGCTTGCCAGCGGTGAAGGTCAGGCGCGAGATATCGACCTTAGTTCCGAGTTGGTTCGGGCCGGCCGCCAGCGTCTCTTGATCGCCGCCGAGACCAAATGTCTGGCGATAGAACAGACGCCCGACATTGGCCTTCGGGTTATCGTAGCCGCCCTTTTGCGCTTCGCCGTTCACATAGCCGGCGACGCCTTCCGTCTTGCCGAGGCCGAAGCCCTGGTTGAATTCCGGATTAAAATAGAACTCGCCACCCTGCCACGGCAGACGCCGCCCGAGGAACAAGGTGCCGGTCCAGGATTCGCGGCCGCGCGGGGCCTGATCGAGACTGTTCTGACCGCGATAGAGCGAGTGAAACCGTAGATTGGTTTGTTCGATGAAGGTCGTCTGTGCGTGGAGGCTCCAATCCTCCGGTTCGAACGGCGCTTGATCGTCGGCACGCGCCTGCGCAGCGCCAAAGAAGACGCACGCCGTCAGCATCAGAATCGAAAAACGCGCCACCATCGCCATGAAGTCCCCCGCCGCATCGTCCGGCCCTCGCCGGTTTACCGGATGTGCCGAACCATGCAAAGCGATTGCGGCGAAAAGCCGTCTTAGCCCGCTTACGTTACGGAAAGATGACGCCCTCAAATGCCGAAGGTGACGTGCCCCTGCGCATCGATCGGCCATGCCGGGTTCCAGGCGATCTCCCACGCGTGGTCGTCAGGATCGGCGACATAACCGCGAAACCCGCCATGCGGCGGCGCATCGCCGTTGCGCAGGATACGACCTCCTGCCGTCGCAAGACGATCGAGCACGATCTGCACGTCTTCCTTAGTAGGGACGTTATGCGCCAAGGCAAAAGCACCCGGGCGCGCAAGTCCGCCACGCTGCATGTCTTCTTCCAAATCCTTCTGCGGCCAGAGGCCCAGCATCAGACCGTTCATCTGATAGAAAACGATTCCCGGTGTCTCGAACACCGGCGTCCAGCCGAAGCCTCCGCCATAGAACCTTTGTGATCGCGCGAGATCGGCGATGCCCAGCGTGATGAGCGACATTTGTTGCTGCATGATACCTATTCCCATGTGCCGCGTTTGATTGACCGCCCTATGCGATTGGCCGAAGATGAATGCCATCAATCATAGACTTTGCGTATGACATCGCGCAGGGCGGTTCGGGAGAAAACGAAGAATGGCGAAATCTAAGGATGAACGCTCGGTCGGGCGCCGCGGTTTCCTGAAGGGCGCAGGCATCGCCGGCGCCGGCATGTTGGCCGCGCCGCTTGATGCCCGCGCGCAGAATACCGCACCGGCCCCAGCCAGCAGCATTCCCGCCGTTCCCAACCGCGAAGCCGAACGCGGCGCGCCGTCGGACAAGATGGAGCTGACGCAATCGTCGAGCGGCGGCGATTACATGATCGACGTCATGCGCGGCCTCGGCATCGAGCATGTCGCCGCTTTCGTCGGATCGAGTTTCCGCGGCCTCCATGAATCGATCATCAATTACGGCATGGTGACCGAGCCCAATATCGACTTCCTCAGCTGCATGCACGAGGAAGTCTCGGTCGCGATGTGTCACGGCTATGCCAAGATCGAAGGCAAGCCGATGGCCGCGATGATGCACGAAACGGTCGGGCTGCAGCATGCCTCGATGGCGATCTACAACGCCTATTGCGACCGCGTGCCGATCTTCCTGATCACGCCGGGATCGCCCGACACGCGCACGCGCAAATCGACCATCCCTTTTGTCCATAGCGTGCAGGACGGCGCAGCCATCGTGCGCGACTTCACCAAATGGGACGACCAACCCGCCTCGCTGCAGCATTGGGGCGAGTCCGCGACCCGCGCCTATAAATACGCAATGACGCCGCCCTGCGGCCCGGTGTTGATGGTCACCTCGACCGATCTGCAGGAAGACCCGATCGAGGATCGGCCGAAACCGTCGATCCCGAAGCTGCCGCGTTTGGCCCCGCCGCAAGCGCAAGAAAACGCCGTGCGCGAATTGGCCAAGATGCTGGTCGCTGCCGAAGCGCCGGTGTTGGCCTGCGACCGCGTCGCCCGCACACCGGCCGGACTGCAATCGATGATCGAACTGGCCGAGTTGCTGCAGGCGCCGGTCGTCGATGGCGGCATGCGGATGAACTTCCCCTGGCGTCACCCGCTGAACCAGTCGAGCCGCGGCCGCGCCGTCATCGCCGGCGCCGACCTGATCCTCGGCATGGAGATGACCGATTTCTGGACGACGACGAACAGCTTCGTGCCCCACACCGAATACAGCTCACGCTCGTTTGCGAAACCGGGAGCGAAGAAAGTCAGCCTGACCGGCGTCGATCTGAACTTCCACGCCAACTATCAGGACTTTCAGCGTTTCCCCGATGTGGATCTCGCGCTCGAAGGCGATGCCGAGGCGACGCTGCCGGCGCTGATCGAAGCGGTGAAATATCTGATCGACAGCGACAAGAAATCAGCCTTCGAAGCGCGCGGCAAGAAACTGGGCGACGCGCACAAGAAGACGATGCTGGAGATGCGCGACGCGGCAGCCGAAGGCTGGGATTCGCAACCGATCACGACAGCGCGTCTCTGCGCCGAATTGTACGAGCAGATTCGCGATCTCGATTGGACGCTCGCCAACGGCACTGGCTTTCAACAGAACTGGCCGCAGAAGCTTTGGACCGCCGACAAGCACCATCGCTATATCGGCGACGCGGGCGCTTACGGCATCGGCTATACCGCACCGGCGGCACTGGGCGCGGCCCTTGCCAACAAAAAGCATGGCCGCTTCACCGTCGCCATCCAGGCCGACGGCGATCTGATGTGCTGCCCCTCGTCGCTCTGGACCGCGGCGCATGAGAAGATTCCGATCCTCTATCTGATGCACAACAACCGCGCTTGGCATCAGGAGATCATGCTGTTGCAGCAAGTTGCCAACCGGATGCAGCGCGGCGCCGACCGGACGCATATCGGCACCTCGATCCGCGATCCCTTCATCGATTACAGCAAGCTGGCGACCAGCATGGGCGTCTATGGCCAGGGTCCGATCACCGATCCCAAAGACCTCGGCGCCGCGATCAAGAAAGCCGTCGAGGTCGTCAAGAACGGCGAGCCCGCGCTCGTCGATGTCGTCTGCCAGGGACGTTGAGGTGAACAACATGAAATCCATCCTCATCGGCCTGACCGCAATCCTTCTCGGCACCGCCACTGCCGGGGCACAAACCTTCCCGAGCGGTGACGCCGCGCACGGCAAGGATTTGTTCCTTAACAACGGCTGCTATGCCTGCCATGGAACGACCGGCACCGGCGGCGGCTTTGTAGGACCGCGCATCGCCCATGACGGCCTGCCGCCCGAAGCGATGTTGCAGCAGATCCGCAACCCCGCCGCCCAGATGCCGCCCTATACGGAGAAAGTCCTTCCGAATAAGGATGCCTACGACATCATCGCCTATCTGCAGTCGCTTTCGGCCGGGCCGACACCGACCGCGGCGAATATTCCGATCCTGAATCACTAATCTCGGGCACTGACATCCGGCCGCGCGCCGCCTTCAAACGAGGGGCGGCGCGCGCTAGGATCGGCCTTGTCCCTCGCAAGTGCCGGTGAAATCCATGCCTGATGCGTCGCGCGACCTCGTTCCCCATCACCCGATCCACCTTACCGATTACAAGGTGCCGCCCTTCTTGATCGACACCGTCGATCTGGTGTTCGACTTGGGCGAGGAAAAGACCCAGGTGAAGGCGCGGCTGATCATGCGGCGCAATCCGGATTCGACCGAGCGCGACGTCGCGCTGAAACTCGCGGGCCGCGATGTCGTGCTGAAAGCGCTGGCGCTCAATGGCGAAGAACTTGGCCGCAATCATTACGAGGCCGACGCCGAATCGCTGACCATCATGATTGCGCCGGATGACGCGTTCACCCTCGACATCGAGACCGAGATCGAACCGCAGAACAACACCGTCCTCTCAGGCCTCTACAAGTCTGGCGGCAATTTCTGCACTCAGTGCGAACCCGAGGGCTTCCGCCGCATCACCTATTTCTTCGACCGGCCCGATGTGATGGCGCGCTACACGACGACGATCCTCGCCGACAAGACGCGCTACCCGGTGTTGCTGTCGAACGGCAATCCGGTCGATCACGGCGACAGCACCGGCGGACGCCATTGGGCCAAGTGGGAAGACCCGCATCCGAAGCCGTCTTATCTCTTCGCCCTCGTTGCCGGCGATCTGGTCGCTTATCGCGACAGCTACACCATCACCAGCGGCAAGACGATCCCGCTCGCCATCTGGGTCCGGCGCGGCGACGAAGACAAATGCGAACATGCGATGGAATCGCTGAAACATTCGATGAAGTGGGACGAGGACAAGTTCGGCCTCGCCTATGACCTCGACGTGTTCAACATCGTCGCGGTCAGCGACTTCAACATGGGCGCGATGGAAAATAAGGGCCTCAACATCTTCAACACGAAATACGTGCTGGCGAAGCCCGAGACCGCGACCGATGTCGATTTCCAGGGTATCGAATCCGTCATCGGCCATGAATATTTCCACAACTGGACCGGCGACCGTATTACCTGCCGGGACTGGTTCCAGCTCTCGCTGAAAGAAGGCCTGACGGTCTATCGCGATCAGGAATTTTCGGCCGACATGGCGAGCCGCGCGGTCAAACGCATCGGCGATGTGCGTCGTCTGCGCGCGGCGCAATTCCCCGAGGATGGCGGCCCGCTCGCCCATCCGGTTCAGCCGGCGCAATATCTCGAGATCGACAACTTTTATACCGCGACCGTCTATAATAAGGGCGCGGAAGTCGTGCGGATGATCGAGACGCTGGTCGGCAAGGACGGCTTCCGTAAAGGCATGGATCTTTATTTCCAGCGCCATGACGGTCATGCCGTGACGATCGAGGATTTCGTCGCGGCGATGGCCGACGCCAACAAGATCGATCTCGGCCATTTCGAGCGTTGGTACAAGCAAGCCGGAACGCCCGAGATCACGGTCGAAGACCGTTACGATGCCGCAACGAAGAGATATGAACTGACGCTGTCGCAAAAGACCGCGCCGACGCCGGGCCAGCCTGACAAGGAACCACTGACGATCCCGGTGGCGATGGGCCTTTTAGGCGCGAACGGCAATGAGCTAGCGACACGGCTCGACGGTGAAGCCAAAGCAACCGACAAGACTCGCGTGCTCGTCCTCAACGAAGCGCGCCAGACCTTCCGCTTCGCCGATGTTGCGACCAAGCCGGTGCCGTCGCTGCTGCGCGGCTTCTCCGCGCCGGTGAAGCTCAAAGGCCTATCGCTCGATCAGCAGAAGTTCCTTGCCCTCAACGACACCGATTCCTTTGCCCTTTGGGAAGCGGGACAGCAAGTCGCGACGCGCATCCTGCTCGACATGGCGGCTGCTTTCCAAGGCAAGGAAGCCCTCGTGGTCGATCCCGAGCTGGTTGCCCAGATGAAACGCGCGCTGGAAGGCGCCGAAAGCGATCCGGCCTTTGCCGCCGAATCGATGGTGCTGCCGTCGGAGGCATTCCTTGCCGACCAGATGGACGTGGTCGATGTCGATGCCATCCATGCTGCCCGGCACGCCGCCCGTCTCGCTATCGGCAAAGGCCTCGCCGCTGAACTCACGGCGGTTTACGACCGTCTGGCCGATAACGGACCCTATCGCATCGACGGGACCTCGATCGGCAAGCGGTCGCTGCGCAATGTCGCGTTGGCTTATTTGGCCATCGATGGCAACGAGGCCGGCATCGCCCGCGCCAAAGCGCAGTTCGACGCCGACGCGAATATGACCGACGTTCTCGCCGCCCTGTCAGTGCTGTGCGAAACCGATCATCCGGCGCGCACCGAAGCCCTCGCCAAATTCTACGAGCGTTGGAAGCAGGACGAACTCGTCACCGACAAATGGTTCAGCTTGCAGGCGATGTCGTCGCAGGCCAGCGCGCTGGCGCGGGTCAAGGAACTGACCCATCACCCGGCCTTCACCATCAAAAATCCCAATCGGATGCGGTCGCTGGTCGGCGCCTTCACCCAAGGCAACCAGCTTCGTTTCCATGACGGCAGCGGCGCGGGTTATGCCTTCCTCGCCGATCAAGTCATCACGCTCGACCCGCTCAACCCGCTGATGGCATCGCGTCTCATTCAGCCGTTGGGTCAATGGCGGCGGCACGATGCGGGCCGGCAGGCGCTGATGAAGCGCGAGTTGGAACGCGTGTTGGCGCTGCCCAATCTCAGCAAGAACACCTACGAGATGGCGTCGAAGAGCCTCAACGCATAAATCCCGACACGGGAATCTTCGCGATGGAAGCGTGGCAGAACTTTTTCTTGGCCCAGGTCGGCGCGTCGGCGGCACTGGCCGGACTGATCTTCGTCAGCGTGTCCCTGAGTCTTAACCAGATCATCGGCTCGAAAACCCTGCCGGCGCTGGCGTTCCGCGCATTGGTCCTCTTGTTGCAAATCCTGATTATCTCGTCGCTCATGCTGGTGCCGCAGGATATGCGTTGGGTCGGTTTCGAAGTGCTGGGAATCGGCACGCTCGTCTGGCTGACGATCCTTTACTTCGATATCCGAACCTTGTTCGCCGCCGGCAAAGAGTATTTCCTGCGCGCGGCCAGCCGCATGGTGATGAGCGAGTTCGCCGGGTTGCTCTACGTTGTCGCCGGCTATCACACGGTGATGACCGGCGGTCAAGGCATCTACTGGCTGGTTCCGGCGGTGTTCTGCGCTTATGCCGTCGCGATGCTCGATGCCTGGGTCTTGCTGATCGAGGTCCATCGCTAAATCGGCCTGTTCGGGAGTACACGCATGAAGCCTCGGCTCGCTGTACTGATCGCCTTTCTGACGCTTCTGACCTTCGGGGCGAGAGCGCAGGCCGTCGATCTTCTTCTCGTCCTCGCCGTCGATGCCTCGGGCAGCGTGAACCCGGAACGGTTCGAGTTGCAGAAGCACGGCTATGCCGAAGCGTTTCGCGATCCACGCGTGCTCGAAGCCATCACCGCCGGCAGCCGGCACACCATCGCGGTGACGATGGTGCAATGGACCGGGCCGCGTCTTCACGCTCAGACTGTCGATTGGATGCACGTCTCGGATGCGGAATCGGCCACGACACTGGCAACGGCCATCGATCAATCGACGCGACGGCTTTTCGGCGGCGGCACTTCGCTCAGCGGCGCGATTGATTACAGCATGGAATTGCTGGCAGCGAATCCGGTCAAAGCTGCGCGGCGCGTCATCGACGTTTCCGGCGACGGGTCCAACAATGGCGGACGTCCGGCATCCGACGCACGCGATGCAGCCGTCAAAGCTGGCGTTACCATCAACGGGCTGCCGATCGCCTGGATCGAACCCGATCTCGCTTCATACTACCGCGACAATGTAATCGGCGGTTTCGGCGCGTTCGTCGTCGGCATCGATAGCTATGACAATTTCGCCGATGCGATCATCAATAAGCTGGTGACGGAAATAGCCGGCACGACGCCGCCTCGCCTTGCTTCGACCGACCCCCGGTGAAATAGTATCGGCAAAGCGCGAAACAGGCCGCGCACAGCCAAGGGAGCGGTCGCCGTGAAGCGGGACATGATCAAGATCGGCGATATCGATCTCGAACTGCACGAGGCCGGCGAAGGACCGCCGCTCCTGCTTCTCCATAGCGGTCAAGGCTTTTCGCCCGATGACCCTTATGTCGGCATGCTGGCCAAACATTATCGTGTGATCGCGCCGTCGCATCCGGGCTTCGGTTATTCCAGCCTGCCCGAGTGGATGGATGCGATCGACGATATCGCACATGTCTATGTCGCGTTGATCGACCGGCTCGACCTACCAAGCGTTCACATCGTCGGCTGTTCGATCGGCGGCTGGATCGCAGCCGAGATAGCGACCAAGATCATGCGCCGCATCGACAAGCTTATCGTGGTCGGACCCGAGGGCGTGAAGACCGGCCGCCGCGATGAGCTCGACATTCCCGACATCTTCGCCGTTTCCCAGGAAGCAATGAACCGGATGCGGTTCCATGATCCCGTCAAGGCGCATGTCGATCTGTCGAAGCTGTCGCAGGAACAGATGCGCGTCATCGCCCGCAACGCGGAGACGCTGTCGCTGCTGGTTTGGGAACCCTACATGCACAATCCGAAGCTGCGCCATCGGCTGCATTGCCTGACCATGCCGACGCTGTTCCTGCGCGGCGCGAGCGACGGCCTCGTCACCGCCGATTATCTCGAACGCTATGCGCAGCTGGTGCCGGGCGCGCTGATCGAGACCATTCCCGAGGCGGGTCATCTGCCGCATATCGAACGGCCCGAGGCCTTCGTCGCGGCGGTCACGTCTTTCTTCGGCCGGGGAGCCTGACAACATGCGCGCCTGGCATTTCAGCGAGAACGCCTATCCTTTCCTCCCGCCGACCGACGAGTATGAGTCGATCCGCGTGACCTTGCCGAACCGACTCTACGATCCGGTCAAAGGCGCCGAACTCTACGACCGCTTCCTCACCGAATGGCAGATCGCCGAGGAAGAAGGCGTCAACATCATGCTCAACGAGCATCATCAGTCGGCGACCTGCGTCGATCCAACGGCGCCTTTGGTCCTGGCCGCACTGGCGCGGCTAACGTCGAAGGCGCGACTGCTGATCCTCGGCAACCCGATCGCCAACCGCCGCCAGCCGGTGCGCGTCGCCGAAGAGATGGCGATGATCGATGTCCTGTCGAAGGGCCGTCTCGAAGCGGGCTTTGTACGCGGCGTACCGACCGAACTTCTGCCGGCGAACAGCAACCCTGTCCGCATGAACGAGCGGCACTGGGAAGCGCTGGACATGATCGTTCAGGCCTGGACCGGCCATGATGGTCCGACCAGTTTCGAAGGGCGGTTCTTCCATCACCGCAACATCAATATCTGGCCGCGCCCCTATCAAAGCCCACACCCGCCGATCTGGGTCAGCACCACGAGCCCTGGCGGCGCGGGGCAAGTGGGCGCGCATGGCTATATCCAGGCGACATTCCTCACCGGCTTCAAAGGCACACCAGCGATCTATGACGCTTATCGCAAAGGCTGGCGCGAGGCCGGCAGGGGTATCGACGTGCCGGTCAACCGGCTTGCCTATGCGGCGATGGTCTATGTCGCCGATACCGAGGCGAAAGCACGGGCCGGGGCCGAGAAGCTGCTGTGGTACGTAACCGCGAACAAAATTTCACCTTGGTTCCGCAATCCGCCGGGCTACAGCCCGATCGAGGCGAACGTGAAAATGATGCTGGGAGACGCCGCGGGCGGTGGATTCGGCAATTTCGGGGCGAATTCGACGATCGACGGCGCGATGGCGAACGGCACGATGTTCTGCGGCACGCCCGATCAGGTCTTTGGTCAGATAAAAAATTTCTATCATCATGTCGGCGGATTTGGAAATCTTCTGTTGATGGGACAGGCCGGTTTCCTCGATCATGAGGAGACGGTCGCCGGTATCCGGTCCTTTGCCCGCCATGTCTATCCGCGGCTGAAAGAGGAATTTCCGGACGATGCGATTTCAGGCCGGCGCGATGCGGCGGATGCCGCCGCAAGTGAATAACAAGGGGATTTTGATGACGAAGAATTGGTTGAGCCTTTCGGCCGCGGCAGCGGCGTTGCTGGTATTCCTGCCCACGGCCCGCGCGGCAAACGACGAACAAAAGACGATGGCCTATGGCGTCGTCGAAAAGAACAGCCAAGCGATCTGGGACATCGGCGATTCGATCTATTATTTCGCCGAAATGGGCATGCAGGAATTCGAGAGCACGAAGCTCTTGAAGGACACGATGGAAGCAGCCGGTTTCCAAGTCGAGTTGGGCGGCGCTGGCATGCCGACGAATTTCTGGGCCAAATGGGGCTCGGGCAAACCCTACATCGTCATCGAAAGCGAGATCGACGCCCTGCCCGGCGGCTCGCAGACCCCGCTTGAGTTCGATCACAAGCCGCTGATCCCCGGCGCGCCCGGCCATATGGAAGGCCACAACACCCATGGCGGCGTCGCAACCGCCGCGGCCTTCGCGGTGAAGCAGGTGATGGAAAAATACCATCTGCCCGGCACCGTCGCCGTGAATTTCGGGCCTGCCGAAGAAGAAATCGCGAGCCGTCCGTTCATTGTGAAGGCGGGCTATTTCAAGGACGTCGATGCCGCGATCTATCTTCATATCGGCGACAACCTTACGACCGGTTGGGGTCTGCAGAATTATGCCGCGATCGGTACGCAGATCGTCTTCCACGGCAAGACGGCGCACGGCGCGGTCAATCCTTGGGACGGCAAGAACGCGCTTGACGCGTTGGAGCTGATGGAAAACGGCGTCGCCTTCCTGCGCCAACAGTTGAAGCCGACCTATCGCATCCATCGCTCGATCATGGCCGGCGGTGTGCAGCCGAACGTCATCCCCGACTACACGAAGATTTGGTACTTCGTCCGTGACGCGAACATGGTCGATGCCAAGGCGACCTACGACAAGCTGATGAATATCGCGAACGGCGCCGACCTGATGGCCGGCACGACGCATGACGTCATCTATCAGGCGGCGGCATGGCCGGCCTTGTCGAACAAGGCCCTCGCCGGTGTCGTGCAAAAGAATATCGATGCGGTCGGACTGCCGAAATGGACGGACGACGAACAGAAATTCGCCCGCGACTTCCAGGCCGCGGAAAAAGTAAAGGTGGTCGGGCTCAACACCGTCGCCCAACAAGGCGGTTCGCGTCCGCAATCGACCTCGTCAAACGATAGCGGCGATATCTCGTGGGTCGTCCCGGCGGTGGTCTATACCTTCCCGGCCAGCGTCCCCGGCATCCAGTATCACAACTGGCAGGCTGCCGTGACACCGACCAGCACGATCGCCCATAAGGGCGAAGTCGCCGGCGCCAAGGTCCTCGCCGCAACCATCCTCGATTTCATGACTTCGCCCGATGTCCTGAAATCGGCGCATGACGAATTCGAGCAAGCTACGAAGGAATCGCCGTACTTCTCGCTAGTGCCGCCGGATGCGAAGCCGGACACCGACCTCGATAAGGACATCATGGCGCAGTACCGGCCGGAGATGAGCAAGCATTATCTCCACAAGACTCCGCGCTTCCAGTAAGGCCGCTCGAAAGCAACCACGCCGATGAAAATCTTCAACTTTCATCTCATGCCCTATGCCGATGCGGATCTCGATGCGATCCACCGCAACGGCACGGCTTGGGTGACGTTCTCGAACAGCGAGTACGATCCCAAGAAGGGCGCCGAGCTGTATCACCGCTATCTTGATGAACTCGAATATGCGGACTCGCTCGGCTTCGACGGCGTGGTGCTGAACGAACACCACCAGAATGCCTATGGTATCATGCCCGCCCCGGGCATTCTGGCCGGTGCTCTCGCCCGTTCGATCAAGAACGGAAAACTCGCGATCCTCGGACGGGCGTTGCCGCTGGTGCAGAACCCGCTCGCGGTCGCCGAGGAATATGCGATGCTCGATAACCTGACACGCGGCCGATTCATCGCCGGCTTCGTGCGGGGCATCGGCGCCGAATATCATTCCTCCGGTATCAATCCCGTCGATAGCCAAGCGCGGTTCGACGAGGCGCACGAGATCATCATCAAGGCATGGACCCAGCCGGGGCCGTTCCGTTTCGCCGGCCGGCATTTCGAAATCAATTACGCCAATCCCTGGCCACGGCCCTATCAGGCGCCGCATCCGCCGATCTGGATTCCGTCGCAAGGATCGACCAGCACGATCAAATGGGCGGCGAAGATGCGCTACACCTATTGCCAGACACTGTCGCCGATTGCCCTGGTCGCGCGCGTCTTCCAGCAATATCGCGAAGAAGCCGAGAAGAACGGCTATACCGCGACGCCCGAACAACTCGCCTGGTCCAATTCGATCTATATCGCCGAGACCGACGCCAAGGCACTGCGCGAAGCGAAGCCGCATCTCGAAGCCTACGCCAACCGGCTTCTCGGCATGCCGATCGAGATGCTGTTGCCGCCCGGCTATTCCAGCGTCGAATCGATCAAGAAGATCGCCGCCGCCAAAATCCAGTCATCCGGCAAGATTCAGACCGCGGAAGACCTGATCAAACTCGGCGTCGTCATGATCGGCTCGCCCAACACCGTGCGCGAGAAGCTGGCCGAATATCAGGACATGGCCGGTTTCGGCACCAGCCTGACCAAGACACAGTTTGGGACTTTGCCCGCCGATATGACACGGGCCAACATCCAGGCCGTCGCCCAAGAGATCCTGCCGCACTTCCGTGACCGTATGCCGGCGAACGCGCCGAAGGCTGCCGCTCCGGCGGCGTAATCTTCATGGCTCGAACACGACGCATTGCGCTGATCGGCGGCGGCATCGGCGGCATCACCGCCGCGATCGCGCTTCGCCAGCGCGGCTTCGAAGTGTCCGTGCATGAGCAATCGCCGGAACTCGCCGAGGTCGGCGCCGGGCTTCAGCTTGGCCCGAACGCGGTCAAAGTTTATCGCGCCCTCGGCATGGAAGACGATCTTCGCAAGATCGGCGGGCAGCCGGTCAACGCCCTGACACTCAACTGGACAGACAATACGCCGCTGGCGCGCGGCAATATGCGCGACGGCATGATCGCCCAGTTCGGCGCGCCTTATTACAACGTTCATCGCGCCGACATGCTGCATCTGATCGCCCGGGCGATCCCGGAGTCCTGCCTTCATCTCGGCAAGCGATGCCTCGGCGTGAATGCTAAAGGCAGCGCACGTTTTGCCGATGGCAGCGAGATCGAAGCCGACATCGTCATCGGCAGCGACGGCGTCCGTTCGATGGTGCGGACCAGTCTCTTCGGGGCGGAAGCGCCGCGTTACACCGGCATGGAATGCTGGCGTGCGACCTTGCCGGTCGAAAAGGTGACGCAGCGCGGCTTCGGCAATGGCGAAACCTTCACCACCGACGACGCGGTGAACTGGCTCGGCCCGATGGGACGCGTCGTCTGCTATCCGATTTCGGGCGGCAAGATTTTCAATATCTTCTGCGGCCATGTCGGCGCGCAATGGACCGATGAATCCTGGACGATCCCCAGCAGTCTCGATGAAGTTCTGGCTGCCTATCAGGGCTATCACGAAACCATGCTGGCGATGTTCCATCAGGTCGATCCGCGTCAATGGTTCAAATGGGGCGTGTTCGATCGCGATCCGTTGCCGCGATGGAATGTCGGCCATGTGACGCTGCTCGGCGATGCGGCGCATCCGATGCCGCCGACATTGGCGCAAGGCGCGGCGATGGCGATCGAGGACGCCTATGCTCTGGCTCGCTGCCTTGCCGAGCGTGACGACATGCACGAGGGCCTACGGCAATACGAAGCCGAACGCCTGCCGCACACGACAAGGGCGCAGCTGCAGGCACGTGAGCAGTTCGAACTCAATCAATCCGTCCCACCGAAGCCGCGCGCCAGCCGCGACTGGATGTTTGCGCACGACGTGACGCGCACCGCACCGCCGTCAGCGGAGAGTACCGGCAAGCATTACGATTCCGGCGAAGAAGTTTAACCTCTACGTCATTGCGAGCGAAGCAATCCAGTCTGTCCGCGCACTGGATTGCTTCGCTTCGCTCGCAATGACGAGGATTTAGGAGAAGTACGCCGCTTCAAAAGCGGAGGCGATGGCAGCCTTGCTCTTGCCCGCGCTCACCGCGTCACCGATTGCGACGACTTTTTGATCGGGACGGGCCAGCATTTTAAACGTACCACCCGATCCGCGCCGTGCGCGGTAATAGAACCAGTCGCGCAGCGCATCGCGTGACAGGATTTGCCGGATCACCGGCCAGCGGGCGATGCCGCTATCGAGGAATAGCTTCGTTAGCGGTCCTAGTCCGAAACGGTAATCGGCGCCGGTCGCGATGATGATCCGGTCGAAGTCACGCAGCACGTCCGGTTGCGTGCGCACGTCGGTGTTAAAAACGAACCGCACGCCCTTCGCCATCGTTGCGCGCACGAGACTGTCGATGAAGCGCATCAGCGATCCTTCGTCGGCCTCGACGGCCTGGAACATCGGCGCTTTGCCGGCGAGACGAAAAGCGCCGCCGGGGACAGCCGCGCGCTCGAACACCGTAACGCTGTTCCCATCGGCGACTTGCGACGCATAGGAAAGACCCGCCGGCCCCGCACCGATCACGGCGATACGTTCGCCTTGCGGTGTCTGCCGATCCGAGAAGAGCACTTCCTTACCCGCCTTCCCGTTGACGACACAGCCGAGCCGATTACCCGCACGCATTTCATCGACACACGTGTTGCAGGAAAGGCACCGCCGTTGCGCCTCGCCGCGCGACAGCTTCGTCACCCAGTCGGGTTCGGCGAGCAACGTGCGGCCCAGCGCGATGAAATCTGCTTTGCCGCTCTCGACAGCCATCGCCGCGACGACAGGATCGCCGAGACGGCCGACGGCGATCACGGGGACTTTCACCGCCTTACGGATGCTGGCCGCGTAGTCGAGGAAGGTCGCATCAGGATACGTCATCGGCGGCATCTGCCGCGCTGCAGAGGGAAGCGAGCGATAATGCCCGGCGGCGATATGCACCGCGTCGGCTCCGGCTTCGGCCATCCAGATCGCGGCCTGGCGACCTTCTTCCCACGGCATGCCTTCGGGGAAGTAATCATCGACCGAGATACGATAGATCACGCCCATGCCCGGCACCGCAGCTTTCACCGCGCGCAGCACCTCAATACCGAAGCGGGCACGGTTTTCGAGCGAGCCGCCATAGTCGTCGGTACGCGTATTCTCGAGCGGGGTCAGGAATTGCGAAATGAGATAGCCATGCGCACCATGGATTTCGACGCAATCGAAACCGGCGCGCTGCGCCCGCGCGGCAGCCTCGGCAAAGGCGGCGACGCATTCATCGATCCTCACCTTGGTCATCGCTTCGGGAATGATCGTCTCGAACGTCGTCTCGAACACCGGATGCGGGATCGCCGAGGGCGCGACCGGCGTCTCGCCGCAGATGTCGCGCCGGGTATGGCCACCACCATGACCGAGCTGGATGGAGGCCTTGGCGCCGCCGTCGTGGATCGCCTGCACAAGGCGCTGTAGCCCCGGCAGGAAGCGGTCGTCATAGATGCCGAGTTCGCGGCGGCGATGCCGTCCGGCGCGTTCCGGCGAGGCCATTTCGACCGTGATGAGGCCGGTGCCGCCACGAACACGCGCCATGTAATAGCCGACGGTGTCGTCGGTGACGAAGCCTTCTTCGTCCGCCCCGCGCGTCGTCATGGGCGGCATGACGATGCGATTTTTGATTTCGACCGGCCCGATCCGTGCCGGCGTCAAAAGGATGTTCAACGCAGCTCCCGCCGCGCGTGTTGTCAGTGTTTCGCGGCTATCCGGTATTCTACCGGCGCGCTAGCGTTGCGGCCAATACCCAGCGCGGCGGCAGCAGCCGGCGACAGATCGAGCGCAAAATTCCGGCGGAAGGGACCACGATCGTTGACCGTGACGATAGCCTTGCGTCCGTTATTGCGATTGGTCACTTCCAGCCGGGTGCCGAAGGGCAGTTGGCGATGCGCGGTGGTCAGATGCTCGCGGTCCAGCACGGCGCCGCTGGCCGTACGATGCCCGACCAGCCGCCCGGCATAGACCGCCGCCACGCCGCGTTTGGCGTCGGACGGGGCGCTATGATGTGCCTTGGCCTTGTGATGAACCGCCGCCTGCGCCGACGCGGGCAACAGCAAAGCCGCAAAGAGGATCAGTCCGGTGAGACGCCGCAAACTGCCTCCTGGGTTGGCCGCCTAGAGGGCGGCGAGCTTCGGCAGCACTTCCTTAGCAAAAAGCTGCTGCGAGCGCAGCGCTGTTTCAAGCGACATGTTTCCAAAGAACATGGCGAAATTCATCATGTTGACGCCCAGAAACTCGACCTGCTTTTTGATGTCGGCATAGACCGTTTCCGGCGTGCCGATGATCACCGAGCCGGCTTTGATCGCGTCGTCGAAGGTGCCGATGATGTGCTGCGAGTAATTGATGCTGGTGACGTTGCGCTTCAGCAGCCAGGTGATCTTCTCGTGATGTTCATGATGCGCCGGCTCGGCAATCTTGCGCGCCTCGGCTATGGTATCGGCGACAACGAGCTGACGATTGACGCAGAGGGCGACGCCGCCGGGGAATTCCGGCTTCGGATGCGCCGGCTTGCCGACATAGGAAGCGCGATAGGTATCGAGATTCTTCTTCGCGGTTTCCATCGAACCGAGCGTGCCGAAATGCACACCGCGCTCGCCCGACCAGCGCGAGCCGGTTTCGGCCGACGAGGCGTACCAAATCGGCGGATAAGGCTGCTGCAACGGCTTCATCGCCATCGGCACCTTATTGTAGGTGAAGAACGGACCGTCGTGATCCAGCACGTCGTTGGTCAGGCCCTTGATGATGCAGTCATAGGCGTCCTGGAAAATCTCGCGCGACTTGTCGTGATTGACGCGGTGGAAATTGAGCTCGAACGGCGAGACGCCGCGCCCGACGCCGACATCGAGCCGGCCGTGGCTCAGATGGTCCAGCATGCAGATTTCTTCGATCAGGCGCAGGGGCGAATAAAGCGGCAGCAGGAAAACCAGCGCGCCGAGGCGGATTTGCTTGGTGGCCCGGGCGGCGGCGGCGAGATAAACCGCCGGGTTCGGCACCATATTGAGGGGGGTGCCGTGATGCTCGGCGACCTGGAGGCTGTAAAATCCGGCTTCGTCGGCGGCAGCCAGGAATTGCAGCCGTTCGTCGAATTGTTGGGCCAGAGGGCGGTCGTTCTGATCGACATGGTCGAACAAACCAATTTTCATGTAACGCATCCCTTCTAACGGCCTGGAATGCTACACTAGCGGCAATTTTGAGGGACGCCAGTTCTAAGCCGCCATTATCGGGAAAGGCTATGGCGGCTATTAGAAAGCGCTTGAGGAAACGAGGATTGCGATGCTGACGGAAGCCAATAATCAATCGTTGATCGAAACCGCCGCGGGCACCCGGATGGGTGAACTATTGCGCCGCTATTGGTACCCCATCGCCGCCGTTGCCGAGCTTGAGGAAAAGCCGGTGAAGCGCGTCCGGCTGCTGAGCGAGGACCTGGTTCTCTACAAAGACCTCAGCGGCAATTATGGCCTCGTCGATCGCCATTGCCCGCACCGCCGCGCGGATCTGTCCTTCGGCTATCCCGAGGAGTGCGGCCTGCGTTGTCACTATCACGGCTGGCTGTTCGACAAGGACGGCAAGTGCCTCGAGCAGCCGTTCGACGACATGGTCGATAGCACCTCGCGCTATAAAGATAAGACGCCGATCAAGGCCTATCCGGTCGAGGCGAAGGCCGGTTTACTCTGGGCCTATATGGGTCCGCAGCCCGCGCCGCTGCTGCCCGACTGGGAGCCCTTCAATTGGAAGAACGGCTTCGTCCAGATCGTCTTTTCCGAAATCCCCTGCAACTGGTTCCAGTGCCAGGAGAACTCGATCGACCCCGTCCATTTCGAATGGATGCACGCCAACTGGCCCCTGCGGCTCAAAGGCAAGACCGGCCCCTACGGCGCGCGTCACACCAAGGTCGGATTCGATGAATTCGATTATGGCTGGGTCTATAAGCGCGTGCGCGAGGACACCGACGAGACCAATCCGCTTTGGTCCATCGGCCGCGTCTGCCTGTGGCCCAATTGCCTTTTCACCGGCGGCCATTTCGAATGGCGCGTGCCGGTCGATGATACCAAGACGCTGAGCGTCGGCTGGTTCTTCAACCGCGTGCCGAAGGATCGCGAACCCTACGTCCAGAACTCGATCCCCTATTGGATCGGACCGACCACCGATCCGAAGACGGGCGAATGGCTGACCAACGGCGTGATGAATCAGGATTTCGCCGCCTGGGTCGGACAGGGCGAGATCGCCGACCGCACCGGCGAGCATTTGGCCCGCAGCGATCGCGGCATCGTCATGATCCGCAACCGTTTCTTCGAGGATATGGAAACGGTGGCGAATGGCGGCGACCCGAAAGCGACCATCCGCGACCCCAAAATCAATAACGACATCCCGCTGCCGATCGTCGGCAAGAAGCAGTTCGTCGAAGGCTTCACCCGCGAGCAATTGATGAGCAGCAGCGTCTTCGACAACGTGACGCCGACGCGCTTCGTCTTCCAGGAAGGCCAGCCCGAGGCGATCAAACGCGCCTACGAGGATGCGATGGGCCTCAAGATGGACGACGATCACGGCATTTCGGACGCCTTGTCCGGCATCCGCCGCGTGACCAAACCTGATGGCTCGCCCGCCTAGCCGTCTTTTCGTTCCTGCCCATCGCCGATGGGTCGGTTTATGGTTGAATCCAATGCAGGCGTGGCCTCGAATGCCACGCCTGTTCTCCCCTCTCTCGAATTTGATGACGCCGAAGGAGCCTTAGCGTGAAGCGCAGTGACCGCCGTATTCTCACGACCCATGTCGGAAGCCTGATCCGGCCGCCCGAATTGATCGAGTTCCTAAAAGCGAAACGCGCCAAGAAGCCCTACGACGAAGCCGCCTATCAGCGCACGTTGAAGGCAAGCGTCAAGACGATCGTCCGCCAACAGACGAAGGCCGGCGTCGATGTCGTCAGCGACGGCGAGTTCGGCAAGGAGATCAGCTGGTCGCAATATGTGCTGGAACGTTTGTCCGGTTTCGAATCGCGCGCGGCCTCCGGCGATCCTTACGCCTATGGCGCCGACCGCAAGAAGTTCAAAGAGTTCTACGAAGAACTGGACGCGCATGACGGCGGCGCACGCGGCGGCGATACCGTCGTCGTCGGACCGATCACCTATACCGGCCAGGCGCAGATCCAGCGCGACATCAAGAACTTCAAGGCGGCGCTCGCCACCAGCAGCGCGACCGAAGGCTTCCTGCCGGTCGCCGCGCCGGCCAGCGCGATCCCCGATCGCAAGAACGAGTATTATAAGAACGAAGAAGAGATGGTCTTCGCCATCGCCGAGGCGATGGGCACCGAATATCGCGCCATCGCCGATGCCGGCCTGTTGGTGCAAGTCGATGATGCGCGCGCCGCCGTCACCTATGACCGTCAGGTGCCGCCCAAGACCTTCAAGCAGTATCGGAATTGGGTCGCGATGCATATGGAGGCGCTGAACCACGCGCTCAAAGGCATTCCCGAAGAGAAGATCCGCTATCACGTCTGCTGGGGCAGCTGGCCGGGTCCGCACACGACCGACGTGCCGCTGAAAGACATCGTCGATCTGATCCTGCGCGTCAAAGCAGGCGCCTATGTGATCGAAGGCGCCAACCCGCGCCACGAGCATGAATGGGAAGTCTGGCAGAACGTGAAGATGCCCAAGGGCCGCATCCTCATCCCCGGCGTCATCAGCCATGCAACCAACGTCGTCGAGCATCCCGAGTTGATCTCGCAGCGTTTGGTCCGTTACGCGAAAGCTCTCGGCCGCGAGAACGTCATCGCCGGCACCGATTGCGGCTTCGCGCAAGGCCCGTTCATGCACCGCGTCCACCCCAGCATCATGTGGGCGAAGCTGGAAGCCCTCGGCGACGGCGCCGCGCTGGCGAGCAAGGAACTGTGGAGCAAGGCGAAGAAGCCGGCAGCGCGCCGTGCGAAGACGGCAGCGCGTCCGAAGGCTAAGGCGAAAGCGCCGTTGCGGAAGAAGAAGGCTGCCGCGCGGTAATCGAGGTTACCCCCTCACCCTCCCGCTGACGCGGGCCCCTCCCTCTCCCCAAGGGGCGAGGGGTTTCACTTGCTCTCGCCCCCACAGTTACTCCCTCGCCCCCTTGGGGGAGAGGGTTGGGGTGAGGGGTGCTTCACGCACGACTCATCAGACATCCCACATCCACTCATGCACCGTCGCGCGAATGGTGTTAGAACACCTTCATGGCGCTGCGTCCCCTTCTCGTCTTCGATCTCGACGGCACGCTGGTCGATTCGCTGCCTGACCTGACGGCGGCGCTCGATCGGATGATGGCGCGCTACGACCTTGCACCGTTCACCGAAGACGAGATCAGACCGATGATCGGGGACGGCACCGCGAAGCTGATCGTCAAAGCCTTTGCCGCGCGCGGTTCAGCGCCGCAGCCGGGCGATCACGAGACCTTCGTTGCCGATTACACCGCCCATGTCGCGGTCGCGACGCGCGCTTATCCCCATGTCGATGAGACGCTGGCCGCGTTGCAGAAAGACGGCTGGCGCTTTGCCATCTGCACCAACAAATCGACTTCCGCGACCAAGGCGGTCCTGAACGCGCTGGGGCTGACGCATTGGTTTCCGGTGCTGGGCTGCGGTGATTCATTCGCCGCGCATAAGCCCGACCCGGCGCATCTGCGCGGCACGATCGAGATGGCGGGCGGCGCCGGCGATTGCGCGATCATGATCGGCGATCACGCCAACGACATCGCGGTGGCGGTCGGGATCGGCTGTCCGGGGGTCTTTGCAGAATGGGGTTATGGTGCGCCGGCAATGGCCAAAGGCGCGGCCGCCGTGGCGCAACGCTTCGCGGACTTACCCGCGATCGCGTCGCGCCTCAGGGCGTCGATCTAGTTCTTACTCAGCGGCGCTGGCGAACCGCGCATTAACGCGGCCCAGAAGACGCTTGGCATTGCCGCCGCGAATCAAGTCTTTGTCGGCTTCGCTGATACGCGCGTCGGCAATCGCCTTGTTGGTCCAGTCCATGCCGAACGCGGTACCGTCGGAGCCGAACACGATCTTCTCGGCGCCATAGACTTCGGTTGCGAGTTCGATCGCGCGCGAGCCCAGCGAGTTGCAATCGACGATGACCGGCGCGGCCTTGAACTGCTTCGACGGCAGCTCGCGGCCTGGGGTGTCCATCAGCGCGCGGTGATCCATGCGATCGACCTCGAAGGCGATGTTACCGCCGAGATTGTGGCTCATCATCGTCACGTTCGGATAGGGCTTCAAGAAATCGGTCATGCAGAAGGTGACCATGTTCGAGCTCAAACGCGACTGCATATCGAGCGTACCGAACCGGTCGCGCGCATTGTCCGAGGTGTCGGGCTTCGGCGCTTCCGGATCGTCGGACAGCTTGGCGTAATGGACGAGGAAAATTGCGTTGCGGCGATTGGCAGCTTCCATCAGCGGCGCGAAACGTTCCGCGCGTTTCTTCGAGAGGAACCCATCGCCCGGCAGCACGGCGCCAACGATGCCCGGCAGATCCATCGCGCGCTCGAACTCGGTGACGGCGGCGGAGATATTGCTGACCGGCAGGATCGCGAAGCCCGAGAAGCGATCGGGATAGGCCACCGAAAGCGCGGAAACGGAGTCGTTATAGGCGCGCGCGAGCGGCAGCGATTCCTGCAGCGGCAAGGCTTCCACACCGGTGACCGGGCTGATCGACAAAACGGCATGCTGCACGCCGTTCTTGTCCATATCGGCCAGGCGCGGGCTCACATCGTCGAAATCGGCGGCAAGCTTCGTCGTCGAGAAAAACGAATCCATATATTCGGCGCCATCGTCGCCGCGCCGGATATTCGGCTTGCTGGTGCGTTGACGCAGCGCATCGGTGAAGCCCTTGGGACCCCAATGGAAATGCATATCGATGGTCATAGCGTTTCTCGGCCCGGGAGCCGCCCCTTGGTTGCGTTTGTTTTAAGCACTACCGAATTGCGGAAATCCTATCAGTGACAGGGCTTTTCCGCAACGGCGGCGAACCTGGACCGACGCGCCGAACGGCCTTATAGCCCCAGCATGTCGGCCCCCTCGCCCGCCCCGCCGCTGGCCCATTCGACCTGTCTCTGCCGGGATTGCGGGCGGCTGAGCGAGGCGAATGAGCCGCCGGGCGCAACATGTAGCCAGTGCGGCTCGGACCGCCTCGTCACCCACCCCGAGCTTGCCCACCTGACCGTCGCCCATGTCGATTGCGACGCATTTTACGCATCGGTCGAGAAGCGCGACCATCCGGACCTGATCGACAAGCCGCTGATCGTCGGCGGCAGCGTGCGCGGCGTGGTGCTGACGGCCTGCTACATCGCGCGGCGCTTCGGCGTGCGCTCGGCCATGCCGATGAGCCGGGCGATCCGGCTTTGTCCCGACGCCGCCGTGATCCGCCCCGACATGGAAAAATACCGGCGTGATTCGCGTCGCATCAAAGACCTGATGATCGAGACCGGCGCGCGGGTCGAAGCCGTCTCGATCGACGAGGCCTATCTCGACTTCTCTGACACCGCCGCCACGGAGCCGGCGGCCCGCAGTCTCGCCCGCCTGTCGCTGCTGGTCGAAAAGCGCGTCGGCGTGACGATTTCCGTCGGTCTCGCTGCCAACAAGATGCTCGCCAAGATCGCCAGCGATTTCGGCAAGCCGCGCGGCTTTTACGTCATCGGCCATCACGATGCGATGGAGGTGCTGGCGCCGATGAAGGTATCGGCCCTGCCCGGCGTCGGACCGGTGATGACGCAGAAGCTCAACGCGATGGGATACGAGACCATCGCGCAATTGCGCGCAGCAAAGCTCGACGATCTGATCCACCGTTTCGGCGATTGGGGCCGCAAGCTTTCCAGCCGCGCGCTGGGCGAAGACGGCCGCAAGGTCGGCAACGGCCGCGGCCGCAATGTCTCGGTCGGGGCCGAGCGCACCTTTGCCCACGACCTCCGGGATTTCGACGAGATCGATGTCCAGCTGGCGCAGATCGCCGACCGCGTCGCCGAACGGCTGGCCCGTACCGAGCTGGCCGCCGGATCGCTGACCCTGAAGCTCAAACGTTTCGATCACCAGAACCGCACCCATGCCTGCCGCCTGCATCATCCGACGATGCGCGCCGAGACGATCCTCGCCGCCGTCCGCCCGACGCTGCAGCGCGTGCTCGACGGCACGGCCTATCGGCTGGTCGGGATCACGGCACACGATCTCGTCCCCGCGCACCGCGCCGATCCGCCCGATTTATTCGCGTAAGATGCCGTCAAAAACGTGCGAATTTGGCTTCGGATTGGCTTCGTTTTCCGGCAGCAGCGTTGATACTGCTTGGAAAATTGGCTTTGTTTTGAAATTTTCAGATTTGCCGACACCAGTTGCTCGGATTACGTTGACCGCTTTCAACGTACATAGATAAGCGCCGTACGGCGTGGTTCAAGGAAAGCCGAGCGCCTTGTGCGTCTGGACACTGAGCCGCCAATGCGGATGGTCGAGGCAATAGCGGATCGCCCCGGCGGCATTGGCCGCGCGGTTGGGATCGTCCTTGGCCTGAAGGAAGAAGTTCCGGAACGGCAGGCCGGCGAAATCGGCCGGATCGATACCGTCCTGCGGATAGATCAGCTTGAGTTCGTCGCCCGCGCACAACACCATTTCGCTGCCGGCCTTCGGGCTGACACAAATCCAGTCGAGCCCCGGCGGCGGCAAGAGGGTGCCGTTGGTCTCGACCGCGATGGTGCAGCCAGCGCGGTGCAGCGCGTCGATCAAGGCTTCGTCGATCTGCAACAATGGTTCGCCGCCGGTCAGCACGGCGAACGGCTTTTGCTTCACGTCACGCGGCCATTGCGCGACGATTGCCGCGGCAAGATCATCCGCCGTCGCGAAACGTCCGCCGCCGACGCCGTCCATGCCGACGAAATCCGTATCGCAGAATTGGCACACTGCCGTTGCGCGATCTTCCTCGCGCCCCGACCAGAGATTGCATCCGGCAAAACGGCAAAACACCGCCGGCCGCCCGGCATTCGCGCCCTCGCCCTGCAGCGTATAGAAGATTTCTTTGATCGCGTAGGTCATGACCGGCGCGAATTTAGGACACGATCGGCCTAAACGGAAATGCGCATAAACGCCGCCGTCATTGCGAGCGTAGCGAAGCAATCCAGTCTGTCCGCACACTGGATTGCTTCGTCGCTAACGCTCCTCGCAATGACGATAAGGCGCTACTTCTTCCCTGGCAAAAACGCCTCGGTGAACATCGCGTTGTCGGGCGGGAGCTTCTCGAATTCGCCGAGCACTTTCACCGATTGCTTGATCACCGCGAGATCGTCGGGCTGGAAGCGGCCGTCGGGCGAGATCATCGCGATCTGTTCATCGTAAATCCGCGCGGCGGTTTCGGGCGGCATGCGGGTCAGCGGCATGGTCAGACGGATCGCCTCGGCGCGGTTGGCTTTGGCGAAGGCGACCGTGTCGAACCAGGCCGCGAGGAAGGTCTTCACCTGATCGGGATGGGCGGCGATCATCGCGTCGCTGGCGAGAATCATGTGAGTGACGAAATGCGGCACCAGCGGACCGAAGGTCGTCAGCACCTTGCCGCGCCCGGCTTCCTGCAGGCGATAGCCGGTCTGCGTCCCGCCGATGATCGCGTCGATATTCTTCGACAGCAGCGCCGCCGACAGCGCATCCTGATTGCCGAGCGCAACGCGCTTCACCCCGTCGCTGCCCCAGCCCTCGTGCCGCGACATCTCGGTCGCGAGCCAATCGGTCAGCGAACCGACGGTCGAGATGCCGACCATCTTGCCCTTGAGATCAGCAACATCCTTGACCGAGCCATCATCACGCACCATCAGCCCCATACCGAGCGGCGCGGTCGCGAGGACGGCGATGCCCTTGGCCGGCGATCCCTTGGCGAGATAGATCAGCTCGACCCCCGAGCCCAATTCGATCTCGGCGCTACCGGCGATCAGCGCCTGATGCGCCTTGGCTGCACCCGCAAGATCGAGCACTTCGATATCGAGCCCGTGCTTGGCGAAAATGCCCGCGCCGATACCGATATCGAGGAAGGCGAACGCGAAAGTGGTGGCTTCGGGTTTGGCAACATGGAGTTTGTCGGCGGCGTGAGAGGCCGGAACGGCCAATCCTAGCGACACTGCGAAAACAACGGCACGCGCGGCGTAACGCAAAACGGACATCGGACGGACCTCCCTCGAATCTTATGCAGCATCAGACGCAGCGTTGTGCGCTCGCGCAAAAATAGCACGGATCGGCTCGTTCGTCCCCGTCAGGAATTACGACAGCATCGTATGCTCGATTAGGATCGCGGTGCCGATGACAATGAGGCCGATGCCGCCCAGCGCTTCCGCCGTCCGTCCCAGCGTCTTGCCGGCCACCCGCCCGATCATCACGCCCAGCGTCGTCATCATGAAAGTTGCCGCGCCGATCGCGAGGGCGACGCCGATGATATTCACATCGAGGAAAGCCAACGTGATCCCGACCACCATCGCATCGATGCTGGTGCCGATCGCGGTGATCACGAGTACGAAATAGGAATGGCGTTTTGGCTTTTCCGCCGTCTCGGCACGCCGCACGCTGTCCCAGATCATCTTCGTACCGATAGCGAACAGAAGGCCGAAGGCGATCCAGTGATCGATCGCGGTGATATAGGCACTGGCGGCAAGACCACCGACCCAGCCGATGAGTGGCGTGATCGCCTCGATTGTGCCGAAGACCAAGCCGGTACGCACCGCCTCGGAAAGACGCGGATGGTCGAGCTCCGTCCCTTTGCCTAGCGCAGCGGCGAACGCATCAGCGGACATACTGAAGGCGAGAACCATAATCGCGATAAGGCTCATCGAAAATCCACCGGGCAGGAACAGTACGCGCACCGCTTCCCGCCGGACGGAATCGGTTGCGTACTGGTCTCGCGAAACAGGGCATCAAATCCCTGCCGGCCGTACCACGCGCATTGCGCGAGTATGTTGACACGGCCCCGCCGGAGAAAGGCGGATGCTACTCCCCAATCCCGTTGAATTACCGTCGCGTGTGAGCGATGTCAAAAACACCCGGCGCAATGATAACGTGCATTCTCTTCCGCAGTTTCGGGGAAATTGCTATCTTCCGGGGTGAATTCAGCGCAAATGCATCCGCGATCGAGGGGGACAAAGATGAATGCGAAGAGATTTTGCCTGGCGGTTTCAATGGTCATTGCTTTGGGGGCTTGCGTCAACGACCACGCGCCGCCGCAAGTGAAGAAGTCGCCAGACAGCGTGATCCTGACTGAGAACGACATCACTGACCGTCCTTATCAGGTTATCAAAGACCTCGACGTGAACGTGTCGAAGCCGCACGCCTTTGCCGATGATCCGACCCGCGAACAAGTCGCCAAAGAGCTGAAGAAAAAGGCGGCAGACCTCAATGCGGATGCCGTCATCCTGGTGCGTTATGGCACGTTGGGCATGGGGCTGTTCAACTGGGGCGAAATGGGAGGACGCGGCCGTGCAGTCGTTTTCAAATAGACGCGCGCCGTTTGTCATCCTTACGGCGTTGCTGCTGGCGTGCTGCTCGACACCCGCCCCGCCATTGCCCCCCGACACGACCTCTATCAACCGTACGCGTGACCTGACTCTCGACGATTTCACGCCCGAGGCGCGGGTGATGACCTGCGAGCAGATTGCTGATGAACGCCGCCAGATCGCCGATCGTATGAGCAAAGCCAACGACGTAATCGCGAGCAATCGCTCACGCGACGAGGCCGCCATGTTTGCGGCACTGCTCATCGCGCCGATCGCTTATGGCGGGATGGCCGCCGCGGGCAGTAATGGTCCCGAAAGAACGGAGAATGCGAAGCTTTATGAGCGGCGGGACACCCTGATCAAGCTGGCGACGCTGAAGCATTGCCCGGCAGCAATACCCTGAAAGGGTTTGAATGCCTATTCGAAGAAGGACCCGTGAGGCGCTTCTTTTGCCTATTCCGTAACAATCAGCGCATCGAGCGCCATCGCGCCGTCACCCGCCGCAAACACCATCAGCGGGTTGATGTCGATCTCTTTGATCTCGGGCCGTGCTTCCATCACGGCGCCGATCAGTGCAACGGCTTTCGCGAGCGCCTTCACATCGACGGGTGGGGAGCCGCGCATGCCGGCGAGAAGTTTAGCGCCGCGCAGTTTGCGTAGTTCGTCTTCGATCGCGGCAACATCGAGGCCGACCGGGAGGATGCGGATATCGGCGAGGGCTTCGGCCCAGATGCCGCCGAGGCCCACGGCGAGGACCGGGCCCCATTGGGGGTCGCGGCGGGCACCGACGATCATTTCGATGCCGGGCCGGGACATCTGTTCGACCAGGATGCCGTCGAGCGCGAGAGCGCGGTCACGGGCGATCTGTTGCAGTTTTTCCCAGGCGGCCGCGAGTTGCGCGTTGTCGGCGATGCGGAGGATGACGCCGCCGGCATCGCTTTTATGCGCGAGGGCCGATGACTGGATCTTGATGGCGACGGGGAAGCCGATTTCGGAGGCGAGGCTATTCGCTTCGGTCAGCGTCGTGACCAGGCCGCCTTTCGGCACCGACAAGCCGCAGGATGCGAGATAGTCCTTGCCGGCATATTCGGCGAGCGTGCCGTGCGCCTTGAGCGGCGGCGCCATGAGGCGGGGCGGCACGACACGATGGCGCGCTTTTTCCAGCGCGCGGCCATAGGCGGTGATGCGGGCGAGTGCGCGGAAGGCGCGTTCGGGCGAGCGGAAGAACGGCACGTTGGCGGCACGCACCTCGGGGATGAGTTGCGCCGGCACTTCGGCCTCGTCGCCGAGCATGGCGTAGATCACCGGCTTCTTCGCACCGATCATCGGTTTGAGGCCAGCGCGGCCCTTCACCAGCGCGAACTCGCTGGCCGAGGAGATGATCGCGGTCAGCACCACGCTACCATAGGCGTCGTCGGCGAGGATCGGCGCGATGGTCTTTTCGTACATGTCGAGATGGGTGATCGCTTGCGCGGTCAGGTCGAGTGGATTGCTGGCGCCGACGAACTCGGGCAGTTCCTTCTGCAAGATCGCTTCGAGTGCCGGCGAGAGCGGCGGCAGATCGAGGCCCAGCGCATCGCACAGATCGAGGGTCATGCCTTTGACCGCGCCCGAATCCGTGACCATGGCGCAGCCCTTGGTCGGCGGCACCGGGAAGCGCAGCATCAGTTCGCAGACGTCGATCAGTTCTTCCAGGGTTTCGACATGGACAACGGCGTGATGCGCAAGAATAGTCTGCACGACGGCGTAATCGCCAACCATCGCGCCGGTGTGCGAGCGCGCCGATTCCTGTGCGGCGGCGCTGCGCCCGGCATGGAGCAGCACGATCGGCTTGCCCAGTTCGCGGGCGCGGGCCGCAACTTCGATGAATTTTTGCGGCTTGCGGATTTGTTCGGCGAAGGCGGCGACGACCTGGGTGGTCGGGTCTTCCAGCAGATAGCCGACATAGTCCTCGAGCCCCAGCACCGCCTCGTTGCCGGTCGAGACCCAGCAGGTGACGGGAATGTCGCGGGCACGCAGGCCGACGCGGACGACACCGGCAAGTCCGCCGCTTTGCGCGACAACGACGACACCGGCCTTCACATCGATCGGCGTGCCGAGTTGGGCCGAGAAGGTCAGCGGGATGCGATGAACGAAATCAACAAGGCCGAGGCAGTTGGGACCGCACAGGGCGATACCGGCGTCTTCGGCGATGGTCGCGATACGGTCCTGCACGATTTTCCATTCAGGGCCCGCCTCGCCGAAGCCAGCGGCGAAGATGATGATGCCGCCGATCTTCTTGCGGGCGCAGGCTTTGACCGCGTCTTCGATGGCGACGCGCGGAATGAGCAGCATCGCCGCATCGACGCCGTCGGGCAGGTCATCAATGGTTTTGACGCAAGCCCGTCCGGCGATCTCATCGCGGTTGCGGCTGACGAGATGGATATCACCGGGATATTTGTATTCTTCGAGATTCTTGAGCATCAAGAATCCGGCAGAGGTGCTTTCGGGCGAGATGCCGACGATCACGATGGAACGCGGCCGCATCAGACGGGCGATGTCGATGGTCATGCTGTGTCCTCGCGAAAGACTAATGCGATTGATAGGCCGAGCCCCCTCACCCCACCCCTCTCCCCGGCGGGGAGAGGGAGGGACCCGCGTTAGCGGGAGGGTGAGGGGGAACGCGAACGCTATTCCTTATCGCGGCGCATCGCGCCGAGGCCGGGACGATAGGACTTCTCGTCGAGGAACTGAGTGAGGCCCTGGTTGCGGCCGTTCTCGTCGTCGATGAGACGGAGCTGCGAACTCTTCGCGCCGAGATAATCGCCCGAAGCTTCGAACGGGATGCTGAGGCAGGAACGGATCGCCTCTTTGCAGGCGCGCAGCGCATGGGGATTCTTGGCGACCAGCATCTTCGCCAGTTGCGTCGTGCGTTCCCGTAGCTTCGCCTTCGGCACCGCTTCGTTGACGATGCCCATCTGCGCCGCTTGCTTGCCGTCGAAGGTTTCGGCGGTCATCGTGTAATACATTGCGTTGCGGACGCTCATTGCCTGCACCAGCGAGCGGGTCACCTGGCCGCCGGGGATGATGCCCCAGTTCACTTCGGAAATGCCGAACTGCGCTTCTTCCGCCGCGATCGCCAAGTCGCACGAAATCAAAGGCGTGAAGGCGCCACCGAAGCACCAGCCATTCACCATGGCAATCGTCGGCTTCATGAAATGCGACAGTTGCTGCCACTGCCAGGTCGCCGAGGAACGGCGCACGCGCATCTGCTGCACATAAGGCAGGCCATCGGTGGCGCGGAAGAATTCGCGCAGATCCATGCCGGCCGAGAACGCCTCGCCCGCGCCGGTCAGCACCAGCACCTTGCAGCGATCGTCGATTTCAAGCGCGTCCAGCACCTGGACCATTTCGTCATTGAGCGCGGGGCTCATGCAGTTGCGCTTTTCGGGGCGGTTCAGCGTGACCCAGGCAATGCCGTCTTCGAATTCGACTTTGACGTTCTTGCCGCCCGGCAGATTATCTGCAGCCATGATGATTCCTTTATGTGTTCGATGCGTGTGTAGTGGTTTGAACCCGGTGCCGGTAATTCCGGCGATGCTCCCGTTGGCGATTTAATTTTGCGATCCAGGGCGTTTCGCGCGCCCGGCTTGTTCCCCAACCTATATCAAAAATCCGCCACGAGGAAAGCCGCGGCGATTTATTGACTTCGACGGGTAGCAACCTTACAGGTTTCCTATCAGGTTCCCTGATAGACCGTCAAGCGCGGCGGCAGGAGCATCGAGACATGCCGAAAAACGCCTTGTTGAGCTATCTGCTGCGCCAGACGCAGCTGTGTAATTACCAGCAGCTCGACGAAGTCGTGCAAGTTTTCGGCCTGACGCCCTCGCAATATATCGTGCTGAGTGTTGTCGATGAGCATCGCGACGGCGTCTTCTCGTCAGCGCTGGCGCGGCGGCTGGGCGTGACGCCGCAGTCCTGTCACGAGATCGTCACCGGCCTTGAGCAGCGCGGCCTCATTCGCCGCGTCGAGGACGCCGCCTACCGCCGCATGCTGCGCGTCAGCCTTACCGCCAAGGGCGCGACGCTGCTGAATAAATGCAACAAGGATGTCGAGCGGTTCGAGGCCCGCTTTTTCGGCGGCTTGTCCGCGGCGGAAACGACCGCGTTCCGGGCGATGCTGACGCGGATCATTCGCGACAGCCGGGAAAATTCGGCGGCCGACTCATTGGAAGCGCCGGCCCCGCGCACGCGGGCGGTCGCCACCGCAAGATAGTTTTCGGGCACGACGACTGGCCCTGCATAACAGGGCCGGCGAAACTTAAGGGAGGACGGGATGATGGTATCGGCTCGTTATGTACGGCATCTCACAAAGGCGGCGCTCGTTACCCTTGGTCTGGCGATCGGCTGCGGCGCGACGCCGGCGACAGCCGCCGACAAGATCAAGCTGGGCGTGATCAAGACGACCTCGTCCGGGCCGATCTATATCGCGATCGAGAAAGGCTATTTTGCCGCTGCGGGCATCGAGGCTGAACTGGTGTTTTTCGATGCAGCACAACCGGTCGCGGTCGCGACCGTATCAGGCGATGTCGATGTCGGCTCAACCGGACTGACGGCGGGATTCTATGCGTTTGCCGCGCAAGGCGCGGTTCGCATCATCGGCGGACAGGGCCGCGAAGCGCCCGGCTTTCACAATCTGGGCTACATGGTGTCGAACAACGCCTATCAGAGCGGCCTCAAATCATTGAAGGACGTGGCCGGCCATTCGATAGCCGTGTCGCAAACCGGTGCGCCCGGCCATTACGTCATCGGCGCTTTGGCCGAGAAATACGGCGTCGATCTGGCCGGCATCAAAGTCCTGTCGCTGCAATCGATACCGAATATTTTCTCGGCCCTGATCGGCGGCCAAGCCGATGGCGGCGTTACCATCGTCACCGTGCCGGTCATGCCGTCGATTGATCGCGGCGATTTGCGCGTCCTGGCCTGGGTCGGCGACGAACTCGATTTTCAAGACCGCGCGATTTTCGTCTCGGCCAAGACCGACACCGAACGCAGCGAATTGCTGGGCCGGTTCCTCGGCGCCTATCGCAAGGGCATCGACGATTACCGCGCCGCCTTCATCGGCCCCGGCGAAGTTCCCAAAGACGGCCCGACCGCGCCAGAGGTTCTGGGCATTATCGGCAAATATGTCGGCCAGCCGCCGGAAGCAATCAAGCTGGGCATCGCCTATGTCGATCCGCTGATGCGGGTGAACACGCGTGACATCATGCATCAGATCGCCTGGTACAAGTCGCAGGGCATGTTGAAGGGCGAGGTCAGCGAGGAGCAATTGTTCGACAAACGCTTCGTCGTGCCCCTCCCCGCAAAATGAAGATCGTCGTGCGGGCGAATTTCGGCGCGCCGGTCATCAATGCGCGGGTCCGGGAACTGGTCGGCGACGATGCGCTGATCGTCACGAACGATGCCGAGATGGAAGCCGCGATCCCCGAGGCCGAAGCTTTGGTCATTCCCGATTCCACCGCTTCGCCCGAAGTTGCGCGCATCCTGCGGGAAAAGGCAAAGCGCCTCAGTTGGATTCAGATGCTGTCGGCGGGATACGACGCGACGCTGCGGTACGGCATTCCGCCAGGCGTTATCCTGACCAACGCCGGCGATGCCTATGCACCGTCTGTCGCGACCCATGCGATGGCCTTGCTGCTAAGCGTGCAAAAGCGCTTTCCGGCGATGCTGCGGGCGCAGCAACAGCATCGCTGGGCGCGCGAGGTGAACGAGCATTGCCGCATTCCGTTCGACGGCACCGCCGTGGTAATCGGGTTCGGCCATATCGGCCAAGAGATCGGACGGCTGCTCAAAGAATTCGGCGCGCATGTCGTCGCGGTCAATCGCCACGGCACGCCGCATCCGCATGCCGACGAAGCTGTCGCCCTGGCGCGATTGCACGACGTCCTGCCGCGCGCCGACAGCGTCGTCATCGCCATCGCGGCCAATGAAGAAACGCGGCATCTGATCGGCGTGGCCGAACTGGCGCTGATGAAACCGACCACCGCGCTGGTGAATATCGCGCGCGGCTATATCGTCGATTGCCTTGCCCTCGCCGAAGCCTTGCAGAAGGGCACGATCGGCGGGGCGGGTCTCGATGTGACCGAGCCCGAGCCGTTGCCTGTTGATCATCCCCTGTGGGACGCGCCGAACCTGCTGATCTCGCCGCATAGCGCGGGGGCATCCGGCGCGGTGATGGGGAAACGGTTGGCCAAGGTCGTCGGCGAAAATATCGCGCGGCGGTTGAAGGGCGAAAAGCTGGCCTTTATCGTCCGGCCCTGAAGTCCTTCTCCGCCCGCGTGCGGGGGGAGAAGGATTTAGGATGAGGTGGGTCGGGCAGCGTTCAAAGCCGCGACCATCGAATACGCGATACCCCCCACCTCACCCTGCCCTCTCCGCCCCCAAGGGCGGAGAGGGGTTAGATACTTTCAGCGGGCTTGCCCACTCTGCTAGAATGGCGGCAAGGGATTAGAAACAAGTTGAAGGGTGAGGAACATGACGGCCAAGCTGAGACATATCGCGCTGACGGTCAGCGATCTGAAGAAAGAAGCCGAGTTCTACGTGAATGTCTTCGGGTTCACGAAGCATTCCGAGAACGAAGTCGCGGTCGCCCTGTCGGACGGCGTCGTCAATGTGACCTTGCTGAAATTCAAGACCGACGAAGATGCCGGCGACGAGCGCGGCAAGGATTTCGTCGGCATCCATCACATCGGCTTCGTCGTCGAAGATCCGAAAGAATTCCAGGCGATGGATCAGACGATCAAAGACAATGGCGGCAAGTTCCATTTCGAAGGCCGCGCCGGCATGGCCGTCGAGATTAAATATCGCGACCCGCATGGCATCGTCTTCGACATCTCGGAACCCGACCACGCCTGGAAGGGCATTTCCTAAGCCGTTATCGGCGAAGCGAGACAATCCGGTGGGGGACGCCGGATTGTCTCGCTGCCTTACCCATCAAGCCGCGAGGGCCGGATGGTGTTGAACCCAGGTCGCGAAAGCATCGATGAAGCTTTTGAGGAAGGTGCGGGTCGATTCTTTGTCGATCACGCCTTCGGCGCCGAAGATTTCATGCGCGCTGCTGAGATAGACCTCGGGCTGCTGCATCACCCGCATATCCATATTGCCGAGCAGACGCCGTAGATCCTGGTTGGCGCCGAAGCCGCCGAGGACGCCCATCGTCATGCTGATAACGCCGGCCGGCTTTCCGGCCCAGACGCTTTTTCCATAAGGCCGCGATCCGACATCGACCGCGTTCTTGATCACCGCCGGGATGGTGCGGTTATATTCGGGCGTCAGGAACAGAACGCCATCGGCGCGGGCGATGCGTTCGCGGAAAGCGCGGTAAGTAATCGGCGTTTCGGCCGGATCGGCATCGAAATCCTGATTGTAATAATCGAGCGTGGCGATATCGACCTGGCTGAGCCGGAGTGAGTCGGGCGCGAGATGATCGAGCGCCAGCGCAGCTTTCTTGTTGATCGAATCGCGGCGCAGGCTGCCGATCAGGACGGCGATGTCTTTCTGGGGGGAGGCCATGTTCTTGTTTCCTTGAATGATGATGTCTTGCCCCCGATATGCTCCTCCATCGCCGCGGCGATAATCCGGAAAGGTGCGAATGCATCCTTCAGCAAATTCGAGTAATGGGGCGGGGATCATCCCCGGCAGGTACAACAATGCGCGGCAGCGATTTCAGCGAACTCAGCGCCTTCATGGCGGTGGCAGAACAGCGGAGCTTCACCAAAGCGGCGAAGAATCTGGGCATCTCACCCGCGAGCCTGAGCCAGACCATCCGCAGTTTCGAGGAACGGCTGGGCGTCCGGCTGCTGAACCGGACGACGCGCAGCGTCGCCACGACCGAGGCCGGCGAGAAGTTGCTGAGCCGGCTGCGACCGGTGCTGGACGATTACGATGCCGCGATCGAATCGGTGAATGAATTCCGCGACAAGCCGGCGGGCCTTTTACGCCTGACCGTCGCACCGCCGGCGGCGCAGACCGTTATCGCCCCGATGATGGCGAAATTCATGGCGCAATATCCGGACATAAAATTGGAAGTGTCGATCGACAGCGCCAATGTCGATATCGTTGCGCAACAATTCGATGCCGGCATTCGAGCCGGCGACCGCATCGACCGCGACATGATCGCGGTGCGCGTCACCGACGACTGGCAGACCGCGATCGTCGGTGCGCCGTCTTACCTGAAACGCAATCCGGCGCCGAAAGTGCCGACCGACTTGTTACAGCACAACTGCATCCGCATCCGTCTGCCGAACGGCGCGCTGCTGCCATGGCGATTCCAGAAAGACGGCAAGGTGTTCGACGTACCGGTCAAAGGCTCGCTCATCCTCAACGAGACATCGCTGATGGCACCGGCGATTCTCGACGGCGTCGGGCTGACGCAATTGCCCCGTGCCTATGTCACCGACGCAATCGCGGATGGCCGTTGCGTTTCTTTGCTGGATGACTGGATGCCGAAAGGCAGCGCGTTCTGCCTTTATTATCCGAGCCGACGCCAGACGCCGGCGGCGTTGCAGGCCTTGATCGATTTCCTGCGTAAGCCGGCGCCCAAAGAGTCCCGTCAGCGATAATCGACCAGGCGCGCTTGATCCGTAGCGCCGGGATCGAACAAACCACCGGCGGTGAGCGATTGCTGCGTCCGCGCTGTCTGCAATGGCGTTTGGCGGGGTGCCGTATCGGCCATGGTGATGAGGGGGCTCGTCACAGCGAGCATAAAAAGCAAAGAAAAGAGCGTGTTGTTCATGGTGGTCTCCGTTCCCTTAGTTGGGACGGTGGGCCGGCATCGCGAAGGATACCGGCCCATCAAGCCCTAGAAGCCAGGGGTCAAATCGCGCTTACTTGAAAGAGCTTTTGGCCGCCTGGAAGTCGGCGCCGTCATAGACGCCCGTGCTGCCTTGCTGCGCCTGCTGTTGCGACGCGTCGCTGGCCGGGGCGGCGAAAGCCGCATGCGAGGCGCCGAGCGCGAGGGTCAAAGCAAGAGCCAACGAACCGGCGCGAAGAACTGAAAGGGTACGCATTATTTTTCTCCTCCGAAGATCGAGGCGAACCGGAATGGCCGTCTCATGTGAAAGGAGATAAGCCCGCCAAGCCCGGCTTATAACCGCACCGAAACTGCACGGACTATTCGGCCTGGCCGAACAATCATCCCGCCGAGACGCCCCGAGCGCCGCACGCTATGATGCTGGCAAGGAGAGATGCCATGGCCAAGATCGTTTTAGGGATGGGAACGTCGCACGGGCCGATGCTGTCCACACCGCCCGATCAATGGGGGCAGCGCGCGGTGTTCGATCGCGGCGTGCGGCATCATTGGCAGGGCCGAACCTGGAGCTTCGACGAGCTGGCCGAGGCGCGTAAGGACGGGCATTTCGAGAACGAGATCACGATCGAGAAATGGCGCGCGCGTCACGCTGCCTGCCGCACCGCGCTGAACAAGCTGGCCGATGTCTTCGCCGAGGTGAAACCCGACATCGTCGTCATCGCCGGCAACGATCACATGGAGATGTTCCGCGAAGCCGCCGTGCCGGCCCTCACCGTATTCTGCGGCGAGCAGATCACCAACAATCCCTGGCCGGAAGAACGCATGGCCAATGCCGCGCCGGGTGTCGCCATCGCTGTGCCCGGCCATGTGCCGCCCAAGGGCGCGACCTATCCAACCGTGCCCGCGCTGGGCCGTCACATCATCGAGCGGGCCATCGAAGACGGCTTCGATGTCGCGGCGATGAAGAATCTGCCGGCGGAAGAAACGCCGCACGCCTATGGCTTCGTTTATCGCCAGTTGATGCGCGACCAGCCGATCCCCTGCGTTCCGTTGGCCATCAATACCTATTATCCGCCGAACCAGCCGACGATTAAGCGCTGCTATGATTTCGGAAAATCCGTCGTGCGCGCGATTCAATCCTGGGACAGCGATGCGCGCGTTGCGCTGATCGCCTCGGGCGGGCTCAGCCATTTCGTCATCGACGAGGATGTCGATCGCGCCTTCATAGACGCGATGCGCGACCGTCACATCGACAAGGTCGCCGAATTGGGTGAGGCAATCTTTCAGTCGGGTACGTCCGAGATCAAAAATTGGGTGCCGGTTGCCGGCGCGATGGCCGAACTGGGCTATCCGCTGGAGATCGTCGATTACGTGCCCTGTTACCGTTCGATTGCAGGCACGGGCAATGCGATGGGTTTCGTTTATTGGAAACCGCCCGTCTAAACGTCACACGCAATCGTGTAACTGGCACGGTTGCAGGTTTTCTTCACCGCGCGCTAAATCGCGCCAAGCTTCGCCGTTCAGAAAAGGAATCTCCATGAGAGGAATCGCCCGCGCCCTGCTTGGCGCCGCCACCCTGGCAACGCTTGCCGCCTGTAGCAGCATGACGCCGATCGGCCCCGCGCCCAATTATGCAGCCGTCATCGCCGCCCCGGACCGCACCGAAGCCGACCGCAAGAATGACGACCGGCGGGAGCCTGTGAAACTGCTCGCCTTCACCGGCGTGCGCTCAGGCATGAAGGTTCTCGATATGGCGGCAGGCGCCGGCTACAGCACCGAGATCATGGCGCGCGGCGCGAATCCCGGCACGGTCTATGCGCAGAACCCGCCCGGCATGCCGCAAAAACCGATCGACGCCTTGACCGAGCGGATGAAAAGTCCGGCGATGAAACATGCCGTCATGATCGAGCGGTCGTTCGAGTCCCCCGCTCCCGCCGACACGCATGACCTCGACCTCATCACCTTCTTCTTCGGCTATCACGACACGACCTACCTGCCGGTCGATCGCATGAAGATGGACAAGGCGATGTTCGATGCGCTGAAGCCGGGCGGCACCGTGGTCATTGCCGACTACGCCGCGTCGATTGCCGACGGCACCTCGGTCGGCAAGAAATATCACCGCATCGGCGAGGAAGCCTTGAAGCGTGAAATGCTGGCGGCGGGATTCAAGTTCGTCGATGAGGGCATGTTCCTGCGCAATCCCAAGGACACGCATGACTTCGTCGTCTTCAATCCGAAGATTCCGATCGATATCTTCGTGGTGAAATTCCAGAAGCCTTAAGCGAACAGCAAAGCCGCAACACAAAACCCCGCTTCGATGAAGCGGGGTTTTTCTTTTGGGGTGAGCAACCCTCACCCTCCCGCGCGGAGCGCGGGCCCCTCCCTCCCGTTTCACGGGTGAGGGGTTGAAGACAGAGCGATGTAAAAGTCCCCTCGCCCGCTTGGCGGGAGAGGGAGGGACCCGTCGCGTAGCGATGGGACGGTGAGGGCTCTAGCCTCGTCCTTCGTTCAGACACAGCACCGTCACGCCGCACCCGTCCGGCCCGGTCAGACGGAACTCGTCATGAACCGTGTCACGCCGAATCGGCGAAGGCACCAAGCCCTTGGCGGTACAGTCGCGATGCGCAGTGTCGATATTATCGACCATCAGATCGAACGGTGCTTCGCCGCCGGCGCGGGACGGCCGGCGCGCGGTCGGGGTCACCACGAGATGGGTGCCGCCGCGCAATTCCAGCACGGCATACGCCTCGTCGCAGGCAATGAGTTTGAGGCCGAGCCGTTCGAGCCATTGCGCCGTCGCCGCCACATCGGGCGCGGCGAAGAATACATGGCCGATGGCGATGGCCGGTTGTTGGTCCCTACCGTCCGCCATGATGCCGCTTAGCGTTCCACCACAAGACGATTGCGCTGCGTGCCCAGCAGGTCGATCTCGGCTTCGACGATGTCGCCGGCGAGGATGAACTGGCCGGTCTGAAGCCCGATGCCGTTCGGCGTGCCGGTCGAGATCACGTCGCCGGGTTCCAGCACGACCTGGTTCGAGATATGCGCGATCTGGGCCTCGGGCGAATGGATCATGTCGCGCGTGTTGCCGTCCTGGCGAATCTCGCCATTGACCCGCAGCACCAGGCGCAGATTGCGGCAATCGGGCACGAATTCGCGCGGCACGAAGAACGGCCCCAACGGCGCGAAATCCTCGTGGCACTTGGTGCCGAACCAGTCGGGGCCGGGGGTCGGCAGTTCGCCGGGCTTGCGATAATTACGCACGGTCAGATCGTTGCAGATCATGAAGCCGGCGACATAGTCCATCGCCTTATCGACCGGGATGCGCTTGCCGGTTTTGCCGATGACGACGCCCAGTTCGACCTCGCCATCGATATCGTCATAGCCGTGCGGCTTCAGCACGTCGTCGTAAGGACCGGCGACGGTGTTCGCGGTCTTTTCGAACATGTAGGGACGGCGGACGATGCTGTCGTCTTTCTTCTTGTTCTCATCGCCAGGACGCGGCGGGCGCGGGTAATTGATCGCGGCATAGAACATCTTGGGCGGCCGGGTGATCGGCGCATGAACCTTTACCGCCGACAGCGGCGCCACGGCATCGCGCCAGCGCTTGTCGTCGAGACCACCCTTGCGCAGCAACGCCACCGCGGCCTTGAGCGTGGCGAAGCTATGCTCCCAGTCGTTCAGCAGCCCCAGCATGGTGCTGGAATCGCGGGGCGCGGACGCGGCCGGCAGATAGGGCAGCACGGCATTGAGCGCGATCGCCTTATCGTCGAGCACGATCGCGACGAAGCGCGGGCTGCCGGCGCTGGATACGGTGGCAAGTTTGAAGGCGTCGGTCATAAGGAACTCACAGCAAACATTTGTGGGAAAGACGCGGATCGCCCTGCAATTCGGCGCGCGCCAAAACGCGGCAATAATAGTCCCAAAGACCGGAAGGGCCACCCACCCGTTTCGCCGTCGAGCCGAATTTTCGCTGCAGCTCGTCGGCGTCCGGCCATTCGAACGGCAGGTCCGCGCTGGCGACGGCGAGCATTTGTTGGCAACGCTGCTCGATCTCGATTCCGGCGAGGACCATTTCTTCGATTGTCCGACCGGCGAAGATCACCCCGTGATGCCGCATCAGCGCCATCTTGGCATCCTTGCCCAGCGACGCGGCGAGCGCGTGGCCCAGTTCCGGCGTGTCGATGAATTCGGACGTGCCCTCGAAACGCGGCGGCGGCTTGCCCGCACCCGACACCGAGCCGAGCGGCTTTTTCACCGCCGAATAGATCACCGAATGGAACGGATGGGTGTGGGCCGAGACATTCAGGTCGGGCCGGGCCAGGAAGATGCCGGCATGGATCGGCCATTCGCTGTGGCGCTTGCCCGGGCCGTGTTTTTGATTGCCGTCGAAATCCAACAGGACGAAATCGCGCGAATCGAACACCTCGCCCAGCGAGATGTTATGCCGCTTGAGCCAGAAGCCGCGTCCTTCGGGATCGCGCAGAGCAACATGGCCGAAAATCCGGTCGCCATGGCCGTTGAGTTCGAGGATGCGCGCGCCCTTGGCGAGCTTATCCAGCTCCTGCCGCAAAGCGGGGCTGATGACGTCGAGTTTTCTGAGATCGTCCACGCATCCTCCCAAGGCCGTCCAGCGGCACGCTTGCCGCCATGGGAGTACGGACGGAGGCTGGCGTCAAGCCACCTTGGGCTGATCGTCCGTATCTGTAGAATTCCGGACGCCGGCAAGCAGCTTTTCGATCTGCTTACGGGTCGTACCGTCGAGACGCATCACCGTCTGGATAACCGAGTCGGACAAAAGTTCGTCCAGCGGCGGCTCAAATCCACCCTCTGCCCACCAACGCGGCCGGGCGAGCAGGCTGTCTTCCATGAAGGTATGGGGGTAAGACGACCGTCGCGGTGATTGTGCGGAGCACAATGCGCTGCTTCCCTCGGTCATGTTGATCTCCCGTCCATCACTGCCCAAAACACGGGCAGAAATTAGCCGGGATACCGCGGCGAAATTATGACCGCAATTCAGCCTTTCGGGGATTCTTTCTGAAAAGGAATCCAGACGGCACAGACTCCGATCGTCACCCCCGCGAAAGCGGGGGTCCATGCCAGCAGCAAACGTGATGCACCATGGATTCCCGCTTGCGCGGGAATGACGGAGAGACGTTACGGCGCGTCGCCGTACTTCTTTTTGAAATACGGAATGACCTCTTCGCCGAAGAGCCGCATTGAAGCCTCGGCTTCATCCGCCGGCATGTCGTGGAAATTGATCTGCAGGCTGATCTTGTCGATGCCGCCGCATTCCTCGACGAAACCTTCGATCTGTTCGCGCAAACGTGCCGGTGTGCCGACCCAGACAACGCCGTTCTTCATGCGGTCCTCGAACGTCGCGCGGCGCATCGCATCGACCATCTTGTCGTTGGCCGGATAGTCCTTCGAAACCGGCCCCTGATAGGACAAATGCGCGTCGAGCAGCGTCTTGAAATAATTCTCGACCCGCGGCTTGGCGCGGCGTTCGGCCTCTTCCTGGGTCGGGGCGCAATACATGTGAAGGCCGATCATCACCCGGCCCTTGCCGGGCCGGCCTTCCGCCGTCCAGGCCTCGCGATAGGTATCGATCACCTTGCGCGCTTGGCCCGGCCCGCCGATGGGCACGGTCATGATGGAATGGCCGCCCTTGGCCGCCGCGATCTGCGATTCGGCGCTGGCCGTCGTCGCGATCCAGAACGGCGGACGCGGCTTTTGCGTCGGGCGCGGCAGCGAGGTCACCTTGTCGAAGCTGTAGAATTCCCCGTGGCTGGTGACGTTTTCTTCTTCCAGCAAGCGCCGGATCTGCTCGACACCTTCGGCGAAGCGGGCGCGGCTTTCATCCATACTGCGGCCCAGCGTGCGGAACTCATGCGCCATGAAGGCGCGCGCGAAACCGACTTCCAGCCGACCGTTCGAGATCGCGTCCAGCATGCCGATTTCGCCGGCGAGCTTTAAGGGATGATTGAAGATCGGCAACACTGCGCCGGTGATGAGCCGCATCGTCTTGGTGCGCTGCGACGCCGCCGCCAGAAAGACGATCGGGTTGGTGCTGTAGCCGCCATAGGGATGGAAATAATGCTCGACCGTCCGGACATGGCCGTAGCCGTAAGCCTCGCCCTTCTCGGCGAGATAGAGGCTTTCGTTCCAATAATCCTGCGCCGACTTCTCGTCCGGCCCAACGTCCGGAAAAAACTGAATGCCGAATTCCATGAGCCTTGATCCTCCCAGCGCCAAACTTCGGGGCGCCGCTTTCGGATCAAAATAGCGCAGCGGCGAGCGACGTTCTAACGGTAATTCGGGCCATCACACAGGACTGCAATGCGCCCATGCGTCCCTCGACTTCGCTCGGGATGAGGTGAGATTTTGCGCTGCATTGAATGACGCCACGCACCTCTCAGCCCTCATCCCGAGCGAAGTCGAGAGACGCACGATGTCACGCGCGCCTTAAGCGATAGGGTCAGCCTGCCGCCGGCGCAACCTCTGCGCGCGGCAAACCCACGCCGCCCACACCGGGCAGTTTCAGTTCCAGCGGCTTCAAGCCAACGCCGAGATCGAAGCCGAGGAGATTCATCTCGATCCCTTCATCGCGCGCCAACATCAAGCCCAGCACGCCGAACAACGAAACCTGATAGCCGCTATCGCTGGGCGCCTTCGCGAAGACCGCGCCGCCCGGCAGGTAGTCTTTGCCGATCGCGTTCGACGGCATCGCGAGGCCTAGTTCGGGCACCTGGCGCGCGATATGGGCGATGAAGGTGTTGCTGTTGGGACCGGGCCAGGCCGTGTATTCGTGCGGATAGGGATAGCTCGCCACCGCCGCCTCAACCTTGGGGATCAGCGCCTCGACGCTGTCGCCGCGCAGATCGAGGATCAAGTCCGGCTTTGCGCCGAACCAGTAATTGTCGGGACCGGTTCGGTCCTGCCGGATCGAGGAGACGGTTTCAGAAACGCCGAAGCCGACGACCTCGTAGCGTGCGAAACGATCGGCATTCTTCGGCTTCACCGCGATCCAGGTATGAACCGCGAAGATGCCGCGCCAGGAAACCGCACGCGCGGCATAGACCTGAATCACCGCTTCGCGCGTCTTCACCGGATCGGGCGCAAGGCCCGAGGTATCTCGGCGCTGCTCATTCCACGGACGGCTGCTATCGCGACCCCCCATGCCGCAGGCACTGACCAAGAAGGGGAGGACAAACAAAAGCAGAAATAAGCTGATGAGGCGCACGTTTTTCTTCACGAGGGAAAATCTCTCCGGCGGGATGCGGAGAGGAAGGGACCGCTCCTAGATGGGAAGGATAACGCACGACGCAAGACGCGGAAGCTCACTTTGTCTCGATCAAAAAAGTAACGCGCCCTCTACTCTTCTCCCTCGCCCCCTTGGGGGAGAGGGCGGGGTGAGGGGGAAACAACACATACCGAATCTGCGGCATGCCCCCTCACCCGCCGCTGCGCGTCGGCCTCTCCCCCAAGGGGGCGAGGCGAAGAAAAAGGGCGAGGCTAAAACCGCGCGCGATCATGCGGCTGCGTGTAATCGACCGGCGTGCCTTTCGGGATGACGCCGGTCGTATTGACGCGCGGGATCGACCAATAATTGATGACGTAATGCCGCGCCTTCACCGTCTCGGCGATGCCGGGCACGGCGTAAAGTTCACGCATATAGTTCAGCAGATTCGGATAATCGGTGATCCGCTTCTTGTTGCATTTGAAGATCGAGTTGTAGGCCACATCGAAGCGCACCAAGGTGGGGAACAATCGCCAATCCGCCTCGGTCAATTGCCGGCCGACAAGATAGCGCTGCCGCCCCAGCCGCGCCTCGAGATCATCGAGGGTTTCGAACAACGCGTCATAGGCTTGTTCATAAGCTTCCTGCGAGCGCGCGAAGCCGCAGCGATAGACGCCATTATTGACGGTTCGATAAATACGATCGTTGAGTTGATCGATCTCGGGCCGCAAGGCGGTCGGATAATAATCCGTATCGTCACCGGCGATGCCACCGAACTCGGCGTTGAGCATGCGGATGATCTCGGAAGATTCGTTATTGACGATCCGCTTGGTCTTTTTGTCCCACAAGACCGGCACCGTGACCTTGCCGGTGTAATCCGGCTTGGTCGCGGCATAAGCTTCGTAGAGATAATGAAAGCCGTTCACCGTATCGGGAATACATTCGGGAAAAGCCAGATGGTTCTCGAAGGTCCAGCCATTGGCCTTGAGGCCAGGGATGGCATAGGCGACGGTAATCGCGCCTTCGAGCTTCTTCAACGCGCGGAAGATCAGCGTGCGGTGCGCCCAGGGACAGCCATGTGCGACATAGAGATGATAACGCCCGGCTTCGGCCTTGAAGCCCGATGACCCGTCGGCGGTGACACGATCGCGATAGGCGCTGTCGATGCGCGCGAACTCGCCCGTCTTCGTCGCTTCCTGCGGCAGTTCTTCGTCGCGCCACACGCCATTGACCAGAACGCCCATGCTTTTCTCCAATCTTTTTTATTCGTCACCCCCGCGAAAGCGGGGGTCCATGCCTGCATCATACGCGTTGATGCATGGATTCCCGCTTTCGCGGGAATGACGATGAAAGAATTTACCCGTCCAGTTCGGCATAGTGACGGAAAATCCCAACTTGGTCGTAGGGCAGGCGGCGTGACGACGCGAGATATGCCGCCATCAGAGGCTTTTCCCGCACTCGGCGATGCAGCGCCATCAGCAGCGGATATTTCTTCGCCTGTTTGGCGAAAGCCTTGGGGAACGCGTAGTTCAACCCTTCGATCACTTCGAACAACGACGTATCGACATAGGACAGCCGCGCGCCGACCGCATAACGATCACCCGAGGGATTGCGCGCGATGACCTTCTCGAAATAGCCGAGATATTTCGGGATGCGTTCCTTGCGGAAATTCTCGCTGTAGCGTTTCGCTTCTTTCTTCTGGTCTTCGTAATAGAGCGACGTGGCGACAGGATGATGCGTGTCGTGCGCCTCTTTCACCAAGTCGGCAATGGTGAGTTGAAGTTGGTTTGCCCACAGCTTGCCCGCCACGGTCGCCGGGGCGAGGCCCAACTCGCCGCCAAGATACATCAGGATGTTCGCGGTCTGGCTAACCAGCAGCTTACCCGATTTCAGAAACGGCGGCGCGAAGGGCGGTTGCGTCACGCGCGGCCCGTTCATCAGCTTCATCATCTTCGCCATGCCGGTTTTACGCCGCGCGACATCGACATAATCGGCTCCGCCTGCTTCGAGCGCCAAACGCAAGAATTCGCCGCGGCCGGGCGTCGAAGGCCAGTAATAGAGTTCGTAGGCCATGATCGTTCCTCCAACGGGGAATGGTTTCTTGTCGCCCGGCCCCGTTATATCATACGCGCCTTGCGACGGAGGCGACGATGCCCGACACCGATAACAAACCCGCTTTGCTGTCCCAGTTGCCGTTGCGGCTGCATCACAACGCCTATGCGATCAAGGACCAGGAAGCGAACCGGCATTTCTTCGAGGACATTCTGGGAATGCCGCTGATTGCGACCTGGTGCGAGAAAGCGCATTTCGCCGATCTGGGCCGCGAGATCGAATATTGCCACACCTTCTATGGCCTTGCCGACGGCAGCGCCCTCGCCTTCTTCCAGTTCGCCGACGACGAGGTCTATGAGACATCGAAGGCGATCCTGCCGGCCAACGGCGGCACCTGGCATATCGCGCTGAAATCGACGCGGACGACGTTCGACGAGTTGCTGGCCCGGAGCAAGACGCACGGCATTACCCATCGCGTCACCGATCACGGCTATTGCCTGTCGCTCTACATCACCAGCCCCGACGGCTTGCGGGTCGAGTTCACCGTCGATGCCGCCCATGTCGAGGCGATCAACGCTCAGCGCCGGTCCGACGCCCATAGCGAGCTCGCCCGCTGGCTAAAAGGCGACCACCACACCAACAACGACGTGCGGCCGCACTGAGCTTTTGGCTGAATCCAACGACCAAACAGGGAAATCCGGCCCTTTGCTATGACCTCAGCGCATGGACGCGTTGGGGAGTTTGCGCCGCAGCATCGGGCCGGATGCTGCTAAATTTCATACTCACCCGCTAGGTTATTCCCTTCGAAAGCGTATCAGTGAGTAGTTCAAAAACCCCAGTCGATGGGGCCGTCCAGTCGCCGCGCAAATTCGCGGCCCTTCAAGATCCCGGTTTCCGCGCGTATTTCCTGACCTCGGCCATGGCGATGATGGCCGACAGCATCGAACATGTGATCAGCTATTGGGTCGTGTTCCAGCGCTTCCATTCGCCGGCGCTGGGCGGTTACGCCATGCTGTCCCACTGGTTGCCGATGCTGTTCTTCGGCGTTCTCTCGGGTGCGCTGGCCGACCGCTACGACCCGCGCCGCCTCATTCAGATCGGCATGGGCCTCTTCATGCTCTGCTCGTTGACCTGGGGCATCCTGTTCTGGACCGACACGCTGCAGGAATGGCACGCGGCGGCCATCCTCACCATTCACGGTTTCGCCGCCGTCTTCTGGCTGCCGGCGAGCCAGGTCATGCTCTACGACATCGTCGGGCGCGAGCAGTTGCCCAGCGCCGTGCGGCTCAATGCCACCTCGCGTCAACTGGGCTTGCTCGCCGGCCCCGCCATCGGTGGCGCGATCCTCCTCGCCCTTGGCCCGGTCTATGGCATCCTGGTCAACGTGGCCTTTTACGCGCCGCTGGTCTGGTGGTTGTGGAAAGCGCCTTACGGGCCGAAATACCGCAAAGAGCAATTACCCCCACGTCCGGTGCGCGGCTTTGCCGACATCGTCCTGACGATCAAGGGCGTGCGCGGCAATATCGTCATCACCTCGATGCTGCTGTTGGCCGGCGCGACCTCGATGTTGGTCAGCAATTCCTATCAGGCGCAGATGCCGAACTTCGCGACCGATCTCGGTCATGGCGAGGAAGGCGTCCTCTACACCATGCTGCTCGGCGCCGATGCGTTCGGCGCATTGACCGGCGGCATCGTTCTCGAAAGCAGCGGCTGGCTGACGCCGAAGCCTTCAACCGCCTTCATCCTCGTCATGCTGTGGTGCTGCGCCCTCGCCGCCTTTGCGATGACCAATGTCTATCCGTTGGCGCTGGTGCTGCTGTTCTGCGCCGGGTTCGTCGAGCTGTCGTTTAATTCGATGATCCAGACGCTGATACAATTGAACGCACCGACCGAGATACGCGGCCGCGTGCTTGGCCTTTACAACATGGCGGCCGCGGGTCTCCGCGCCTTCAGCGGCATCTTCGTCGGAATCGGCGGCGCGCTGCTCAATGTGCATTGGTCGCTGGCGATCAGCGCGGGGCTGCTGCTGTCGATCACTTTTTTCCTGCGCTTCAGGGTCCGTTCCTCTATCACCGATGGGCGACTGACCTGACCGAAACGACACATGCTGCGTCCGATCATGCTAGAATCGGGCATATTTCTTTGACGACTGTCCCTTCGAAAGAGTGGTTTTGAGCACACAGCAACCTCCATCCTCCGGACCCGTTCCGGTTTCACGCCGGTTCGCGGCACTGCATGACGCGGGTTTCCGCGCTTACTTCATCACCTCGGCCCTGGCCATGATGGCCGACAGCGTCGAGCATGTGATTTCCTATTGGGTGGTGTTCCAGCATTTCCATTCGCCGGCCCTCGGCGGTTATGCGGTGCTGTCGCACTGGCTGCCGATGCTGTTCTTCGGCGTCCTGTCCGGCGCGCTGGCCGATCGTTACGACCCGCGCCGCCTCATCCAAATCGGCATGGTCCTGTTCATGCTCTGCTCGACCGCCTGGGGCGTGTTGTTCTGGACCGATTCGCTGCAGGAATGGCACGCGGCGGCGATCCTGACCGTCCATGGCTTCGCCAGCGTCTTCTGGGGCCCGGCCAGCCAGGTCATCCTGCACGACATCGTCGGGCGTGAGAACTTACCCAGCGCGATCCGGCTCAACTCGACCTCGCGCCAGTTGGGCCTTCTCGCCGGCCCCGCCGTCGGCGGCGCGATCCTGCTCGCCTTCGGCCCGACCTACGGCATCCTGTTGAATGTGTGCTTCTACCTGCCGCTGACGCTGTGGCTGTTGAAAGCGCCCTACGGACCGAAATACCGCAAAGAGCAATTGCCGCCGCGCCCGGTGCGCGGCTTCGGCGATATCGTCTCGACCATAAAGGACATCCGCAGCGATCCGGTCATCGTCTCGATGCTGCTTTTGACCGGCGCGGCGGCGGCGATCATCAGCAACGCCTATCAGGCTCAGATGCCGAATTTCGCCAACGACCTGGGTCATGGTGGCGAGGGCATTCTCTATACGATGCTGCTGGCCGCCGACGCGGCGGGCGCGCTGACCGGCGGGCTTGTGCTGGAAAGCAGCGGCTGGCTGCAGCCTAAGCCGACGACGTCGTTCATTCTGGTGATGATCTGGTGCTGCGTCCTCGCCGTCTTCGCGATGACCAACATCTATCCCGTGGCGCTGCTGATGCTGTTCTGCGCCGGCTTCGTCGAATTGTCGTTCAATTCGATGAACCAGACGCTGATCCAGTTGAATGCGCCGCCACAGATCCGCGGCCGTGTCCTAGGCCTCTACAACGTCGCGGCACAGGGCCTGCGCGCCTTCAGCGGCATCACCGTCGGCCTCGGCGGTGCATTGATCGGCATTCATTGGTCACTGGCCCTCAGCGGTGGGCTGTTGTTATGCATTACCCTGTTGCTGCGGGCGCGGGTACAATCGGCCGTCGCGCATGGGCGATTGACCTAATCGGGGACGAGACGAATTGAGCGAGACACCAGCCGCCGCGGCACCCGCCCCGACGCCACGCCGCTCGTTCGCCGCGCTGCATCACCAGGGTTATCGCCGCTATTTCATCACCTCGGCGCTGGCCATGATGGGCGACAGCATCGAGCATGTGATCAGCTATTGGATCATCTTCCAGAAGTTCCATTCACCGGCGCTGGGCGGCTTTGCCATCCTGTCGCATTGGCTGCCGTTTCTGTTCTTCGGCGTCCTCTCGGGCGCCTTGGCCGATCGCTACGATCCGCGCCGCCTCGTTCAAATCGGCATGGTGCTGTTCGCGCTGTGCTCGGTCGCCTGGGGCGTGCTGTTCCTGACCGATTCGCTGCAGATGTGGCACGCGCTGGTGATCCTGACGCTGCATGGCATGGCCGGGGTCTTCTGGGGCACGCCGGGCCAAGTGCTGCTCTATGACATGGTCGGCAAGGACCTGCTGCCCAGCGCGGTACGGCTCAATTCCACGTCGCGCGTTCTCGGCCAGTTGGGCGGGCCGGCGATCGGCGGCATCATCCTGATCGTCTTTGGACCCGCGCACGGCATCCTGATCAACGTGCTGTCCTTCCTGCCGCTGGCTTTCTTCCTGTGGAAAGCGCCCTACGGCCCGAAATTCCAGAAAGTGCAGCGTCCGCCGCGCCCGATCCGCGGCCTGTCCGAAATCGTCGGCACGATGAAAAGCATCAAGGGCAACCGCATCATCGTCTCGATGATCCTGCTCGCTTCCTGCTCGTCGGCCTTCGTCGCCAGCGGCTATCAGGCGCAAATGCCGAATTTCGCCCTCGATTTGGGCCATGGCGATGCCGGTTTCTTCTATTCAATGCTGCTGGGCGCAAACGCCGTCGGGGCGCTGACCGCCGGCTTCGTCCTCGAAGCCACCGGCCTGATGCTGCCGCGCCCGATTACGCCCTTCGTCCTCGTCATCCTCTGGTGCGGCGTGCTGATCTGTTTTGCCCTGACCAGCACTTACGCCTTGGCCGTCGGGCTGATGGTCGTTGCCGGGTTCCTGGGGCTGTCCTACGACTCGATGAACACAACGCTGGTCCAGCTCAACGCGCCGACCGAGATTCGCGGGCGGGTGATCGGGCTCTACAATATGTTCTCGCAGGGCTTCCGGGCCTTCAGTGGCATTACCATCGGCGTTGGCGGCAGCTTCGTCGGGGTTCACTGGTCCCTGGCTGGCAGCGCCGCGATGCTGCTGATCGCCGCATCGCTGCTGTTCTATCGCATCCGGCCCAGTCTCGCGGCGATCGGGCCGACCGCCCGAGTCAGTTGACACCCCCGTCCCGGCGGTAGCATTTTTGGCCCATGCGGGGCCTCGAATGCCCCACGGAAGGAACGGGTGGGAAATGCTGTCGCGCGAAGATAACGAGCTGCTGACGCGGACCGGCCGCGGTACGCCGATGGGCGATCTGATGCGGCGCTATTGGATACCCGCCCTCTTTTCCAACCAACTGCCCGAGCCCGACGGCGCACCCGTGCGCGTCAAATTGATGGGCGAAAAGCTGGTCGCGTTTCGCGACACCGAAGGCCGTGTCGGCCTTCTCGACGAGCGTTGCCCACATCGCACCGCGTCGCTGTTCTTCGGCCGCAACGAGGAATGCGGCCTGCGCTGCGTCTATCACGGCTGGAAATTTGACGTCGAAGGCAATTGCGTCGATTTGCCCAGCGAGCCGTGGGACAAAGACTTCAAGCGCAAGATAAAGATCACAGCTTACCCGTGCCTCGAACGCGGCGGCATGGTCTGGACCTATATGGGTCCGCCTGACCTAAAGCCGGAATTTCCCGAGATCGAATGGACGCTGGTGCCGGACTCGCACCGTTACGTCACGCGCCATCTGCAGGACTGCAACTGGCTGCAGGCGTTGGAAGGCGGCTTCGATGTCAGCCATCTGAGCTTCCTGCATCAAGGCACCGCCGATGGTCCCGATGGCCGGCCGATCGCGATCCCGACGCGCTATGAAGTCGTGCCGACCGATTACGGCATGGTGTCGATCACCGGCCGCGATCTCCCCGACGGCAACAGCGCCCTCGCCGCCAACGTCATGTTGATGCCGTTTCACAAGCTGATCTCGACATCGCCCATCGGCGCGCACGTCTGGGTACCGGTGGATGACAACGAGACGATGAATTACAGCGTCGAATATTGGCCCGACCGGCCGCTGAACGCGGAAGAGCTGGCCGAGTCACAAGACTACAGCTTCATCCATCCCGAACTGCTGCCCGGCAGCGACCGCGCCGTCCTCAACAAGGACAACGACTACCTGGTCGATCGCAGCCTGCAGAAGAGCGGCCATTCCTATACCGGCATCTTCGGCCTTGGGGTGCAGGATTGCGGCATTCAGGAATCGATGGGACCGGTCGCCGATCGCACCATCGAGCATCTGGGCGTCAGCGACACCTCGATCATCCAGATCCGCCGAATGCTGCTGCGTATCCTCAAAGACGTCGCCGACGGCGGCACGCCGCCGGGGCTCGACGCCAAAAGCTATCGCGTACGATCGGGCCGCTTCACCCTGGCGAAAGGCAAACCGCTGAGCGAAGGCGTGCACGACTTCGTTCGGATCAAAGAGCCGGCTTTCGCCAAATAGGCGGCAAGTCGCCGCCATAAAGGAACCATCGATGACCGGTTTGATCGGCCAATCCATCCTGCGCAAGGAAGACCGCCGCCTGCTGCTTGGCAAGGGCAGCTTCACCGACGATCTCACTGTGCCGAATCAAGCCTATGCCGTGATCCTGCGCTCGCCGCATGCGCATGCGCGCATTGTCTCGATCGATACACGCGCGGCGGCTTCCCTGCCCGGCGTGCTCGCCATCCTGACCGGCGCCGACTATGCCGCCGACGGCTTGAAGCCGATGCAGCATGGGCCGAGCGGCCAGGATCACTTCGAAATTACCAAGCCCGCCTTCGGCCCGGAGGCGATGCCCTTCGGTCCCCCGCCGGGACAGCCGCCGATCGCCGACGGCAAGGTGCGCTATGTCGGCGAGGCTGTCGCTTACGTGATCGCGGAGACGCTCGACGATGCCCGCGACGCCGCCGAGCAGATCGATGTCGATTACGACATGCTGCCCGCCGCCGTCGATATCAGTGCGGCGCTGGCGCCGGATGCCGCGCGGCTGTGGGACGAGCGTGGTGGCAATCTGCTCGTCCAATCTCAGAATGGCGATCGCGGCGCGACCGACGCCGCCTTCGCGCGCGCGCACAAGATCATCCGGCTGGAGAGCCACAATCAGCGCGTCAGCGGCGTACCGATGGAACCGCGTTGCGCCATCGCCGAATATGACCAAGCAAGCGAGAGCTACACCATTCATTCGGTGAGCCAGGGCGTTCATCGCATCAAATTCACCGTCGCCTCCTGCCTCGGCGTCGGCATGGACAAGGTGCGCGTCATCACCGGCGATGTCGGCGGCGGGTTCGGCGTGCGTTCGTCGGTCTATCCGGAATGTGCGGCACTGGCCTGGGCGGCGCGCAAGATCGGCCGGCCGGTCAAATGGAATTCAAGCCGTGCCGAGGCCTTCCTTGCCGATTATCAAGCGCGCGACGTCGAAATCGAAGGCGCGCTGGCGCTCGACAAAGACGGCAAGTTCCTCGCGCTGCAGCTTTCCTATGCCGGCAATCTCGGCGCCTATCCGGTGTCCTATGCGGTGCTCAACAACGTCACGCGCATGGCGAGTAACGTCTATGACATCCCGGCGCAGCATGTCCGCGTGAAAGGCGTCGCCACCAACACCGTGCCGATGTCGGTCTATCGCGGCGCCGGCCGACCGGAATCGAATTTCATCCTCGAACGCATGATCGATCTCGCCGCCGCCGAGATGGGAATCGCGCGCGAGGAATTGCGCCGGCGTAACATCATCCCGACCAAGGCCCTGCCCTATCAATCGCCGCTCGGCCATTGCTATGACTGCGGCGCGTTCGCCGAGAATTTCGAAACCGTGCTGGGCCTTATCGACTGGGCCGGCTTTCCGGCACGCCGCGATGCCGCCCGCGCCAAAGGTTTGAAGCGCGGCATCGCCGTGGTGAATTATCTCGAATCGCCGACCGGTTTCGTCGATGAGCGCAGCGATATCCGCGTCCTCGCCGAAGGCCGCATCGATGCAGCGATCGGCACGCAGGCCTCGGGCCAGGGCCACGAAACGAGCTTCGCCCAAGTGGTCGCCGAGATTCTGCAAGTGCCGGCGGAAAGCGTCTCGGTGCTGTTCGGCGACACGGCTGTTTCGGTTTCGGGCGGTGGCACACATTCCGATCGTTCGATGCGGTTGGGCGGTGCGGTTCTGGTGCGCGCCTCGAACGAGATCGTGGTACGCGCAAAGAAACTGGCCGCGGTGAAGCTGGAAGTCGCCGAAAATGACATCGTCTTCGCCGATGGCCGCTTCACCGTCACTGGCACGGACCGCTCCGTTGGGCTCTTCGAACTCGCCAGCATGGCGAATGATTCGCGTCTGCCCGAAGACCTGCGCGGGCCGCTTGCCGCGACATCGATCCTCAACACGCGTCTTCATGCGCATCCGAACGGCGCCGCCGCTTGCGAGGTCGAGGTCGATTCCGAACTCGGCTCGGTCACCGTGATCCGCTACGCGACGGTTGATGACGCTGGCCGTGTCATCAACCCGATGATCGTCGAAGGCCAGGTCCATGGCGGCGCAGCGCAGGGCATCGGCCAGGCGCTGATGGAAGCGATCGTCTTCGACAAGGGCGGACAGCTTCTCTCGGGCAGCTTCATGGATTACGCCATGCCGCTGGCCGGCGACCTGCCGAATTTCGAGACACGGCAGAACGCGGTACCGACCGAGAGCAACCCACTGGGCGTTAAAGGCGCGGGCGAAGCCGGTATCACGCCCGCCACATCGGCAGTGATCAACGCCGTCATCGACGCATTATCCGAATACGGCGTCAGCCACATCGAAATGCCGGCGACACCGGAACGCGTGTGGCAAGCGATTGCCAAAACACGGCACTAAGGATGGATAGCAATTACATCGAGTGTCCCTCGACTTCGCTCGGGATGCGGAAAAATCTGGTGCTGTAATTTCCGATGCCGCGCATCAGCCCCTCCTCACCCCGTGCGAAGTCGAGGGACGCAAATTCGATGCGCCGACATGTCGATTATAAAACGTATCTTTGAAAAGAGAGAAACACGATGCCGACCTCATTTCGCCATGCAATGTACCTCGCCTTGGGTGTCGGCCTAATCTTTGCGACGCCGGCTAACGCGAACGAGACGCTGCATGTCGGCAAGTCGGTTCCGCAGGCCTTCGGCTTTGTACCGCTGGATGTCGGGGTGAAATACGACATCTTCAAAAAGAACGGCATCGACGTCGAAATCATCAATTTCGGCGGCGCGCCCGCGCTCAACCAGGCGCTTGCCGCCGGCAGCGCCGATCTCGGCCTCAATAGCGGCGCCGACATGGCGCTGATCGTCAAAGGCCTGCCGACCAAAGCCGTCGCCGCGATGGCCGGAGCGCCGCTGGAGATCACGCTGGTGACGGGCGCAGACAGCACGATCAAGACGGTCGCCGACCTCAAAGGCAAAGGCGTTGTCGTTTCGTCGCTGACATCCTTGACCGGATGGCTGGTCGCGGAATTGTCGCGTCAGCAAGGCTGGGGGCCGAACGGCATCAACCGTGTGACGATGGGACAGGTCAGCGGCTATCTGCCGGCGCTGCTGACCCATCAGGTCGATGGCATCACCATCGACGTGTCTTCGGCGCTGAACATCGAGCGGCAAGGCAAGGGCAAACTGTTCCTCAAGTTCGGCGATTACGTCACCGATTTTCATCAGTACGTCATCTCGGCCACCGACAATATCATCGCGTCGAAGCCCGACGCGGTGCGTGGGTTTCTCAAAGGCTGGTTCGAGACCATCGCCTTCATGCGCGCCAACAAAGACAAGGCCGTCGCCGTCGCCGCCGAGGTGCAGCATGTCGAGCCCGATATCGCCGCGCAAAGCTACGACGTGATGATGCGGACGCTGAAAGACGACGGTCATTTCAACGCCAAGGCGCTCGCCACAATGGCGCGGTCTTATGTGGAACTCGGCACGGTCGAGAAAGAACCCGATATGAAGACGCTCTATACGGAAGCGTTCCTGCCGAAGTAGCGCGGGTGGGCAAAGAAGAAGCCATGCGTTTCGGCATCGGCCAGCCGGTACGCCGCGTTGAGGACAAACGCTTCCTCATCGGGCGCGGCCGCTATGTCGATGATATCAACCTTCCACGGCAGGCCTATGGCGTCTGCCTGATGTCGCCGCACCCGCACGCGATGATCAAAGCCATCGACACGGCGGCGGCGCGGGCAATGCCCGGTGTTGTTTGCGTTCTGACCGGTGCCGATCTCGCCGACGACGGCATCGGTTCGATTCCACCCGCGTTGATGCCGGAACATCTGGGCGGTCCCAAAGGCTTTCGTACGCTGCGTCCTTTATTGGCGATCGACCGCGTGCGCCACGTCGGCGAGCGTGTCGCCTTCGTCGTTGCCGACACGGCGGCGCAGGCGCGCGATGCCGTCGAAGCGATCGAGGTCGATTACGAGCCGTTACCTGCCGTGGTTGATGTCGAGAGCGCGGTGGATACCGCCGCGCCTCGCTTGTGGGACGAATGCCCAACCGGCAACGTTTCCTTCACCCTATCGTTCGGCGACAAGACCGCCACCGATGCCGCCTTCGCCAATGCCGCGCATATCGTTTCTCTGAAGTTGCGCAACAATCGCCTCGCCGCCTGTCCGGTCGAGCCGCGCACCGCGATCGGCGATTACAACATCGCCGACGAAAGCTTCACGCTCTACAACGCGTCTCAGAATCCGCACGGCAACCGCGCCATGCTGGCCAATGCGGTCTTCGGTATTCCCGAAACCAAAATCCGGGTTGTGTCACCAGATGTCGGCGGCGGCTTCGGGCTCAAAGGCAATATTCATCCCGAAGAAGGGCTGGTGTTGTGGGCGTCAAAGCGATGCGGGCGGCCGGTCAAATGGAACGGCACACGGTCCGAAAGCCTGATGGGCGATCATCATGGCCGCGATCAGGTCATCACCGGATCGCTGGCGCTCGATGCCGATGGCCGAATCCTTGCCGTGCGCGCCAAGGCGCTGCATGCCGTCGGGTCTTACATCTTCGCGACGGCGGTGATTCCACTTTATTTTTCGATGCGTTTCATTCCAAACGTCTATGACATCAAGACGGTCGATCTCGAAACACAGGCGGTCTTCACGAACACCACAACGGTGACTTCCTATCGCGGCGCGGGGCGGCCCGAGGCGATCTATTTCATCGAACGGCTGCTCGACAAAGCCGCGCGTACGATGAATCTCGATCCGGCCGAAATTCGGCGGCGGAACTTCATTCCGTCCGCCGCTATGCCGTATGCAACGCAAACCCAATATGTTTATGACAGCGGCGAATTTGCGCGCGTCACCGATCGCTGCATGGCGCTGGCCGATTGGGACGGCTTTGCCGTGCGCCGCACCGAATCCGAAAGCCGGGGCCGTCTGCGCGGCCGCGCCATCGGTTATTACATCGAGCAAGGCGGTAATTTTAACGACCGGATGGAAGTGCGCTTCGATCCCGGCGGCGGCGCAACCATCGTCGCCGGCACCCATTCGCACGGCCAGGGTCACGCCACGACCTATGCCCAGATGATCAACGAATGGCTGGGTCTGCCGATCGAGAATATCCGCTTTGTACAAGGCGATACCGACGCCGTTGCCTTCGGGCGAGGCACCTTCGCCGCGCGTAGCTCGATGGTCGGCGGCGTCGCGCTGAAAGTCGCAGCAGCACGGATCGTCGAGAAGGCGAAGCCGATGGCCGCCGTTCTGATGGAGGCTGCCGAAGCCGATATCGCCTTCAGCGACGGCGCCTTCCACATCACCGGCACCGATCGCAAGATCGCATTGACCGAGGTCGCCAAAGCTTTCTACCGGCCCGGCGGCATCACCGATCAATTCGGCCTTGGCCTCGAAGCTAGCGGCACCTACGGCACCGAGCCGCCCAATCATCCGAACGGCTGCCATGTCTGCGAAATCGAGATCGACCCCGAAACCGGCACCGCCACCATCGTGCGCTATAGCGTGATCGACGATGCCGGCGTCCTGATCAATCCGATGATTTGCGAAGGCCAAGTGCATGGCGGCCTGGCACAGGGCATCGGCCAAGCGCTGCTCGAATCGGTTATCTATGAAAAATCATCGGGACAATTATTAACCGGTAGCTTCATGGATTACGGCATGCCGCGCGCCGACATGATGCCCGACTTCGCCGTCGGGTTCGAAGAAGTCGTTTGCCGGACTAACCCCTTGGGTGTCAAAGGCATCGGCGAAGCTGGCGCCATCGCCACACCGCCGACCATCATCAACGCCATCCTCGACGCCCTGGCCCCGCTGGGCGTTACCGACATCGAAATGCCGGCAACGCCGGAGCGGGTTTGGCAGGCGATACAGGGCGCGAAGACCTAAACCCGATTACCAATAAACCTTAAGGCCGCCGCGCACGGCATGATCGGTTTCGTGCTTGGCGAGGGTCGCGTCGTATTCGGCGAAGAAGATGACGTTGGTGCCGAGGCCCGGCGGCGGGCTGAAGCTGAGGCCGGCGCCGATCAAGGCGGCTTCGCGTCCGACGTTCGAGCCGCTGGTCGAGAAGGCCGCCGACGGCGTCGCCGCGAAGCGTTCGTTGCTTTGCGGCGTCGTGTTCAACCATTGATGCAGCCAGGCGGCGCGGAATTCCGGCGCGATGGAATAGCCGCCGCCGTCGGAAATCTTTTGCGAGAGCGTGGCGCCGACGGCACTGCGCAGCGTGTTTTGACTATTCGACGCGACCTGCAGATTGGCGACGCCGCCGTTGGTTTCGGTGTAGCCGTTGCTGGTGTTGTAATCATATTCGAGACCGACGCGCGGCTTCAGCACCGCCGGCCCGAGCGTCAGGCGATAGCTTGCCGCGCCGCTGATACCGCCGCCGAATCCATCGGTGCTGCCCTTGGCGGTGAGGCCATTGGCTGAAACGAACCGCGATGTGTTCGATTGGTTGTAGGCCGCGGTGACTTCGCCATCGACTTCGAAATCGCCATACCAGCGGCCGGCGTAAAAGCCGAGCGCATAGGAACCCGCGTTACCGGTCTGGGCGAGGTTGGCAACCGAGGTGCTGCTGTTCGAGTAAGCGACCGAGCCGCCGATGCGCGTATGCGGATCGATCGGCGCTTCCATGCCGAACGCGCCGCCGGCAACGTTGGTCGATTGGCTGGGCGCGGCGTTGGTCGCGTCGATGGTCGAGAACTGACCGAAGCCCTGCGCCCAGACCGTGTAAGAACCGAACGGCACCGACATGCCACCGCCGCTGACCAATTGCGCGGTCTGCACCGCCGAGGCCGGTCCCGGATCGGCGGAAGCACGGCCGCCCATCGTTTCTTGGAACGCTTGCATGCCGACGGTGAAGCTGGCCTGGTTGCTGAGCCCGGCATAGGGATTGAGCTGGTCGAGTGCCTGCTGCTGCGCGGTGCCGGACATGCTGCCGATGGTGTTGAGGAGCGCGTCCGTCGCACTGCCGATTGGCGCTTTGGAGAGAGCGTTGAAATCGCCCGCTTGGTTACCGCTGAAGTTATTGGCCGCCTGGAAACCGGTCAGCATCACATCGACCTCGTTCGCCTTATAGGTCGTGGCGAAGAGAAGTTGCGGCACGGAGCCGGTGACTTTGTCGAACGTGCCGGTGACGCCGCCGGTCGCGGTGACGACCTGGAAGCTGGTGCCGCGCACATAGGTGCCCGCCTGGGGTACGATGGCGAGCGTGCCGGCAAGGCTGGCCGTGCCGCCCGTGCCTGAGACAGCCAGTTGGCTGCTGGTGGTGGGGCTGATGGCGATGGCGAGCGAGCTGTTGGATGCCTGGCTGTAGGTACCGCTGACCGACATGGTGCCGATCGAGCCGCCCGGCGAGACGACGCCGCCGGCGCTGTTGGTAATCGCACCGGTAATGGTGCCATGGCCCATCAGCGTGCCGGCCGCGCCGACCGTAACCCCGCCGGTGCTGGTGAGGGTCGCGCCCGGTGTCGCCTCATCGCCAACGGCGAGCGTGCCGCCGCTGATCGTGGTCGTACCGCCGACCGTGTTGGCGCCGTTGAGGATCAACGTGCCGATCCCCGCTTTGACGAGGCTGCCGGCGCCGGTGTCGCCGATATTGCCGCTGAAGGTCGTCGTGGCCGCCGTCGTCGGACTGACGGTCAGCGCGTGACCGTTGAGCGCGATGGCCGTCGTATTGCCTGTTTCGCTCATCAGCCCTTTGATGGTGTTGTCGGCGCCGAGTGCGAGGGTCGCCGTTTGAGCCGAACCGCCCGTGGTCTGCGCGCCGCCGATGCGGCCGAGATCGACGAGGCTGCTGGTCGCGATGGCGTTGGTTGCACCGAGGGTCAGCGTGCCGGCTTCGACCACGGTATAGCCGGTATAAGTCTGCACCGCGCTAAGCGTGACGTTGCTGTTGGTGGCGTTGACTGCCGTGCTGCTGCTGTCGTCTTTAATCAGGTTGCCCGAGAGGGTCGGGCCGCTGGCGAGAGCCGCCATGCTGCGCAGGTTGCTGAGGCCGCCCGATTGCTGGCCGTCGCTGATCACGCCGCTGTAAGTGCCGTTGGTGTTCTGGTCGAAGACGACCGTGCCGCCGGCGCTGGTGATGTTGGCGTTGCCAGTCGAGATCGTACCGGTCGTCACATCGAGGATCGTCCCCTGCTCGATCACCGTGCCGCTGGTGTAGGTGTTGGAACCCGCCGTGCCGTTGAGCTGCACCGTGCCGGCGAGCAGATGGAAGATGCCCGCGCCGGTGATCGGGTTGGACAGCTGCGCGCCACCATTGCCGCTATATTGCAGCTCGGCCCCACTGGCGACGCTGATCGCATTCGCGTTCTTCATCACGCCGTTGCCGATACGCACCGCGCCGGCATTGACCGCGATCGTGCCGCCGCTGGCGATGGTAACGCCACCCGAACCGGAAAGATCGAGCAGCCCCGTGCCGTTCTTCGTGATTGCGCCGACCTGGCCAGTGCCGGTTTCCTTGACCGTGGCCGCGAGAACCGAGTCGAGATTGGTGCTGTCGCCGATCGTCAGCTTGGCGTTGTTGCTGATATCGACTTCACCATTGCCACCTGCGTCGTTGATCGCGGTGACGGTGTTGTTGGCCGTGACCGCGAGCGTCGGCACCGTGCTGGCGAGAAGATTCTTCGTATCGGCAAGGGTGACGCCGGCGGTGCTGGTCTTCAGCGCATCGACCGCCGAAATCGCGAGCGAACCGGAATCGATCGTCACCGGGCCGGTATTGGTCATCGCCGTGCTGAGCGTCAGCGTTCCGGTGCCGGTCAAGGTGAGGCCGCCGGTGCCGGTGAGGACCGACGAGATCGTGCTGCTGCCGTTGATGGCGATAACGGCTTCGCTGCCGCCGAAAGCGAGCGTGCCACCGGTGATGCCCGAGCCGCTGCCGCCATTGAGGATAAGGCCCGCCGGATTGGTGCCGTCGCCCAGCGTCAGCGTGCGGCCAGTCGCCGTAATGTTGAAGCCCTTCTGAATATTCAACGCCCCCGCGCTGACGCTCGCGGCAAGAGTCGCGGAAGCGCCTTGCTTGACGACGCTGGTCGCGTTGGCGGCGGTGATGTCCGTGCTATAGCCGGCGAACGCGGTGTAGCCGTTCGCGCCATAGGTCGCGAAGTCATAGGGATTGTTCGCCGCCGCGCTATCGATCAGCGTCCAGACCGGCGCGATGCCGTTGGTCAAGGTCGGTGCGGTGGTGGAAAGAATCTTTTCGCGCGTGCCGAAGCTGCCGCTGGTTGGGTTGAGGAACAGCGTGCCGCCCGGATCGCGGATGATGCCGTTGGTGAGCGTCATCGCCGTTGCGGTCGCGCCGCTGCCGCCATTGACAGTCAGCTCGACCGCGCCGCCGATTTCGAGCGAGCTGAAAGTCGCCGCGCCCGAGGTGCCGGCATTGTTATTGCCGATCGTCACCGGCCGCTGCGTATCGACGAACGCGCCCCATGACGAGGTCAGGCCGTTGGTGTCGAAGACGCTGCCTTTGCTTTGAACTTTGAAACCGCGGTTTGACGTGATCGCCGCCGTCGGCTGGAACGTGCCGCCGTTGAGAACGATCTGACCGATCTCGTATGACGGACCACTGGTATTGCCGAGCGCGGCGTCGCTGGCGACCTGCAGCGTGCCCTTGGTCAGAATCCAATTGCCGAAGAAATTGCTGTTGCTGCCGGTGGTCGGGGCGACGACGAGTTTGCCGTTGGTGCCGGAGTCATTCAGCGTGATGTCGGAGATGCCGGTCGCGTTGCCGATCCCGGTCGAGAGCGCGCCGACCGAATAGATCTGACCATTGAGCGTTAGGGTGTTGCCGTTGACGTCGAGATTAGCGACCTCGCCCGACACCGCGATCGCGCGGCTGGTGGCGAAGGAATTGGTGATGCGCAGCGTGCCGTTGCCTTCGGTCAGGCTGTTGAAGACGATGCCGTTGGCCGCTTGGACGCCTTTGGTGATAGACGTAGTCGAAATTGTCGAACCGGTAGGCGCCGCGCCGAGCGCGCTGTCACCGTTGACGATCAACGTGCCGGCAAGGATCGTCGTCCCGCCGGTATAAGTATTGGCGCCGCTGAGCGAGACCGTGCCACCCGAGTCATTGCCCAGTTGCATGACGAAGCCGGGCGCATTCGCGCCGATCGTCACCGTGCCGAGATTGAGACCGCGCAGACCGTTGAAAGAGGCGAAGGTCGAGGTCTGATTGAATGTGCCGGTCGTGCTGCCATCGAGCGTACCGTTAGCCAGCGTTGCATCGCTGATCGCGCCCGTGATGGCGATGCTGCTGGGCAGGATATAGCCGGGTAATTGCGCGACGGTGTAAGCGGTCGTGCCGCCTGCCGCGTTCGGCAACGTCGTCGCGTTGGCACCGTTCAAATTCCATTTTGTCGCGAGGGCAGTATCTGCCGGCGACAGATAAGGCAGCCCGAGCCCGTTATTGGCGCCGCGATAGGCGCCGGCCCAGATGAAGTCCGAATAGAAAGCCGCCGTCTTGTCGAGGCCGGGAATCGCCGAGCCGATCGCGCCGGTAATGTTCGACGTGGTGGTGAACAGCTTCGAGCTTTTGTTTTTCAGGATACTGTATTCGAGACCACGATAGGGATCGTTGGTCATGCCGAGCAGCGATGTCGGCAGCGGCGAACCGTTGGCGAGATTGATCGAGGTCACCGCGCCGCCGTTGAGCGGCAGCAGCAGGTTGTTCTGCTGCATCAATGCCCAGAACTGCGCCGGCGTCAGGTTCGAGTAATTCGCGATAACATTGACATCGACGGTCGGATTGGTGCTACCCCAAGCCGAGCTGAGCAGGGCACGGAAGGTATGATGCCCATCGGTCTGATAGAGCACGCCGCCCGGCCCGATCACCACCGGCTCGATATCAGTCAGAAGATTGGCGCTGAGCGCGGCCTGCGAAGTCAGGATGTTGAAGCCGTCAGCCTTCTTGCCGACCTCGGCCAAGCCAACATTGAACTGTGTCGGGACCAGGGAGCCAACCGACACCGTGTAGAGCGAGAACGGCCCCGGCACGATGCTCGCCGCATTGGCGGCGCTATAAGCTTGAAAGGCGCTGGCGGGAAGTTGACCAGCGCGAACGGCGCGGGGACTGAGGGAGAGTCCAGTCGCGAGAATGACGAGCGCGATGACTGTTTTACCGTTACGGCCATCAACACAAAGCTTCGCCACACGCGTACCGCGCTGCGCCTCCGAACCACGCATTCTGCTTAGGCCTCCAACCAACCCGTCGCGAACAATCCGCTTTCAGCGGCGCGACATAGGCGGCAAGATAGAAGCCGAGGCTTTTCAGTTTTGTGATCCGTACGTAACACGCAGATGACAGCGGCATATCTTTTCTACAAATAATCGAGAAGGGAGACACGTGATGCATAAGATCGAGATTCCGGCCTACATCACCGAACGCGTCATGAAGACACGCGGCAAGCTGCATGCGTTCGACGAACTCGTCGGACCGGCGACGGCGCTGCTGGTCGTCGATCTACAAAATGTGTTCATGCTGCCGCCTTATCCGACCGAAGTCGCTTATGCGCGCGAAATCGTGCCGAACGTCAACACCTTGGCAAAAGCGACGCGTGCGGCCGGCGGCTTGGTCGTTTGGATTCAAATGACGCACAAGCACGACGACCTGACCACGTGGAGCGTCTTCTACGACGACATTACCAATCCCACGCGCAAGCAGACCGGTGTAAAAAATCTAGAACGCGATTCTCATGGCCAGGCCTTGCACGACGATCTCGACGTTCAACCGCAGGATCTGAAGGTCGAGAAGAACCGCTTCAGTGCCTTCATCCAGGGATCGAGCGATCTGGACAAGCTGCTGAAAGAGCGCGGCATCGACACCGTCCTCGTCACCGGCACGGTCACCAATACCTGCTGTGAATCGACGGCGCGCGACGCGATGATGCTGAATTACAAAACGGTGATGGTGTCGGACGCCAACGCCGCCGCGACCGACGACGAGCATAACGGTACGCTGGCAAATATCCTGCGGCTGTTCGGCGATGTGATGTCCACGGACGAAGTCATCCAACGGCTAGTGCCCGCAAGCAACAAAGCGGCCGCGCAGTAAGCCTCTCCGTCCTACGAGCATCGTTGAAGAACACCTCACCCTTCCCATCGCTGACGCGATGGACCCCTTCCCTCTCCCCTAAAGCGGAGAGGGAGTTTAGGAACACCGTCACCGCCACAAATAAAAGCCCTCTCCGCCCTTGGGGGGGAGAGGGTTGGCTGAGGTGGTTTTCGCTACAGATGAGGTCGTGCGGTTGAGGGACCTCACCCTCTCCCCGCAAGCGCGGATAGGGATATTCTTTATTCTGCGGCTTGGCGCATTTCGCCGCGGAGTTTTTCCGTGGCCTTGGCATCGACGGCAAGGCTCTTGGGGTCGATCACCACGCCATAAGATTTCTTCGCGGCGTCGAGCGACACGTAGCCTTGATAAACGTCCTCGCGGACCTTCTCGACATCGCGTTCGATCGGGTCGCCGTAACCGCCGCCGCCGCCGCCGCGGATCGTCACCTTGTCGCCGAGAGTCATCGGCATGGTGAAGGCCTTGGCGTTCGGCAGATCGCCGAGATCCTTGCCGTCCTTGGTGATGAACAGCGCATTCGCCATCGCCTCGTGACCGCCGAAGAGGCCCCAGGGCTTGCATTGCGAGCGTTCGATATGGCTCGTCAAACGCAGATCAACCAAAGGCTGCACTTCGCGATCGACGCCGAGGCCGCCGCGATAGCGGCCTGCGCCGCCTGAATCGGGCACCAGTTCGTAGCGTTCGGCGAAGAGCGGGTATTTCACCTCGAGCAGTTCGATCGGGCTGTTGTGGGTATCGCCGTCGTTCATTGCGATGGTCGCCGACACGCCGTCCTCGGTCATCTTCGCGCCCCAGCCGCCGCCGGCATGGCTGACGCCGGCGAAGATGAACTGGTTTTTCGTGAAGCCGATGAGCTGCGCGATGATGAGATCGGCATGATGGCCGGCGGCAACGCGATCGGGGATCGCGGGCGCCAGCGCCTTGAAGATCGTATCGACGATGGTCATTGGAAAGGTCATCCAGCGGCGCATCGCCGCCGGCTTGATCGCGGTGACGACGCGGCCCGGCGGGGCGATCACTTCCAGCGAACGGAAGCTTCCGTCATTGATCGGATAGTCGGTCGGCGAGGTGATGCACTTATAAGCCACCTGGGCGCAGGCGATTGCGGTGCTGTAGCCCGAATTATAGAAGCCGCGCACCTGAACGCTGACATCGGTCAGATCGATGATCGCATGGTCGTCTTTGACCGTGATCTTCACCTTGATCGGCACCCGCTTGCCGAGATCGACGCCGTCATCATCCATGAAGGATTCGGCTTCATAGACGCCGTCGGGGATCGTCACCGTGCGGGCGCGGGCCGACTGCTCGGACCGGTCCATGATCTCGTCGATGGACGACAGCACATCCTCGGTGCCGTAGCGTTCGATCAGTTCGAGGAAGCGCTTCTCGCCGGTCTTCACCGCCGTCACCTGGGCGCGCAGATCGCCCATCGCGCGTTCCGGCACGCGGACATTCATACGGATGATATCGACGATGTCCTGATTGACCACGCCCGCCTTATGCAGCTTGGTGATCGGAATCTGGATGCCTTCGGAATAGATGTCGGTCGTCACGCTGGCCAGGACGCCGCCGATATCCTGCCAATGCGCCATGCAGCATGAGAAGCCGACCATCTTGCCTTTATGGAAGATCGGCACCGACAGGGTGACGTGGTTGAGATGGCTGCCGGTGATGTAGGCATCGTTGGTGATGAGGATATCGCCCTCGACCATGTCGGTGCCGAAATGCTCCAGCTTGGCCTTGATGGTTTCGCCCATGCCGCGGATGAACATCGGCAGGCCCAGCCCGATCGAAACCGTGCGCCCATCGGCGGTGAAGATACCGCAGGTGAAATCCAGCGCCTCGTAGATGATGAGGTTGTAGGCCGTGCGCATCAGATTGGTTTTCATCTCGCCGGTCACGGCGAGCACACCGGCGCGCACGATTTCGGTGATGACGGGATCGGCGCGGCGGTTGCGCTCGATGCTATCGGGCATGGCTTAGGCTCCTCGGTATTCTTTGGCCGCATCATGCGACAGCGGGCGAAAAAAGCAACCCGCCGCCGGTTTGCGCTTTGCCGCCCGGCTGGCTAATTTCCGGCTCAAATCTTGGTTTCGAGGGAAGCGCGCATCATGGCAGACGATAGCCGTAAGGCAGGCAATCTACGGCTCGGCACGGATATCGGCGGCACGTTTACCGACGTCGCCTCGTTCGATGAAACCACCGGCAAACTGCTTTTGGGCAAGACCCTGACCACGCCGCAGCGGCTGGTCGAGGGCATCAATACCGGCGTCGAGAAAGCCGGCGCCACCTACGACAAGGCCGGGCTGTTCCTGCATGGCTCGACCGTCGCGATCAACACGCTGCTGGAGCGCACCGGCGCCAAGACGGCGCTGATCACGACCAAGGGCTTCCGCGACATCTACGAAATCGGCCGCGTCAACCGGCCTGATTCCTACAATCTGTTCTTCCAGAAGCATAAGCCGCTGATCGAGCGCGCGCTGCGGTTCGAAGTGAACGAGCGCGTCGTCGCCGACGGGTCGGTCAAGACGGCGCTCAACGAAGATGAGATCGTCGCGCTGGGCAAGCGTTTCGTTGAACTGGGCATTCAGGCCGTCGCGATCCTCTTCCTCCATTCCTATCGCAATCCGGCGCACGAAGCGCGGGCGAAGGAAATCCTGCAGAAGAATCATCCGAACCTTTTCGTGTCGGCCAGCCACGAATTGTCGCAGGAATATCGCGAGTTCGAACGCTGCTCGACCGTCGCCGCCAATGCCTATATCGGCCCGCGCGTGCGCAATTACCTCAGCGAGATCGACAGCCATCTGCGCGATGAAGGCTGCCGCGGTTCGTTCCTCGTCGTGCAATCGACCGGCGGCCTCTACGAAGCCGATCAGGCCAAGGCGCATTGCGTCCGCATGATGGAATCCGGCCCCGCCGCCGGCGTCATCGGCACGCGCGCACTGTGCGCCGCCCTGGGCATGGAAAACGCCATCGCCTTCGACATGGGTGGCACGACGGCGAAGGCCGGCGTCATCCATCAGGGTGAAGCACTGACCACCGGCGCGGCCTTGCTGGGCGGCTACAACACCGCCCTCCCCATCCAGATTGCGATGATGGACATCTTCGAAGTCGGCACGGGCGGCGGTTCGCTCGCCCGGGTCGAAGAAGGCATGCTGCGTGTCGGGCCGCAAAGCGCCGGCGCCTCGCCGGGTCCGGCCTGCTATGGCCTCGGCGGCAAGCTGCCGACCGTCACCGATGCGAATCTGATGCTGGGCCGGCTCGGCGCCGATCGCTTCCTCGGCGGCGAAATGAAGCTCGATACCGCCGCCGCCGAAAGCGCGCTGGCGGAAACTTTGGGCAAGCCGCTGGGCATGACGGCAACCGCGGCCGCCAACGGTATCCTGCGCATCGCCACGACCGCCATGTCCTATGCGGTCAAGGCTGTCACCACCGAACGCGGTCTCGATATCGGCGATTTCGCCCTGGTCGCTTACGGCGGCGCGGGCCCGCTGCATGCAACGGCCATCGCCAAGGAACTCGGTATCCGCCGCGTCATCATCCCCAACGCGCCGGGCGTCTTCTCGGCCTTCGGTATGTTGTTCTCCGATCTGCGCTACGACTATGTGCGCAGCTGGTTCGAGCGGCTGGAAAACGCCTCGTTCGAAGGCATCGAAAAGGTCTATGGCGAGCTGGAAGACCAGGGCCGTCAGGCGCTAGGCAGCACCTCGATCAATCCGCAGGAGATCGCCATCGCCCGTTCCGCCGACATGCGGTATGTCGGCCAGGAACATGCCGTGACGGTCGATCTGCCGATGGCGCTGTTCGCCAACAAAGATCGCGATGGCATCAAAAAGGCCTTCGACGAGATGCATCTCGTGCGGTACGGCACCAACGCGCCGAACGAGCGCGCCGAAGTCGTCAGCCTGCGCTCGACCCTCACGGGCATCATGAAGAAGCCGCCGCAGGAAAAAATCACCGTCGGCAAAGCCGAGCCACCGAAAGAAGCCTTCACCGGCAAGCGCCCGGTCTTCTTCGCCGAGACCGGCGACTACGTCGAGACCCCGACCTATGCCCGCCTCAAACTCCTCGCCGGCAACGAAATCCCCGGCCCCGCTTTGATCGAAGAACATGCCTCGACCACTGTCGTCCTCCCGGGCGATAAGCTGACCGTCGATCCGTTCGGCAATCTCGGCATCGCCGTCGGCGCACCGGAACGCATCGGGGCTTAAACCGACAAAGACGCGATCGTTTAACTGGAAGCGATCGCGTCTATAATTTCAGCGCCGCTGCGGACAATAAGCACGCGGTCGCCTTCTTCGATGATTCCATCCATGACATGTTTTCGAGCCTCTTCGCTCGGAAAGACGAAGATGGCCGGCACGTTCGGCCAGTTGATCATGGAATTGGTGCGATCCGCCAAGGTGTACATCGCCTGGAAGAATGCATCGCCGCCACAATGATTGAACATCATGTGACTCATTCCGCGTTCTTCTTCCTTCGATTCGGCGACAATTCGCTTTTTCTCATTGTGAGAGTCCCCATCGACTACACGCATCTCGAGGGTTCTTTCGGTATCGCTACTGCAATAGATTACCCCGCCACTGCCATCGGGGAATGAAACTGTCGTGTATTCCGGCTCGTCTCTATAGGCTTCAGGATGATCGCAATACGGCAGGAATATCTCTTCGAAAATCTCCCGCTTGAAAAGCGCTGGCTTACCGTGTCGAAAGCACATCAGAAAAATATCGAAACTCATGAAGCATATCTCTTCCGAGCGAACCGGGATGAAATCCGACAATCAGCCCTGCAAAGGCCTCAACGCTTTCTGTACTGCGTCGTAGGTGGCGAGTTGGGTTGGATCGCTTTCGTTAAAACCTTCTTTCGTTAAAGCGATCAACATCCCACCATTCGACAGAGGCTCGGTAATTGCCTCAGGAATTGGCATTTTTATCCCGCCACGATAGGCAGGCGAAAGATAAGTAAGCCAACCGCCCCATGGGCGACAGAAATGCCCCGAGCTGTCTTTAAGACGGCGCTCCCAATCAAAAGGTTCGATTGTTCCCCAGTCGACGTCCCACGCCTGACATACGGCGTTCAAGACATCCTTCAAAACATCGTAATTAAGAAGATCGCTGTTCGCCGGCGCCACATTGCCAAGTTGGAAAAAGAGACTGTTGGCATCAACCCCGTCCCGGACGCCGGCGCGAATATGAAAGGACAGCCCATGGCTGTCATCGACTTCATTCCAAGCGGAAACCGAGTAACCCAACTCCGGCCAAGGTTCGTCGGCATCGTCGCGCATAATGTTCGCTTCAACGAAGTTCTGTAATTCGCGATGATCGGGAGGCATCGAGCATAACGGCTCTTGCGACTCTTCTTCTGAATCGCCTTGCTGACGCCATTGCGCGAAGACGGGATGCAAGAGCGCGAGTCGGGCCAACATGTCACTCAGCCGGCGCGCGCAGCTTTCTGCTGATTCATCGCGCGTCTGCCACCAGGCATTCAGCGTAAGGTTCATCATTCATCTCGCTGGCGTGTAATACACATGGATATTGCTAAACTTACCCGGCATGGACGCAACATACCGCCGAAAGTAATCGGCCGTCTGCTCTTCCGCGAAATGCCAATCGACATCTCTTCCGATTGCGGCACGCGACTGACGCTCGATCTGATCCTTGATGACATCGACGCCACGGTACCATTTAAACCAGTTGTTAGGATCGGTCATCATCTTCAGATAGCCTGAGCCTTTGGCTTCCAGCATCTGGCCATTTTTCACAGGAACGCAGCCATCATAACTGACATATCGACCTGTTGCCGGATCGACGAGATAAAAAGCGACTCCAGGCGGCAGCCCCGTAATCTGTGTTTGATAGCGAAGTGCCGGTTCTTTCCGCCCAGCAATACTTTCCGGCTCTGGATCGGGACATAATTTCGGCTCGCTTTGTGTCGTGACCGCGTCTGCGTCGGCCGCATCATCCGATTGTTCACGCGTGCGCGATTTCGCGCGCGTCTCATATCCGCGAATGGCGTCAACGTCGATTGCGGCGTTACTACCAAGAAATCGGCCGACAGGATTGCCATCCGCATCTCGAAAAGCGCCGTCTGCGCCATAACGACCGCGATAGACGACTTCACTCGTACCGTCTTCATGCTGACGGGATACCGTGAGCTCTCCCGCCTCCTGATCGAAGCGATAGGAGAAATCCGGGGCGTCCGGCAACGTGCCTTCCGATGTTGAACTAGTATGAAAGAAGAGAGTTCCGGCGAAAACTGCCGTAACACCCGCGCCTGCTGCGGCGCCCATACCTGCGACTGCAGGAAGCGCAGGCAATGCACCAAGCACTCTTCCCCCAAGCTGACCGAGCGCTGCATCCTGTGCTGAATTACCATAAAGGGCTGTCGTTATCGCGGCCGCAACGGCAGATATACCTCCACTCGTCCAGCGGCCGTCTTCGCCACGGCGTTCCTCCTCGTTGTAAGCCTTCGCCAAGGCGATGGCTGATGTGAGCTGATCGAGAAAAGAAACGGCTTCACCGCCAGCGGCATGAATAGATGTGTATTTCGCATCATCTGTTTCATGATCGATTGATCGCAAGAAGCCCGCTGCTGTGCCGAAACCCACACAGACATAACCACCATCCTCGCGATGGCGAACGACGACTCTGCTGTCATCGAGCGTTAGCGTTGCGGGGTCGATGACAAGCTTCGGAACCGGCGCGCGTCTCGACTGACGCGGCGTGAAAACGTCCTGCATGGCGCTCTCCCTGAATTCGGCGCACATTAGAACAAAACAGGAACATTGTCAACGAAAAAATGCGCCACGTCGAGCGGGCGCATTCTATTCGTTCAATCTTGAATCTTCAGTTCGACCTTTAGCCCAACACCGGCAGCGTCGCGATGTCATACCCGACACCGATCTTCTGCCCGCGCACCGGGTCGTCGATTTCGAATTCGAACCGTCCCGACGGGCGGATGCCGCCTTTGGCGGCGAGGGTGCCGCAGAACATCAGGGTGCCTTCTTCGAGTTTCCCCGACGGGGCGAAGCGCGAGATCAATTCCTCCGGCGTCTTCATCACCGTGACCGAGCCTTCCTGATACAGCACACGCGCGCCGCCTTCGGCGATGAAGGAACGCAGCATCAGTTTTTCCCAATGCGGCTTCACATCGTCATAGGCCCAGAGGACGGCGCTGACTGGCTTCTCGCACATCTGTTTCGAGGCGGTGACGTTGACAGTTTCGAGCTTGCGGTCGGTATGGTCCGAGCCGCAGCCGACATAGAGTTTGCCGCCATGCTGGACGAGGACGAATTCGACCTCGCCGCTGGAGTCTTCACCAGTCGCTTCAATGACGCTCGCGTGGCTCAGGCGGGCGGAGGCGACACGGTAGAAGATCGGTGTGGTCGCGGGACGGGCGACGCCGAGTTCTTCCAATTCCTTGATGTGTTTTTCGAGCGCGGCCTGATCGCGGCCGGTCCAACCGGCGATGACGGCGTGCTTTATCGTGATGATTTCGGTTCGTTCGGCGCCGCCATGGCGCAGGGTAAAGGTCAGCAAGGTTTCTGGCGCATTCATTCCTGGATCACCGCGATGCATTCGACTTCGCACAGCATATCAGGTGATTTCAAATCGACGATGGCCGAAGTGCGCGCCGGCAGCGGTTCCGGCATCAATTTCACATATTCCTCGTTGAAGCCTTTCCAGTCGGCGGCGTTGCGCAAGAACACCGTCACCTTCACGACATCGGCGAGCGAGGCGCCTGACGCGTCGAGTATGGCGGCGAGATTGCCGAGGCAGCGCCGCGCCTGATCGTGGATGTCGCCCATCACGCCGGTTTCGCGATTGCGCCCGGCCTGGCCCGAGGTGAAGACCATGTTGCCGATACGGATCGCCTGATTAAACGGGCCCGACGGCGTCGGCGCCTTGTCGGTGCGGATCGCCTGCTTCTTGCTCATGGGGATTTGTCCTTGCCGGTACCGGGCTTGTGCATGCCCAGCGTCTCGACCGTCTGGCGCGCGACGGCGTGATCGCCCTCGGGCGAGGAGCCGCCGACGCCGATCGCGCCGATGCAGACGCCGTTCTCGAACAGCGGCACGCCGCCGGGATTAAGGGTGACGCCGCCGGGGATGATTTCGGTCAGGCTCATCGGATAGAGCGGCCGGTCTTTCCACTGCTCGATCAGCTTGGCGGTGGATTTCTTGAAGGCGGCGGCGAGGCGCGCCTTGCCCATCGCCATATAGGGACCGTGCCAGGAATCGGCCTTGCCGCGTGCGACAAGAACGGGATGGCCGGCGGCGTCATGGATCGCGACCGAACATTCGATACCGCGGGATCGACCGATGGATTTCGCCGTCTCGAGGATTTTCATCGCTTGCTCGAAATCCAGCATCGGCGGTCGTTCCTTCTTCATCGTCATTCCCGCGCAAGCGGGAATCCAGCGGCGGGCATGGATCCCCGCTTTCGCGGGGATGACGCATTGAGAGAGACGCTTTAGCTCATCCGCAGATAGGCATCAGCGTTGGTGGCGAGAAGTTTTTTCATCGCGCCCGGCGCCAGGATGTTATCCCATTTGAGGACATTATCCACCGAATGCGGCCAGGCGCTTTCCGGATGCGGGAAGTCCGAGGCGTACATCAAGCATTGCTCACCCAAGATGTCCATCACCGCCTTGGTCATCAGCGGGCCCTCATGCGCTTCGATGCAGACAGCGACACGGCCCTGCTTGGCATATTCGCTGGGCAAATATTTCAGCTTGGGGATCACGCCTTTGACGTAATGAACCTGGCTGTCGAGACGCAGCAGCCAGTTCGGCAGCCAGCCATGACCGGTTTCGGAATAGCCGACCTTGATGTTCGGATAGCGGTCGAGGATGCCGCCGCAGATGATGTAGGCGAGCGAGCGTTGCGCGCCCCACGGATGCGCCGCGGTGCGGGCGATCGCCGAATTGCCCCAGATGTCGCGATAGCCGGGAAAGTACGGCGGCTCGTAGAAGAAGCTGTGATGCATGATCGGCAGATGCAGATCGTTCATCACCGCCCAGAGCGGTTCCAGATCGGGATCGTCGATCGGCATGCCTTCGGGCAGCGACGGCCAGACGCAGGAGATCCAACTGTCGCCGCCGATCTTCTTCAACTGTTCGACCGCCCAGGGGATGTTCTTGCCGGGCGCAAGGAAGAGGCCTTTGAGGCGGCTGACATCGGCGCTGCAGAAGTCGCGCATATAGGTGTGATAGGCATCATAGAGGCCGGTGGTGATCGCCGGGTCGAGCGCGCTCGACGCCGGGGCCCAGGTGCCGGGGATCAGCACGTTCACATCGACGCCTTCGACCGTCATGTCTTCGAGGCGGCCATGCGGGTTATCGTGCTGGATGCGCTCGTGACAAACCTCTTTCGAGATATTGACGACGCGGCCTTCGACGGCGCCGGCGCCGCCCTTCTCGATCTTTTCCGCACCGGCCTTTTGGCCCGCGACGCGGTTGTAGGGGATCGGGTTCACTTTGATCGTGTGCCAGGGGCCGATCGGATGACCGCGGCCGGCGGGCGAATTCATTTCGCGGATATAGGGGTCAAGCTCGCTCCAGCGATCCTTGGCCGCCTGACTTGCATAGCGGTGCAACACTTCGAGGGACGGTGTGACATGGGCGTCCACGTCGATGACCCGATAGCCGTTACGCATCGAACTCTCCTATGTCTCTATCGTGTGATTCTTGCCGATGATGCTAGAGACGGCATCGCGCGTAGGCAAAAAGGAATTCCGGATGGCCGCATAAGCTGCGGTTATACGAGCGGGTGATTGCATGACGCCTACCACCCTGCTGTGGTCGCGACACGGCGATGATCGGCAACGCCGCGAAACCCATCAGCGGTAACGGCGGCAAGCTTGATCGAGCCGAAGCTGATCCAGCCTTCGCGCATCGCCCGCGCCTCGGGATTGGCGGCAATCACCGCGTGACGTAGCTTTTCGTCCATGGTGTCTTCGACCACCAGCTTGCCCTGGAAATCGACCGACCAGCGCGGCACCCCCGCCGCATCGGCCGCGTCCTCACCGCAAGCCAGTACCCGCGCGAGAAACTGCGCCAGGGTGCAAGTTTGGCCGACGGTGCCGGGCGTGCCGACGCTCATCACCAGCTTGCCGTTTTTGGTGACGATGCAGGGCGCCAGCGTGTTCGCCGGACGCTTCATCGGCGCGACGCAATTATCGCTGGCCGGATCGGTGTTGAAGCCGGCCATGCGGTTGTTGAGCAAAATCCCGGTACCTTCCAGCACAACACCCGCGCCGTAAGGCGCCGAGACGCTTTCGATCAAAGAAACCGCCATGCCGTCGCGGTCGATCACGACGGCGCAGGTAGTGCAGCGGTCACGCGCCTCGGGCGGCATGTCACCGCCGGCGGGCGCGCCTTCGGTCATTTTCAGAATCGTGCGAAGTTTTTCTTCGCTGAAACGTGGATCGGCGATCAGCTTTGCCGCGCCGCGATAAGCGGCGCGCCGCGCCTCGTATCCTTTGAGGATGAAATCGGCACTGTTCGTATCGACCTTGTCGATCGCTTCGCCTTCGAGCGTCAGCAATTGAAACAGCAGCGTCGCGCCGAAGGAATTGGGCGGCATGGTCAGAACATCATGCCCATAGAACGACACGCCGATCGGTTCCTGCCACAGCGAACAGTGCGCGGCGAAATCGTCGGCGGTGAACAGCCCGCCCGCCTTCGCGCTTGCTGCCGCCATGCGCGCCGGCAATTCGCCTGCGTAGAAAGCATCGACGCCCTTTGTCGCGATGAGACGCAGGATATCGGCGAGGTTCGGCTGCACGAAGACCGCGCCTTCGCTCAAGGACTGACCGCCCGGAAGGAAAAGCGCCGCCGCCGCATCGTTCTTGGCCAACAGTTCGGCACGGTCTTTGGTATTGGCGGCAAGCTGGCGATGAACCGGAAAGCCTTCGGCGGCAAACTTGATCGCCGGTTGCAGCAACGCGCCCAGCGAACGCGTGCCGTACTTCGTCACCAAATCGTCGAGCCCGCGTAACATCCCCGGCACCGTCCCTGAGAGCGGGCCGGTACCGGGGATCCCCTTGGCGAACCGATCGAGTGTCGCGGCCTGCGGCGAAAGGCCAGTGGCGTTAAGGCCGGCGGTCTTGCCGGTCTTTGGGTCGAAGACCATGGCGTAAAGATCGCCGCCGATGGTGCAGGCGTAAGGACACACTACCGACAGCACGAGCGCCGCCGTCGCCGCCGCATCGACAGCGTTGCCGCCGTCCCGCAACACGGCCAGCGCAGCGTCGCTTGCCAAGCCGTGGCCGGTGGCGACGATGCCGTTCCGTCCTTCGGCGGTTTGCGTGGTCAATCGATGGGGCCTTGCGCCGCTTCGGATTTGACGCCGCGCATATAGAATTCCGATTGCGGATCGGCGGAGACCATCGCCTTGATGCGTTCCCACAAATGATGGCGCAGCTCGACGAATTCGCGTTTTTCGCGCGCGTCATATTCCCAGCGCGGATGCGGCAAGTTGACGTCGAGAATTTCGGACACCTGCCCCGGACGCGGGCGCAGCAGCACGATCTGATCCGACAGCAGCACCGCCTCATCGACGCTGTGCGTGACGAAGACGACGATGCTTTTATGATGCTGCCAGATCTTCATCAACTCGATCTGCATGAATTCGCGCGTCTGCGCGTCGAGGGCGGCAAAGGGCTCGTCCATCAATAGGTAATGCGGTTCGGCGATCAGCGCACGGCACAGCGCGGCGCGCTGCTTCATGCCGCCCGACAATTCGTTGGGATAGGAATCGGCAAAGCGGCGCAGCCCGACCATATCGAGATAGCGATCGGCGCGGTCGGCGCGTTCTTTATCGCTCATGCCGCTGAGTTCGCACGGGAAAGAAACATTCTCGCGGATCGTGCGCCAGGGCATCAGCCGAAAGGATTGAAAGACGAAGCCCATATGCGGGCCGGGACGCGGCGGCTTGCCGCCGACGAGAATCTCACCGCTGTCCGGCGTGATAAGACCGTTCAACATCCGCAACAACGTCGTCTTGCCGCAGCCCGAGGGCCCCACCAGCGAAACGAAGGTGTTCGGCTTGATCGTCAGCGTGACGTCCTGCAGCGCCTGTACGCCCTCGGTTTCCTTGGCGCGGCGGAAGGCCTTGGAGATATTGCGAATCTCGATGCCGCCCTCGTTGCCGAGAGTCGAAGTGGATGCGGGAAGCGTCGCGCCGTCAGCCATCATCGACCCGTCTCGTCCATGTCGCTCTGCTTGCCGTCTGCCTTCAGAACCGCATCGATGTAGCTGGTGTCGATCCATTCCGCCGGCTCGACCCGGCGCAGGTCTTTGAAGTCGGGGCCTTGATAGATCGTGTCGGTGGTGAATTTCACCGCCTCGAGATTGAGGCCGCCATTGACGCTCCAGCTTTTGCGATAGGCCTCGCCTAGGACTTCGAGATCTTCACGCTTAATGTCCGGGCGAGCCTGCACCATCGCATCGACCCAGATTTTCGGGTCTTTGGCGAAATCGCGCGACGCCATGATGACGCCTTTGACGACGGCGGCGATTTCCTTGGCCTTCGATTTGGCGACCGCCTCGGTGACGACGTTGAGTTTCGACACGAACGGCGCGAGTTCATAAAACTTGGGTTGATCCATCATCACCCGGACGCTGCTTTTATCCGGCATCGAGGTCCAAACGCCGATCGAAACGGCGGTCGCGTCGATCTGACCCGCAACGAGCGATTGCGCCCGCACCGGCGGCTGACCGACCGCGAGATACTGAATCTTATCGACATTGACGCCCAGCTTGGCGAGCGCGACGCGGGCCAGCGTGTAATCGGCGCTGCCGACCCGGGCAACACCGAAGGTCTTGCCTTCGAGGGACTTCGGATCGGTGATCGATTTTTTCACCGCGACAAGGAACGGCAATGCCTTGTCGGGCGAGAGCACCCCTTTCAGCTTCATCTGGTCGCGGCCGATCAGTTGGATCGCCGTGTCGATGCTGATATTGGCCATGTCGCCTTCGCCGGCGCGCAACGCGGCAACCGCGGACGGCGTCTGCTGCACGCGGACGAGTTCGACTTCGACGCCGGCCTTTTTGTAGTAGCCCAGGCGAATGGCAAGATCCGACACCGAGTTAGGCACCAACGGCGTTTCCGTCTCGGTGACGATCAGCTTGAACGGGGCGGCATCGGCGGGAAGTGCCGAGACAGCCGCAGCAACAATCGCGGCGGCGCTCAGATAAGTCGCGAGATGTCGGATCATCCGTTGGTCCTTGGTTGGAGGAGGCTTCAGGTGAGGTTCCAGAATGCGACGGGGCATGTGCCCACGCCCTTGACCGGCTTGTGTTCGATGAAGGTCGGCTTGGTGGTTTCGACCACGCCCAGCATCGTCACGTAATTGAGGAATTCCGAGGTGGAATTTCCTTCCTCGATGAGGCGCGGCACGGTGAGGGTCTTGAGGATGTCGTCGCGATTGCCGGCGCGCATCTGATCCAGCATCCAGCGCTGCAGATCGAAATTGTAATTGCCCATCTTGGGGCCGCCGACTTCGACCGTCATGTTGAACGAGCCGATGACGACGACGCGTTCGTTGCCCGGCCATGCCTCAATCGAGCGGCGCAGGAACTGACCCAGTTGATACCAGCGGTCGTTCGGCGGAATCGGATAGCCGAACGCATTGGTCATGATCGGCACCATCGGCAGATCTTCCTCGGGCCGCACGAAGGACAGCGGCACGGTGAAAGCGTGATCGATCTTGAAGTCATGGACCTGCGAGAATTGAATGCCCTGATCGATGCCCTGGCGCAGAAGATGATTGGCAAGGCCTTGATGCACGTTGGCGCGATAGCGCGGCAGGTTCATCACCTCGGTCTCGTACCAGAACGGACCTTCGGCGACCGGCCCCGTGCCGACGGCAAAGGTCGGCAGATTGTCGAAGAAGAAATTATCGAGATGATCGTTCGCGACGCCGACGATCAGGTCGGGCTTCGTTTCGGCCAGCATGCCGCGCACCTTGTCGAAGGTCGCGTAAAGCCCGGCGAGATCGGTCGGATCGGCCTGATCGCGATTCCAGAAGATGCGCGGGTTATGGGTCGAGGCGATCGCGGAAACGATGGTAGCCATTTAATTCTCCAACTAATCAGAAACGCTCGCCGCGATACCGCCAATGATCCATGCGGCGTTCGAGGAGCTTTAAGGACTGCATCACGGCGACGCCGATGAGGGCGAGCACGCAGACGACGACGAAGTAAGGCGCCATGCGGAAGCTGTTGCCATAGACCGACAACAGCCCGCCGAGGCCTTTGACCGCGGTATAAAGTTCGGCAACCACGGTATTGATGAGCGCCAGCGAAGCGCCAACGCGCAGACCGGCGGTGATGTAAGGCAACGCACCAGGCAGCATGATCTTACGGAAGATCTGCGTATCTTTCGCACCGGCGGAACGGGCCATCTCGACCAGCTCGCCATCGCAGTTGAGAACGCCGGCATAGGTATTGATGAGGATCGGCATCACCGCGCCGATGAAGACGATGAAAATCTTGGCCTCATAGCCGAGGCCGAGAAAAACGATAATGATCGGAATGAAGGAGACACGCGGCATCGCCGAGAGCGCGTTGACATAGCCTTCGAGGGTCGCGCCGAAGACACGGAACCCGCCCATCAACAGCCCGAACGGAATAGCGAAGGCGGCGGCGGCGATGAAGCCGGCGAGGAAAACCATCACGGTATCGAGGGTGGCGCGCGGCACGGTGCCGTCGCCGATGACTTGGAAGCTGGCTTGGAGGGTCTGCCACGGCGTCGGCAGGAAGTTCTGGCCGGCGAAGACCGCCATCAGCCACCAGAAGGCGATCAGCAAAACGAAGACCAGCGAGCGCCACACATTCAGATGAACATGCGACAGGCGCGGACCGATGCGCGGTCGGCGCTGGGTGATCGGGGTTACTGCCCTATCCTCTTGCGCCGCCATGCTGTCAGGCCTGCTTCATCTCTCCGCCGCCACCGCGCGGATGGTAATAATCGTAGAATTTATTGGGCACATCCTTGATGTGCGGCACGACGTTCTCGAGATACCATTCGCGCGAATTGAGCACCGCCGAAAGATGGAACAGCAGCACCGGATGAACGTGCAGCGCCCATAATTTCGGGAAATCCCGGGTCGAGAGCGCCTTATGCTCTTCCCCGGTCAATTTGTAATTGTCGAGCTCGGCATAGTTGCCGTCGCGGAACGCCATCGTCAGATCGCGATGGGTATAGATATGGTGGATGGCGCGGTTGAGCTCGTAATCGGACATGAGCCTTCGGTTCCCCTTGCGCTTGCTGGCTACGGCCAGCGCGTCTTTCAATTATGTTGCGTTGCGATGCGGAAGCTAGGAAAATTTCGGGATGCTTCAATAGGAATTACCTATAACTTCAATTCGGACGGGTTGGGGTAGGCTCACACGATGAATGACCGGCAGCTGCGTTACGCGCATGCGGTGTGGCACGAGCGCAGCTTTAGCCGCGCGGCGGTCAAAATGGGCGTGTCCCAGCCCTCGCTTTCCGAGCAAATTCGCCTTTTAGAAGAAGAGCTTGGCTTCAGCCTGTTCTATCGCAACAGCCGCGGCGTCGAGGCCAGCGCCAACGGCCAGGCGTTCCTCGAATCGGTGACGACCGTCGTGGATGGCTTCTCCGCTCTCAAGGATCTCGCCCGGGAATTACGCGGCAAGCCGGGGGCGACGATCCGGATCGGCGTCAATTCCGGGCTCGCCCAGACCATGATGCCCCGAATCACCCGCGTCCTGGGCAAGAGCACGGTCAAGATCAGCGCCGAAATCATCACGGCGACGACCCGGCGTATCCTGCGCCTCGTCCATCAGCAGCGGCTCGATCTGGGCCTTATTTTCGAGGCGGACGTCAAAACAGCCGCCGACAAGACGAGCCGGATCGAAATCGCCCAGTCCGAAATCGTCCTTTTGACGGCACCGTCCCACCCCTTCGCCAAACGGCGCGAGCCGGTCGATCTCGCCGAATTATGCCGTCATCCGCTGATCGTCAACGAGCCGCGGCTGGGGTACGGCCGGACGGTGCTGGCGCTGTTCGCCGACCGCGACCTGGTGCCCGAGATCGCCGCCGATTGCGACGATCTGGAATCGCTTAAATACATGGTGCGGGCCGGAACGGGCCTCGCCCTCGCCCCGCGCGTCATCGCCGAATATGAGCTGGCCCACGGGCTGCTGTCGGCCGTCAAATTAGCCGGCGCGCCGCGTATTCCGCTGCAGATGATTCGCCGTTCCGAGACACTGGCACCGCGGCTGGAACGCGTCCTCGGTCAATTGACCAAAGAAATCGGCGAGCTGCGCCCTGCCGCGCCGGCTACTCCCTGATCAGGCGAAGGGTGACGCCACCGGGCGAAACTTCCGGACCGACATCCAGCCGAACACCACGAACAGCGCCAGCACCGCCAATTGCGCGACAAGGAACGGCGGCTCGGATTGCGTCGGCGCTAGCGGCTGCAGGAACGATATCTTCTGGAACGACTGAATGACGCCGACAAAGACATTCAGATACAGCGCCACAACGGCGGTCACGACATAGATCCAACGCCACGCGCCGCTGAGTAGAAAGCCGTATCGCGCAATCAGCGCGATCGCCAGCACCACCAGCGAGATGATCCCGGTGATATGCGACGGCAAAAGCTTCATCGCCGGAAAGAGAAACCCGGTCGCGCTGGTCAAAATCGTGGTGGTCAGAAAAATCGCTGTCCAACCGCCAAGGCGTTTCCCCTGCATCATGCCGGCGAGAACGACGAGGCCGGAGAGAATTCCGAGGAGGCTGATCGCGACATGGAGCAGCGTGAAATTCGGCAACGAAAGGCCCAGCAGCATGAGAACGTCCCCCTGTCAAAATATGGCAACGACGCCGTAGCGCCGTCGCGTCTTATTTATAAAGCCATTTTGCGACCAGACGCACATATCGCGGCATGACGACGTAGATAATGAGAGCGACGATCGTCGCGGTGACGATGAAAGATCGCAGATAAAAGGATTCGAAAAACCCGAAGCTATCGAAAACCGGCTTGAAGAAGAACGGCACGATCAGCCCCAGCGGATAGATCGCAGAGAGCGTCACCAGAAACTGTTTATAGGGCCGTGCGCGCGGTTGTTTCGCCGATGGCGGCGTAAACCAGAATTCGAGTCCGGTCTTAATTTCGATATTGTCCTCACCGAGGAACGGCCGTGCTTTCTCGATCAGCCGTTTGCGCTGATCGGAATCGAGCCAGTTGCGCAGGCTGTCGATCGTATCGAAATGCAGCACGACGGTATATTCGTTCGACCCTGCCGTGGGCCGGATGACATTGACGCCGCGATGACCGGGAAAGCTCGCCGAGAGCGGTACGATTTCCCGCAGCCAGGTTTCATAGGCCGGACGATCCGCTTCCTTGACGTTGTGGCGGATGACCGAGGTAACTTCAGAATGATCGGCGTTGGACGTGTCAGTCATGGCAGCCCCGGTCATCATCGCGCCTCAAGATTCTACGATGATGATCTTATCGGCAGGCTTGCGCTGCGACCAGCGCAAGCCTCGACTTCGTCTTTAAAGCGGCACGCCGCCGACGGTCACGCGCCGTTCCCAATAAGCCCAGAGCATCCGTTCGAGCCCGCCGCCGACGCTGCCCCGCGAACAATCGGCGACTTCGTCCGGCGTCATCGGCACAGCACCGCCCAGTGCTTCGCCTTCGATTTGATATTGCGCGTTCTCTTCCATGAAGGTGCAGGCGACGAGGCAAGCCTCGGCGGTGTTGCCGACGACGACGGAGCCGTGACCGCGCATCTGACAGGCGATCTTGTCGCCCAGCGTTTGCGATAACGACGATGCCATCGCATCGGTGACGACGAGACGCGGATTGTTCCAGGTCGGCACGCCGTCCTTGAACAACGCGCCCTGCGCATAGACAGGCACGATGTCGCGCTTGGAAACGCCGAGCAGGGTAGAGGCATGGGCGTGAAGATGCGCCACCGAACCGACCTCGGGCCGGTCGCGATGAATCTGCGTGTGAATGCGCCATTCGGCGGGGATCTGCGCCGGGCGGTCCTCGCGGCCGGGATGGTAGTGCATCGTGCCGTCGAGCCCGAAGACGAACACTTCGTCCATCCGCACCGTCGTCTTTTCCGCGCCGGCGCCGGGGCTGATGAAGACGATGTCGGTGCCGGGCACCCGGATCGAGATGTGACCGAAGAGACCGATCGAACCCTGCAGCCCGAGGATGCGGGTCATGATGATGACCTTGCGCCGCCAGGCGAGTTCGTCGGCTTCGGAGAGGCCTTGTTGTTTTACGAATTCGGTCATGATTTTCCCCTGATCGGAATCGACGCCGTTACTTGCCAGCCTTCACGTCGGCGAGCAACTGGCGATAGGTTTCATAGAGCTTCGCACCGCCGGGATGATTGGTTTCCCAAGCGGCGATCACCGGATCGATCGCCTGGCGCCATTCGGCTTCCTGCTTGGGCGACAGTTTGACGATGGTGTGCTTGCCAGACGCGATGATCGGCGCGAGCTGCTCGTTGCCTTCCTGATTGAAGTTGGCGCCGGCGGCACGGCTGAAAGACTCACCGGAATATTGGTCGAGAATTTTCCGCGCTGCCTCGGGCAAGGCGTCGTAGGTTTTGCGCGCCATGAAGACCATCGTCGCACCGGTGCCGAGCGCCGTATCGATGTGAAAGCTGGTCACTTCCTGCAGGTTGAGCTGGCCGAGGCCGGCCCAGGACATCGAAACGCCGTCGATCATGCCGCGCTGAATGCCGGAATAAATATCCGCCGGATCGAGCGCCATCGGCGTGCCGCCGAGACGGGTGACGATGTCGCTTGAAATCTTGCTGACGATGCGCAGGCGCAGGCCCTTCAAGTCATCGAGCGACGCCGGCGCCTTCGCGACATGAACGGCTTGCGGCAGATACATCGTCAGGGCCAGCGGCACGATGTCCTTATATTCGGCATCGAGCAGGCCCGTCTTATAAAGACGCCAAAAAGCGACCGACCCGGTTTCCGGATCATCCGTCACGAAAGGCAAGCCCACCACATCGGTTAAGGGAAACTTGCCGCCGACAAGGCCAGGGATGCCGACGCCGATCTGCATCACATTGGCGGCGACGCGATCATAGACGTTAGCGGAGTTGGCGAGCGCCATGCCGGTGCGGATTTCGATATGCAATACACCCTTGCCCGCCGCGTTCACCTTCTCGGCCCACGGCGTATAGACGCGCGTGTTCGAGCTGTAATCCGGCGGCGTCAGGGTCGCAAACATCAGATTGACCTCTTCGGCCACGCCGGGCGATGCCCTAAATGCGAGCAAAGTCACGGCCAGAACGACGGCCAAACCAACACGCCTCATCGAATTCCCCCCATTGGTGAGCACGCCGGCGTGAAATCGCACCGGCATCGATATTTGGCCGTTCAAGATGATCGACGGCCCGCCCATTGTGGTTTAGATTTCCGCGCCTACCGATGCCTGTCAACCGCAGTCGTAACGCGACGGGAAGAAAGATCGGGGATGAGGCCAGGGGAGGATCGTTCGTGAGCGCGCTACACGCCGAAACCGTTGAACTCGACATCGAGGGATCACTCTTCGACTGGTTGGAATACCGCGTCGGCGAAGTCTCGCGCGTCGTCGCCATTGCCTGCGTCTGCGGCATGTTGTTCGTCGCCGCCCTGACCATGGGCGATGTCCTGCTGCGCTGGTTCGCCAACGAACCGATCGCCGCGATCAACGAAATCGTTCAGATGACCTTCTCGGTCGCGATCTCGGCCTGCATCCCCGCCGGCATGATTCAGCGCGTCAATCTGAAGATCGATCTGGTCGCGCGCTATTTCAGCCCGACGCTGAAAGCCTGGCTCGAAGTTCTCGGCAGCGCCTCGTTGTGGATTTTCTACACCGTGCTGGCCTGGCGCATCTTCATCTATGCCCAGACGCTCGGCATGGAAGGCCGCACGACCGTCATTCTGGGTCTGCCGCAATCGCCGTTCATGTATTGCGTCTCGCTGCTGCTCGCTTTCGGCACGCTGGTCCAGACGCTGATCATCATCAACGAAATCCGCCGCGCCGTGGCGCATGGCGTCAGCGGCGTTGTCGGCGCTTTCATCGGCACCGTGCTGATCGCGGCCGCGACCTGGTGGTGGGTCGCGCATCAGGCCATGCTCGCCTCATGGGCGCAGAACCATATCGGCCTCGCCGTGACGCTCGTCTTCGTCATCATGTGGCTGCTGACGCTGATTCTTTTGCCGATCGCGGCGATCATGGGCATCGTCGGCGTTATCAGTTCTTCCTTGTTTATCGGGCTTTTCCCGTCATTAGGCGCGGCATCGACCGAGGTCACCGGCTTCCTCGGTAACAGTCAGCTTGCCACCCTTCCGCTGTTCCTGATGATGGGCAGCTTCGCCGCGGTCGCGGATATTTCCGAGGACGTCTATCGCCTCGCGCATGTGCTGTTCGGACGGCTGCGCGGCGGCTTGGCGTTGACGACGATCGCCGGTTGCGCCGGGTTCGGCGCCCTCACCGGCCATTCGATCTCTACCACCGTCACCATCGGCAAAGTCGCGCTGCCCGAGATGCAATCGCGCGGCTATTCCCAGGCATTCTCGACCGGTGTCTGCGCCGCGGGCGGCACGTTGGGCGCCCTGCTACCGCCGGCGTCCGGACCGCTGATCCTCTTCGCGCTGTTGTCCGAAGCATCGGTCGGTCAGCTGTTCGTCGCGGCGATCGGTCCCGGCCTTCTCGCCCTTGCCCTTTATCTCATCACCATCGCGATCTATGTCCGCGTGTCGCCATCCTCGGCCCCGGTCAGTGTCGATCACACCCCCGGCCAGTTTATGGCGGCAGCATCGCGTTGCGGTCCGGCCCTGCTGCTGTTCGGTAGTGTCCTTGGCGGCATCTATGCCGGTGTCTTCACCGCCACCGAAGCCGCCGCCGTCGGTGCGTTCGAATCGTTCCTCTGCGCCCTCTTCCGCGGCAAGCTGCGCGGCAAGGTGTTCTGGCATGTGATGGCCGGCACCACCGCCACCACCGCGATGATCTATGGCCTCATCTTCGGCGCACAAATCTTCTCGTTCTTCGTCGGCGTCAGCGCGCTCACCGAATCGGCGACCAATTTCATGTCGCATCTCGATTGGGCGCCGATCACGATCATGGCCGCCATCCTCGTCGTCTATCTGCTGCTCGGCTCGGTGATGGAATCCTTCGCCGTCATGGTCATCACCGTGCCGATCGTGACGCCGCTGGTCCTGCATATGGGTTACGACATCCTGTGGTGGGGCATCATCAATATCTGTGTCGTCGAGACCGGGCTGATCCATCCGCCATTGGGGCTCAACGTCTTCGTCCTCAAGAGCATCCAGCCCGATGTATCGGTCTGGACCGTCTATAAGGGCGTCTTCCCGTTCGTGATCGCCGATCTCGTGAAGCTGGTGCTGCTGGTGCTGTTCCCGGGTATCACGCTGTGGCTCGTCGCGACGATGGGCAGCTAAAAACGGCCTATTTGTAAGGGCTTCGGCAAGGGAGGAGTAACGGACATGTCATCCGATCCACGGCGCACGACCAATCCCTTGTTCAGCGACAACAAGCTGAAACTCGGCATCTTCGCCACCAATGTCAGCAACGGCTGCGCCATCACCACGGCGCCCGAGGCGTTGGAACTCAACTGGCCCAACACGTTGAGCCTCGCCGAGTTGGCCGACCGTCACGGCTATGAGGCGATGGTCCCGGTGGCGCGCTGGAAAGGCTTCGGCGGCGAATCGAATTTCAACGGCACCAATTTCGAGACTTACACCTGGGCCGCTGGCCTTGCCCAGGCGACCAAGCAGATCGGCGTCCTGACCACGTCGCACGTCCCGACTGTCCATCCGGTGATGGCGGCAAAACAAGCCGCGACGGTCGATCACATCAGCAACGGCCGCTTCGCCCTCAATGTCGTCTGCGGCTGGTTCCGGCCCGAGCTCGAAATGTTCGGCGCGTCGATGATGGAGCATGACGACCGTTACGATTACGCGGCCGAATGGGTCGAGATCGTCAAGATGCTGTGGACGCGCGAAGACGAGTTCGATTTCGAGGGCAAGTTCCTGCGCGTGAACAAAGGCTTCTCGATGCCGAAGCCGATTCAGAAGCCGTTTCCGCCGCTGATGAACGCCGGCGCGTCCGGCAAGGGCCAGCATTTTGCCGCCAAATATGCCGACATGGCCTTCATCCATATCGACCCGAGCGACCTCGAAAAGACCAAGGCCCATGTCGCCGCTTATCGCAATCTGGCGCGCGAGGAATATGGCCGTGACATCCAAATCTGGATCGGATCGCCGGTCGTCCAACGCGAGACGCGCAAAGAAGCGCAGGATTACGTCAATTACTACGTCGTCGAAAAAGGCGACGATGTCGCCTGCGACAACATGCTGGCGATCCAGAATATCGAGATGCACAAGATGATGCCGGAACGCGCCGAAAAGATGCGGTTCGGGGCCAAAATGGGCTGGGGCGGCTATCCGCTGGTCGGCACCGCCGACGATATTGTCGCCGGGCTGGAGAAGCTTTCGGCTATCGGGATCGACGGGGTTCTTCTACGCTGGGTTGATTATTGGGATGGGCTGCGCCGCTGGCAGAAAGACGTGATGCCGCGCCTCGAACAGGCCGGATTGCGGATCGCCGGGGGCCGCGCCCTCTAACGAGGGGGCCTCTTTAAAGAGGGATTGGGAATGGGACAATTCGGAATCGGGCAGTCGGTCCGGCGCGACGAAGACCCGCGGCTGCTGCGCGGCTATGGCGAATACATCTCGGACATGGTCCGGCCGAACATGGCTTACGGCTATGTCCTGCGCTCACCCCATGCCCATGCACGCGTCCTGTCGATCGACACCCGCGCGGCCCAGCAGATGCCGGGCGTACTCGGCATCTTTACCGGCGCTGACCTGAAAGCCGATGGCATCGGACAACTCAAAGTACGCATGCCGCGCAAACGTCCCGATGGCTCGCCGCCGTTTTTCACGCCGCATCCCGGCCTTGCCCGCGACACCGTCCAATATGCCGGCGACCTTGTCGCCTATGTCGTTGCCGATACTGTCGCGTCTGCCAAGGATGCCGCCGAGCATATCGAGGTCGAATACGAACCGCTTTCCTCCGTCACCCAAACGGTCGAAGCGGTGAAACCGGCCGCATCGGCGGTCTGGGACGCCTGCCCCGACAATATCTCGAACATCTTCGAGCTGGGCGATAAAGCCGCCGTCGAAGCGGCCTTCGCGCAGGCGCATCACGTCACGCGCCAGCGTTTCGTCATCACCCGCATCATGCACAACGCGATCGAGCCGCGTGGCTGCATCGGCGATTACGACCACAAGACCGGACGCTACACGCTCTATGGCTGCTTCGGATCGGTCCATGGCGTGCGCCGCGCCTTCGCCGAGGACATCTTCAAAGTGCCCGAGAATAAGTTTCGTGTCGTCTCGGGCGATATCGGCGGCGCGTTCGGCTCGAAAGGCCCGACCGCACCCGAGAACACGTTGGCGCTCTATGCGTCGAAGAAGCTGGGCCGCCCGGTCAAATGGATCGCTGAGCGTAGCGAATGCTTCCTCTCCGACGATCATTGCCGCGACAATGTCACCGATGCTGAGCTGGCGCTCGATAAGGACGGAAACTTTCTGGCGCTGCGGGTAAAGACGTTGGCGAATGTCGGCGCCTATCTCGGCTCCGATTCGAACCTCTTACCGACCTTCGCCAATCTCGGCACGCTCGCCGGGGTTTATAAAACGCCGGCGATTCATGCTTCGGTGCTGTGCGTGTTCACCAATACCAGCGCAACCGCGCCGTATCGCGGTGCGGGACGTCCCGAAGCCTGCTACGTCATCGAAGGCATGATCGACCGCGCCGCGCGCGAGATGGGTATCGACCGCATCGAGCTGCGCCGTCGCAACATCATTCCGGAAACGGCGATGCCGTTCAAAACCGGGCTGATCTTCGTCTATGACAGCGGCAAGTTCGAAGAGAACATGGATCAGGCGCTGGCCAGCGCCGATTATGCCGGCTTCGAAGCACGCCGCGCCGAATCGAAAAAGCGCGGCAAGCTGCGCGGCCTCGGTATTTCCAATCCGATCGAGCGCGCCTCGGCCCCGCCGGGCGGCGAAAGCGCCGAGATACGGTTCGACGCAACCGGCACCGCGACGCTGGTCGTCGGGACAACCTCGCAAGGTCAGAGCCACGAGACGATGTATAAGATCATCCTCTCGGACAAGCTGGGCCTCGATTTCGAGGATATCGCGTTCCTTCAAGGCGACACCGATAAGGTCGTCTGGGGTGTCGGTACATTCGGCTCGCGCGCCGCGGTCATCGGCGGTTCCGCCGCGCTGGTCGCCTCGGAAAAGATCATCGCCAAAGGCCGCAAGATCGCCGCGCATATCTTCGAAGCGGCCGAGGCCGATGTCGAATTCAGCAAGGGCACCTTCGCCGTCGCCGGTACCGACAAGAAGCTGCCGCTGAAAGAAGTCGCGAAGGCCGCGTTCACGCCGGGGCGCATTCCGCCCGGGCTGGAGCCGGGCCTGTTCGAGACCGGCGTCTGGGAACCGAAGGCGCAGAACTTCCCTTGCGGCACCCATGTCTGTGAAATCGAAATCGACCCGGACACCGGCAAGCTCGATATCGTGCGCTATGTCGCCGTCGATGATGTCGGCGTCGTCATCAATGCGCTGACGCTGCATGGCCAGGTTCATGGCGGCGTCGCGCAAGGCGTCGGTCAGGCGATGGGCGAACATATCGTCTATGACGAATCAGGACAGCTTCTGTCGGGCTCTTTCATGGATTACCCGATGCCGCGCGCCGATGATCTGTGCGCCATCGAAGTCGAAGACAATCCGGCGCCGACCAAGACCAACCCGCTGGGAGCGAAGGGCGCAGGCGAAGCCGGCACCGTCGGCGCCTTGCCCGCCGTGATGAGCGCCGCGCTCGACGCGCTGGGGCCGCTGGGGGTCAAACATATCGAGATGCCGTTGACGCCTGAGCGCGTCTGGCAGGTTATTCGGGAAGCCCGGCCGAACTGATAAAGCGGCCGGCGAATAGAATTTTTAAACGGGGGAACGACACGATGAAGACTGTTTTTGCCATCGCCGCCACGGCGATGATTGCCGCTGCACCTGCTTTCGCCGATCCGGTTCAGGTGAAAGTCGCCTATCCGTCGGCGCCGAACAACGCGATCTACGCCCAGGGCTTCCAAGCTTGGTCCGAGGAGATCAACAAGGCCGCCGAGGGCTCGATCGAGCTCAAGATTTTTCCAGGCGGCGTCATCGGCGACAATTCCAACATGTATGACCGGATCACCACCGGCGCGACCGATATCGGTTTCGCGGTGTTCGGGCCGGTCTCGTCGATCTTCCAGCGAACCAATGTCGGCACCTTGCCCTTCGAAGCCAAGAACCATCGCGAGGACGCGCTGGCCCTGTGGCGGCTTTACGAAAAGGGCGTGATCACCATGGAGTTCGGCCAGGTGCATCCGCTGGCCTTCGTCGTCTTCCCGGGCCTCGTCATCCATTCGAAGAAGCAGATCCACACCATGGCCGACATGAAGGGTCTGAAGATCAGCGTCGAGGGCCGCGTCCTCAGCACGCTGATGCCGCGTCTCGGCGCGACGCCGATCTCGTTGCAGCCGAACGAGCTGTTCCAAAGCTTGCAGCGTGGCTTGGTCGATGCGGTGCCGCAGGGCTGGCCCAGTGTGCCGACCTTCCATCTAAACGAAGTCGTCAACTTTCATCTCGAAGCACCGTTGGGCTTCAACACCGGCTACGTCTTCATGAACAAGGATTCCTACGCCAAGCTGCCTGCCAAAGGCCGCGAAGTGCTCGACAAGTTCAGCGGTGAAACCTACGTGCGCCGCCTCGCCGCCGCCGATGACACGATGGAAGCGGTTGGCCGCGACCAGACCAAGGCGCTCGCAGGCCAGACCATCGCCCAACTGGAACCCGCGGAAGAAGCGCGCTGGAAAGAAGCCGCCGCGCCCGTCACCGAGGAATGGGTGAAGGCGACTCCGGACGGCGCCAAGGTTCTCGAAGCCTTCCGTGCCGAAGTCCTCGCCGTTCGCAACGAGAAGTAACCCGATGACGGCGCGCCGCATTTCGCAACGAGACAAAGCCGGCGCGCCGTTCATTTCGTTTCTTTCCTTTGTCTTTCTTCTTTCTCTGGTCTGTGGCGCCGGCAATGCCCGCGCGGAAACGCCTGCCGGATGCGACCGCGCGATCAGCGCGCCGGCGCGCGATACGACCCAGCCGCCCAATCTCGGCCAGATCAAATACCAACTCCTCCGCTATCGCTGTACTCAGTACGATGTCGATATCGCCAAGGTCATCGGCAAGGCGCATCGCTGGATCGAACAGCGTGCCGAACATGTCAAAAAGCCTGCGCTTGTCATCGATGTCGATGAGACCGCTCTCACGAATTGGGCGGTCATGTATCACAACGATTTCGCCTATGTCGCCGACGGCGATTGCGATCTGAAGAGCCGCCGCGCCTGTGGCCAGGACGCTTGGGAACATAGCGCCGCCGCGCCCGCGATCGGCCCGACCCTCACCTTGTTCGAGTTCGCCAAAACGAAACATGTCGCCGTATTCTTCATCACCGGCCGGCACGAAGGCGGCGACCGCCGCGCCGTGACCGAAACCAATCTTCGCCGCGCCGGCTATAACGGCTGGACGCAACTTTATCTAAGGCCCGAGGACTCGCGCGAGCCGTCACCTTCGATATTCAAGACGCGGGCGCGTGAAGACATCGAGAAACAAGGCTTTCGGATCATCGCCAATATCGGCGATCAGCAAAGCGACCTTGCCGGTGGGCATGCCGAGCGCGGCTTCAAGCTGCCCAATCCGTTTTATTACATCCCCTAGCCGGAAATGTTGCCTGAGCTATAAGACCTCGATGTTCGCCCGATCCCGCCTTGATGCCCTCAACGACGGCATCTTCGCCGTCGCCATGACGCTGCTCGTCCTGGACATCCGCCTGCCGGACGACTTCCACCCACACACGACTGCCGATTTCATCAACGCCATTGGCGAGTTGTGGCCGAAAATTCTGCCTTATGTGCTGAGTTTCGGCGTTCTCGGCCTGCGTTGGCTCGCCAACCTCGAACTTCGCAGCGGCGCCGAATTCGTCAACCGGAAATATGTGAACTGGTGGCTGTTCTATCTGTTCCTCATCACCTGCGTGCCGTTCTCGGCCATTGTCGTCGGCCGGTTCAGCGCTTTCGCGCCGGCGATCTGGCTCTATGTCGGGCATACGCTGCTGATCGCGCTGACCAGCATGCGCCTCATCGCACTGACACCGGACCTCGAACCGGGCAAGCATATCAACGATCGCCAGACCGGATCGGTCATCCTGATCATTTCGCTGCTGCTAGCCTTCGCCATCAGCTTTTTCAGTCCGCACGGCGCTTTGTGGGCGCTCACGCTTAACTTCGTCGCGCCGGGCTTGATGCACCTATTCAGGCGCAACGCCGTCAGTAGCGAAGGCTGACCACCTCGCCGCGTTTAGGACCGCTGGTCGCGACGCAGATCGGCGAGCGATAGAGCGGCGCGGCGAATTTGGTCGCCGGCATCTCGTCGCGCAGCTTCATGAACAGCGGTTCAAGGCCAAGGTCCAGCCAGGTGCCGAACGAAGCATCGTGATGCGCCGGCAGATAGAGGCGCGGGTTGAACAGCTTCACCAGAGGAAACGTGTCTTCGACCTGATGCTCGGCGACGGGATGCGGCTGATAGGCGATGATGGCGATATCGGCGCGGCCGAATTTCTGTGCCATGGCACGGTCGCCATCGGTGATCGGGCCGGCGCTGCCGACCAGCACGGTCTTAAACCCGTTCTTGAAGACGAGGCCATAGGCCAGCGTGCCTTTGTCGATGACCTCGGGCGCGAAAGTTCCGCGTGCCTGGACTTCCTTGTTATGGGCCGTTTCCGCGTCGGTGTTGGGCCGTGAGTCGATCTTGTAAAGCGCAGCCAGCGCGTCGGTGAGGCCGGCCTGGATCGTGCTGTGCCGGGCGAGCGCGATCTCAGCCGTCACGTCGCCGAAATGTAAAGATTCGCCGCCGGTGACGGTGATTGCCTGCGACGGCGGCAAGCCCAGCTTCACCGCCGTTTCGATCGTCAGCGGCGCGCCGATGACCTTGGCATGGGTCTGGGCCGCAACCGGCACGACGTCGGCCATGTGATCGAAATGCGCATGGCTGACGAAGATCGCGTCGGCGCGTTTGATGTCCGACAGCTTGAAGCCGAGATCGTGATTGCGCGCGGTACGGTCGAAATAGGTATCGAAGAGAAAGACCTGGCCGCGATAATCGATCTCGTAATTGGCGTTGCCGAGCCAGCGCAGCACGGCGATATCCGAGTTCTTGCCCGGCACCGGGCCGCCGATGATCGCGGGAGTCAGACTGTTGCAGGCCGGTTCCGCGGCTTGCGCACCGGCGGCGATCGCGCCGATGCCGGCCACGAGACAGGACAGGAAAAATTTGGCCCGAACGGTCATCGCAATCTTCTCCCCTTTTATCGGCGGCGCTTTTCTCGACGCTCGTCCCGAACTATAGGCGCGGTACGGACGGGATGGAACGACGATAAGGATGACGGCGGTGGAGAATCCCCAGGTTCTGGTCGTGGGCGGTGGCCCGGTCGGGCTGACGCTCGCCATCGATCTCGGCAAGCGTGGCATCCGCGTCATGCTGATCGAGCAGAAGGACGCGCCTGCGTTCCTTCCGAAGATGGAACGCTGCAACGCGCGGACGATGGAGATCTATCGCCGGCTGGGCATCATGGAGAAAGTGCGGAAGGCGGGCCTCAGCGAAACCGCGCCGATGGACGTGTTCATCTGCTTGTCGCTGGCGGAGCCGCCGTTGGTGCATCATCCCTATCCGTCGGTAGCCGAGGCCCGCGCCGAAATTCGCGCCGTCAATGACGGCAGCATGCCGGCCGAACCCTATCAGCTCATTTCGCAATACACGCTGGAGCCGTTGCTCAAATCCATTGCCGAGACACTGCCGAACGTCGCGGTGCGTTTCGGCTACGAGTTGCTGAGTTTCACCCAGGACGCGAATGGCGTCACCGCGATGGTAAAAAGCCGCGGCAGGACCGAGACAGTGCGCTGCGATTATCTCGCCGGTTGCGACGGCGGCGGCAGCACGGTGCGCAAGCAGTTGAACATCAATCTGCACGGCGAGGCCAATCTGCTGGCGCTGCGCCAGGCGCTTTATGTCAGCGACAAACTGCACGACATGCTGCCGATCGGGAATGGCCCGGGGCGCGGTCGGCACTACCACATCGCCGACGGCCATAACTCGTTCCTGATCATGCAGGATTCGACCAAGCATTGGACGCTGCATGCTGTGGTCGAGCGTGACGGAGACATGAAGACGCTGTTCGAGGAGATCGTCGGCGTTCCGGTCGAATACGAAATGCTGACCTGCAATCCATGGCGGCAAAATCTTTTGCTGGCGGATCGCTTTTACGAAGGACGCGTGTTCCTCGCCGGCGATTCCGTCCATCTGGTCATTCCGACCGGCGGGCTCGGCATGAACGGCGGCGTCGGCGATGCGATGGATCTGTCATGGAAGCTGGCCGGAACGCTGCAAGGCTGGGGCGGACCCAACCTGTTGCGTTCTTACGAGATCGAGCGGCGGCAGATCGGCGACCGCAATGTCGGCGCCTCGCGCCACGCAACGTTGGGGCGGCGTAAGTGGCGCAATATGTGGCGGCCGCACATGCGTGACAAGACGCCGGAAGGCGCTGCCCTGCGTGCCGCGATCACAGCCGTTGCCGATGTCGAACAGCGCAAGAGCAACGACATGATCGGCGCGGAACTCGGCTATCGCTATGTCGATTCACCGATCATCGCTGACATTCCAGGCGGGCCGGAACATCTGTTCCGCACCTATGTCCCGACGACATGGCCCGGCGCGCGGTTACCCCATGTCTGGCTCGACGACGGCACGCCGATTCAGGATCGCATTCCCGACGGCTATACGATTTTGAAACTGTGCCGCAGCAACGCCGATACGGACGGCTTGGCGCGCGCCATCAAAGCCCATGGCGCGACGGTGACGGTGCTGGAAATTCCGGATCAGGCGGCGCGCGACATCTATGGTCACGACTTGCTGTTGGTACGCCCCGACCTGCATATCGTGTGGCGAGGCAACGCGGCACCCGAAGACGCGCAGGCCCTCGCCGCCATCGCAACCGGACATTGAGAGGTCGGAGACCGATCAGGCGCGGCGCGGCTTTTCGATATTGGGCAAGAACACCGTGAGCAACCCGCCCAGCGGCAGGAACGAGCAGATTTTATAAACGTAATCGATGCTCGTCAGATCGGCGATGTGACCAAGCGCTGCCGCCGCGACGCCCGCCATGCCGAAGGCGAGGCCGAAGAACAGGCCCGAGATCATGCCGATGCGGCCGGGGATGAGTTCCTGGGCATAGACCAGGATCGCCGAGAAGGCCGACGCGGTGATGATGCCGATGAACACGGTCAGGATCGCGGTCCAGAACAGGTCCGCATACGGCAGCGCCAGCGTGAACGGCAGCGCGCCGAGGATCGAAAACCACATCACGAATTTACGCCCGAAGCGATCGCCGATCGGACCGCCGATGATCGTGCCCACCGCGACGGCAGCGAGAAACGCGAACAGATAGAACTGCGCGCTTTGAATCGAGAGGCCGAACCGTTCGATCAGATAGAAGGTGTAATAGTTGGTCAGCCCGGCGGTGTAGAAGAATTTCGAGAAGATCAGCCCCAGGAGAACCATCAGCGACAAAGCGATCTTGCCGTTGGGCAGCGTGACGCCGGTGGCGCTGACGGCGCGTGCTTTCTTGGGCAAAGCGACAGTGCGGTTCTCTTTGTACCAAACGCCGATCCGCGCCAAGAGAACAATGGCAAGCAATGCCGCAAGGGTGAACCACATGATCGCACCCGTGCCGCGCGGCACGACGATGAAGGCAGCCAGCAACGGACCCAGCGCCGCGCCCGCATTGCCGCCCACCTGGAACAGTGACTGCGCCAGACCATGCCGCCCGCCCGACGCCATGCGCGCAACGCGCGACGATTCTGGATGGAACACCGCCGAGCCGATGCCGACAAGGCCGGCTGCGATCAGCAACGCTTCGAAGCTGTTCGCTTGGGCGAGCAGCACCAAACCGATCAGCGTCACCCCCATACCAACCGACAGCGAATAAGGTTTCGGCCGGTGATCGGTATAGAGGCCGACCAGTGGCTGGAAGATCGACGCCGTGCATTGATAGGCGACGGTGATGAAACCGATCTGGGCATAATCGAGTTGAAACGTATCGCGGAACACCGGGTAGATCGCCGGCACCAGCGACGCGATCATGTCGTTCAGCAAATGGCAGAAACTGAGCGAGCCGAGAATCCCGAGCGCGACGCCATTGGTCGCGTTGAGGGACGGCGGTGCTGGTGCGAGCGACGCCGCTTCGGCGGCATCGACGCTTTCGATATCGGCGGGTGTCATGGCCCAACTATGAATTGTGGAGCGGAAAGGCTCAACCGCGCCGTGCTCATGTCCGATGCGCCGTCAGCGCATACAAAAAGATCGCTGCACTAGCCGAAACGTTCAGCGATTGCACCGCGCCGCCGCCCGGGATGGTTGCGATGACATCGCAGGCCTTGAGCGTCGCTGGCGGCAGGCCGCGCTCTTCATTACCGAGGACAATGGCATCGGGCAGATCGGATTTCGGCAGGCTGTTCATCGCCGTGCCGCCTTCGAGCGCGGTGCCGATAATCCGATAGATGCCCTGGATTTGCTTCAACACCGCGGCAAAGCGTTGCGTCCGGTACAACTCGATATGTTCCATGCCGCCTTGCGCAATGCGGTACGCCGCATCGGACGGCAACGCCTGCGACGGGTGATCGGATAAGACAATGCGCTTATGGCCGAAGAAGGCCGCGCTGCGGATGATCGCGCCGAGATTCTGGGGATTGCCGATGCCATCCAGCATGACCAGCGGTTGCCCATCCTTGGCCCATTCGGCGGCGAGGATCGGATCGAAGTCTGAAATCTCCGCCGGTTCCGCGAAAGCGACGACGCCGCCATGCATGACACTGCCGGCCACGCGCTCCAACTCTTCATCGCCGAGCAACCGGTACGGCTTATGCCGGCGCGCCAGGATGGCGGTGAAGCTGCCGGTCTGCGTCTTCATCTTTTCGGTGAAAAATAAACGCTCGACCCGGTCCGGCGCGTTGGCGAACAAGGCAGAGACCGCGGGCAGTCCCGCAACACGCATCAGTTTTTTATCACCCGACATCACTCAGCCTATCTTTCCTGCCGCGCCATATTCGGCGAGCACGGTTTCCGGTTGTCGTTTCGGCATCACGCCGTTCGTTTTCGCCGCGGCCTCGAGGTAAGACCCGAGATAGCGCGCCCGCGCGATCAAAGCTTTGCCATAGGCATGACGTTCGCGTTCATAACGCGCGAGCGCTGTCGCAAGATCGCTTTCCTGCGTCACCGCATCGGCGAGGCATTGCGCATCGAGCGCAGCCTTCGTAATACCCGCGCCGACATGCGGCCTTGCGACAAAAGCGGAATCGCCCAGCAGGACGGTGCGGCCCATCACCATACGTGGCGTCTCGACGTCATAAACACCGTGCGGAAACGGCTGTGCCGTGCGCCGGACGATAGCAGCCAGCGACGGGGCCAAAACGCGTTGCGCATCGTCATGCAGCGCGGCAACGACATCGCGGCGCACCAGATGCGGCGGTATCGAGCTGCCATGGCGCGTACGCGTATCGTCGGTGCAGAGGTCAGCGAGCGCGCCATGTTCGTCGGCGGGCCGAAACCATATCCAATAATAGCGGCGATGCCCCGGCCGGGTATCGGCGGCGCGACCCGGCATGCCGATCGACAAGAGCAGTTCTCGATCGGGCAAGCAGAAGGCCATGCGGCCGAACAGCAATTTATGTTCATCGGCCGTCAGCGCGCTTTCCTCGATCACGCCGCGCCACGCGACATAACCGGCATAGACCGGCTGCACCGCGGGCAGAAGCTGGTTGCGGACGGTCGAATGAATTCCGTCTGCCGCAATCAGCAGATCGCCGCTCTCGCGGGTGCCGTCGTCGAAGATCGCGGTCACGCCGTTATCGTTCTGCTCGATAATTTCGAGCTTACGCCCGGACTGATAAAGCGCGGCCGGCAGAGTATCGCGCAACGGGCGATAGATGCGGTCCCACGAACTATTCAAAGAGGGTGACGGTATCTCGCAGAGGCTCGCGCCGTCGCCGCCGAGGCACAACCGCGACGAGACGGCGACGCCGACCGACGGATCAGGCTGGATGCCGATGCGTTTGAGAATGTCGAAAAGATCGGTTCGCGTCCCGATGCTGGCGCCGCGATCGGCGAGGTCGCTGCGGCTGCGCTCGAAGACGGCGACATCCCATCCTGCCGCGCGCAACAGATGCGCGGCAAAGAGTCCGCCGACCGAGCCGCCGACGATCAAGGCACGTTGCTGCTTCATGCAGCGATCTTAGCGGATGATCGCGGCCCGCGCAGGAACCGCAGGCGAAATCTGCGCGCGCAGAGAGACCCCTCACCCTCCCGCTCACGCGGGCCCCTCCCTCTCCCCGCTGGGGCGAGGGGTTAACTCACATTCTCCCTCGCCCCCCTTGGGGGAGAGGGTTGGGGTGAGGGGGAACCCTCGAGGCTTATTCTGCGGGCTTAACCTCGGCCATCGCCGCCAGCTCGGCCGTCCGCTTCTGGCGCAGCGCCACGATAATGCCCGCAGCGATCACGGCCGGGATCACATTGGCGAGGATTACCGTCGGAATGGCGAATTGCGCCGCGACGAGCGCACCGCCGACGATCGGCCCGAAGATCGAGCCGATGCGGCCGACACCGAGTGCCCACCCGATCCCGGTCGCGCGGATCGCCGTCGGGTAGTAAGTCGCGGCGATGGTGTTGAGCGAGGCTTGGCCGCCATTGATGCTGACACCGGTGAGGAACATCGCCGGCAGCAGGATCGCGACATTCTGCAGTGAGTAAGCCGCGACGGTGATGAACACCGCTGCGCCGACATAGGCGACGGCAAGGACCGTATGCGGCTTGCCGAATTTGTCGGCGAGCCAGCCCATGACCAGACCGCCAATGAAACCACCGAGATTGTACCAGACGGTGATGAGGATCGCGGTTTCAAGCGGCTGCCCGGCCATCTTCAAGAGCGTCGGCATCCAGTTGATGAGATAGAGCAGTACAAACAGATTCATGAAGAACGCGATCCACAACAGGATCGTCGCCGTGGCGCGACCATCGGTGAAGAGATGCTTCACCGTGACGCCAGGCGCCGGCGGCTCGAGCGAGAATTGCGACGCGGCCGTGAAAGAGCGGTCGGGAACAATGCGTGCCATGATCCGGGCAACGCGTTCCATCGGCCGCCCCGTCGCCAGAAGGAAACGCGCCGATTCCGGCAGCCAGATCGCGATGACGATCAGGAACAACAACGGCACCGCGCCACCGACATAGAAGGTCGATTGCCAGCCGAACGCGGGGATAAGCTTCGTCGCCAAGAGTCCGCCCAACACCGAACCGAAAGCGAAGAAAGCATTGGGGCTGTTGACGAACAGGCCGCGCAACCGCAGCGGCGAATATTCCAACACATAGGCAATCGTATTGGGGAGCGCGCCGCCGAGGCCGATACCGGCAAAGAAGCGCAGGATCATCAGACCTTTGAAGCTTTCGCCGAACGGCGTGAGGATCGAGAAGATACCGAAGATCAGCACCGACCAGATGATTGCCTGCTTGCGTCCGATCTTGTCGGACAACATACCGAAGATGATTGCGCCCAGCATCAGCCCAACGAGGCCGGCCGCGAAGATCGGCGTCAGTTGCGCCACGCTCATCCCCAGATCCTGCGCGATGACCGGCGCGACATAGGCGATGCCTTGGGTGTCGTAGCCGTCGAACACCGCGATCAAAAGACTGATCGTCAGCACCAGCCACTGATAGCTGCTGACCTTCGATTCATTGATGACGGTGGTGACGTTGTAATGCTGGCTGTCGCTCATGGCGCGGCGGTCCCCTTCCCCTGTTCACGGCCCACTTTCAGCGCGGGCGCATCTTGCCCATAGGCTACCGCAGTTTGCCCGGCCGCGGATAGGGCTTGCTTGACTTGTTCCCGCCTTTGCCCGAACGTTTCGCCAACAAAAAGCAAAAGCTTTTCCGGGGAGGATCATCTTGAGCGATCAGCGCGAGATCGACGTCAACGCCGTCATCCAAGGGGCGCGCATCAATGCCCTTCATGTTCTTGTGGTCGCGCTATGCACCACGATTGCAATTTTTGATGGTTTCGACACGCAGCTTATCGCCTATGCCGCGCCATTGATCGTCAAGGAATGGGGCATCCCCTTCTCGAAGCTTGGTACCGTCTTCGCCACCGGCATGGTTGGGCTGACGATCGGCGCACTATGCCTGCCCATCCTCGCCGACCGTTTCGGGCGCAAGCCGCTGATCCTCGTATCGACCGGGCTGTTCGGTCTCGTCTCGCTGGCGACGGCGTTCGTTCATACCTACGAGGGGCTTCTGACGATGCGCGTCCTGACCGGGCTCGGCCTCGGCGCCGCGCTCCCCAATGTCGTGGCGCTGGTTTCGGAATATGCCCCAAAGGGCCGGCGCATCCTGGTCAATATCACGCTTGGCGGTTTCGGCGCCGGGGCGCTGCTGGCCGGCGCGATCTCAGCCTGGCTGCTGCCGCTCTATGGCTGGACAGCGATGTTCTATGTCGGCGGTGCGATCCCGCTGCTGGCTCTCATTCCGCTGGCGCTGTGGCTGCCGGAATCGCTGCCGTTCCTCGTTCTCAAAAACGGCGATTCGGCGCGGATCGCACAGACGCTCAACCGTGTCGAGCCGGGCAAGAATTTCGATGCGGCGGCGCGCTTCATCGTCCGCGATCCGCGGCTCGCCGGCCTTACCGTGAGCCATCTGTTCCGCGACGGCCGCACCGCGATGACGATCCTGCTATGGATCGCGCAATTCATGAATCTACTGATCCTGTTGTTCCTATTGAGCTGGACGCCGTCGCTGCTGCGCGAGGCAGGGCTCGATATGCAAACGTCGATCTGGACCACCGTCGGATTCAGCGTCGGCGGCGTCATCGGCGCGATCGCCATCGGGCGGTTCATGGACCGGTTCAATCCCTTCGCCGTGCTGGCGATCGGCCTCACCTGCTCGGCCGGATGTATCGCCCTCGTCGCGCATTCGCTGGCGCATCCGTTCTTGTTGCAATTGGCGGTGTGCATGACCGGCATCGGCGTTGCCGGTTGCCAGAACAGCATCAACACCCTCTCCGGCATGCTCTATCCGACGGCGATCCGATCGACAGGCGTGGGCTGGTCGATGGGCATTGGCCGCATCGGCTCGATCGTCGGACCATTTCTCGGTGGCATGTTCCTCGCCGCGGGATGGGACGTGCCCATGATCATCATGGTACAGACCATCCCAGCCTTGATCGCCGCGCTGTGCATCCTCGGCATTCCGCGCGTCCGGCCCAGCGATACGCCGACGCAACGCCTCAGCCCTTCCCTAACCTGATTACCCCTCCAAGGAGTTTTCGATGAGTCTCGTAACCGAACGCGCCCGTATTTCGCGCGAGGAAGAACATGCCTACCGCCGGCGATTGGCGGTGATGTGTCGGATGGTCGGGCTGCAAGGGTCGATCGGCATGTTTGGTCATATCTCGCTGCGGATTCCGAACAGCGACGTCGTGCTGATCACGCCGGGCGCAGGCGCGGACAAAACCATGGTGCGGCCCGATCAGTTGTTCGTCTATGACATCGACGGCAACGTGTTGGAGCATCCCACCGGCGACAAGCCGCTGACCGTGCCGGCGGAATTTCGCATCCATACGCAGGTCCATAAAGACCGGCCCGAGATGATGGCCGTGGCGCATCTTCATTCGGTCTATTCGACGCTGCTCGGCGTCGTGAACCGTCCGATCCTGCCGGTATTCAACCAGGGCTTCATGTTCGGCGACGGCGTGCCGACCTGGGACAATCCCTCGCTGGTGCTGCACGACGCTCAAGCGATCGAATTGTCGAAGACCCTCGGCGATAAGCTCGCCTGTCAGATGCGCGGTCACGGTTCGGTCGTGGTCGGCGAGACGGCGGAAAATTGTTTCATGAATTGCACCGGCATCGAGGACACGGCGCGGATGCAGATCATGGCCGAACCGTTCGGCGGCGCGGCTCCCTTCGCGCCTGAATATATCCAGCGCGCGATTCAATCACGCGGGACTCTCAATGTCGCCAAGGTCGTGTGGCAATATTGGGAACAGAAGGTCGATGCCCAAGGCGTGCCCTACTAGCTGCTGCTCACAAAAGCGACGCGCTGCCCTTTCCCTGGGCGGCGCTCGCACTCTCTCTATGAGATAGCGGGCGCAAAGACGGCCCCGGCTTTGCAAGAGCCTTTCCGCCACACGCGATGGAGGAACAGGCGATGAAGCGGCAAGACCTCACCGAAAAGATTCTCGACATCAAACGCGAGAAGGGCTGGAGTTGGGCCCATATCACCGGCGAGATCGGCGGCATGTCGCCGATCCTTGTTGTCGGTGCGCTGCTGGGCGAAATGAAGCTGGTGAAGCCGCTGGCGAAGCGTGCCGCCGAATTGTTCGGCCTCAGCGCCGTCGAAGAGAAGATGCTGAACGAAACGCCCTATCGCGGCCAGGGCACGCCGATGCCGCCAACCGATCCGCTGATCTATCGTTTTTACGAGCTGGTGATGGTCAATGGACCGGCCTGGAAGGCCTTGATCGAAGAACAGTTCGGCGACGGCATCATGTCGGCGATCGATTTCAACATGGACTTCGAGCGCGAGCCCAATCCCAAAGGCGATCGCGTCAAGATCACCATGTCGGGCAAATTCCTGCCGTACAAATATTACGGCAACGAGCAGGGCATCCCTGACTACGGTTTCAAAGAGGAATAAACGTTAGCGCAAGCGCAACAGCTTGCGTGCGTTTTCCGATCGAACCTGTTTGAGGTCGGCCGCCGAACTTTCCAGCGCGCCGACCGCCTCGATCGTGCCGCCGATCAACGCCTTGCCCTGATCGGCATCGAACGGCGCATCGGTCGCGAAGAGGCAATGATCGGTGCCGAAGAAATCATGGCCGCAGCGCGTCGCCGCGATGTTGCCGTTCAAGGCCGTGTCGGCATAGAGCATCTTGTAATATTCGACCGGCTTAAGTTTCAGCCCGGCTTGTTCCGCTGCAGGATTGCGATCGGTTTCGCCGAAGAAGATTTGGCTGAAACCCAAGCCGATCTTGCCGGCGTAATAGGGAATCATGCCGCCCATGTGATGGGTGATGATCTTCAATCCCGGCAGCTCGTCATAGATGCCGGAATAGATGAGGCGCGTCACCGCCGCGGTTGTCTCGTAAGGCCAGCCGAAGGTGAACCAGATTTCGGCTTCCGAAGCGTCCTCACTTGAATAGTCGGGAAAGTTCGGGCCGCGGATCGGATGAATCCAGATCGGCAAATCCAATTCGCGCATGCGGCGAAACACCGGCCGGAATTGCGGCGCCGACAGCGGCACGTTCGCGACGTTGGTGAAGACCTGAATCCCACACGCGCCAAGCGTATTCACCGCACGATCAATTTCGGCAAGCGCCGCGGGAATGTTGTTCATCGGCATCGACGCAATAAAACCGGGAAAGCGATCGGGATATTGCCGGCATAATTCCGCAAGCCCGTCATTGGCGATGCGCGCAAGCTCCGGCGTCTGTTCCGGCCCGGCCAAAAGCTCGATCGGCGGATTGGCGAGCGACAAAATCTGTTGATAGTCGCCGAACCCGTCCAGCAATTTCAGCCGCGCATCGATATCCCACAACGGCCGTAAGCGGGGGAAAGCCTTCAACACGATATGGCCCGGGATGAGATCGGGCAGCCGATCGAAAAACGGCTTGGGCAGGAAATGGTTATAGACATCGATGATCATGGGCAGCCCTTTGAAGGCGTTTCAGACACCATGCTTAAGTGCTTCGCACCCGCGAGATTGGGCGCGATGCAATGAATCGGTCAATGTCAAAAATCCCCGCATCCAAAGCGACCGTTGCACTCGACATCGATCCGCCCGTCGCATAGGCTCCGCGCAACATTGCGTAAGCGGCGCATAGGGAGAGATTCGATGATCGGGCGGACGGTTCGTTTTCTGACGGTTGCGATGGGCGCGGGTCTTCTCGGCATGATGCCGACGGCACCGGTTCGGGCCGACACCGTCCTGACCATGAATGTCGTCATGCCGCGGGCATCGTCCTTCTTCCTCGGCGTCTATCAGCCTTGGAAAGAAGCGGTCGAGCGCGAATCGAACGGCCGCATCCATGTCGAAATGCCCGCCGCCTCGATGGCGCCGTTGCCGCGGCAATGGGAGATGGTGACGAGCGGCATCGCCGACGTCGCCTTGACCCCGAACGATTATCTGCGCGAACGCGTGAAGCTGCCGTTCCTTGCCGAGATTCCCTTCATTGCGCCGAATTCGGTTGCGGCGTCGGTCGCGATCTGGCGCACCCAGGAAAAATTCTTCACGCAAGCCAACGAGTATAAAGGCGCGAAGCTGCTGGGCATGTGGGTCAATGGCGGCAACACGCTGCAGACCGTCAAACGCCCCGTCCTGAAGATCGAGGATTTCAAAGGCCTCAAACTGTGGGTCGCGACGCCCAACATGAAGGACGCAATCCAAGCCCTCGGCGCGACGCCGGTCAGCGCGCAGGCCGCCAACAGCATGTTCGATTACATGTCTGGCGGCATCGTCGATGGCGCCGTCACCGGAAAGGGCTCGATCATCTCGTTCCAGCTTGGCCGCTACACCAAAGAGATGACCATGTTCGCCGGTCAGCTCGGCTACAACTCCTTCACCTTCTTCATGAACGAGAAAAAATACAACAGCCTCTCGGCCGAAGACCGGGCGATCATCGACAAAGTGTCTTACGAGAATCTCGCTTGGTTCGCGTCGCAAGGCTTCATCGATCAGGACAACCTGGCCGATCCGGTCATCGCGCAGAACGGCATCAACGTGCATCAGGCCGACGCCGAATTCATGAAGCAGGCCGAGGCGAAGACGGCGTTCTTCAAGGATCGCTGGTTTGAAGCCGCCAAGGAAAAGAAGATCGACGCGCAAGCCGCCTGGGACTTCTACGTAAACACCGCCCAGGAAATCGCCAAGAACCCGAAGCGATAAGATCGTGGTATCGCCGGTCGCCCATATTCATGCCGTTGCCGGCGATGGCCATAGCGCCAGCGTACGGCGCTCGCCGGTCGAGAAGCTGTGCCGCGTCATCGCGGCGATCTGCCTGTTCGGGATGATGGCGCTGACGTTCGTCAGCGTGATCTCGCGTTATTTCTTCGATTGGCCGGTGCCGGGCGATTCAGAACTGCAATCCTTCATGCTCGGCTTCATCATCTTCGCCTCGATACCGCTGGTGACGCGGGCGCAACGGCATATTGCGGTGCGCGCCTTCGCGGCGTTGCTGACCGGACGCGCCTTGTTTGCGCAGCGCGCCTTCGTCCTGCTCGGCACGGCGGCGGGGCTCGGCTTCATGGGATATTTCATCTTCCTGCAGGCCGAGTTGCTGTGGGAAGAGAACATCAAGTCGAACTATCTCAATATTCCCGAAGCACCGTTCATCTATGTCTTCACCTGTCTGATGGCGATCGGCGTCTATGTCGCGCTGGAACGGCTTTATTTCCTGGGGCGCCACGGCATCAGCGGTGACGAAGAAGGCGACAAGCATATGGCCGCCGAACTCACGAGCACCGAATAATGCTGACTGTCCTTTCCGGCTTTGTCGTCATGCTGCTGGGGTTCTTCCTCGGCGTTCCGCTGGGCGTGGTGCTGTTCACGGTCGGCTATTTCGGCTTCGCCTTCATTCACCCCGCCGGCTTCACCGCCGCGACGGCGATGGCCGGACAGCAGATCCTCGGCCTGACGCTCGATTTTCAATTTTCGGTGCTGCCGCTGTTCATCCTGACCGGCAGCTTCGTCAATCACGCCAATCTGTCCGATGATCTCTATGAGGTCGCGCATCGCTGGCTCGGCCATCGCCGCGGCGGCCTCGCCATGGCGACGATCAGCGCCTGCGCCGGTTTCGCGTCGGTCTGCCATTCCTCGATCGCAACGGCGGCGACGATGGCGCGCGTCGCCGTGCCCTCGATGCGGCGTTACCACTATGCCGACTGGCTCAGCACCGGCACCGTCGCCGCCGGCGGCGCGCTGGGCATGCTGGTGCCGCCCAGCGGCGCATTGATCGTTTATGGACTGCTGACGCAGCAGGATGTCGCCAAGCTGTTCCTCGCCGCCATCGGTCCCGTCTTCATCTCGATTCTCGTTTATTTCGGCGTCATCTGGGTCGTCACCTTCATTAAACCCAAGGCCGGGCCGCGCGCCGATCGCGCCAGCTGGGCCGACCGTTGGCGCGGGCTCTATAAGGTCTGGGGCGTCCTGGCGCTGTTCTTGTTGGTGATGGGCGGTATCACCTTCGGCATCTTCACCGCGACCGAAGCCGGCGGCATCGGCGCGGCCGGCGCACTGCTGCTGGCGGCGCTACGCCGCAAGATGAGCTGGAAGATTTTCTACGAATCGCTGGTCGATGCCGCGACGACGACGGCGATGGTCTTCACCGTCATCTTCGGCGCGCTGGTGCTCAATCAGTTCGTCAATATCTCGGGCATGTCCGAAAGCGTTCTCGCTTTCATCAGCACTCTCCACGCCTCACCGATGGAAATCATCCTGGTGATCATGGCCTTCTATGTCGTCTTAGGCATGTTCATCGAAGGCTTCGCCTTGATCTTCCTGACCGTGCCGATCTTCGTGCCGATCGTCGGCGCGTTGGGCTTCGATCTGATCTGGTGGGGCATCGTCCTGGTCGTCGTCGTCGAGATGAGCGTCCTGCACCCACCGCTGGGCCTCAACATCTTCGTGCTGAAATCGCTGCTGCCCGAAGTCCCGCTCACCCAAATCTATTGGGGCGTCATCCCGTTCTGGATGGGCGATTTCGTTCGTCTCGCCATCATCCTCGCCTTCCCCGCCGTCGCGTTGTATCTGCCGCGTCTTTTTCTGCACTGACGGTTATTTTTCTGAGGCAGTCTTACTAACGGCGCGGTAAAATTGGCCCACGAGAGCATCTTGGGGAACAACATGTCACGACCGGAAGCCGCGCCCGTTAGCCAGCGCAGCATAAATCGCATCTTCATTTCAGCCATCACGGCGCTGGCCATTAGCGCCTTACCAAGCCTTGCCTACGCCGACGGTCCGGCGGTTTCAGCGATCAACGGCAAGTTGTCGATCGAGGGCGGCGAAATCAACGCGCACCCGGCCGGCATCGCCATCGGCAGCATCACCGCGCCGCTCGGTTTCGATTTCGGCGGCCAGGCCGATCTGGGCGTCGGCACCAGCCAGGGAAAACGCATCTGGGGCGTCGGCGGTCAGCTCTTCGCGCGCGATCCCGGCATTGGTCTCGTCGGCGCGCTTGCTTCGTACAACGATCGCGGCGTCAAACGCGTCACCACGGCCAGCACGATCACCGCAGCGAACAGCGGTCGTGTCGGCGCCGAGGCCGCTTATTACGGCATCAGTTCACACCCGAACTTCAGGTCGGCTATCAGCAGACCAGCTTCAAATCCGGCGCCTTCGTGCGCGCTGCGGTCAATTTTTATCCGATCGACGATCTGGCCCTCACCGCCGGTGGCGACTTCAATCCGGGCAAATCCTTCGCCTTGCTTGGCGTCGAGTACCGGCCGAATATCGGCGGTATCTCGGGCCTGACCACTTTCGGCGAAGGCGGCATCAGCGGCCAACGCGCCAGCTACGCGCTGTTCGGCGTCCGTTACTATTTCGGCGCCGACAAGACGCTCATTCGCCGCCATCGCGAAGATGATCCGCCAAATCTGATCAGCGGTCCGGGCGTTGCGCCGACCTATGGCGGAAACTCCGCCGGCAACAGCTCGGGCATACCGGGTTCGGGTAGCGGCGGTGGCGGCGGTTTCGGTACCTGACCGCCATCTCCATCGTGACATAGGCAACGCGGCGTCTTTCGCCGCGTTGTTCGTTTCAGGCGGCTATTTCGCGACGATGGTCGCGCGCAGACTCCCGATCTGGGGTGATTTCACTTCGACCTTGTCGCCGACCTTGAGGAACAAATCGGGCGGCTGAGTCCCGTCGGGATTCGTCGGGCTGGCATCGGCAGCAGTGCCTTCGCCCGTGCCGCTGCAAATCAGGTCGCCAGGCTTCAACGTAAGATCGCGGGATAGATATTCGAGATAGTCGCCGAACGAGAACGTCATCTCGCGCGTATTGTGCGCCTGCCGGCGTTGCCCATTCACGAAGGTTTCGATGTCGATATTGGTGCAGTCGAGTTCATCGACGACGATGCAGGGGCCGAGCGACCCCGATGTGTCGAAATTTTTCGGCACGGCGAAATTCATTGGTCCTCGAGCCTCGCGCGGACTGCGGATACTCCAATCGCAAAACAGCGTGACGCCCCAGACATGATCCTTGAGTTGGTCGGGGCGTAAATCCTTGCCGCCTTTGCCAAGGATGACGGCCAACTCGCCCTCGTAATCGAGCCGGTTGCAGCGGGCCGGATAGATCACCTCACCAGCGGGACCCGCCGGGTCGCTGACTTTCCAGAAACCCCAGATGAACGGCTTTTCAACCGTATGGCCAGACCGTGCAGCCATGCGGTCGCGATGGGTGGTGAAGTTGGAACCGGCGCAGGCCATCCGCCCGCATTGCGGCATCGGCGCATGAAGCTGCACCGCATCGGCCGCGAACACGACGCTGAAGCCGCTGGGATCTTTTGCGTCATGCGCGTGGGCAAGATGATCCAACGCCCGTTGTGTATCATCGAGTGCGCGACGGCCGCCGTGGATCAGTCCGGCGAGATCGGCCGGGACGAGAGCGGACGCATTCGCTTCACCCTTCGCTTCATGCCGGTATTTCGCAAAGGCGCGCGACAGATCGATCACCGATCCATCGCGCAATGCGCCGACCCGTTTGTCCGGGCCGTAAACGACGATCTTCATGCTGCCTCCCCGTTGAGCGCCGCTTATCGCGGCTTGGCAGCATCCTATCTCATTTTTTCTTGAGATCGAGATTGGCGAAGGTCGGCGGCGAGAGTTCCGGCAGCCATTCGTCGATCTTGCCGATGACGACCGGCTGTATCTTGCCATCGACTTCGCGGATTTCGGCGATGTAACGCGGCTGAACGGGGTTGTTGTTCTTGTCGAAACGGAACGGACCGCCCGGCGTCGTGATCTTCGCTTCGCTGATCGCTTTCAACAGCGCCTCGGTATCGCTGACCTTGCCACCGGTCTTGGTGAGGGCTTGGTCGAGAACGGCGGCGGCGACATAGCCGCCCATGCCGGGCCAGGACGGATGATGATCCGGCGGGAACATCGATTCCCATTCCTTCACGAAGGCTTTGTTCTCGGGTGTGTCGATCGTCGAGATATAGGACGCAGCGCCGACGAAACCGATCGCGGCCTTGCCTTCGGCCGGCAGCAAAGAATCATCGACCGCCGAGGTATAGCCGAACAGCGGCAGCTTCGAATCGTAACCGGCGATCTGCTGCATGAAGCGGATCGCGTCCGAGCCGCTGAGGAAGACGATGCCGACATCGGCATCTCCCGTCACCTGCGAGATATAGGGGCCGTAATCGGCGGTGCCGAGACGCGGCATCAATTTCTGGATGACGGTGCCGCCGCCGGCATTGAAGCCCATCTCGAAATATTTCGCGGCGCCTTGGCCGGCGAGATAGTTCGAGGCCAGCACCATCGCCTTCTTATAGCCCAGCTTGCCGGGGATATAGCCCTGCAGATAGGCCTCTTCGTTCGAGGCGAACGAGGTGCGGAACATGTATTTGCCGTCGCTGACCTCATCGACCGTCGATTGCAGCAAGGTCGGCATCTTCATATCGACGAGATACGGCTTCAACGCCGCACCGGTCGCCGAATTGATCGGCCCGAACAGCACGTCGATCTTGTCGGATTCGATCAGCTTCTTCGCCTTGGCAATCGTCGTCGAAGGATCGCCGGCGCCGTCCTCGACAACCAGCACGACCTTCTGACCGCCCAGCTTGCCTTCGTGCTGCTTGAGAACGTAATCGACGCCGTCTTTATAAAGCGGCCCGAACGCGCCCTGGGGTCCGGAGAAATCGGTGAGCAGACCAATCTTGATGTCGGCGTGAACCGGCGACATCGCGGCCAGGCCCATCGCAACGCCGAGACCGGCAACCGTCAGTATCTTCTTGCTCATCGTCCTCCCCTTTCGGAACGCCGCTATTCTCAAATCGACGCGGCGCTTGCCTATATCGACGGCGCAGCGGTGAGGCAAGCCCGCCGGCCCCCGCACGCCGATTGAAATGGGGGCGAAGAGGGTGATAGCGTGGCCGCAGTTTCACCCTTCCCATCCCCTTTCATTTTCGAGACATGACCGGTTCACCCACCGACCTTATTTGGCCGCAGCTTGGCGATTTCTATCAAGCGGCAACACCCTGGACGATGGCGCTGCTGCGCGTGATGGTCGGGCTCGCCATGGTGCCGCATGGGCTGCGCAGCAGCTTCGGCATGTTCGCAAGCACCGGCGGCGTCGGACCCCGCGTTCCCGGCGTGTCGCGCTTCAAGCAACAAGCCGCCGGGCTCGCGCGGCAGGGCTATCCGCTGCCGCATCTCTGGGCGGCGTTGGTTGTTTTCGCCCTGTTAGGGGCTGGGCCGCTTCTCGCGTTGGGCCTCTTCACCCGGCCGATGGCGGCGGTCATCGCCTTGTTCTTCGTCCATGGCGTCGTCGCGCATTATCGTTGGGGCCATGGCTGGTTCTGGAATCAGCAGGGCATCGAATATCCGCTGATGTGGCTCCTCGCCGCTTTGGTCTTCGTCGCCGTCGGCGGCGGGCCGATCTCCCTCGATCATCTGATCGGCTGGGCGTTCTGATCCCTCACTTCGCGATCCCCATCACTTCGCAATCAGCGTCGTGACGTCGATCTTCTGTTTCAGCAACCCGAATTCCAGCATCATATCCTCGTAGAACTGGATATCCGCCGGGGTCAGGTCGAACGACCAGTCGCCCGCGACCGGCGCGGTGAATTTCAGATATTTCTTCATCGTGGCTTCGGCCATCGCGTGATCGCGCCCAACGGTCGCGACGCCTTCTTCAAGCGCCGCGCGGAAGGCCGCACGTTCTTTCGGATGCGCCACCGCCCAATCGCGGTTCGACATCCAGAAGGCACCAGCGTCGTCCTTCGTCACCTCGCCGAGAAAATCCGCCGCGCGATCGCCGCTGCCGTTACGAACGGCCTCGCCGCGGAACGGTTCGATGACGATGGCGGCATCGACGATCCCGCCCTTCATCTGGTCGCCCATCTGGTTGAATTTCGTTTCGATGAAATTGACGTCGCTAGGGTTGATGTTCTTGAGCGTCAGCCATTTGCGGAAATGGATATCGAAGCTGCTCATGAAGCCGGGCGTGCCGACGCGCTTGCCTTTAAGATCGGCGGGATTTTTGTAGTCGAAACCCTTGCGCACGAGGAGGCTGGTCTGCGGATCGGAGGCGAGGTTACGCGTGTAACCGGAGACGACGCTGAATTCGAGCCCGTTCTCGGTCGCCAGCAGCAAAGGCGGCATGGTGCCGACGCCGATATCGATGCTGTGCGAGGTGAGCGCGGCGGGCATGTTCGCCGCAACCGGAATCATCTGCAGCGTCACGTCGAGCCCGCGCTTGGTGAAATAGCCTTCATCCTGCGCCACGAACAACGGCACGAAATCGACGCTGGGGATATAGGCCACCGTCATTTTCGATTGGCTGAAAGCGGGCGAGGCCAATAGCGCGATCGCCACGCCCAGCAGACTCGCCATGTTCCGCATCTTCATTTCGTTTCCCCCCGATTTTTTGATTTAATAGACGACGACGCTGCGGATCGATTCGCCCGCATGCATCAGATCGAAGCCCTTGTTGATGTCGTCGAGCGCCAGCTTGTGCGTGATCAGGTCGTCGATATTGATCTTCCCGTCCATATACCAATCGACGATCTTCGGCACGTCGGTGCGGCCCCGCGCACCGCCGAAGGCGGTGCCTTTCCAGGTGCGGCCTGTAACCAGCTGAAACGGCCGCGTCTTGATTTCCTGCCCCGCGCCGGCGACGCCGATGATGACCGAGACGCCCCAGCCGCGATGGCAGCATTCCAGCGCCTGACGCATGACATCGACATTGCCGATACATTCGAAACTGTAATCCGCGCCGCCATCGGTCAGCGCGACAAGATAATCGACGAGGCTGCCATCGACCTCGGACGGATTGACGTAATGGGTCATACCGAATTTTTCGGCCAGCGCCTTACGGCCGGGATTGAGATCGACGCCGATGATCTTGTTCGCCCCGACCATCCGCGCGCCCTGCACCACGTTAAGGCCGATGCCGCCGAGGCCGAAGACGACGACATTCGCGCCGGCTTCGACTTTGGCCGTGTTTATAACAGCGCCGATGCCGGTGGTGACGCCGCAACCGATGTAACAAACCTTATCGAAGGGCGCGTCTTCGCGAATCTTCGCCACCGCGATTTCCGGCAGCACCGTGAAGTTCGAGAAGGTTGAGCAGCCCATATAATGATGGATCAATTCTTTGCCGATCGAGAACCGGCTGGTTCCATCGGGCATCAACCCCTTGCCCTGGGTCGCGCGGATCGAGGTGCAAAGATTGGTCTTTTGGGACAGGCACGATTTGCACTGGCGGCATTCCGGCGTGTAGAGCGGAATGACGTGATCGCCTTTGCGCAACGAGGTCACGCTCGGCCCGACATCGACAACGATGCCCGCGCCTTCATGACCGAGGATCGCCGGGAAAAGCCCTTCCGGGTCCGCGCCCGAGCGGGTAAATTCGTCGGTATGGCACAGGCCGGTCGCCTTGATTTCGATCAGCACCTCGCCCGCCTTCGGCCCATCCAGATCGACGGTTTCGATGACCAGCGGGCGGCCCGCGGCGTGGGCAATGGCGGCTTTGGTTTTCATACGACCCTCCGTGAACGGTTGGGTAATCGTAGCGTCGATTGCGCTTGCCGTCGCGGGGCTTCGAGGGTGATCGCCAAATCACGCGGCGAAGCGTTCGATCAGACGTGCATGACCGGGCTGACCTTACGGGACGCGAGGTCCGGTTAAGCGCGGCGCTGGCATGCCCGTCGCCGTTTGAAGTACGGTCTCGCGACAACAAAAAAACAGCAACGCGCGAGAATATTCATGACAATCGCTTCAACACTGGCGCGCGTTGGGCGATCTCTCTCCGCCTCCGCCGGAACCATCGTCTTCGGCATGGAAGACGGCACCGTGTCGATCTTCGGTCTGGTCTTCGGTGTTGCCGCGACAACGAGCAGTTCGATCGCGGTGATCGTTGCGGGTGCGACCGGCGCAGCGGCAGCGGCGGTTTCGATGATGGCCGGGGCCTATCTCGATGCCGAAACCAGTGGCGACGCGCTGCTGGCGGCGCAGGAACGGTTGAAGACGGACCTCACGCTGGATCGCGATGCCATCGCCGCGATGCTGCCCGGACGATTAGGGACAGCGGGATTACCGGCGCCGCTCTGCATCGCCCTGACGAATGCCGTGCAAAATGACCGCGATGCGTTGAAAGGTCTGCTGATCGCCCTTCAAGCAAGCCCCGAAGAGCATCCGAATCCTTGGGAGCAGGCCTTATGGATGCTGACCGCCGATTTCTTCTCGGCAAGCATCCCCATCCTGCCGTTCATCCTGCTGCCGATCGCCGAGGCCCGTATCGTATCGGCGGTGATCACGATTTTGCTGTTGGTCGCGCTGGGCATTGGCCGCGCGCGAATCGGCCGGCGCAAGGTCGTGCGAACGGTGATCGAAACCGTTGCGATGGGCGTGGCTGCCGCCTTCGCCGGCGTTGCGATCGGGATGCTGATCGGTGGTGGCGTCGGCGGCTGATCAGGGACCGGCGGCGGTTTTCAGCGACTGTTTGAGAATGGCATTGCCCGCGGCCCAATCGCTGGCGTCGCGGCCGGTATAGTCTTCTTTCTTCGGGTCGGCGTGGGCTTGCAGCAGCAGCCGCACCGCCGCCGTCTTGCTTTTGCTGGCCGCGAGCATCAGCGGTGTTTGGCCTTGAAGGTTTTGAGCATCGACCGTCACCTTGGCCGCGAGCAGCAGCTTCATCACATCGAGACTGCCGCGTTCCGCCGCCCAATGCAGCGCGGTCTTACCGAGCTTGTCACGGCCATCACGCTGCGCCCCGCGATTGAGCAAGGCTTGGGTGATATCGACGTTATTGTTTATCGCCGCGTAGATCAGCCCTGTCCGGCCGTTTTCGTCCGGATCGTCCGGGCTGGCATGCTGCTGCAACAACAGCGTAACGTCGTCGGTTCGGTCTGCGGCAGCCGCCGTCGCGACGGTCCACAGCGGCGACTGACCAAAGAGCGGCAAGGTCTTGGGAACCTTGGGAATACCGGTCAGCGGAGTCGGGGCCACATACTGCGCCTCGGCCCGAGGGGCCGCGCCGCACAGCATCGCCAGCACCAGGACCGCGCCCAGCCGGCCATATCGGGTCGTTCGGTATTCCACGGCAGCCATGGCCCACCCGTTACCTCAATGTCGGCGAATATCTTAGCCGCTGAACCGCTGGACGCCAGATTTCATCGCGCATCCGCCGGCGCGGTCGGCTAAATTCGAATCCATAAAGGCCTAGAGGAAGCTGATGAAGGCGAAAGAATTCAACGACTTTGCCCATACGGGACCGGGAACGCTGGCCGGCCGCTTCATGCGCCGCTTTTGGCAACCGGTCTTCATCGCGGCCGAATTGAAGCCCGGACGGCCCGTCCGCATTCAGACCCTGGGCGAATTTTTCACGCTTTATCGCGGCGAAAGCGGGGCGGTTTTCATGCTGGAAGATCGCTGCCCCCATCGCCAGACCGCCCTGTCGTTGGGCTGGGTCGAGGGCGACCGGCTGCGCTGTTTTTATCACGGCTGGATGTATGAGGGCGACGGCCAGTGCGTCGAACAGCCCTGCGAACGCGCCTCCTTCGCCGCCAAGGTGAAAGCCGCCGCCTATCCGGCGCGCGAGTATCTGGGGATGATCTTCGCCTATCTGGGCGAAGGCGAACCGCCCGAGCTGCCGCGCTTTCCCGAACTGGAAGACGCCGACGGCACGCTGCAATGCAATCGCCAGGTCGTGCCCTGTAACTATTTCCAGCGGGTCGAGAACGATCTGGACGAGGCGCATGTCCATTTCGTCCATCGCGTCTCGACCGCTTCCTATGGCCTGTCGGAACTGCCGGAAATCGTCGTCGAGGAAGCCGAATACGGCATCACCCGCATCGGCGAGCGCGAGGGCGGCGGCTCCAACGCCACGCGCACGGCGCATTGGCTGATGCCGAACGCATTGCTGACCGACCTGCCGCCGTCGCCCGATTGTCCCGACTGGACGGTCTTTCTCGCCTATCGCGTGCCGATCGACGACGAAAGCATGATGACCTTCGCCATCAACGCCCGCCGCGCCGATCCGACCGGCGCACGCCAGATCATCCGCAAGCCGATCGAGCCGCATCCGCTGCAGGTCACGGCCGACGTCCTGGCCGGCAAGCTGCGCGTGCAGGATCTCGACCCCACCTATCGCGGGCTGTTCGTGGTGCAGGACAATGTCGCCCTGGCCGGCCAGGGGCTGATCGTCGATCGCAGCCGCGACCGGTTGGGCCAGTCCGACCGTGGGGTCATTCTGCTGCGCAAATTGTGGGCACGCGAAATGAAGAAGCTGGCCGAGGGAGAGCCGCTGACGGTCTGGCGGCGGCCCACTGAAAAGCTGCCCCTCATCGTCGAGCAGCCCCAATCGCAAATTTGAGACTCGCAAATTTGGGAGCCATCCTAAGAATTTGATGAGAATTCCGGCGCGATATGCGCCATTCTAACGGCGCGACACAAAACGATTTTATAAGAACCAGGTGCGGAAGGGGCCGCTGAGACCGATGAAGTTCATTCATCGACGCGATTATTACGCAGGTGCGCTGTTGGTCTTCCTGGGCGGTGTCGCGGCCATTCAGGGCAGCCGCTACGAGATGGGGCACCTGACCAATATGGGCCCCGGTTTCTTCCCCACGGGTCTCGGCATCATGCTGGCCGGCATCGGCGTGATCATCGCCGGCACCGCTGCCTACAAACCCGAACCCGTCAGCGCCGAACCTGCGATGCGGCCGGATTGGCGCGGCTGGATCTGCATCACCATCGCGGCGCTGTTGTTCATCCTCCTCGCCAACAAGGTGGGACTGGTTCCCGGTACCTTCGGCTGTGTCTTCGTCGCGGCGATGGGCGATCGCCAGAATACGTGGAAACAGGCGGCGCTGCTCGCCGCCGGCGTCACCTTCTTCGGCACGCTGCTGTTTTCCTACGTCCTCCATATTCAAATTCCGATCTTTGGCAGCATGTGATCATGGATACCGGCGTTATTGATCTGATCCACGGCTTCAGCGTCGCGCTTCAACCGCAGAATCTGTTGTGGTGCTTCATCGGCGTCATGGCCGGCAATCTGGTCGGGGTGCTGCCCGGCATGGGCGTGCTGTCGGCGATCTCGATCCTGTTGCCGCTGACCTATGGCATCGAGCCGGTCGGCGCGATCCTGATGCTCGCCGGCATGGCGTACGGCGCACAATATGGCGGCGCGATCTGCTCGATCCTTTTAAACCTTCCCTGTCATCCGCCACATGCCGTCACCTGTCTCGACGGCTTTCCCCTGACCAAGCAGGGCAAGGGCGGCACGGCGCTGGGCATCACCATGATGGGCGCGGTGTTCGGCGCGGCCTTCGGCATCATGCAGATGATCATCACCGCGCCCTATATCGCGCGCATCGCCTTTTCCTTCGGTTCGGCCGAGATCTGCGCGCTGATGCTGCTGGGACTCCTCGCGGGATCGACCCTCGCCAAGGGCTCGCCGCTCAAGGGCGTGGCGATGACGATCTTCGGGCTGCTGCTAGGCCTCGTCGGCCAGGATGCCAATACCGGCATCGAGCGCTTTACCTTCGGCATTCTCGATCTGGATGACGGCGTCGAGCTGGTCGCCTTGTCGCTAGGTCTTTTCGGCATCGCCGAGTTCCTGCGCAGCGTCAACAACACCGTGCCGATCGATGCGACATACGCCAAGCTAGGCGTCAGCGATCTGCGGCCCAGCAAGGCCGACATGAAGAAAGCCGCGTTTCCGATTCTGCGCGGCACGCTGATCGGCAGCCTCTGTTCGCTCATTCCCGGCACCGGCCCGACGATCGCCTCGTTCGTCGCTTATGCTGTCGAAAAGAAAGTCTCGAAAAATCCCGAGAAATTCGGCCACGGCGCGATCGAAGGCGTCGCCGCGCCCGAGGCATCGACCCATTCGTCGGTCCAGGGCGATTTCATTCCGACTATGAGCCTGGGAATTCCCGGCGACGCGGTGATGGCGCTGCTGCTGGGCGCCTTGATCATTCACGGCATCACGCCGGGGCCGCGCCTGATCGTCGAGCATCCGGACATGTTCTGGGGCCTGATCGCCAGCTTTTGGATCGGCAATCTGATGCTGATCTTCCTCAACGTGCCGATGATCGGCATCTGGGTAAAGCTGCTGATGGTGCCCTACCGGTACTTGTTCCCCAGCGCTTTGTTCTTCATCTGCATCGGTGTTTTCGCCGCCAAGAATACCTTGTTCGACGTTGTCGTGACACTGGGCTTTGGCGTCTTCGGGTATCTGCTGCTGATGCTGCGCTTCGAGCCGGCGCCCATTCTGCTGGGCTTCGTGTTGGGACCGCGCCTCGAGGAAAATTTCCGCCGGGCGATGACGATTTCGCGGGGCGATATCTTCACCTTCGTCGAGCGGCCGATCAGCGCGATTTTCATCACGCTGTGCGTGCTGCTGATCGCGGCGCAGATATGGGTGCGTATCCGAAAGACCAAGCCGCCCATCGCGATCCCCGCCGACGCGCATGAATAACGGCTTGGACGGCCGCCGCAGCGTGCGGCAGCTTCCCAAGCCTTCGGCCTTCGCATAAACTATTCAGAACAAGCGGCCATGCCGCATACCGACGATCGGGAGGAAAATTTCATGAAAAAACTTTGGCAGCGTTTCGCTCTTGGGCTTATCGGCCTTACCGCACTGGCGGGCACCGCGTCGGCCCAGGACAGCTATCCCGATCGTCCGATCCATGTGTCGCTCGGATTTGCCGCCGGCAGCGGCGCCGACATCCTGGCGCGCTATTTCACCCAGCAGCTCGAAAAGGTCGCCAAGCAGCCGGTGATCGTCGATAACAAGCCCGGCGCCACCGGCAATATCGCCCTGCGCTCGGTCTTTGAAGCGAAACCCGACGGCTACACGATTTTGTTCTCGGCCAATTCGAACATGGCCGGCAGCCGCTTCCTGTTCAAAGATCTGCCGTTCGATACGATCAAAGACTTCGTGCCGGTCGCGTCCTTCGCCCAGATCGCCTTCGTCATGGTCGTCTCGCCGAAATCGCCGATCAACACGGTCGCCGAGATGACCGCCTTTCTGAAGAAGAAGAAAGACAATCTCTACGGCTACACCAACCAGACGGCGCAGCTTTCGACCGAATATTACAAGCAGATCGCCGGCGTCGAAGCCAAGGGCGTCTCCTACAAGGCGACACCCGATGCGATGCGCGACATCATCGAAGGCACGCTGGATTTCATGATCGTCGATGGCACCTTCGGCGCGGGCCAGATCAAGCAGGGTCAGCTCAAGGCGCTGGCGCTGACGACCAAGGAACGCATTCCGACCCTGCCCGACACGCCGACGATGCAGGAAGCGGGCGTGCCGAATTATGAATTCAGCCCGTGGTGGGCGGCCTATCTGCCGAAAGGCACGCCGCAGCCGATCGTCGATAAGCTGCAAGGATATTTCCTGCAGATCGACGCGATGCCCGAAACCGCGAAATTCCTCGAAAGCGTCGCCTCGATCCCGCAGCACGACACCAGCAAGGAAGCCGATGCGCGGCTGAAAGCCGAGCTGCCGCGTTGGGGCACCTTGGTCAAAGCGGCCGGCATCGAACCACAGTAAGACAACCGCCGTCGCGCCGCCGCTAAAAGGGCGCGACGGCTATCTATTTTCATCCCGGCGGGGCAGCACCCGATCATGCTGCCCCAGCCTTAAGCACCGCGACGCACAGCGGTCGCCCACTGGGCAATTTTAAGCGCAAGAACACTTCCCACTCCGGCGTTTTCGGATCAATCTGACGCCGTCATTCCATCCGGTTTTAAAGAGGGCACTATGGCGGCGAAGAAGAAAGCAAAGAAAAAAACGGTCGCGAAAAAAAGCGCGAAGAAGATAATCGCGAAAAAGACGATTGCGAAGAAGATCGCCAAGAAAATTCCGGCCCCGAAAAAGGTCGTGAAAAAAATCACGAAAAAGGCCGCCAAGAAAACGTCACGCGCCGCTGCAGACCGTCCTGCCGCGCGCAAAGCCAAGCAGGCCGCGCCGAAACGCGCACCTCGCATCGCCGGCAAATTGCGCCTCACCATGCTGACCGGCGCCTATGACAGCGTGCGCGCGCTGCAGGACGGCACGGTTCAGGCGAAGGGCATCGAGTTGGTTCTCGGCGCCTATCCCGGAACGCGCTCGATCCACGACCATGTCGCCGGCGGCAAGGCTTGCGACATCAACGAATTCAACGGCGGCCATTACGTCGTGCAGAAGGCCCACGGCCGCGAGGACATCACCGCCATCCCGGTGTTTCTGCACCGCCGCTTTCGGCACGGTTTCATCTATGTCAACGCGTCGAAAGGCATCAGCGGTCCGGCCGATCTCAACGGCAAGAATGTCGGCTGCCGTAGCATCGGCGCCGCCGCGGCTTATTGGATGCGCGGTTATCTCGCCGAGGGCGGCGCGCCGACCAGCTCGATCAACTGGTTCATCCAGGACCCGGACGAAGCCTCGGAACAGGCCCCGGCCAGCACCCGCATCACCGTTCTGCCCAAGGGCAAGGACGTCGAGGAAATGGTCCTGACCGGCGAACTCGACGCGGTCATCCTGCCGAACGTCAACGAGGCTCATGCGCGCGGCGACCAGCGCATCGCCCGGCTGTGGCCCAACTACAAACAGACCGAGATCGACTACTACAAGCGCACCGGTTTCTTCCCGATCATGCACGTGACGACGATCCCGACCGAGATCGTCGCGAAATATCCGTGGGTGGTCGAAAGCCTGACCAATGCTTTCGAGGAGGCCAAGCAACTCGGCTATCGCCGTCTCGCCAATCCGCGCAACGTACCGCTCGCCTTTGCCCACACCTATTGGGAAGAAGAGCGTGCGCTGCTGGGTGAAGACGCGTGGGAATACGGTCTCAGCGATCTCAATAAGCGCAATTACGATACGCTGGTCGGGTATGTGCATGACCAAGTGCTGACCGGGCCGCGGCCGCAACTGACCGATCTCTTCCCCAAGGAAGCGTTCGAGTTGGAATTGCCGTTGCCGAAGATCCACCCGATCAAATTCAACTTCTGATCGTTGGCTCTTATTGCCATTGGGGGCGGGCGTCCTTTCGGGCGCCCGCCTGCGGTGGAAAAGGCCGTGCAGCCGCGTTAAAGCTGGCGGCAGACGTCGAGGGAGAGAAACCATGCTCAGCGCCGAAGAAAATAAGCTGATGACCGAATGCGGCCCCGGCACGCCAGGCGGTGAGATGCTGCGGCGCTATTGGTGGCCGATCCAGTTCAGCGAGCATGTCAAAGACACGCCCACAAAGGTCCGGCTGCTGGGCCAGGATTTCGTTCTCTTCCGTTTGCCCTCGGGCAAGCCGGCGATGCTCGACCTGTTGTGTCCGCATCGTCTGACCTCGCTCGAATATGGCCGCGTCGAAAAAGATGGGCTGCGCTGCTGTTATCACGGCTGGCTGTTCGATCCGACCGGCAAATGCCTCGAGCAACCCGCCGAACGTCCCGGCAATACCTATAAAGACCGCGTCCGCACCGGCGGTTATCCGGCAGAAGATTTGGGCGGATTTGTCTTCGTCTATATCGGACCGCAGCCCGCGCCGATCCTGCCGCGCTACGACGTGCTGGAACGTCAGGACGGCAAGCGCGTCGTCGGGTGCGACGAGGATTTCTGCAACTGGCTGCAAAAGGCCGAGAACGGCGCCGACCTGCCGCATCTGCCGTTTCTTCATGCGAGCGTCTATCCGCACATGGCGATGAAGACGCCGGAAGGATACGAGTATGAAGACCGGCCCTATGGCTTCAAATGTATCCTCAAGATGCCGAGCCTGCCGGATCGGATCATCCATTTCGTCCTGCCGGCCCATTCGCGCATTTCGACGACGCCGCGCGCGGGCATGCTGCCGAGTCACGACATGCGCATCCGCGTGCCGATCGATGACAACCTGACCTACAGCTTCTGGGTCCGGTTCCACCCGACGCCGGAAGCCGTCTATGAATTGCAGACCAAAGGCTTTAGCGACAAGAAGCCGGGCATCTATCCGCGCGAGCAGGACGGTTACTGGAACATTCCGTCGATGGAACAGGATCGCGTCGCCCAGGAAACCCAGGGCGTCATCACCGACCGCACCAAAGAACATCTCGCCGAATCCGATCGCGGCATCATCATCCTGCGGAAGAAACTGCGCGAATCGATCGACCTTGTCGCCGCGGGAAAAGATCCGCTGGGCGTAATGCGTGATCCAGCCGAGGAAAAAGGGCTTTCGTTCGAGATTACGCTGAAAGAAAGCGATTACATCGTCGCCCAGCGCGAACTCGCCGACAGCTAACCGAGGAAGCCGTCATGAAAGCGATGATCTACCGCGAATTCGGTCCGCCCGATGTGTTGCGTTACGAAGACGTGCCTGAGCCCTCGCCGGGGCCTGGCGAGATCAAGATCGAGGTCCATGCCTGTTCGGTCAACCGCGTCCTCGATTGTGCGACCCGCGCCGGGAAACAGCCCCATCGCAAAGTGCAGCCGCCGCATGTCGGTGGTGTCGATCCGGTCGGCATCGTCACCGAAGTCGGGCCGGGCGTTACCGACCGCAAGGTCGGCGATACCGTCGCGGTTTTCCAGAATCTCGGCCATCGCAACATGTTCGGCATTCAATGCTGGGGGGGCAACGCGCAATACACGGTCGCGCCGGCCTGGCTAACCTGCGTCGTGCCGAAGGGCGTTTCCTATGCCGATGCCTGTGTCATCGCACGCCATGCACCGGTCGCGTGGAATCTCCTCGTCCATCTGGGCAAGATCAAAGCCGGCGAAACCGTTCTAGTGATGGGCGCCGCCGGCAATCTCGGCTCGATCGGGATTCAGACGGCCAAGAATCTGGGCGCGACGGTGATCGCCTGTGCCGGATCGGACGACCGCGCGCAGATCGGTCTCGATCTCGGCGCCGATTACGCCATCAACTACAAGACGTCGGACCTTAAGACCGAGGCGACGCGCCTCACGGGCGGCAAGGGCCTCGACATCGTCTATGATAACATCGCCAATCCCGAGACCACCGCGGCAGCCATCGAGGCGCTGGGCTTCGACGGGCGGCTGGTGACAGCAGGCGCGCATGGCGGGCCGATCGTCCCGGTGAATTTCTTCCACGTCTATGACCACCGCATCTCGATCTTCGGCAGCCCGCAAAGCCGCAACGAGGACGCGCTGCCCGCCCTGGAAGCCGCCGCCCAAGGTAAAATGAAGGTGCTGGTTGAGCAGGTGATGCCCCTGAGCCAAGCGGTCGAGGCGCATCGGCTGGTCGAATCCTCGCCCGCGACCGGGAAAATCATCCTCGACCCGACACTCGGCTGATCTGCAAAATCCGCAAATAAGGGTATTTGCCCCGGAAATGCCGCAAAGTGGGGCGGTAACGACCTCTTATCTACGTACTAAACCGAATTATTTCGGGAGTTGGATCGGCCTAATTTCGCTTCATCGGCGATGCCCAAATTTGCTCGCGCCGAAAAGGAAGCCAAAATGACCGCCCAGCTTTTCACCCTTCCCGTCCCCGCTTTTTGCGCCGCGACCGAAGACGCCATCGTTAACCAAGTGTTAACCGTGACGGCCGACGGCGAGCTTGCGCTCGGCGAGACCTTCGCCGACTTCGACATGCAGGCACAGCAAGAAGCCGCCTGAACCATGAATTTCGCCGACCTTGCGCAGAAGCTCAATCGAGTCTGCGCGAAACTAAATGAGGGCATGACCGCCATGGCGACCATTTTAGGTGCCTGCGTGATCGTGATGGCCCTCGTCCGCGGTTCCGAGATGCAGCTCGATTTGCAAAGCAGCGCGCTCTCGACCTCGGCAACTGCCAACGCCATCGAGACGATGGGCTGGGGATATAACTGATGTCGCCCGATTTTTTTTCTTCATCCGCTGCCGAAACGCCTTGGGTTATTGTCGTCGATGACGATGAAGCGATGCGCGATTCGCTGAAGTTCCTGTTCGAATCATACGGCCTCAATGTCGAAGAACATGATTCGGTCGAATCCTACGAACGCGATCACAAACCACACGCGCGCGGTTGTCTGATCCTCGACCATAACCTGCCCGGCATGAGCGGCCTCAGCTTCCTCGCGAGCAAGGGCGACAAGCTGGATCTTCCGGTCGTGATGATGAGCGGCTGCGACAAGCGCGACATGCGCGACCGTGCCATGGAATTGAACGTGCTCGCTTATTTCGAAAAGCCGGCCGCGAACGATCTACTCGTCGAGACTATCCGGCGGGCCGTCGGCAACGCCTAAAGGCCGGCCTCTCTGGGCCGGGCTCTCTTGCGTGGGGATTAAAAGCCGCTAGGCTTGTCCGTACATGCTTGCGATACAGCAATTTATCCGGTGCGGCTTGCTGGCGGTTACAGCCGCCGCCCTGTTCGGCTGCCAGCCCAGCTATTCCCCCGACACCTATTCGGCTGGCGCCGTTCAGCAGGCCAACAAGGTCGAGCCAGGCACCGTCATCGGCTTTCGCGAAGTGAAGATTAGCGCCGACGGCACCGTCGGCGCGGTCACGGGCGCGGCGGCCGGCGGCATCCTTGGTGCGCAACCGGACGTCAGCGGCGCGCAGACGGCGTTGGGTGCGGTTGCCGGCGGCGTCATCGGCAGCCTCGTCGGGACCACGATCGAACACGCCACGGGCGACACGACCGGCTGGGAATATATCGTGCGCCAGCCGAACGGCGATCTGATCTCGGTGACGCAGCGCGAACCCAAACCAATCGCCATCGGCCAGAAGGTTCTGGTCATCACCGGCAAGCAGGCGCGTATCGTGCCCGATTATGGTGCGGCGTTGCCGGCCGATAAGACAGACGCGTCCAAAGACAAAGCCGCCAAGGACGCGGACAAAGCAAAGGCCGACGCCAAAGAGGCGCCGAAACCAGCCGCCCCGGCACCGGTAGCGGCGACCGATACGCCCAAGCCCGCGGATGACGCCCCGGCGGCGGCAGCGCCGTCAAAACCCGCAGATAATTCCGCAGCGAAAGAGCCGGCAGCCCCCGCGCCTTCAGACCCGCCTGCCAAAGACCCACCGGCCACCGACCCGCCGACCCTTTAATTCGAGCCCCCTTATTCGGGGACAGAAAAACCGCAGCGCCTCGGGTAGGATGCCTTCCGTCGTAAGAACGGGAGGATAACGATGGCCGGGCTCAACGAAACCCACGATCCGAAACGGCGCAGCTGGATCGAATCGGCGAACGATCCAAACAGCCAATTTCCGATTCAGAACCTGCCATTCGGCGTCTTCCGCCCCGGTGACGCACCGACGCGTTGTGGCGTCGCCATCGGCGATATGATCTTCGATCTGTCGGTCGGTTTTGCCGCCGGGCTGTTCACCGGCCTCGCCGCGGAGGCAGCGCGCGCGGCCTCAGGCATCAATCTCAATCCGCTGATGGCGCTGGGCAACGCCTATGCTTCGGCGTTGCGGGCACAGCTGTCGGACCTGTTGCGCAGCGATGCGCCGGACCGCGCCAAGGTCGAGGCGCTGGGCAAGCGATTGCTGATGCCTCAGGCCGATGCCGTCATGCAACTTCCCGCCGCCATCGGCAGCTTCACCGATTATCTCTGCTCGATCGATCACACACGGCGCATGTCCCTGACCAAAGGCCTGCCGCCCGCCTTCAAGCATCTGCCGATCGCCTATCACAGCCGCGCCACATCGGTGCGCGTCAGCGGTCATCCGCTCACCCGGCCGCATGGTCAGTTCGAGTTGCCTGACGGCACGGTGAAATTCGCGCCCGAGCCGGCGCAGGATTTCGAGCTGGAGCTGGGCGTCTTCGTCGGCCCTGGCAACGAACTAGGTTCGCCGATCGCGATCGCCGATGCCGCCGATCATATTTTCGGCTTTTGCCTGTTGAACGATTGGTCGGCGCGCAGCATTCAGCGTTGGGAATCGACACCGCTGGGCCCGTTCCTCAGCAAGAGCCTGATGACCTCGATCTCGCCCTGGATCGTCACCGCCGAAGCGATGGCGCCGTTCCGCGCGCCGGCTTACAAGCGCGACGACGGTGATACTACACTGCCGCATCTCACCGATGCGACGGACCAGAAGGAAGGTTCACTCGACATTCAATTGGAAGCGTTGCTATTGACGGCGAAGATGCGCCAAAGCGGCGCAAGCCCGGCACGGATTACCGCCACCAACGGCCAGAATTCTTATTGGACCGTGGCGCAGATGCTGACCCATCACGCCAGCAACGGCTGCAATCTTCAGCCGGGCGATCTGTTGGGCAGCGGCACGATGTCGGGTCCGACGGACGAGTCACGCGCCTGTCTTGCCGAGGCGACCGATCGCGGCACGAAGCTGATCCCGTTGCCGGGCGATGAAAAACGTATCTGGCTGGAAGACGGTGACGAAATCATCTTCCGCGGGCGCAGCGTGCGCGACGGTTTCGTCTCGATCGGCTTCGGCGAATGCCGTGGCCGGATCGATCCGGCGATCGCTTATCCTACACGCTGAGGATAAAGAGGCTCAGCACGCAGATAAAGCCGAGCGACCAGACGATCGAGCGCAACGCCGCCCAATCGGCGACGTACATCGCTGTATAGGTCAGGCGCAGCGCGATAAACGTGCCGGCGATGATGTCGATGCGGCTTTGCGCGACATGCGACAGTTCGGCGATGATGACGGCGGCGGCGAACGGCGCAAGCGCCTCGAAATGATTGCGATGCGCCCAATCCGCACGTTGCCGCCAACCCGTTAGTTCGGACAGGAAACGGCGCGGCGCGTTGTTGTCGATACCACCAGACTTGGCGAGAACCACCGTTAGATACGGCAGGAACATCGCCACGAAGATCATCCAATAAGCGAAAGTCATTTTTCCCCCAAGGCCGCCGATAGGCAGACCCTGGTTATACGACTATCATCGCTGAAAAGATCACCAAGAGACGCAGCGAGGGAATTCCATGGCTTCCGCCTTTTTTATGCCCGATGACGGACGGCGCTTCATCATCGACGCACTCTCGGCGGTCGGCGTGCCGCAGGGCGACGCCCAAACCATCGCCGATCTGATGATCCTGACCGACCGGCGCGGCATCGACACGCACGGCATCGCGCGGCTGCCGGTATCGATCAACCGGTTGAAATCCGGCGCGATAAATCCGACGCCGAAAGTCCGCATCCTCGAGGAAGCGCCGTCCACCGCGCTGGTCGATGGCGATAACGGCATGGGCCAGGTGGTGATGAGTTTCGCCGCCAAGCTGGCCATCGAAAAAGCCAAGACCAATGGTATCGGCTGGGTCGGCACGCGCATGAGCAATCACGCCGGCGCCGCCGCGCTCTATGCGATGATGCCGTTGGCGCATGACATGATCGGTATGTATCTCGCCGTCGCCGAGATCAATCATATGGCGCCCTGGGGCGGATTCGAAGCGTTGCTGGGCACGAACCCCATCGCCGTCGCCATCCCGACCATGGACGAGCCGCCAATCGTTCACGACATCGCCACCACCGTCGCCTCGAACGGCCGCATAAGCGCCGCTGCCGAATCCGGCACGCCGTTGCCCGAAGGCTGGGTCATCGGCAAAGACGGTAAACCGATCACCGATTCAAAGCGTGCCGGCGAAGGCACCTTGCTACCTATGGGCGATTACAAAGGCTATGGCCTCGGTCTGGTGTTTGCGCTGATGGGCGGCGCGCTCAACGGCACCCCGGTCGGCCGCGATGCCGGCACCGGAAACCGCGCGCCACCGTCGAACACCGGCCAGGCGATCATGGCACTCGACATCAGTAAGTTCGGCCCACCGGAACAGTTCAAACGCTACAACGACAAAGTCGTGCGCGAGATGCGCGAGTCAAAGCCGCTGCCCGGCGTCGAGCGCGTGCGCTATCCCGGCGAAGGCGGGCATGCGAAGTATGTCGCTTCGGCAAAGGGCGGCATCGCGCTGCGGCCGGCGGTTCATACGCAGTTGGATAAGATCGCCGAGACGTTGAAGATCGAGAAGCTCACCCTTAAACAATAGCGCCCGCACCTACCCCCCCCTTTTGTCACCCTCGGGCTTGACCCGAGGGTCCATCTCCCCACCACTCGAACAAGGCAAAGATGCAAGGCGGATGGGTTTACATTATGACTAATCAACCCAACGGGACGCTCTATATCGGCGTCACGAGCGATATGGCGCGTCGCGCATGGGAACATCGCGAGGGAGTCGTCGAAGGATTCACGAAGCGGTACGGCTTGAAGACGCTGGTTTTCGCCGAGCAGCACGATGACATTCAGACAGCGTTACAGCGCGAGAAGAATCTGAAGCGCTGGCCGCGTGCCTGGAAGATCGATCTTATTCAGAAAGCCAACCCGAACTGGGATGACCTCTTCGACCAGATCGCCTGAGAGATGGACCCTCGGGTCAAGCCCGAGGGTGACGAAAGAAAAGAAGCATGAGAAAAGAATAGGCCGCGCTACTTCGCCGGCACCAACGGCGCGACGTCGCGTATGTCGAAGCCGCCTGACTGCCGGCGCCACAGCCGCGCGTAGGTGCCGCCGTGCTGTAGCAGTTCTTCGTGCGAGCCAGTTTCGACGATGCGGCCTTGATCGAGCACGATCAAGCGGTCCATGCGCGAGATCGTCGAGAGACGATGCGCGATGGCGATGACCGTGCGGCCTTTCATCAGCCCGTCGAGCTGTTCCTGAATCGCCGCTTCGACCTCGGAATCGAGTGCCGAGGTTGCTTCGTCGAGGATAAGAATCGGCGCGTTCTTCAAGATGACGCGGGCGATGGCGATGCGTTGCCGCTGCCCGCCCGACAGCTTCACGCCGCGTTCGCCGACATGGGCGTCGAAGCCTCGCCGTTGCTGCCAGTCTTCCAGACCCTCGATGAAATCGGTCGCATGCGCCCGCGCCGCCGCGTCGCGGATTTCAGCGTCGCCCGCGCTGGGCCGGCCGTAACGAATATTATCGCCGATCGAGCGATGGAGCAGCGAGGTATCCTGCGTCACCATAGCGATATGAGAACGTAAGCTTTCCTGCGTCACGCCGGCGATGTCCTGGCCGTCGATCGTGATACGGCCCGATTCAAGCTCGTAGAAACGCAGCAGCAGATTGACCAGCGTCGATTTGCCGGCGCCCGAAGGACCGACGAGGCCAACGCGTTCGCCCGGCGCGATCGAAAAATCGACGCCGTGCAACACGCCGCGTTCGGTGCCGTAGCCGAATTCGAGATTCTCGAAACGGATCGCGCCTTGCGTCACTTGTAGTTGTTTCGCATCGGTACGGTCCGCCATCTGGCGCGGCACCGCGATCGAACGCATGCCATCCTGTACCGTGCCGACGTTCTCGAAGATCGAGGTAATGTTCTGCGCGACCCAGCCGGCCATGTTCGATATCTGCCAAGTCATTGGTAACGCCGTCGCAACTTCGGCGACAGAGACGTTGCCGTTACTCCACAGCCACAGCGCGACCCCGCCGGTGCCGACGATCATCGCCGCATTGAGCAGATTGAGCGTGATGCCGAACAGCGTAATCATGCGCAATTGCTGGCGGAAGGCGACGGTATGTTCATCGACCGAGCTGCGAACGAACGCGTCTTCGTCGCGCGGATCGGCGAAGAGTTTCACCGTCAGGATATTCGTATAGCTATCGACGACGCGGCCAGTCAGGGCCGAGCGGGCCTCGGACATGCGCTTCGACCGTACGCGCACGCGCGGCACGAAGATTTTGAGCACGACACCATAGCACGCGAACCACAGCAGCACCGGCACCGCGAGACGGATGTCGTGCGCGCCCAGCAGCAGCACGGCGCTGGTGCCATAGACCAGGATGTACCAGACGGCGTTGGTGCCGGCGACGATGCTTTCCCGCAGCGACGGACCGGTCTGCATGACGCGGTTGGCGATACGTCCGGCGAAATCGTTCTGAAAGAAAGCCCAGCTTTGCCGGACGATGTGCCAATGATTCTGCCAGCGGACGAGATTGCTGAAGCCCGGATTGACCGCCTGGTTGGTCAGTGTGTTCTGGAACGCGAGCGCGGCGGGGCGGATGACGAGCATCACGACCGCCATCAGCAGCAGCAGACGCCACGACTCACGTAGCGCCGTCGCCGGGTTGCCCTGCGAGACAAGGGCGACCGCCTTACCGATGAAAATCGGAATCGTCGTATCCAACAGCGCGACAACGGAACCGGCGATGAACAGCGTGACGACGAGGCCTTTGATCTGGCGGCCGAAATACCAATAAAAGGCAGCGAGGTCCGATGGCGGCTCGGCCTCGGGCGGTTGCCTCGTCGGCGGCAGCAGATTTTCAAAGAAGTCGAAGATCGACACGCGTCGTTTTACCTATTCCTGGAAATCATCGAACCACGCGCAGCATAGAGCGGCGGCACGGAAAGCCGAAATCGGCTCCAAAAACGAAAAGGCCGCAACGGCAATGCCGTTACGGCCTCCGCACGAAAGATAAACGCGTTTAGACGAGCGCGGTTTCGCGGGCCTTGCCGGTTTGTGCCGGCGCCGGGTCCTTCAAGTTCAGGATACGGCGCGCATTGTCATAGAAGACCTTTTGCTGGTCTTCCTTCGACAGGCCGATCTCGGCGAAAAGCTTGAGGCAGGTCGCCGGGTCCCAGCACGGATAGTCGGTGCCGTACATGACGTGATCGACGCCGTAATATTCGATGGCGAACTTCATGCCCGCGGTATGCGGCGACACGGTGTCGGTATAGAAGCGCTTGATATAGACGCTGGGGTCCTGCGGCAGCTTCGCAGCTTTGCCGTTCTTGTCCATGCGGCCCGACTGATAAGGCAGCGCGCCGCCGGTATGCGACATCACGACCTTGAGGTTCGGATGACGTTCCATGATGCCCGAGAAGACGAGGCGCATCGCCGCGACGCTGACTTCGATGACGCGGCCGAGCGACAGGAACAGCGCTCCGCCATAAGCCTCCGACAGCATGTCCTGGAACACCGCGTCGGTCGGATGAAGGAACAGCGGCACGCCGAGTTTTTCGACATAGTCATAGAAGGGTTCGAGACGGTCGGCGTCGATGCGCGGATCGCTGCCGATGCTGCCCGGCAGATTGACGCCCATGAGACCAAGCTTGTTGACGGCGTGGTCGGTCACTTCGATCGCGGTTTGGCAATCGATGAACGGGACAGCGGCGCTGGCCCAGACGCGGCCGGGATGGCTGCGCTGCGCTGCGGACATCTCTTCATTCCACATCGTCGCGTATTCGCGGCCCATCGACTTCTCCATGGCGGAGAAGATGACCGACAACGGCCCGATCGAGCAGACGACGTCGATGTCGTGGCCGAGGCTGTCCATATGCGCGAGCTGATCGTCGATATCGAACCATTCGGTCCAGCCGCCGAGGAATTTCTCCTCTTTGCCGGTCGGGCCCCACATGTCGTAGCCGCCCTTGGAATTCGGCTTCGCCTTCGGGAAATCCTTGCGCTTGGTCAGGGATTCGAAGACCGCGCGCGGCCACCAATGAAAATGGGAATCGATGATATGCATGGTTCGTCTCCTGCCCGTTTATCGCCCGATAAAGGCCAATTCTACGTACGATAGTGTGCGACGGTCAACCACGATGGCCCGACCGATGCCGCCCTTCCCGCCCGATTAAGGCGGAAAGGGTGGTTAGCCGTGGCCTACAGCGACGGCGTATAGAGTTTGGTCTGGTATGTCGCCGGGGCATCGGCCGCGACCGGGTTGCTGAGAATGCCGAGATCGGGAATCTCGACCTCGCAGATATCGCCCGGCTTCATCTGGACCATGCCGGCGACATAGACGCCGCCGCTATTGGCCGGCGGCGTCTCGCCCTTGTGCGGTGGCAGCGAGCCCGGCGAGCCGGTGACGATCACGTCGCCGGGACGCAGGTAATAGCCCTGCGACAGGTAATTGATCAGATGCGGCACGTCGAAGACCATCAGGTCCGTGGTCGCGTTCTGGCGCTCGATACCGTTGACGCGGGTGATGACGCGCTTTTTCGACGGATCGCCGAATTCGTCGGCGGTCATCAGCCAGGGACCGAAGCTTCCCGACTGCTCGAAATTCTTGCCAAGACCAAATTGCCGGTTGTGGCCCTGATATTCGCGGACCGAGCCTTCGTTGTAGCAGGAGTAGCCGGCGACATGATCGAGTGCCTTCTCGACCGGGATGTGCCGTCCGCCCTTGCCGATGATGACAGCCAGCTCACCCTCATATTCATATTTGACGGCGACCGAAGGGTCGGGACAAACGATCGGCTCGCCATGGCCGACCTGGGTGCAGGGCATGCGCAGAAAGATTTGCGGATATTTGGGCGAGGTGGTGAGGCCGGTTTCTTCGATGTGAAGTTTATAGTTGAGCGCAAGGCACCAGATCGCCTGCGGGTCGGTGACGACCGGATCGAGATGGACTTCGCCGATGCAGAGATCGACCGGCTTGTCCTTCGCCGCGGCGATGGCTTTCTCAAGCCCGCCTTCCATCTCGAGGAGGCCCCGCATCGTCCGCGGCAGTTCCGGCGCGACGAGCGGCAAAGCGACGAAGCCGTCCATATTGACCATGACGCCGACGCCGTGCTGGCGTTGATGCGAATAGGAAATCAGTCTCACGTTACCCTCCGAAGCTTACGATTTATGGCGCGAAGATTGGCGAAAAGGACGGCGACGGGCAAGCGCGATCACGCCGTTTCGGCGACCGCTTTCGCGCCGGCGATGAAGCCCTGGCAAATCGCGCGGGCCAGGCCGTGCTGGCTGAAACCGCCGGCCGATTCACCGCCGCAATAAAGACCGGGGATGACTTGTCCCCTGAGATCGACAACTTGGCATGACGCGTTGATGCGCAGCCCTGCGCGCGCGTCGTGCACGACCGGCGTCGCCCAGGCCGCGTAGAAAGGCGGCTTCGCGATCTTGTAGCGCGGCGACGGCTTCTCGAAGTCGGCATCGACGCCGCTATCGACGAATGAATTATAGCGCGCGATGGTCGCTTCCAGCGCCTCGGGCGGCATCGGCACGCGCTGATGCTTCATCTCGATCTCGTGGGCGAGATCGCCGAGCGTATCCGCGCTAAAGAACAGGCCCGCCGCGATATCGACGTTCGGCGGCACCGGATTCCATCCTTCACGCGCGACCGCATCGGTATCGAAGATCGCCCAGATCGGCCCGCCGCCGTTATGGCTGTCGCCGATGCCGGCCAGCGCCGCATTGAGGAAGTTGCGCGCTTCGTATTTGACGTTCCGGGCGTTGCGGTAATCGCCGATCACATAAGGATCGATCGATTTGTAATTGTTCGCCGTGAACTGCTCGCCGGTTTCGTCATAGAAACGCTTGCCCAGCATGTTGACGAGAACGATGTCCTGCCAGTCGGCGACCTTCAAGCCCGAGGCGCCGGCACGATCGAACACCGGGCTGCCGGGCATCCATTGCAGATTGCGATAGCCGTAGCGGCAGCCGATTTGGCCCGGCTTGGTGATCGAGAGGCTGAATTCGCCGACCTGATTGTAGAGGCCCCAGAGCGATGCGCCGATCTCCATCGCGGCCAGTTCGCCGCTCGCATCCTGATTCGACCAGGGCATGCCGGCGAGGCCGCAATATTCTTCCGTCAGGCGTGGATCGAACATGCGCCGGAATTCGACATTGCCGGTTCCGCCGCCGGTGCCGAGGATCACCGCTTTCTTCGCCCGAATATTCAGCGTCTTGCCTTGATGATCGACGGCGATGCCGGTGACGCGGCCATTCTTCCCGTCCGGGCGATGCAGCGCGGTCATGCGATGCCGCAGCAGAATCTCAACGCCGGCTTTCTTTGCTGCGGCTTCCAGCGGCCGCATCAACCCGTTGCCGGTCGAGAAGGTCAGGCGTTGCTCCGGCGTCGCCGGTTGGCCCGTCTGCACCAGCGGCCAATCGACCGGCACCGAATGCATTTCGCGCGGCGCTGAATTCCCAACCGAATAGCCGCCGCGATCGTCGGGCGCCTTATCCGCGAAAATAACCCCGTGCGCGACCAGCCATTCGTAAGACGCGGCGCTGTTATCGGCGAAGGCGCGGATGATTTCGCGATCATTGTAGCGATAGTCGGGAAAGCCGTTCGGCTGCACCACCGACCAATCGGTCAGGTCCGCGAACAGCAGATCGGGTGAATCCTCGATGCCGTATTTGCGCTGCGCGCTGGTGCCGCCGCCCAGCGGGACATTGCCGCCGCTGGTGATGGCGTGGCCGCCGATATCGGCTTCGGCTTCGATGACGATAACCGACGCACCGGCCTCGCGCGCGACGATGGCCGCCGGAAGGCCGGCCGCGCCCGATCCGACGACGACGATATCGGCTTCACGCTGCCATTCGATCGACTGAGCCATCTTCGTCCCCTGCCGCGCCCGCTATTTATCGATGCCGGTGATGCGGATGCCCGAACCGGGGACTTTGTATTTGCGATTGATCCAGATGAGAAGCGAGGTCAGCGCCTCGGCCGCCGCTGAATTGGCGATCGGGCCGGCATCGATGCCGCGCAACCCCATCTGATCGACGAGATCGATCACTACCTGCCGGGCCGGGGCATCGTCGGCGCAGACCAGAACATCGCAATCGACCGAGCTGCCGAGATGACGCAGCTTTTCCGCCGACACGTTCTGGAACGCCGAGACGACGCGTACGGTTTCGCCCAGCATTTCCTGCAGCGCCGCCACGGCAGAGCCGCCGGGCGGCAACTGAACGCGGCTGACCTTCGGCGGCATCAGCGGCGCGGTCGCATCGACGAGGATTTTGCCGGCCAGGACATCGCGCAAATCGGCGACGGTGGCGCGCTGTGCCGCGAAGGGCACGGTGACGATAACGATCTCGGCCGCTTGCGCAGCAGCGATATTGTCCATGCCGTTAAGGCCGCTGCCGCCGATCTCGCCCGCCAGTTCCGCCGCCGCCGTCGCGGCCTTGGCGCCGTCACGCGAACCGATAATGATGTGATGTCCCGCTTGGGCGAGGCGCAAGGCGATACCGCTGCCCTCGGCGCCGGTGCCGCCGATGATCGCAATGATTTTGGCTTCTGTCGGCATTGTCGTCCTCCCCGTGATCGCGCGGGCGATGATAATGGCAGACGGTGCGGATGCCAAAACGCGGCCCCAAGCAAACGCGCGGCCAGTGTCGCGGCGTTAACCGAACAATCGGATTCAATGTCCCGCAAGTTGAAGATGATTCGCGTTTCTTAACCACGCGAAAAACGGACAATAGGCCGGAAAAGCCCGCAGAACCGGGGAAAAGTAAGAGTCTTCCATTTAGGGATGAATGCATTGTGGCGGCGCGGCGGCGCGCGATGCGGCGTTAAGACAGCGTCGAAAATGCCCGAAATAAAGAATGTTAACGGGCCTTCGATGAGGGTTTTAACCTTGTATTGCGCGGCGGCGAAACTTTAGGGTCGCTGCATGAGCCTTCTCGTTGCCGCCGCCTTTGCCGTATCCGTCACCGTCGTTGCTCCCGCCAACGCGCCCCAACATCATTGGGTCGCAGCGCCGGCGGCAACGCTGGGCGGCACAATTGTGGAATGGGCAGCGATTGCGGGTGCGCCGAAACCGCAGATAGACGGCCGTATCGCGGAGATGACAGTCGGCGGCGTCGTTCTATCGTCGGGTAATTTTTGCGCTGCGGTGCAGACGCTGGTTGCGGCTTTGAAACATACGCACCCGCATCCCGTGCTGATGACATGCGATGCCCATGCGCCGGCGCAGATCGTCGCTGCCGAAACCGACCTCGAAACTTATCCCCAGTAAGACTGGTCTTCAGTAAGTCACGGTCACCGTGATCGAGTCGGAATAGAGTCCCGTCGTCAGGACTTGCGATCCGGGCATCATGGCATAGACCGGATAATTATTGATCGTGCCCAGCCCATCGATCGACATGCTGTCCGAAACCATCGACGTGCTGCTGGTGCCGTCTCCCCAGATCGTGCCATAGCCTGACGACGTATAGAGATTGTAGTTGAGCGGGATCGAGCCGAATTTCATCGTGCGCTGCGCGAAGCTTCCCGACCCTTTACTCAAGGCGATCGTATAGGCGACCGTCGTGTTCGACCCGACGAGAGCGCAGGTGACGTTGACGTTTCCGGCGGCGGTCTGTCCGGCCGCCGCTGTCGGATCATAAAAGCCGAAAGCGACAGCATTCGTCAGCACAAGACAGGTGACCACGGAAAGGGCCGACGCCGGCCCCGCGCCGACGGCGAGCAACAACGGCAATAGCAGCGCGATGAGTCTTGTTCGTTTCATCACGCGTGCCCGCATGTCACGACACTGCGGACTTCGCCCAGAATGGCGGGCGGCAGCGTGAAGCGGCAAGCGCCGCCGCCGTCTTGCGCCACGAAACGATTGCCGTCGGCATCCGCCCCGACATCGAGATAAGCCTCGCCGTCGAACGCGGCGCGATAAAGCTTGCCGTCGCTGAGACGTTTGATTTGCACGCCGGCGGTAATCGGTTCGCCATCAGGACGCTGCACGACGACGAGCCGCGGCGCGGCGGCATGGGCATCGAACACCAGATGAATCGGGCTGCGATAGGTCGGCGTGACCGTCTGCTCCAACTGATCGATCTCGGCCGTGATCGGCAGTTCGGCGCCGTCGAGACCGATCTTGTTGGGATAGTACGAAATCAGGCGCGGCAGCAGGATGCGGCCTTGCGAATCGGTCTTGCCGACAGGCCGATTTTCTTGCGTCACCGTAACGTCGGGGAAACCCGGCACGGTGACGACGGCGAAAGAATCGTCGAGCCGGCGCGAGGCGAAGACGGTGCCGTCAGCAAAGGCAAAACCACCGCTTGCGGTCAGACGCTCGTTGGTTTGGCCGTTGAACTGATCGACGGCGCCGCCGAAATCGCCATGCTGCGTACGCGCGGTGATGTCGCCATAGAGCCGGTTGAACATGCCGCGGCTGGCGGTCAGGCCATAGGTAAGACCGGTTTCGGGACCGTCGCTGTGGCGGGCTGTGATCATGCCTTGCGGCTGGCCATTGGTGACGCTGCTATCGGTCGAGATCGAGTTGCCGCCGCTGAACAAGAAGCTCATCGAAACGCCAAGCGTCGTATTGCTGGTCGTCTGCTTGGCCGAGGTGGCATAGCCGCTGACGAAAGCCCATTGTGTGAGGGACTTGGTCCAGGTCAGCGAGCCGATGGTCGCGGGCGCGCTATTGAAATAGGTATCGCGCGCCATCGAGGCGGAGATGGAACCGAAATCGCCAAGCGATACGCCCAGATTGCCGACCGTCTCGTTACGCAGCTCGCCGACGGAATTGCTGGCAAGGGATTGCGACGCGGCAAAGCCTTCGGAGCGCCAACGTTCGGTCAGGCCGAAATTCCAGCCCGCCATTTGCCGCGAGAAGCCGATGCCGGCGAGAACGCCACGATGGTGTGAGTCGCCGCCGACCGCCGCGTCGCCTTGCAGGATTCCCCAATCGAACATATTCGCCGTCAGGGCGCCGCCGGCCGCCTTATGCGACCCGATGATTTCGGCATGACCTTCGCCGGTCAGGTTGTCGTTGATGCCGTAGCGATGCGTCGCCGAACCAACCAGGTGACTGTAGTGATTGCTTTCGAGGCCGAGATTCATCCGCTGCGATCCGACTTCATACGAGAAGTCGGACAGACCATCTTTCAGCAACGACGGCGTGACATAGAACGGCGTGTTGACGACCTGTTGCCGGCCGAGCAGATCGGTGACGACGATGCTGGCTTCACCACCGCCGGTGATCGTCGGGATCTGGTTGAGCGAGAAGGGTCCCTGATCGACCGAGCTGCGCGTGCGCAGGGTGTTGTTGATGAAGACATCGACGGTCGAAGGCAGTGATGCCGAGCCGGAAAAATTCGGCAGCGGAAATGGAATGAAGCCGGGCTGCACCGTGAAATTGGTCGCGACCTGAACGCCGCCGAAGCGTGTCGGATGGCCCCAGTCACCGCCGCGCGAGATCGCATCGCCAACCTTCACCCGCATCATCTCGGACGGCACGTCGTGAACCCAGGCGCTTTCGAGCCGCTTGAAGGACGAATCGGTACGCGATTGCTTCCCGATTCCCGAGGTCAGGAGCATGCCGTCGGCAATCGACGCGCCGCCATCGACGATACCAGCGAAATATTGGCTCGAGCCGGCCTGAGCCAACGCGTCGTAATTGAGAAAGCCGCCCTTCGTGTCGGTGTGGAAAGCGCTGGCCATCCGCGGCGACATATCGATGACCTGGCGCGTGATAGCATCGCCGGTCGCGGTGATCTGCAATTCCTGCGCGGCGGTATCGAGCGCGACGGTAACCCCCGGCAGCGAACCGAGCGCGACGTAATCGACCCCGGAATCGGCAATCGTGCGCGCTTGCGGCGAAACGATCAGCCGCCCGTCGGTGAGCGTTTCACGCGCGACATAAAATCCGCCGGGGTCTTTGAGAACCAACGCGGATTCTTCAACACGAGTCGAATTGATAACGAGCGCCAAGATCATGCGCTCGAATTTTTGCGGCGTCGGCGTCGAATCGGCATGAGCGGTTAAAGGCATGGTTAACAGCCACAGGCAGCCAAAAACGATGCGCGCCAACAGCCGAAGCATCGCATTATTGCTTCAGAGTTTCCAAGGGAAGGTCGAGCACGCCGTCGGTCGTGGTCAGCGACACCGATTTCGGTGTACCGACAACACCATCGACAGGCAGCGCGATCTGCGCGCCGGCCAGCACATAATGAAGCCCACCGAATTCGTTCTTCCCCGAGTTGACGCCGGCGAATGAATATTTGGTGATACGCATATGCTCGCTTCGGCGGTTTTGCACCAGAAGCGTGGGCTGACCGCCGGCAGACTGCGACCACATCGCAGTCAGGGCTGGCGCGGTGGCCTTTTCGGTCGCGGCGATGAACACCGGCATGATGATCTTCAGATAGGTGTGAATGCCGGCGTCGCCCGATTTATCGATGATCGGCACTTCTTCGACATAGAGCCGATAGGCTTGTTCGGCCGTCATCTGATGCTTGCCCATGTAGCCGATGCGGACGAGTTGCTTCCCGTTCGGCGCGAGTTCGGCGATCGGCGGATTGGCGATCAGATCGTTGGTCGGCGTCAGGGCGTCGGCGTCGTCTTTTTGGCTCCAGGCCCAGAGACGCATCTGAATGAGGGTTTTCTCGGCACCCGCGTTGGTGATAGTCAGCGATGCGCTGGGCTGCTTGTCGGAAAGATCGACGCGGATCGTGCTCAGCTTCAGATCGCCGGCAAGGCTGGTGCCAAACGAACATGCCAGCAGCGCGAAGCCCAAAAGAATCGGACGGCAATCGGCAAGGATGCGCATGGATCGGCTGCCCAATCTGCCCAGTAGGTAACGGTGACGGTGACGCTATCGGTGTAAGCGCCGGTGCTGGCTGCCTGCTGCGCCGGGATCTGGCCATAGACGTTGTAGGTCGTCGGCAAACCCGTCGAAGTCGCGGCGACGGTGTTCGTGCCGATCGTCGGCCCCCACACCGTCGAATGACCGCTATCCGAATAGAGGCTGTAATTGAGGGTGTTGGAGCCGAACGTCATCTTGCGCGACGCGACGGTCGCGCCCGTGCCACTGCCGGTGCTGAGCCCGACATTGTAGGGCGTGCCCAAGGTGCAGGTGACGACAAGCGTCGTCGAGCCGTTTGTCGGCGTGGCGGAGGTTGGATCGTAATTGCCGAACACCATCGGCAGGGCGACGACGATGCAGGCCTGCAGCACGGTCGCGGTGACGAGGATCGACGAAGTCGCCGTGGTCGTTGCCCGCGCAGCCGGCAAAGAACCGCCGAGGAGAAGCGCAGCGACGGCAACAATGCTCGTCAGGCGGCGCAAGCGGCGAGAAAAAATGGCAAACATTCCAGACCTCTTTAAGAGCGAGAATCACGGGCGAAGAGCCGCGATGTGCAGGTCTGGAAATTAGATTAGATACTTAAACAAATAATTACGGGATCAGTAAGTTAGCGCGCATTTTAACTAACTCTTATGGGCTTTCCGCAGTAACCGGGGCTTTTGCCTCTAGGGACTACTACTTATCGACCTTCGGCGGGGCGATCGGCGTGCGCAAAAGTGTGTTCATGACCTCGGCCATGGTCGCAAGCTGCTCGTCCGAAAGAGTAGCGATCGTCGCGGCGAGCCCCAGCATCGGATCGTCTTTCAAAAGCTGCTCGCCCTCGGCCGTCAGGGCCAGAATCCGCTGCCGGTTGTCCTCGCCCTTCCGTTTGACGACCAGATTACGTTTTTCCAGCGCAGTCATGGTTTGGGAGGCGCTGCTAGGTGTGGTCCGGTGGAATTGGGCGAAGGCGCCGACGTGGCAAGCGCTCTCGTTCGCCTGGGCCAGGTAACGCAGCGCGGTCCATTGGGCCGGTTTCATCCCTTGGTTGATCGCGTGATTGGACATCGCATTCCAGAGCTGTTCCATAAGCTCGGCGATGGCGCGGGACGTTCGGGCACGACGCGGTGATGAAGTAGGGGGCGTTGTCACGGCAACGGGTTCAATTTTCTGAGTTCTCTGGGATGTTTTAACGATCGTACAGGATGATTTAAGCAAAATTAACGGGGCATGACCTCAAGAGACACTGAAAAAGAGAAAATTAAGCTCTCGTGCGCCCGCAAAATTGATTAGCAACGGTTTTTCTGTAACAGTACCGTTTCGTCACACCTTCTACGTGTGCGGGCCTTGTGCAGCTTTGTGAGTTGAGAAGCATATTGCGGTTGTCTCGCGACTTGAAACGTTGCCAAGAGAATCACCTACCCAGTCATGTTGTCAGCAACATGGCAAAAATCGGATTGGGCGACGATTCGACCGGTCCGAACCGGGCATTACTGCCTCTCGTTGCGTCGGCCTCCCCAGGGAACCAGTTCTCGGGATCCGGAGAGCGAACGAGGGCGTCGTACAGTCCTTCAACTCGGCCGTGCCAGCTCTCACAGAGGCTTCCATGCGCATTCTTGTGATCGACGATCAGCCCGACATGCTGCGCAACATTGCCCGCATGCTCACCCCGCCGCATGAGATCGTCACCGAGAGCGATCCCGAGCGCGGCGTGGCACTCGTCAGCGAATCCACCTTCGACGTCCTGGTGACGGACATCGTCATGCCCGGCACCGATGGGATCGACGTCATCAAACGCATCCGCCGCCAGAATCCCGACATCTGGATCGTCGCCATGTCCGGTGGCGGCCAGGAAATGTCCGGCAACACGGTGCTGACGCTGTCGGAAGCCTTCGGCGCCGATCGCGTCCTCTACAAACCCTTCCGCAAACCCGAGCTCAGCGCCGCGATCGAGCGAAGCTAGCCCGGCCTTCCGGCAGGGTTATTTGCCGATAATAACGTCGGACGATTTGATAATGACGGTGACGCTGTCGCCGGTCTTCAAGGCAAGATCGTCCACCGCCGTGTTGGTGATCGACGACGTGACAATCTGACCGCCGCCGATATCGACGCGGATATTGGACGTCGTGACGCCCTTCGTTACTTCCACGACTTTGCCGGGCAACTGATTACGCGCGCTGAGTTTCATGGCGGCCTTCCTTCGGTTGATTCAGTATATCTAATGATATATAGCGCAGCCAGTATCGTTGGCCATGCCTGAATCATCTGCCCCGAATCACTTGGAGGTCCGTCGTGCGTTTCCCCACCCAATTCCGAACCGTTGTCGCCGCCGCGGCCCTCGTCCTCGGCGCGTCTATTTTCTCCGCACCGGCTTTCGCCGATGACGTTTTGGTCTTCGCCGCCGCAAGCCTCAAGAACGCGCTCGACGACGCCATCGCCGACTACCAGAAGACCGGCGGCGCGAAAGTGAATGCGTCTTACGCGTCTAGCTCGGCGCTCGCCAAGCAGCTCGACAGCGGCGCACCGGCCGACATCTTCATTTCGGCCGACCAGGACTGGATGAACGATGTGCAGAAGAACGACAAGATCCAGACTGCGACCCGCAAGGATCTGCTCGGCAACGTCCTCGTTCTGATCGAACCCGCTGACAGCACCGCGAAGGTCGAGATCAAACAAGGCTTCCCGTTGGCTAAGTTGCTCGGCGATGGCCATCTCGCGATGGGCGATCCCGATGCGGTTCCCGCCGGCAAGTACGGCAAAGCCGCGCTGCAAAAGCTCGGCGTTTGGGATTCGGTAGAGAGCAAAGTCGCCCGCGCCGAAGACGTGCACGCCGCGCTTGCCTTCGTCTCGCGCAAGGAAGCGCCGTTTGGCATCGTCTATCAGACCGACGCCGCCGCCGATAAGGGCGTGAAGGTTGCCGCCCCCTTCCCGGCCGATACCTATCCCCCGATCATCTATCCAATCGCCCTGACCGCGAGCAGCAAGAACCCGGACGCGACGAAGTTCCTGGCCTATCTTCATTCGGATAAAGCCAAGCCGTTCTTCGAGAAACAAGGCTTCGCTGTTCTGAAATAAAGGTACAAAACGATGAGCCGCGTTCATGATCCCCGAAGTATCGATCGGTCCATGACGCGGCTCATCGCCTTGGTTCTTTTCTGTCTGCTGGCATGGGGCACACAAGCCGATGCCCGCTCCTTCACCGACGCCGGCGGTCGCACCGTCGAAATCCCCGATAAAATCACGCACGCCTGGCCGGCCGGTCCCCCCGCCGAATCGCTGATTTATATTCTCGCGCCGGAAAAGCTTGCTGGTTGGACGCATCGGATCTCGCCCGAATCCGCGTCCTTCATGATCAACAACTATGGCGCGCTGCCGGTGATCGGCCGCCTGACCGGACGCGGCAACACCGCCAATCTCGAAGCCGTCATCGCCGCCAAGCCGGACCTCGTTCTCGATGTCGGCACGGTCGGACCGACATACGTGTCGCTGGCCGATCGCGTGCAGGAACAGACGCATATTCCTTATGTGCTGATCGGCGGCTCGCTGCTCGATACACCGAAGTTGCTGCGCACCGCCGGCAATGTGTTGGGCGTTTCGGCGCGCGCGGAAACACTCGCGCGTTATACCGAAGAGGCGCTGATCGACCTTCAAAAACGCATCGCGACCGTGCCCGCCGCCGAGCGGCCGAAAGCCTATATGGCGCGCGGCCCGCGCGGCCTTGAAACCGACGTGCGCGGTTCGATCAATGCCGAGGCGCTGGAAATCCTCGGCGCGCAGAATGTGGTCGCGCCGGGAACGAGTGCTGGCAATCTCGCCGACGTCTCGCTGGAACAGGTGCTGGCTTGGCAGCCTGACGTGATCGTCACGATCAACCGCGACTTCATGAGCAGCGTCATGGCCGATCCGGCCTGGCAAGGCGTGAAGGCCGTGAAGGACAAGCATGTCTATCTCGAGCCGCTGTATCCGTTCGGTTGGGTCGATGAACCGCCGGGCGTCAATCGCGTGATCGGGATACGCTGGCTGGCGAAATTGCTCTATCCTCGATTGTTCCCCGAAGATTTGCGCGCCGAGACCAAGCGCTTTTATGAGCTCTTCTATCAACAAGCCCCCACCGACGCACAGCTCGACCAACTCCTCGGCAAAGCCGGCTGAGGCTGGTTTCGGCTGGGCCATTGGCCTTGCCGTCATCGCGCTGTTGGTTCTGACCGCTTTCGCTGTCACGGTCGGTGCCTATCCCGTCACGCTGTCCGATCTCGCCGTAAGTTTCGGGCTGAAGAGCGGAACCGTATCGGACGCGGCACAGACCGTGATCTGGCAGATACGCGGACCGCGCATCTTCGCCGCCTTATTGGTCGGCACCGCGCTTGCCTCGTCTGGCAGCGCCTATCAAAGCCTCTTTCGCAATCCGCTGGTCTCACCCGACATCCTCGGCGTGTCATCGGGCGCGGCGTTGGGTGCCGTGCTCGGCATCTATCTGTCGCTGCCCGTCATCGGCATCGAGGCGATGTCCTTCGCCGGCGGGTTGACCGCCGTCGGCATGGTCTATGGCCTCGCCGCGACGATCAGCGGCCGCGATCCGATCCTGGTGTTAGTCCTGACCGGCGTGGTCGTCGGCGCGCTGTTCGGTTCGGGCGTCGCTCTGCTGAAGTTCCTTGCCGATCCGCTGAATCAACTGCCGGCCATTACCTTCTGGCTGCTTGGCAGCCTCGCCTCGTTCAATCGCGCCGATCTGATGGTGCTGGCCCCGACTGTCCTCGTCGCGGTGATTCCGCTGGTGCTGCTGCGCTGGCGTCTCGACGTGATGAGTCTCGGCGAAGAAGAAGCGACCGCGCTGGGCGTCGATGTACGATGGGTGCGCGGCGCCGTGGTGATCGGCGCAACACTGATGACGGCGGCGGCGGTATCGGTCAGCGGCATCGTTGGCTGGGTCGGTCTTCTCGTCCCGCATCTGGCGCGGCTAATCGTCGGCCCCGCTTTCGCGCGGCTGCTGCCGATGACCATCGTCTTCGGCGCGGCCTATCTGCTGGCGGTCGATACGGTGGCGCGCACGATCGGCGTCGTTGAATTACCTCTGGGCGTTCTGACCGCCGTGATCGGCACTCCGGTTTTCCTATGGCTGCTCGCACGCGGCCGGCATGGTGCGTGGTGAGCGACGGTCTCGCCGTCGAAAATCTCAGCTTCGGTTATCCCGGCCACCGCGTCGGCGACGGCGTCAGCTTCTCGCTGCGCCCCGGCGAGGTGCTGTGTTTGCTCGGCCCGAACGGCGGCGGCAAATCGACCTTGCTCAAGACGATGCTGGGTCTTCTGCCGCCTTTGGCCGGCACCGTTCGCATCGACGGCGACGATACGGCGGCCTGGAATCCGCGCCGCCGTGCCCTGGCTTTCGGCTACGTACCGCAGAGCGGCGCAGGGCTCTTCGCCTTCACCGTCGCCGAGATGGTGTTGATGGGGCGCACCGCGCATCACGCCGCCTTCGCGCCTCCCAGCGCCGAAGATCGCGCCATCGCCGATGAAGCGCTCGCTTCGCTTGGCATGACTGCCCTGGCGCATCGTAGTTGGCTGAAGATCAGCGGCGGCGAACGTCAGCTTGCCTTGATTGCCCGCGCCTTGGCGCAACAACCGCGCGTCTTGGTGCTCGACGAGCCGACGGCCAATCTCGATTTCGGCAATCAGATTCGCGTGCTGGCCCAAGTCAAACGCCTCGCCGCGCAGGGCCTCGCGGTTATCTTCGCGACTCATCACCCGGAACAGGCCTTCGCTTGCGCCGATCATGTCGCGGTGCTGCACGATCATCGCCTCGACCGGATCGGCACACCGGATGCAATTATCACTGCCGCGACGATGCGCGAGGTCTATGGCGTCGAGGTCGATATCGTGCCTGTCGAGGGTAGTCGGTTGAAGATGTGCGCCCCGAAAGACTGGCGCTAGGCAGCGCTAGGGCTGGTCGCGGTCGTAAAAGCCTGCCGTATGCGCGACATCGATCGCATCGAGCAAAGCCGCCGAGACGCCCAATTTGCGAAGCGTCGCCGTCGGAATGACGACGCTGTCGCCGCACGCCGCCACTGCATGAATCAAGCTGGCCGGCTGGACCGCAAGCCCGCCAGCTTTTGCATCCGGCCATAAGCTGAGCTTCACCTCGGGATCGCTCACGACATCTTTGCAATCCGGATCGAGGGGATTGGCGGCGTCGGCCATTTCCGCTTTGACCATGAGGTCCTGCAGCACCGGCGACGAGACAAGACCGATCGAGGTGCCGTCGCCGGCATTGTCGAGGCTGGTGCCTTTAACCAAAGCAGCTGGCAACAGCCTCGCCCAGTTCACCGGCGCGCCGGTTTGAAGGTCATAGACCAATGCCATGGCGCTGGAATCGGGATGCGCGCCGCCGCAGAATCAGGAATCGTTCGCCGTGAAACTGATATAGGCCGGACCGCGCATGGTCACTGTGATCGAGCGGCTCCAATCGGCCTCTGCCGGCCGGTCGCTTTGCTTGCGGCAATCCTTCGCTGCCTTTTTCACCACCGCATCGCGGCGATCGAGCGCCTGATTGATTCGAACCGCGGCGTTATCGCCGGGCGCTGCGACCAGGCGCGGAAAGGCTTCGATATCCGGCGCGATTGCTGTCGATGGCTTTAACTGCACCGGCGCGTCGGCCGCGTGAACCGCGCCAAACCCGGCGAGAAGGAAAACGACAATGGCGATGCCGGTTTTCGTGATCATGAGTAACCCAATACGCCAGGTCGATAAAACGTCCCCGGCTTGCCGTTGAGACAAGCCGGGGACATCGACATTATTCGACTTCGGCCGTGCTTTCGCCCGACTTCTTATTCCAATGGATCGTGATCTGAGAAATGGTGCAGAGATCGACATCGCCCCATTCGGCTTCGTCTTTGTCCGAATAGATGACTTTCAGATCGTATTTGCAGGCAGAGGCATTCGGCGAGAATTTGATATCGACGCTGCTGCCGTTCGACAGCACGTCGCTGCCCATGATATCGCTGCCCCAGCGCTTGGCATGGGCCGGCGAAACATAAACCTCGGCGACTTCGTAACCGGTCTTGTTGACCAGCGTGAAGTCTTGATCGCCAGCAAATGCCGGCACAGCAAACAGGATCGCGGACGCAAAGCCCGCGGCGATAAGGCCGTATTTCATGAAGTCCCCTTGTGTGAATGGAATTCCGCGACGGAGCGGAACCCACCGCCGTTCGATCCTCCAGGATGAACGGCGGCAACGACCGAGACTATAAGTCCGTTGCGTTACAACGGAAGGTCATTAGGGACAGCTTTTTCAGATATATTCGTTAGTCACTAGTCCATGTTTCGGTTCTCAAGGCAACGCCACGGCATAACGTTTGTCGATCATCGTATCGACGTCGATGTTCCCTTTCAGCATCCCTTGCGAGACGAACCATTCGATTTGCCGGCGCACATCCTTCACGTCGAGGCGCGCTTCGGGATCGTGATAGGAAATGCCGAGCTTGATCTGGTCGAGCGACAGCTTCACGTATTTCTGAAGAATCGCATAAATCTCCGGCGCGCTTGCTTGGTCCTGTCGTGTGCCATCAGCGCCGGTGAAAGCGTCGTGAAAATCTTTCGCGCCTTTCTTATAAGCGCGCAGGAAACGGTCGATATAATCCTTGTTGCTGTTGGCGAGCTTGGTCGAAGTCCAAAGACCCGCGATCTGGAACGGGGCTTCATCGCCGACCCAGGCCAGCAACTTGATCTGACCGCGATCGAGCAGCGGCATCGTCACCGCCGTATTGAGAATGCCGGCATCGGCTTTGTCGCCGGCAACAGCCGACCCGATATTCGGCATCGATTGTACCGCCGTATATTTGATGCTGCTGAGGTCGAGACCGTATTTCGGTCCGAGAAGACTGAGCGCGTATTGGTAGGACGAGCCGATCTGGGGAATGGCGACGAGATGGCCGGGCAGATCCTTGACCGTCTTGAGACCCGCCTCATAGGCGCTGTTCGATGCAATGAAGGCCGTCGTATGGAAACCCGGCGATTCACGCACCTGCGCCCCAATGATGCGTAACGTGCCTTGCGCCGCGAGCGAATACATCGCCGCGGTCAGGCCGCTGGTGCCGATATCGAGATCACCGGAGGCGGTCGCGACGGCGATCGGCTGCGCCGCGTCGAAGACGACGAGGTTGGGCGCCAGGCGATCTCTGCGCTGTTCTCGCTAATGAATGTGAAGATGGTCACGATCGTCGATGACGATGTCGATATCTTCTCGCATGACGAGATCAATTGGGCGATGACGACGCGATTCCGCCCCGACAAGGATCTGATCGTCGGCAATGATTTCCACAGCCCCTTCGCCGGACTCGACCACACGATCGACGCCAACAACACGGTGGCGAAGATCGCTTTCGATTGCACCGCGCCGCACGACACGCCCAACGATATCGAGCATTGGCGTCCGACGCCGCCCCGCATGGCCAACACGCCGGCGCGTTATCAGACCGTCGCGCAGGCACTGGAGGCCGGCCCGAAATTTTTCCTGCAGATCATGGAAGGCGTCGGCACCCGTGACGGCCGCGATGTCGCGCTGGAGCTGGAAAAGATGCGGCAGAAAGACCTCGTCCATCGCCTGCCGAACGGCGAGTGGGCCTTAAAGCCGCGCCTTCATTAAGCGGCAAGCTTCAGCGTCCGGCGGAGGAATTCTACCGTGCATTGCCAGGAATGGCGGTCGGCATCTGCGCGATAGTCTTCCGGTACGGTGAAGTTGGCGAAAGCGTGATTGGCGTCGGGGTAGCGATGAAATTCGTGGGGCACGGCCGCCTCGGTTAGTTTCGCCTCGATCCGATCGACCTGATCGTTCGGAATGACGCGATCGCGGCCGCCCCAAAAGCCGATCACCGGGCAGCGGAGTTCGCCCAGGCGATCACCGACGCTTGAGCCGCCGGCGACCGGCTTGAAGACACCACCGCCGTAATAGACGACGACACCGTTGAAGACCGGCATTGTCTCGGCGGCGAGCAACGCCGTGCGTCCACCCATGCAATGACCGATGACGGCAAGATTATCGCGCTGCACCCGGGACGACGATCGCAGATAGGCAACACCGGCCGCGGTGTCGCGCATCATCTGCGGATCGGTCACGCCCTCGCGGCACGTCTTCATGTCGGTGCCGGGCGGAAACGGATGATAGCTGTCCACGGCCAGCGCCACGCAACCGAGCCCGGCAAGCTTATCGACGAGATTGCGGGTGAAAGGGCTGAGGCCTTCCTGATGGTGCATGACGAGGATACCGGGATGGATTCCACCGCCCTGCGGCATGCCCAGCACCGCGGCGACCGTCTTGCCGTCCACATCGATATCGATCGTTTCAGCCATCGTGGCCTTCCTCGTTTCCCACCCGTGCGGGTAGGCTAAAGCCGATCCCGCTGCGGGAAAAGCCCTGCTTGCGAACCGATTGCCGGGCGCGATAGACTTTCCGCAACAAGATTACGAACGAATTCAAAGGGAGAAACATCGATGACCGCACAGGCTTCGCTGGAAGAACGCGCCGACGCTCTCGAACAAAAAATGAGTGACGAGCTCGACGTGTTGCTGTCGAAATCGGCCCTGTTCAATATGGCCGACGGCGTACTGGGCGCATCGGGCATGGGCTTCGACCTCACGACCAAAGCCGGCAAATATTTCTTGATGACCGACGATCCGCGCCTGCCGAAGATGCCGGACCGGCCGACGCTACTCGATTTCTTCAAGTACCGGTCGAAGGGCACGAACCATCTGCTGCAAAGTGCGAATCTGGCGCTCAAATCGGGGATGCCGGAAAAAACCGTGCTCGCCTGCCTGCTGCACGATGTCGCCAACGCCATCTTCATCAAGAGCGATCACGGCTATTGGGGCGCGCAACTGATCGAACCTTATGTCGATGAAGAAGTGAGCTGGGCCATTCGCGCGCATCAGGCCGTGCGTTTCTTCCCCGATGAATCGGTCGGCTACAAATATCCCGAAATGTACGTCAAACATTTCGGCAAGGAATACGTGCCCGACCAATACATCCAAGACGCCTACAAGGCGGCGCGGAATCATAAATGGTACATGACGGCGCGCATGATCACCGTGCATGACCTTTACGCTTTCGACCCCAATGTGGTCGTGACCTTCGAACCTTTCATCGACATCATCGGCCGGCATTTCCGCCAGCCGGCCGAAGGCCTCGGCAACGACAACAGCCCGGTTGCGCATTTCTGGCGCACCATCCGGCGCCCGACGAAATATCTTTGAGGTAACGGCGGCACGACGCGGATAACCGCGCGGCCGGAAAATAAATCTGAACGGCGGCCGCTAAAGGACGCCGTTCGCGGGGAGACGTGAAGATGATCAATACGATTCGCTGCGCCGTTCTTTTAGGTTTCGCCGCTCTCGCCGTATCGGCGGCTGGCGCACAGGCGAACGAAAAACTTACGCTGGGTGCGCTGAAATTTTCGAGCAACGTGCCGCAATATCTGGCGGCCGATCGCGGCTATTTCGCCGACGAAGGGTTCGACATGAATTACGTCTATTTCGACGCGGGTCAGCCGGTCGCGGTTGCGACCTTGTCGGGTGATGTCGATATCGGCGCGGCCGGCGTCACCAGCGCGCTCTATCAGATGGCGGCGCAAGGCGGCCTGCGCCTCATCGGCGGATCGAGCAACACCGCGCCGGGCTTTCATACCTCGGCCGTGCTGGCGTCGAACGACGCTTATGCAGGCGGGTTCAAGTCATTCAAGGATATGACCGGCCGTTCGGTCGGACTGACTCAGATCGGCTCGACCTATCACTACGCCTATGCGCTGATCGCCGAAAAATACGGTGCCGACCTCAAATCGATCCGGACGCTGCCGCTGCAATCAATGGGCAACGTGGCGGCTGCACTGGTCGGCGGTCAAGCCGATGCCGGCGTGCTCAACTCCAGCGTCGCCGATCCGCTGGTCGCGGCCGGCAAGGTGAAGCTGATCGGCTGGACCGATGAAGAGATGCCGATGCAGATCGCGGCAATCTGGACCTCGGCCAAATTCGCCAAGGATCGGCCCGAGACGATCCAGCGTTTCCTACGCGCCTGGCGGCGGGGCTGCGCGGATTACGTGGTGGCGTTCCTCGGCAAAGACGGCAAACCCATGGAAGGACCGGGAGCTGCCGCGATTCTCGAATTACTGAGCCGTCACATGGGCCAGCCGGTCGATCAGGTGCGGCTCGCCCTTGGCTTCTATGATCCCTATGCGCGGCTCAATGTCGTCGATGTACAACGGCAGTTGGACTGGTATTTCGCCCAAGGCATGTTGAAAACCAAGACCAACGTCGAGGATGTAATCGATCGCCGTTTCGTCCAGGAAGTCGCCGCGCGCTGAGATAAAGCGCGTTAGCGGCAGCCCATATCCTTGCTGTCCTTGTTCACCACCTCGAACGGGCCGAGTTCTTTCGCGACGTCTGCGGCGAAGCTTTCATCGACGATGCGTTTTACCGGGAACTTCTGTTCGATCAGATGTTCCTTGAAGAACACGTCCTGAATGTCTTCGAGGCTGGCGGCGCTGAGCCCGCCGTTCGGATCGCGCGATTGCCAGGCGATGCCATCAACCGATTCACGATCGCGGGCGAGCTTGTATTTCACCATCACATCCTCGACCTCGCCGCGATTGGGGCCGTGATGATAGGCCTGGCAATAGTCGCGTGAGCCGCGCCCAACGGCGAGGAAAACCCGCTTGGCCTGATCCCGGCTCTGCTTGGTCCAATCGCTGTTGGCAGTGAAGGCGCCGAGGACCGTCGGTTGCGGTTTGACGAAGTCGTCAAAATCGATCCACTTCACCGCGATCTTCTGATCGAGCGCGCGGTCGCTGAAGGGCGGCGACATCAGCGCCGCGTCAATGGCGTAATTGTTGAGTGCGATGCCCATCTGCGTCAGCGGGATGTAGCGGACATCCGCATCCTTGAGCGTGAGGTTCGCGCTCTCGAGCAGCTTGGCCAATTGATAGACCGAGGTGACGCCCGGCGCGTTCGACGCGATGGAACGGCCTTTGAAATCGGCGGCGGTCTTGATTGTGCCGGCCAGATCGGGGCGGATCATCAGCACGGTATAAACTGGGCTCGAGGCGGTGCCGAAGGCGAGGATCACCGGCAGATCCTTGCCGAGCGCGTTCCAGTAAGACGCGTTCAATCCGCCGACGACAAGCTGTAGCTTTCCGCTGGCCAAGAGCGGCATCGCGCCGCCAGTCGATTCAATCGGCTCGATCACGACATTGACGCCGGCGTCTTTGAAATATCCCTTCTCGACCGCGAGATAGATCGGCGTCGCCGCTTGGATATTGATGACACCCATCGTCACCGTCGCGGGCGTTTCCGCAAAGGCCGGGGAGAAACCCGCAGCAACCAGGGAAAATACGGCAACGAAAAGCTTTCGCATCACACTACCTTCAACGCGCCGATTGATTGAGCCGGCGATAGTTTGATCGATCAAAGCCGGCTTTTGCCAGCAAAACCGTCACCCTGTTTCAGCGTGCCTTTCAACGGGTGATCACTGTCCGGGCCAGGGGATGATGTAGCGCGACGCGATCATCGCGTCGGCGTCTGTATTCCCTTTGAGCAGGCCGTGCGCGCCAAGCCACGCGACCTGGCGGCGGATATCGGCGACATCGAGCCGCGCCTGGGCATCCACATAGCCGATGCTGGGCCGGATCTGATCGGGCGTCTGGCCCATGTTCTTCGACATGATGCCGAGGATTTCGGGCGCGGTTGCCTGGTCCTCGCGCTTCTCCTGGGCGTTGGTGAAGGCGTCGTGATAGTCCTTGGTCGCACCCCGAAACGCCTTCAGCCAGCGTTCGACCGTGTCGGAATTGTCGCGCGCCATTTTGGTCGAGGTGATGATGACCGCAAACTGCCATGGCGTTTCGTCGCCGACGAACCCCAGCAGCTTCGCGCCACCCCGATCCAGCAGTGCGCTGAAGCCGGTATAGGTGCCGACACCGATATCGGCCGCGCCGCCGGCGATGGTCGAAACGGTGTTGGCGTTGGCCTGGGTCTGGATAATGCGCAGCGATTTGAGGTCGATCGCATATTTGTCCGAGATCTGCCCCAGCGCGTAATAGAACGACGAGCCGATCTGCGTCGTCGCGACCGTGCGCCCGGCCATGTCCTTGAAGCTTTTCACGCCGGACTCGTAACCCTTATTCGATGCAACGACCACCGCCGCATGAAAGCCCGGCACCTCATGGACCGCGCCGGCGATGATCTTGATCGCACCCTGGCTGGCGAGGCTGAAGAAGCTCGCCGTGCCGCCGGCCAACGCGAAATCAAGCGACCCCGATGTCACCGCCACTGCGATCGGCCCCGCTGCATCGAACGGCACGAGTTCCACATCCAAACCCTGCGCCGCGTAGTAGCCTTTTTCCTTGGCAATGAAGATCGGCGATGCCGGCGCGGCGGTGGGATATCCGACCTTCAGCGTCTCGGCATGGCCACGACCGGCTAAAGAGAGCCCCAGGATCGCCGTCCCCAAAACACGGAACAACATGCGACGCATCGACGACCCCCTCATTTCCCCATCATTGCCCATCGACATTTAAACGCCGACGGCGATGGGGTCAAACAATGGGGCGCCCATTCCTGATGAAACCGTTAGGCGCAGAAGAGATGATCGATCGGTTCGGACACCCCGGAACGACCGTGAAATTTCGTCAGCCGCCCACGGGGGATGATTTCCGCACCTTTGACGGCAACAAACAGTTTGATGCCCAAGGTTTCTTGAAAGGCATAGACGTCGAGCAGGGTCATACCCGCACGGCGTAATTGCACACGGCACGCTTCCAAATATCCAGTATGGGCGCGATGATCAACGCCGCCCATATAAGACTGCAGAATCAGCAAACCACCAACCTTCAACATGGCCAGCGCATTGATCACCAACGGCGAGAACGGATTCGCCGTGATCCACGCGGGAAAATTTCCGACACGATCTGAAGGATCGATCCGCGCATTGATTTCGAAGCGGTGTAACTCGTCGGGCGTAAAGCTGGAAAGATAAAGGACGTCAAACCTGGTTTTTTCCTGTGACGTATCGAAGTTCGAAAAATCCCCGATATGGTAGATCATCTCCGTCGGTTGATCCGACACATATTCTAAAAGTTTCGATTCGAGTAAATTGTTCTCGTCGATATCGAATAAAGTAAGTTTGCATCCATTTTCGTAAAAATGCATTTCCTAAGGAAGATCACCACCACCGATCGATGCGATATGTTTATTTTGCAGCGAATATGCCGCCACCAGCTGCTGCATCGACACGGCGATGCGTTCCGAGGCTGGATCAAGCTCGCGACGCAAAAAAAATCTCTCGGGACGAATGAAGTAAGACCTAATTTGGTTGGGCATCCAGAGCGTCAGCGGCCTTCCTATGGGAGGGACCATGCTAACAGCTTTCGGTGAACGTCCCTAATTCCTGCCAATCAAAGCCCCGTGTGCAGCGGACCATACCGCAAAATTATCGTCCTTTGCCGGCGCGCCGATCGAGGCAATATTTTTTACGGCGAGGCATAACTCGCGACCCGTTCTTGGGTAGAAGCCTCCATGCGTTCGGCCACCTGATGATCCTCACCCGCAGCAAAAAAGCCTGCCGGATCGAGCCAATAAGACCTTATTTTATCGACCATATTTTCCCCGTCATGCGTTCATGCGGATGAGCGGACTGTGCTAACATGTTTTAATTGACCAGACCAATTTAAGCCATTCATAGTCGCGCGGGGATCGCGGTGGAGCCGTGATGAGGAGGCATGAATCGATGAGCGTTGCAGTGGCGGATCGGGGCGTGGCGGCGGCGGTCAACACCAGCCTGCGCAGTCTCGAGAATGACGGTTATTACGTATTCGAGGGGATTCTGTCCCCCGATTTCGTCCTGCCGCGCCGCGCCGAGATGGCAACTCTTCTCGACCAAGATGTCGCCTATCGCGCGCGTGAGCAGATCACCGGCGCGGACCATACTGCGGCCGGATACAGCTATTCCCTGACTCCCGAAATGCATACGATGCTATTTCCGGCGTTCCAGTCGAAGGCCGCCGCCGACATCATCGAAGCCGTACTGACCAACGCCGTGGTCGAACAGACAATCGAACGAGCGTTCGGGCGGCACTATCGAATGCGGGTCGATTTGGTCCGCCGCGCCTCGGGGATCGATGACGGTATCGACGATTTTCAACTGCCGCACGAATGGCACCGGGACACGCCGGGCGAATTCACCCTCGGCGTCTTTCTCGACGATATGTCGCCGGCGTGGTCGGGCGGCACGACGGTCCTGACCGGCGGAACGCACTACCTGCCCTATGATCCGATTTGGGACTTCATGTTCGGCGAGAAAAGCTACACGACCAAAAAGAATTATATCGAGAACAAGAACGTCTTCATCCGGCCGGAATGCAGGAAGATCGAATTCTTCAACGATATGGTAAAGCGGCGCCTGATTAAACGCGTCGAGGAAATCCGCGGTAAGGTAGGCGACGTTTATTTGTTCATGAACGATGTCTGGCATGGACGCGCGCCAAACAAGCAGGGCAAGCAGTTCATGACGATGCGCTTCGGTGGATTCCCAAGCGATTTCGCGTTCAAGAACGATCTTCCTTTGCCGGGGCCGATCGATATCCTGCCGCCGCGCCTGCGCGAAGCCTATCGTGCTGACCAGCCGGTGAACGATAGATCCGGGCTCTTGGTTCACCGAGCGCGTGAAGGCCGCCCCGACATACTGACGCGGCTGGCTCGATGGGAAAAAAGCCTGGCCGTTGCCTGCACCGAAGCACAAGACTGACCGTCGGGATCATCGTGAAGTTTTCGCCCGCGCCATGAAGCGGCTTTCATCCCGTGCAAGAACGATCGTCGTTCGGCCCGGCGTTTGGCTGACAACTGCCTTCAGCGTCGATGGCCACATCGAGCCGACCGAGGTTAAATCCGAGATCGAGGGTTTTCTTGCGTCTCATCCCGACGGCAAGCTGATCTCATTCGATTACGATCTCTTTCATGCCGGTATCGACTGGAGAATGCGCTATTGGCGAGAAGAACTGCTTCCCGTCAATGAACTCGCTCTATGCGCACATGGATACGACACGGTCGATGCCTTTGTAGCGGGCTTGGCGCCCGAGGCCCGTCTCGATTATGAGCTCATCTATCATGATCTCGGGGCCGATAGCTTTCTCGCCGCAGCGCTGACGGACTCCCTGGAAAACGCAGAAGGCCCCTTCATGGTCTTTATCGTTCTTCCTGCCGCACTGACTTCTCTGCACCGAGCTGTCGAAAAGTTGTGGTTCGATCACCCGATCGATGACACGGGAACGGTGTCGGCGTTGCGCCGTAATCAAGACAGCCGATCCGGCTTTCTGAACCGCGTCCTTGCTTGGTGGGTACGGAAACCTCTCTTCCAATTGCAGCTGCAATGGCACGATATCCTTCACTTCGCACAGCGTTCCCTGTGGAGGCTTGTGCGGAAAATAGCGCGGCGCCAGCAAAAGCAGCACGGAAAGTTCAAAAGGCCGTCATGGCTTTCACCGCCACGCAAGCCTTTCAAGTCGCCGCTCCGGGTGTTTTTCCGATGGTATGCCCGGCAGGATGGTCAAAAAGAACTCTTTCTCAAAAGAAAGATTCGCGGATTTCTCAAGCGGCTTCTCCGAAGCTTCTTCCGTTGGTTCGCCAAGCCCGCACGCAAAGCGACGCGTAAACCGCGTTTTATCTGGCTGAGCTACCGTCCCCACCTGTTGCAACGGTGGCGCGCTTATATTTCTCGTTCAAACGTACAGCATGATTGGCTGGCAAATATCGAGGCGATTGATCTTCTGGTCGTCGTCGAGGATGCGGGCTTCAATTTATTTCTCGGCCCTGCCATGCCGGTCATCGAAGAATTGATGGCCCGCGGTTTTCGCTTGCTCGTCCTGAGTTCGAGCGACTTCGTCGTCGAACATACGAGACAGATAGGCTGTCCCGCGCTGTTGTTTCAGCCCAGCATATCGGAGCGCCTGCTCCAGATTCTACAACGCGACCGGTCACGCGAAAAACTTTTTGCCTGGGCTTTTGGCCCCGGTCGGACCCTCTATCGTGGACTGTTGAGCTGCATCTTCTTTCGCCGCGGCATTGTCCTGAACCAATGGCGGCGACACCGTGCGACACGGATCGAGGAAATTTTTGACCGGCTTGGACCAAAAGCCGTCTTCAGCGTTCCTGAGCCGGTTCGTCTGCCGATTTTGGTGGGCCGGATTGCCGAAGCAAGGTCTCTACCCTGGTTCGGTTATCTCAATCTTCTGATCGGAGATCATCCAGAATCGCGCTTCTGGCCTGCGGGCCGGCACTTGGTCTATGGCGCGCAAGCGGCGGATCGCATGAAAAAAGCGGGATGTACCGACGCTTCAATCCAGATCGTCGGATCGGTCAATTTCGATAAGACCGTTCAGCACGATTCTACGCATGATCACACGATCGTGGAAAAACTTATTCCAAATCGTGGCCAACGCCCCCTCGTCGTGATCGCGACCGAACAGAGAGCCCAACAGATTGAAGATATTTCGGCGATTTTGGCTGCTCTTCGTGCGGATAAGCAGCTTTGTTTGGTCATCAAAGTTCATCCGGCCGATTCTATCGCCGCTTTCGAACGTCTGGCCGAAGCAGTTGCCCCCGAAGCTAACGTTGCGATTATCGGAAGTTGTGATCTCGACGCCTTGTTGAGCGAAGCGAGCCTTCTGATTTGTCAGCGATCGAACATCATCATTACCGCGGCGATTTTGGGGACGCCAACCCTCGTCTGCGATTTTACGACGACGCCGCGTATCCTCGATTTCGCACGCGAAGGCATCGCCGCCGAATGCACCAATCCAGCCGACATCGCGACACTAACCCACAAATATATATTTGATCCCGCCGAGAGGGCCGCACTTCTAGCGCGCACGGCCGATAATCTTCATCGCTTCAACGGGCCATGCGACGGTAAGACGGTGCCACGTATCGCCAATATTTTGCAGCATGCCATCGAGCAAACTTCCGGGCGATTACCTCGCGGCGTCCGACCGGCCGAGGTCGAGGGACTCTAACGTCCTGCGTTCAAAGGATTCGACGATGCTGGTCGGACTAAGGTTGAAAATACGCTGTCCCCGCTGTTGCGCGAGAGCCAACAACCGGTCGAAGGCTCGAAGTTCCTCAGCCGACCGCGCGAGAAGATCGGCATAGCTCCACCCGACGGAACGACGAAACGCGGCGCCTGCCGATATCCGGTCATACTCGTTATATGGGTTTGCGCCATAGCCGTGGCCGATCGGATTGGCCGGATTGGCCAGATAATCCATATCGAGACCGAGAATATGTATCTCGGCAAAACCCATATAGAGCGCCAGAGCAATCGCCGCGTGGGTCGAGGTATAAAGGCCGGGAAGCGGCGCGGTAAAATCAAGCCATTGCTGGACTCCATCGGACTCGCAATCCAACAACTGTCCGACATAGGCGATGTAGTGCGCGGCACCATCGAGAAAGAGGCCCGATACCGCCGGCATAGCTTCCGCTTCGACCGGGAGAAAAGGGACGGCCTTCATACCCGCTGCCGCTGCCGCGAAATCCCGCAGGAACTTCTGATAGCCCGGGGTCGGTTTCAGATAAGCTGTATCGAGAAAAATAAGCGCCGTTGCAGCAAGTTCGTCCTTCTGCAAACGCAAGAACATTTCATTGGCGGCGATGATCGACTCGCCCTTCAGCACACGTAAATCCTGGTCCAATGTCGAAGGGCCCGAAGCGAGAACGAAACAGCGTCTGCCCTTGCCTGCATCCTTGAGGACCGCATTATTCGCCAGGCGCGCGCGTAATACTGCCGAGGCCAGCCCAAGACGATTGCGCGACAGGATGCGCTGACTCCGGCGATTAAGATGCCGCGCAGCCGCGGCAAGCCAGCGCGCCGACAGCCGGCGTACCGCACCTCGCAATCCACTTTCGGCAAAAACTTCGGTGAAGCGGTAGCGCATCATTTTTCTTATTGATATATCGCCCAAGTCCAAAACCGCCCGATACGTCACATTATGACAGTCTTCGTCATCGTGGTGAAGCGCGCGGCGCTGTTCCCGTCGGAAGGGCCGAAATAAGGACGTAGCCCTCGTTCTCGCGCAGCCGCGTCGGGTTTCGTGGTCATCGGTGATGCGAGAAGCTGTCGGATAGCTTCAGGAAGATCGCCAATCGAGCGAACTTCTTGGCAAAACGCCGCACACTGATTATGCGTTTCGGCGCCGTAATAAAATTCCGTTTCGGGAAGACGCAGCAGGAGCGGCAATCCCCCCATTGAAGCAAATTCGGCAAGAAGGCTGGTCGGCGAGCTGACCACCGTGACCGCATGTTTCAGCAGATCGGCATTATGGAAAGGCATCGTATAAGGATCGAAGACGTGCAGCTTTGCGTCGCCTATTTTGTGAACGATCTGCCGGAGGCGTAGCAGATGATCACCGGCCCACGGCTTGACGACGACCGCGATATCCGGCCGATCAGCGACGCTTTCCAGAAGTGCCCTGACCGTTTCGATCCAGGTTTCTTCCGCCAGGATGTTTTCTTTGATCGTGCTTCGAAGCACATCGCCGAAGACGATCACGCGCTCGATCTGAGGATCCAAACCGATGCGCTTGAGCCAGCCACGATCCGTCGCGGCGCGCGCTGCTTCAACAAAACTGTCCTGCCGGGTTCGCCCCGGAACACCGATCTGACAAGTCGGGCAGCGCGGCCTGAGCCGGTCTGCCTGCATCTCCCCCCAGACGAAATAGGCATCGGCACGCGGACAATCCGGATGTTCCCCTTCAAGTCCATAAAAAAGTTGCCGCTGGAACTGAAGACCGATGGTATTCGCGATGGTGCGAATGCCCCGTTGACGCAACGGCTCGATCATATGCCGGTGCGAAGACGCGAAATGGCTGAAAATGACGGCGCGCGGGCGGGCCGAGTCAACATACCGGCCCAGAGCAGCGGCATCCTTCACCGCACTGGCAAAATCCGGCAAAAGTCCTTCGATAAAATTCGCGGCCAGCGTGTCGGTCTCGACGCCTTGATGATGAGGAAAACGCCCGACGATAGCCGGTTTGCCGCGCCAGGCCCACCAAGCGGTTTGAAGTTCCGTGAGCGCCGTATCCGGCTTTCCCTCTTCGGGCCACCAGCGCCTTAACTGCGCGATACCATCCGTGGTCTTAAAAACATCGTTCAACCGCGGATGCGGTTGCCCGATCGAAAGAAATGAAGCCGGCATGCCGGCCATCGTCAAACCGTCGAGAATATTCTCAGCAAAGGCGTCATCGACCGTCAGGCCCGACGTCTTCGTGTAACAAGAGAGACCACTTCCCCATCCCATGACGACGACGCCCCCCGGCTCGGGAGAAGCCTGAATACGCGACGGTAAGTCATGGCCAGACGAAGGCGGCAAGGTCAACAAGGTCGCCAGGGGTGTATTCCCGGCATCCGAACCGGCGGACTGATGCGATAGGTCTGAAACCCTTGAGCCACCGATGACGTACGCCCATTCCGTGGTGGTAAGATTGTTGGCGTCGAGATGCCCCCAAATTTTACGCGCCCATCCCCCTCGACGGCCCGCCAATTCGAGAACAAAAGTCCCATCGACATACAGACGCGATAGGGCGCCACGCAGTTCAAGGCGATAGTTACGGAAGATGCTCGTATCGATGCGATAGATTTGATCGCTTCCCAGCCGAACGCTGCCATCGGCAATTGAAACGCGTTGCGAATACCGTCCATCGCCCAGTTCAAAGGCAGTGCCGAAACCTTCGCCACGGCGCCAGCGCAACCGCGCTTCCATGACAGTGCCTCCCACCGACGACTGAAAAAAGGCCTTTTCGGCGTAAGTACGAAAGACCATGCCGTCCGCAACGGTTTCACCCTGCCCGACCCATTCAACGGGCTCGTTTTGATCGGCGCCGAGGGGACTCCAAAAGGAGGTCAGAGATAACCCCGCCTTTTCCCAATGGCTTTTCTGCGCAATCTCGGCAGCGCGCCAAGCTGGTGCCAGGATAATTTCGATATTGGCACCTGAAGCGCCGCGCGCCTCAAGGAATTCGGCGACAGTCTGCCGGAGCCAGCCATGGTCCGCGTTACTTCCCCACACCGTCATCCGTCGTGGCGTGGCCACCTTCAGCAGCGAGGAGAGACTTTCAACCGTCCGCAATTTGAGCCCGATGCTTTCGGACAACGACTGGTCAACACACCACCACAGCGGAAAGCCGCTGGCGGTCCGTACTTCACCAAGCTGCCGTCCGTCTGCGCCACGAACATGCGACGCCGCACTCAACCAGTCGAGCAAGTCCAGATGCGCACAATCTGCCGCTTGGCCGCCGTCGATCAATTCGTAGATCTGTTTGACCGGAATTCCACCGATCTCTTTCGGCCACATCTCGGCGTTCGAAAGCCGAACGATCAGATCCGGCGCTATCGCCTCTACGGCCTTGCGATCAAGATCATTCCCGCCGGGACTGACCCATAGAAGAATATTATCTGCCAAGAACTCGCCCGATCGCTAATACGTCATCGTTTTTATAAGAAGCTCCGGACCAACCGGTACATGAGCCAGCAGCTCGGCAATGCGACGCGCGGATGCCCCATCACCATAAGGACTCGGATCGGCTTTCACGCGTGCGCGAAAATCAGCATTGTCAGCGGCGTGACGGCAAGCCGCGGCGATTGCGACTGCGTCGAAACCGACGGGGATGATGTTCCCCCCCCTATCCCGCAAGTCCTGCCGCGGCCCGACCAATACTCCGGGCACTTTCAAAAACGGCGCTTCGATCAGAATCGCCGAGGAATTTCCCACGATCGCCGCGCAGTGCCGAAAGAGATTAACGAAGATCGCGCGTGGCAAGGTCGAAAAGATATAGAGGTTCTGATGGCGGACGCGCGCACGCTCGATCACCTCACGCATCGCGATGTTTCCCGGATCGAAATTCGGATAGCTACAAAAGACGGGATACCCGGCCGCCAGCACACCGTCGAGCACGGCTTCCATTTCCGCGGCCGTCGCATCGGCGTTAAAGGCGGGACTGGGGTGATGAATGACCAGAAAATATGGCGATGTTAACGGCGTTCCGAAATGGCTTTCGAGCGCGGCGAGGTTCAAAAGTGGCTCATCCGCCAGACGATCGAGGCTCGTTGCCCCGACATTCCAAACATGGTCGGCCGATTCGCCCATTTTGATGAGGCGATCTCGATGTGCCTCATTGGCAGCGAAATGAAGATGAGCAAGTTTCGAGATTGCCGGCCGGAAGACTTCATCGACATCGGAGGCGATACAGCGATCGCCGCCGAAAAGATGCGCCACCGGCGTCCGGAGAAAATTCCCCGCCAACGCACCAGCGAGCGCTTCCTCGCGGTCCCCCGCAACAACCAGAAGATCGGCTTTGTGTTGCGGCAGAGCACGGCATAGCCCTTCGAAAAAGCTGCCGAAGGAAAGCGCGCGCCCGTTCCAGCTATCTGATGCCAAAAGCGATTCGATGGTGGCGGCGATCGTCACGCCATCGGCCTCGATCAGGTCGATTGTATGACCATGGAGCCGCGAGAGATGCCCCGCACCGGCAATGACAAACGGCGACAGGCCTGGCGTTTCCTGACAGGCACGGATAACCGGAAACAAGATATCGTATTCGGATCTTGCGCCGGTAATAAAGCATATCCGCCGATCGGCCATCGCCCTACCTCGCGACCGGGGGCGGGAACACGTCAATCAACGGTTTCCGACACAAAGTGACACTAAAATCGTTTGGCAAATAGTCGTGCCGCAGCGTGACATAGGGACTTATTGCTAGTGCTTCGGAAAGAATTTCCTCGGCACGCCAGGCTTGCGCTTGTGGGCCAAAACCGCCGTATCGATCGGTGAGAAGACTAAGATGCGCGGCTTTTGTGCAGAGCGCGAATTGCTGGCGCATCGAAGTGATAAGAATATCGCGGGCGCCTTCCGTCTTCACGTTATGAATGCCGATCGCAATCGTGTAATCGAATTTCCGACCCGACAATCCATCCAACGAATCGGCAACCAAAAACTGCTGATCGGGAAATCTTTCGCGGGCGCGGGTGACCATGCGATCCGACAGATCGATGCCGGTGTAGTCACATCGAATATTGCGCGCGCGCAGATGCTCGAAGAAATCACCCGTCCCGCAGCCAACATCGAGTATCGAGCAACCGGATGCGTCATTGAAACGTAGGAAAGCGTCGAAGCGCATATATTGCGCGCGCGGCGATTGATCGACGCGGTCGCAATCGGTCTTACCCTGATCGGCACGCTGATCCCAAAAGGCACGCAAGCCGTCGAGGCCACCGTGCGTCCGATCTGGCCGGTCGTCGGTCACGATAGATCTCTTCGCCCGGCGCGGAGAATATCTGCCGCGAGGGGGCCTTCATTCAGAACAAGGTCGAGTGCGCTTAAATCTGCCATGAAGCCAAGATGCGAATGAAGCTGCGTATAAGGCTGAACCGCGTAATTTTGATAGCGCAATTCGATACCCCGCGCGCTGAATTCCACTTCGTCTTGATACCCTTCGGCGCCTCGGCCCGACAAGTAAGTTGTCGCACCGACGGCATCGCAAAGGTTAAGAATAAGATCACCCTTTTGACCGCTGCAGTCGAGCGCCGAAGCCCGGAGAATCTGGCAATCGATTTTCATCTGGCGAAAAAACCAGATCGATACCGCGATATTAAGATCGGCAAGAAGCCGCCACGGCTGTTCAATAAGCCCGCGCAACTCCTCCTCGAACAGAGACAAAAACGGCGCGCGTGTATAACAGTGGCGGATACCTTCGATATGCTTGTGACGCCAAGCGGTCTCCGCGACCGCAATTTCATCGATACGTGCATGATAGTCTGCATGGGCCACTGGAACTGTCAGGTTAATCCGCCCCTGCGCCCCTTTGATTGCATTCCGATTCTGAACACCACGGCGCTGAAACTGGACGTTGTCGAGAAAAACGAAGACATCAGCACGGTCCGCCTTATCGAAAAAAGGAAGCCACGGCAGATATTGGGGCTGATGGATCGCAACAACCTTGCCCATCGTACGGCGGTTCAGGCTATTTCCCGAAGCGTTACGAAGCTTTCCGCATAAGGCACCCCAATCGTCGCGCCCCTAAACCGTGCCTGCGCCCGGATCGCCGAAAGACTGCGCGGGCCAGGTTCTGGATGTACTTCCGTTTGATAAAGCGAAAAGAGTTCGAGCTTTCGTTCAATTGTCGCACTGATATCGACGAACAAGTTCGGTACGAACGCCGGCCTGACACCCGGTGTCGCCGCTTCCGTTTCCGACATGACCTCGCAGGACAGAACCTTTCGCACGCCCCGCGGCAGCATATAGGTCGGCCGCAAAATCCCCATCAAGGCATCGAAGATCACGCGATGATCCGAATGTGAATCCCCATAGAACGGCGCATAAACGATGTCGGGACGAATTCGATCGATCGACGATTCGAGCTCGCCGATGATGCCGTTCAGAGAAAGCGTTTCGATGCGCGTCGTCGGCAGCCGTAGCCAGTCGAGTGTGCTGAAAGGATAGCTTTTGTAAACGTCATCGACTTGTTGTTGCTGGCGCGCTCGCGCGGCGGACGAATAGTCGTTCGGGTTCATTTCGGTTGCGATGACCCAATGTAGCGAATCACCGGCCATCATATGCTTGAGCAACGTCCCTCCGCATCCCAACGTCTCGTCATCAGGATGAACGGCAATCGCCATCACTTTCATGGCTTCGCCTTGTTTGAAGGTACGGCATCGGCAGGCGCGAGGTCTTGCCAGTGAATGGTATGGTCTGCGCGAATAGAGCGGATGATGGTTCTTCCGATCGCCTTTTCTCCATCGGCGGCGAGGATGCCCCAGCCGGGCCGAGCGAACCGAAAATCTTCCCGCGTGATCCGATTCCCGGCTTTCATATCTCGAACGGCAACGAGCGATTGGCGGTAGGTATTCCGCTGATGATCGGTTTCCAGCGCCAATTCTGGATCGCGGTTCGCCATTCCTTTTGCCAGATCCAGTTGCCGGATCGTCGCGACGAACGGCGCGATCTCGCCGATATTCAGGGAGAAAATATGTTCGTCGCCATCCTGCGTGTTGTCGTCCGTCACAGGCTTTTCGATCACATCGGCACCGATACCGACTGCAGCGAAGCTCACGCTGGAACCCCGGCTATGACAAGATAATCCGACGGGAACGTCGAACGCGTTCTGCAGGGTCGGGATCATGCGAAGATGGACGTCTTTATCCGCCGCGGGATAGCCCGAAGGATTATGCATCACCACCACGGCTGCCCCGTCCTGAAGACGCGCCCGTGATACAGCGGCGCCGATCTCGACCGTGGTCGCCTTGCCGGAGTCCAGCAGGACAGGAAGGCCGGAACGAACAGCATGATCCAACAGCGGAAATTGCACGATTTCGGGCGAGGCCAGTTTGATCGCACAGCTTCCAATCGATTTGAGAAAATCCACCGACTCGAAATCGAAGGCCGTTCCAAAGAACGGCATCTGTAGTTCGTCGGCATAGCGTTTCAATCGCGCCAGCATTTCGAGCGGCATCGTGACCTGGCGGATGAGATTATAATAATTCTCGACGACCTTTTTGCCCGAATAAGCGACATAGCTGTATTCGAGGCGATCACGATAGTCTGCAGCGACAAGACGATCGGGATTGATGACCTCGCATTTTACCGCATCCGCGCCAGCCCGCTTCGCCTCGCGAATCATGGTCGCGGCCAGTTCCTCGTCATTGCCATGCGTTACGCCCAGTTCGATGACAACGAACGTCGCGCCTCCATTGCCGACTTCTGCATTGCCAATGCGTATTGCATTCCGGTTCGACATATCAAAAGCCTTGTTCGATTCGCGGCATAGTGAACGGCGCTTAGATTGTAGGTTCCTCAATGCTAGAAGCGCACCGGAACCGAGTAAAGACTCGAGAGCGACTCAGAAGCCCTTAGAGGTCTTTCCCATGACCAAAGTTCCGGCTCCGGAGTTCGAATTCCGCGCGGGCCAGATCGGCGCTTGAGTCGATATCGATACTGCTTATGGGGTCGAGCGGCAGGCCGACGCTCGCATTCTCGAAATAAAAAGCCTGAGACTGTTCGAAACTTGCCGTTCGGATGACAACAATCGCGCCGTTCGGATAGTGAAAGGTCGGGTGCGACTGCCGTTGAGATTGCGTCGTTATGCCTTCAAGGCCGAACGGCGCCGAAATGGTTTTTGTCTTGTCATTCATGGACATAATTTGCGCCAGTGGAAACGGCAAAAGGCTCAAGCTGACAACGCTCGGAGCGTCCGGATGGGCATCAAGCAGGTCGATCGCGGCATTCAAATCCTGGAGACGTCGCAAAGGCGATGTCGGAATGAGGCAGGCGATCAGCGCGAGGTCGGGAATATCCTCTTTGATGGCCTTGAGATCATGGGCCAGCACATCGGCAACCCGTGCCGTATCGGACGCCAGATCGACCGGCCGATCCAGTACACGCACTTGATGCGCTTGCCCGATCGCTCGAATTTCAGGCGAATCGGTGGAGAGATAGATCGCATCGAACAAATGTGCTGTGCAGGCGAACTCGATCGTATGTTCGACCAGCGGCTTGCCGGCGAGCAAGGCGAGGTTTTTGTTCGGCAGACCACGCGAGCAGCCCTTGGCCGGGATATAAGCAATGATGGGATTCGATCGGGCCATGCCGTTTTCCGGAAATTACTTTTGCGTCGTTATAAGAAAATTATGCTCGGCGAACTTTCGATTTTCGTAGGTCGTTTGATAAATATCGATATCGACTTGCGAAAATCTTCCGCCGAATAATTCAGCGACACGCTGTTCGCTCGGCGGATAAAAGCGGCAGTAGCTCATCTCCGGATGCTGGCAACCATAGTCCAAAGGCGACGCGAACAAAAACATGGCCCTGCCGCCGGCGCGCAGCAGGCGCGCACATTCAGCGACGAGTTCTTCTTGCTGCGTCGGCTCCGGCAAAAGTTCTAGCATGCGGATGCACAGGATATAGTCGAACGAAGCATCGGGAAATGGCTGCGCCCACGCATCCGCTGCGACGAAACTGCCGGCCAAATCAGCATTTCCGAGAAGGTCGCCCGCATTGGCGAGGCCGATCGAGGATATATCCGTACCGACGACGGGAAATCCTTCGCGCGCCAAAAACCAAGAATTGATTCCCGAGCCACACCCTAAATCCAGCGTTCGCGTACTAGCACGCGCGCTCGCCGGAAAATGGCGGAAAGTGAATTGGACGACTTTCTCGTTGGGGTAACGAGGACCGCCGCGACTATTCCAGTTGTCCCACAACCGGTCGCGGGGTGTTTCCTCTTTCAAACCGTTCATGGAGCATCCTCCAGCAGGTCCCACACCCGGCGCGCCGCATGTCCGTCATTGGGGCCGTTGTAATCGCCAATGAACGCGGCTTGTGCAGACGGCTCCGGTTTTCGGCCGGCCAATGCAGCAAGAATCGTACTCTCCAACATGCCGATGTCGGACACAAGCAGCGCAACACCAGCCTCGGCGTAATCGTTCGCCGGAAACGGCTTGGCGGTGAAATTGACGACGACCAATGACTTACTCATCAGCACAGCTTGTGCACCCGCCGTCGAATTGTCCGTCAGGACCACATCTGCAATCGCGAGAAGGTCTTCGACCGCGCCCGCATTGAGCGTCTTAAGGATGGAGCCCCTGATTTCCGGCTGTGCATAGACGAGACTTGGATGCAGTTTACGAATGACGACGAAATGGCCGTCCCTAGACATATCTGCCAGAACGGAAACCCATTTTTCTTCTTGCCGATCGATGCCGCTGGTCACGATCGCGATCAAAGGCACATTCGATGGCAAACTCTCGCGCAGCAGGCCCTCGACCCGGTTGCGGGCTGCAGCCACATCCCGGCTTGCCGTCACCAGTTTGTCGAAGCCGATATTGCCGGTTATCGGCAAGTGGCTTTCCCGGTAGCCTGCGCTGCAAAAGCTATCGACGCAATGGCGGCCATAGGCGGCGATCGTGTCGATGTTCTCCCAGCCGATAATCGATCCGGGCTTATCCGACACGGTGACGACCGGTGCGCTGACGACCTGACCACCATAGGCCTGGAATTCCATCCCAACGAGTTCCGCCAGCGTACCCCAATGCGGCATGACGAAAAGCTTCGCCTTGCCAAGCCGCGCCACCAGCCTTCGCGCAAAATCGCGAAGGGCCCAAGCAGCATCGAGATCGATTGCGCGATGAGACGACGCAAGCCAACCCAGCGCCGACGCCGAGGCTGGATCACCGGCAAAGCGCCCGCATAGTAACCGAGCCCGATCCAAAAAATGCTGGTTCCGAGCGGCAACAATCCGGCGATCACCGCACGGCAAGAGCGCGACGTTGAGAATCATGTGCAGAACGCCACGGTGCCTGCACCGCAGCACAACCTGCCAAAACGACGTCAGTATTAAGGAGTGCCGGCCCCGCCGCTTCCCCTCATCCACCAGCGCCATTGCGGCATGCCAATAAGGCGTATCGGGCTGCGTATCGACGACGATCAATTGAACAGTGTCGTGGCAACGACGAATCAAGCGAGCGGCGCGTCGCTCCTGGAGATGGCGTAACACCGCGCAACAAGCCCTGAGAGTAACACCATCGCGACGGCGGGGCGATGATTCGACGCTCGTCGGAAACGCAACCGCGGGCGCACCGCGCGTTGCCCGCCCCTCGATCAAACGCACGATGCTCGCCGCATCGACCTCGTCGGGCACGACGAAAATTGGCGCACGGTCGTGCGCCGGTAACCGATCCAAGGTCCAATCGAGCCGACGCAAGGCAATCTCGACGCCGGTATAAGCGACTTCCAGCATCCTCATCGCCTCGGCCTCGTCGGGGCTGGCAAAGTGATCGCGTCGGTGTTCCGTCAGCGCCTGCCACGCCGCATGAATCGCCATATCGGCTTCCGGCACGATACGCGCGTCATCGAGCAAGATCGTGCGGTCGATCGGAAGCCCCAGCCGATCACGCGCCAGGCCCGTTGCGACGAAGCGATAATTGTCACCGCGCGCAATGCCAGAAACCCATCGCCGGAGATCGGTCGGGCGCGACGCCGGATTCAGAATGACGTAGGTCTGATCTTTTGCAGCTTCGACCATCGCCCGTAATGCGGCAATCCGTTGCCGGCCTCCGCCAAGCCAACCGCTAGTACGCAGCGCAACAAAATGCAGGCCGCGCCACAGAATGTAAAAGGACAGATACTGCCGTCCTAGAATTCTCAGGAGGGTATTGTTGGTCGAAGGCGCCGCCGTCATGGCATGAAATGTTCGGTGCCGCGCCCGAAGCTCAGTTGAATGGACGGAAGACGGGCTTGATCGAAGGCCCTTTCAGGTACTTTTCATATCCATCTTCCAGCGCCCGGCTCACGACCGGAAGACTCCCCCGCGCGGCCTCGACCGTGCGATCGACATCGGCTTGGCGATGACTCCAGCTGGGCGCCAGATAATTGGCGATGACGCCGCGCTCGGCCATTTCCTGAAGGAACAAGGTCCGCAACGGCAGAGAGTTCTCGGGTTTGGGCGCGGTCAGCGAATACCAAGGACTACAGGGCACACCACCGGCCACGAAGACCTCGGCAAGACCCGCTTCTTTCGCCGCTTCATTGAGGCCCGCGATGAGGCTGCCGCCGATAGCCCACATATGATCCTGTACGCCTTCTTCGCGGCAGATCTTCAACGTTGCGCGCGCAGCCGCCAGCGCGTGATTTTCGGCCCCATGCGTCGTCGATATCAAGAAAACGCGCTCGCGGTCATGATCGATTCCGCCGAGTTCCATGATCTCGCGACGGCCGACCAGCGCCGACACGGCGAAACCATTGGCCATGCCTTTTCCAAAAGTCGCGAGGTCTGGCGTGATGCCATAATATTTTTGCGCGCCATTCAGATGCCACCGGAAGCCGGTGATCATTTCGTCGAGAATGAGGACCGCGCCCTCGCGGCGGCAAATTTCCTCAAGCTTTTCGAAGAAGCCAGGCGCGGGATGATCCATCGTCGCGGCTTCGAGAATGACGCAGGCGATTTTCCCCGGATGACTCGCGAAAAGTGCCTCGACGCTCGCGATGTCGTTGTAGCGGAATGTCAGAGACAGATCCTGGATCGCCTTGGGGACGCCAGCGTTCATCACCGTCGCACCGATGAACCAGTCGTCATAGGAAAAGAAAGCATGATCGGCACACAGGGCAATATAATCGCGCCCTGTATAGACACGGGCGAGCTTGACCGCGGCCGTTGTCACCGTCGAACCGTTCTTCGCGAACTTCACCATGTCCGCACAGGGAATGACATCGATCAGTTCAGCCGCGAATTCCGTTTCGATTGAACTGGGGCGGCCGAAATTCGACCCCAGCTCCATTTGTGCGATGGCCGCATCGAGCACCGGCCGCACCCCATAGCCCAACGACATCGTCCGCAGCCCGGAAGTCCAATCGAGGAATTCGCGGCCGGTCTCGTCCCAGACGCGGCTTCCTTCGCCCCGATTGAGAAACCGCGGCCCGTTGGCCGGAAACTGGTCATCGCCTTTGCTGTAAGTATGGGCGCCGCCAGGGATCAGGCGATGGGTGCTGTTGTTGTAGCGGGACGGAGTATCAGCCATCTGCATCAAGCCTTGTTTGAGATGAGTCTTGCCGATTCTTTCTCGCCATCGACGAGAGTCGTCAAGATTTGCAGATCCTCGGCAAAGCTGTGCGGATAGGACGCTTCGCCACGACACGCACGCACGAAAGCGTCCATTTCTTCATCATACATGCCTTCGGCAGACATTCCGGAGTAGCCGGGTTCAATAACCGGCACTGGCTCCGGATAATCAGTCCAAACCTGTGTCGCAGCATCGTAATGACGCAGAAGCCGCGCCCCGGCGTTCCATTCCAGAGTCCCGGTTTCGCCGAGAATACGAAGCGAACGGGTCGCGACACGGGAGATCGCGTCGATCATCAGATGGCAGAGCGCACCGTTGCTATAGCGCAGCGCCATTTGATAGACATCATCGATGTCGCAGTCGAGCGTGCTGACCTTGCCGACGAGCGCGGTGACAGTGCGGACCTCAGCATCCATGAGCCAGTTCAGCCACGTCAATTCGAAGGCGACGATTTCGCGGCAGGCACCCGTTTCACGGCGCGAAGCGTAGAAAGCGCGATAATCTTCAAAGGGATGCCAATCAGGCAGATATTGGCCCGAGTGATGCGTGTAAGCCAGAATCTTGCCGATCGTTCCGGCTGTCAGCAGCGATTTCATTTTCTTGATGGAGTGCTGAAATCGCATCGTGCAGGAAGGCGCCGCGACGAGCCGACCGCGTTCGGCAAGCGCCAGCACTTCAGGAATTCCTTCCGTCGTGGTTCCCGCTTCGCAAAATACATGCTTGCCTTCTTTGAGGGCGCGGATGGCGAAACCCAGATGTAGGTCGGGCGGTGTCGAAACAACCAGAGCGTCAGGGGCAAAGCGCGACAGCGCATCCGATAAATCGTCAAAGACCTTGATTCCATAGGTTTTCGCGGCATCATCGCGGCGTTCGGCCGTAAGATCGAACCCAGCAATCTCTCCGGCATTGAGGCGGCGCAAGTTGCGAATTCGCCGCTTACCCATCGAGCCGAGACCGACAATCAGAAACTTCATGACACCGAGTCCTACGAATCGAATCGAACCGGCGCCGCTTTCGCCAGGTTCTCTTCATATTTCTTTTGGCTGTCCCGATTGAGAGCGGCGACCTCGGGATGCTCGTTCAGAAAACGCACGATCTCGTCAAAACTGAAGACCTGTCCGGGTCGATAAAGCGCATCGAAGACCGCACAGAAAAAAGCCAAATCCTCGGGATAGTCGAGAGTCATGCGCCATTCGGGCCGCGCAAAGTTTGAGTTTTCCGGCGATAGAAACCGGCATTGCAATCCGCCGAAATTCGTAAAATAGCCACCCCAGACCTCGGTGTTGTCTTCGGCCTTGCGGTCGATCACCTTTATCAACGCTTGGCGATCGACGCCGAAAGCCGTCGCTCCCAAAGGCAGGCCATCGACGATGATATAGTCGCCGCGCTCTTTCTTCCATGTCCCGACGATCTGGTCGATGAACACGGAGTCGGCGAAGAGATCGTCGCCATCCACCACGGCAAAGAAATCGACGCTATGCGCGAAAGCGGCATCGCGATAGCGGACGAGCTTATCGTCTTCACTGCCGCGGAAACAACGAATGCCATTTTTCTTGGCAATCGCTTCAAGCCCGTCGTCGCCGCGATGCGTTGAGGTCGTAAGCACAACCATGTCCGGCTCGTGCGCTTGCTTGACGCGGTCGATCAGATGTTCGATCGCCGGCCGACCGCAAATCGGGTGCACGACTTTGCCGGGAAGACGAGTGGCTTTATCACGCACCGATAAAAAGACGGCCGTTGTTGCATTCAACGCAACACCTCCCAAACAATCGGGGCATTGGTTTCCAGATCGCGTGCCACCACAATGTTTCCATCGAGATTGGATATCTCTTCCGGATAAAGGCCGATATCGGCCCGTTTGAAGGTGATGATGTCACGGGTCAATTTGGTTCCGGCGGCGATCGGGGCCGCCGCGACAGCGCGTTTGCGAACCACCGAACGATACTTCAACTGCCGCTCGGAGAGCGGTTGCCAGCTGCTTTGCCCAAAGCTCCTTTCGGACTGACGCAAACGATCGACGAAAACAGCGAATTGATCGGGCGAGAAGGCAGCTTCGAAATCTTCGCCTTTCAGCGTCCGGTCGTGGGTGATGTGCTTTTCGACGACATCCGCCCCCATCGCCACCGCCAACAACGGAACGATCATCGCCATGGGATCGTCGCCATCCGTGTGATCGGCGAAAGCGACAGGAAACCCGAACTGCGACTTCAGCGTTCGAATGGCGCGAAGGTGGTTGTCGGCAATCGCCGTCGGATAGCTCTGGAAGCCGTGCTGTAGAACGAGATTATTATTCCCTTCGAGGGTCGCCCACCGAACGGCGTTTTCAATTTCGCCGAGATGCAGCCCGCCGGTGTAGATCACGAAAGGCCGGCCGTAAGCGGCCATGCTGCGCAAAAGCCGCTCATCGCCAACGCACGACGGATGAATCATCAACATATCCGGCGCGACATTCGCGATCGCGAAAGCGACACTCGGCTCGTCGTTGCACATGATGCTGACCGCCAAACCGCTTTGACGGGCAAAGGCGACAAGATCGGGCCAAACCTCGAAGGTAAGATTGATTTTTTCGAGATAGCGATAAACGTCGAGGGTATCGTTCCCGCCCGAAAGCCGGCCAGGCCCCGCGCCGTAAAACGGCACCATGTAATCGGGTAGGCTGGTCAAATGAAAATTGATCGCGTCGGCGCCTGCGCGCGCGGCGCCCGCGATTATATCGCGCGCTTTTTCGACCAATCCATCGTGCGACCAAGCCATTTCCGCAACGACGAAAGCCTGCTGACCGACGCCGACATCTTTAGCGCCGATCCGAACATTGCTCATATGACACCCATTCAAACGATATTCCGCGAAATACGATACCGATGTACGCAAGCCCCATCAAGTTGGCGCGCGAGCCGGCATCAAAGAAATCGATAAATCCGATGCTGCGCATGGCTGAGGAGGCGCAAGCCCAGAACCAGCAGTATCAACGAGCTGACGAACACGGCGCCCAGGGCCCAGGCCGACGGCATCACCCCGCCGAAGAAGATCGCCTGATAAGCCGGCATGATGATCGCAAACGGGTTGAGATACATGAAACGCTCAAGCGACGCCGGGACGCGCGAAACGCCGTAAATCACGGGCGAGAGATAAAACCAGACCGTCACGAAGAAGACCAGAACCGGGCCGACGTCGCGCACGACCGCGCCCAGCAATCCGACGAAAATGACCAGCGCGCTGCTGAAGACCAGCTGGATCAGAAAAATGACGGGCACCAGAAGCCACAAAAGATTGGGTCGGACACCGAACGCCAGAATAACGCCCAGCGCCACCACCAGATTGATGCAGAAGAAAGCGACCTCGGTGAGGATGAATTCATAGACGATCAATCGGGCGGGGAAACTGCTCTGCTGCAGAACCGGACCCTTCGAGGTAAAAAGCGTCGGTGCCGCCGACAGCAGATTGGCATGAAGGCGCCAGAAGGTCAGCGTCACGAGGAGGAAAGTGAAAGAGATATCCGAATCGTTGACGCGAAAAATCAGGATCAGCAGGAAAAGATAGAGAGCCGCCTGCATCATCGGATCGAGAATGATCCAGGCCCGGCCCAGCGCCCGACCGAAGGATTTCTCCATCAGGTTCCAGCGCACCATGAACGCGACCTGCCAGAGATGCATGTGCAAATCCCGCCAGCGCTCATCATGCGTCACCGAACTGGTTCGACGCCCGGCGGGCGTGATCTCCATCCACTTCGACAGTTCCGCGTTATCGTCGATGCTGTTCATCCGCTATTGCTCATATCGGCTAGAAATGCGTCGTGGCGTCGATCTTGCCGGCATCGGCCGGCGAGAGATGGAGATCGGCCAGATAGGTCGAAACAGCCTGCACGGGTTCGCCGAAATAAATCTGCCGCCCGTTCGACAGCACCATCGCCTTATTGCACTGCTCTCGCACGAAGGCGACGCTGTGCGTGACGACAATCACCAGCTTGGAGCGGTTCATGAATTCGCGTAGCCGTTTCTGCGCCTTGTCCTGGAACTTGATGTCGCCCGCCCCCAACAACTCGTCGAGCATCAGGATTTCGGGAGAAACGCTGGTCGCTGTCGAGAAGACGAGCCGCGACAGCATCCCGTCCGAGTAATATTTCGCCGGCTTGTCGATGTGATCGGCAAGTTCGGCAAAATCGATGATTTCATCGACCAGCGCCATGATCCGCCGATAGGACAGCCCCATATAAATGCCGAGGCTGACAATGTTCTCGCGGCCGCTCAATTCGAGCCGCAGCCCAAGCCCGCCCCGCAGCAGCATGTGATTCCCGCGCACCAGGATTTTGCCGGTCTTGATCGGCACGAGGCCGGCGAGCGTGCGCAACAGCGTACTTTTCCCGGCGCCGTTATGACCGATCACACCGACGACATCGCCCGGATAGGCCTGAAAATTGACCCCGCTCAAAACCGGAAAATGGTTGGTTGGCCGTCGCCGCAGTTGCCGCCACAAGGATAGATCGGCCGAAGGGTTACGTGAAAAGCTGACCGAGACGTTTTCGACATCAATGATCGGTGCCGGGGTCAAGCCGCGGGCAACCGACGTCCAGCGTGCGCGTCCTTCGGGCGACAGCGCCTTTTCCAGCGTCTGAAACATCCAATCGGGATGACCTTTGATGGTGCCCATCGCCTCGGTCATCGCGCGAATGACAGCAGCCTCATTCGTATCCAGCGAAAAATCGCTGATCGAACGTGTCAGTTGATACAACGGAAAAACCGCTGCCTTGGCGGCAAGGCTGCCTGCCCAGGCCTCGAGATGTGCTTGCTCGTCAGTGTCAAACCCGGTGAAGGGCGCGTCGAGCGACCAGAACTCGTATTCGAAGACACCGCCATCCGTGCTCGCGCTCGACGTACGGCCCAAAAGCTTAAACGCAAGTCCGGCAGGGCGTTGTGCATCCGGCCGTTTTCGGCGCCAGACCAGCGCGCCGTTGATATAGACGGAAAAAAACCCGCCACCCACCGCGAGCGAATAAAGACGCGGCGTGCGCCCGCCGATGTCCAGCGCGTAAAAATCCCGCACCATCGTCACGCCACCCGATCCAATGCGAATGGCTTCGGACAAATCCGAACGGGCGTCTTCCAGCGAAACGTAAAAATGATCCGCAGCGGTCGCCGTGATATAGGCGAGACAGTGCAGAACCGCACATCCTCCGGCATCCGTGTCGATGGCGAGAGACGCTTCGCCGTCCGTGCCGCCGTTGCTGCCGAAATAAATGAAGTCGTCACTGATACGCGGCGCCGCTTCGCCGCCGGATATCAACCGGCCTGGATTGCCGGCGAGGGTCGATGCGCGGATTTTTGCGCCGGACTTGGCCGCAATCGCTGCGAGATAAGTGCGGATATTATCCCGAGCGTCCGGCTTATAATTGGCACGATCTTCGACCAGCCTGGTCACGGTAACAAGCGGTAGCTCTGCCTCCGCGGACTGATCTACATGTTCCGGCAGCGTCCAATCGTACTGGCTGCCCGACAAGAGGGCGTTTCGAAACGCGACATAAAGGTCGCGGCGCGTCGCCGGCGCGACGCCACCCTTAGCGATATCCATCAAGCTTACCGATTGCCGTCGCCGAACGATTATACAAAAAGATGAACCTCATCCTGCGCACGTTGCAAATCAGCAAGATGGCCGACATCGAGCCAGTGCTCTCTCAAGGGATAGATCGACGGGCTTTCGACCTTTTGCCCAATAGCCTGAAAAAGCGTCGGCATATCAACCGCGCCCGATGCCGGAATATAGTCGAGTGCTTCGGGCGCGAGTACATAAATTCCAGCATTGACGAATTCGCTTCGCGATGGCTTTTCGTCGAACCCTGCCAAACGACCGTTATCGATGCACACAACGCCGTAAGGTATGCGCCATTCGTACTCCCGCACGCACATGGTCGCGACCGCCCGTTGTTCGCGATGAAACGATATGAGACGCCGCGCATCCAGCGTGGTGAGAACATCCCCGTTCATCACGATAAACGGCGAGGAAGGCCGTTCCGGCAAAAGCCGCAAGGCACCTGCCGTTCCAAGCTTCTCGCTTTCCTCGATATAGTCGATCTGCACACCGAGGCGTTCCCCGTCGGCAAAAAAGTCGCGGAACATTTCCGCTTTGTAATTGAGCGATATTAAAAACCGTTCGAAACCCTGACGCGCCAGCAACGAGATCGTTATTTCAAGCAACGGCCGCCCGCCGATCGGCAAGAGCGGTTTTGGCGTCGAATCGGTGAGGGGACGCAAGCGGCTGCCAAGCCCACCGGCCATGAGAATTACCGTCGTATCCTGGTGTATCGTCTTAAGAGTCGAATCGATCGTGATCAGATCGGTTACGCGTCCCGCCGCGTCGATGACGGGAAGCTGATGGATCGTATGTTCCTGCATCAAGACCCGCGCCATTTCCGGGCTCGTATTCACGGCGCAGGTGAGCGGCGTCGTATTCATCACATCGGAAACGGGCCGATCCAACGTCACGCCACGCAGAAGACCGCGACGAACATCCCCGTCGGTGACAACGCCGAGAAGATGACCGCCCTCATCCACCACAAGCACGGCCTGCGCAGCGCCGCGGTCCAACCGATCGAGCGCCTGCAGAACCTGCATGGTCGGCGGAATAAGTATCTCGTCGATTTTCTTCATAACACAATCATTCTGTGCACTTTAATATGCATTTTCAAATCGATCATGGCGGATCGATCGCTTCATCGGGACCGTAAGCACGTTTGGCCGTTTTGCCGATGACATCCCAAAAAGCAATCGGCGCCATGCCGTGGGCCGGTCGCTTCAACGCAATGTTTTCCGCCGTGAAGCTCTCACCCGCTTCGATCGCCCGTGCGGTAACCAATGCTTTCCGCGCGACCGTCGCCGTTGAGCGTTCGACGTCGTTGGGAATCTTGCGCCCATCGCCCAATGCCGCCTCGACGATTCGAATACCCGCGGTCATTTGCGCAAATGCGCGAGGCTCAAGGGAGGCGGCATGATCAGGACCTGACCGGCCGACATCCAGCGTCAAATGTTTCTCGATCATCACAGCGCCGCGGGCTACGGCTGCCATGGACACTTCAATGCCGAGCGTATGATCCGAATAGCCGACCGGGAGACCAAAATGTTCGGCGAGAGTCGTCATCGCCTTCAGATTGACGGTTTCCGGATGTGCCGGATATGCACTGGTGCAATGAAGGAGCGTTACTTTGCCTTGTAAGGACGCACGTACGGCAGATCGTTGCCATGCTGTCGCGAAACGCGCGCGCGAAGGTTGCTCAGTATTGGCGGCATACCCGAAGGCAAGAACGGATAGCGCCTCCTCGACCTCGGCGAGATCTGCCATGCCGGTCGAAAGGATGACCTCGCAACCGGCCTTCGCGACCTCCAACAGCATCGGGGCGTTGTTCATATCACCCGAACCGATCTTGATCCGTTTCATACCGAGGTCCCGGATCAGGAAATCGACCGACATGGGATCAAACGGCGTCGAAAGGAATTCAACCCTGCGTTCCTGCGCCCGCTTGATCAACCGCGGATAAGCCGAAGCCGGAAGCTCGAGCTGCCGCAACATCTCCTGCTGCGATTGCGCGGGATCAGTCGCGGATTTCTGATAAGCGGCCTTTTCCGCAAACCGCGACGCCAGCGCATCCGCCCGAAACGTCTGAAACTTGACGCAGTCCGCGCCGGCATCGCTCGCTGCATCGATCAGCCGAAGCGCGTCATCGACCGACCCATCGTGATTGACGCCCGCCTCCGCGATGACATACGTGCGGGTCATCGATATACCGATCCGCGAAGTGCGGGCCAAAGGATGCGACGTATCACCAACGTCGAGCACCGAAGGAAGCATGGCGAACCGGGAAATCGCAGGGATCGGTTACAGGAATCCCTACCCCGTACGGCTTTCCAGGCAACCGGCTCAATTTATTCCCCATGACGCACCGCGTCTCTGCAGTATCAGCCCGCCGGGGCACATTGAAACCGCCCCCGGAAGGTCTATGTATTTGAATCTATACTGATACCAACCGTTGTATTTGACAACGTTCAGAGCCGAATAAGGAGAACGGGGTTCCCTGCCGTCCGAATCGCGGCCGATTTACCTCCTCTACAGAGTTTTGGCGCGAATACTCATGAACCGGCAGATCAGGCAGCGCCGCGTTTCTGGGAAACCTTTCCCATCTCGCTGTCGAAGAGCGGCGCGATCTCGGCGGCGAAGCGTTCCAACGACGCGATGTCGCCGGCGGTGTCGAGCAGCATGATATATTCGACGCCCTCGGCCTGTAGCGCCTCGATGCGGCGCACGATCTGGTCGCGCGTGCCGATCAGCCAGGTGTCGTCGGCATTACCGGTCGCGTTCGGCACGAAATAGGCGCCGGGGCTGTTCGGGTCGGACGACAATTTCCGGTTGTTCGCCAGGACATGATAATGATGGTCGAGCGCTTCGCGCGTTTCCGCTTCGCTGTCGGTCATGTGGAAGGCGCGGGTCACGCCCACCTTCATCGGATCGAACGCGCGGCCGCAGGCTTCGGTCGCGTCTTTAAAGCACTTCACCCGCGTCCCGATCTGCTTCGCGTCCCCGAATTGGGCCAGCAGCAGATTGTAATCGAGCTTCGCCGTACGTTGGATCGAACCATCGCTGGCCGCCGATACCCAGACCGGCGGATGCGGCTTTTGGATCGAGCGCGGATCGATGATCGCATCGTCGAAATTCCAATATTTGCCGTGATGGGAGAAACGCCCCGGCGCGGTCCATGCCTGCTGCAGGATCTCGAGCGCCTCGTCGAAGCGCGGCCCCAGTTCTTCGACCGGGATGCCGAAGCCGCGGCATTCGGTATAGCGAAAGCCGCGGCCGACGCCGCAATCGAACCGGCCATTGGATAGAAGATCGAGCGTGCCGATCTCCTCGGCCAGCAGCAGCGGATTGTGCCACGGCAGAATCGTCACCGCCGTGCCGAGCCGCATCGTCGTCGTACGCGCCGCCAGATAGGAGAGTACGGTCAGCGAAGATGGTATCTGCGGCAAGCCGGTGAAATGATGCTCGGTCAGAAAGGCCGAGATATAGCCAAGCTTTTCGGCACTGATGATGTAATCGACGACCTGATGCAGAATCTTGTGAAGATCGTGCTCGGCGTTGGGGTTTTCCCAGATTCCCATGAAAAGCCCAAACTTCATCGCATTCTCCGTACCAACGCGCCATCCGCGCATCTTGATACGCAAATCGCCGCGGCGGATATGTCCACACGCAAAGGGACAGCGCCGGAGTTACCTAGGCGCGTCGGCCATTTCCGGGTACAATCCCAGCAAGACGCGGCACCCCGGTGCCGGAACGAATGATGGCGCCGACAAACGGTCGCCTTGGGAGGATGGCCGATGGCGAGCCTCGAATATGTTGAATCGCAACCGATCGCATCGGCCGTGATTGCCGCGCACGCGCTGGCCGTCGGCGCGCTCGGCTCCGAAGGATTCGCCACCGCCGCGACCGCGGCGGTCAAGCAATTGACCCCTGTCGATCGCTTTTATGTCTTCGATATCGACCGCGGCAAAGGCGGCGTCCGGCCTTTGATCCATGTCTGCGAGCCCGAAAAACCCCATGTCGCCGACGGCATGTATGCGCGGCAGTTCCTGCCTCAAGACCCGATCCAACAGGCGATGGACGCCACCGCCGAGCCGCAAGCGACGGTTCAGATCCGCGTCGTGCCGCGCGACATCGTCGCCCAACGCTATCGCCGGATGCTGGAACATTCCGACATCGTCGAGCGCGTCTCGTTCGTGCGCCGCGCCGGCCCCGGATGGCGCTGCATGACCGTGGCGCGGCGGCGCGGCAACGGTGGCTTCGCCAAGGACGAGTTGAGGCTGCTGAGTGGTTTCGCCCGGCTGCTGATGCCGATGATCGACCGCAACGAGGCACTGGCCGGGCACGGCTCGCTTTCGACACGGGGCGCGATCGAGGAATTGGAAAGCCGCTTCGGCCGGCTGTTTCCCGCCCTCACCCGACGCGAACGCGAAACCTGCGCGCGGGCAGCGGTCGGCATCACCGCTGAGGGCGCGGCACTCGATCTCGGCATCGGCGTCTCGTCGATCCTGACCTATCGCAAGCGCGCCTATCAGCGGTTGGGGGTTACCAGCGCCTATGAACTCGCCCGTCTCGTAATGCGCTGACGCCCGTCCGCGCCGACGACGGGACTGTCCTCTTTTCAAGGGACATACCGCCCTCACAGCGCAGCGCCATTTTACCATTCGGCGATGGGTATGACGGCGGACAAAAAGATGCACGCGGGCCGCGATCAGGGGACAGGAAACACCATGAAACCGATTGATAAAACGCTCGCGGCGATGGCCTTTCTCGGCGGCCTGTTTGTTGCCGCGCTGCCGGCCACCGCGCTCGACAAAATCACCCTCGGCTATACGGCGGTGAACGGCAACGTGCCGGACTGGATCGCCAAGGATCAGGGCTTCTTCGCCAAGCACGGACTCGATGTCGAGCTGACCTTGATGCGCGGCGGCAATGTGATCGTGCCCAGCCTCGTCTCTAACTCGATGCAGGTCGGCACGGTCGGCGCTTCGACGCTGATCCAAGCGGCGGACGGCGGGATCGATCTCGTCGCATTGACCAATCTGTCGCTTTTTGCGCCCGGCACCAAAGATAGCGGTGTCGTCGTCCGCAACGGTGCGAACATCAACACCCCGGCCGACCTTAAGGGCAAGCGGATCGGCACCAGCACCATCGGCGGTATTTCGGAGATCGCTTTCGAGCATTGGCTTGTGCTGAAAGGCGTCAATCCGAAGGAAATCACGATCGTCGAAATCGCCTATGCCGAAATGCCGAACGTCCTTAAGGCCGGCAATCTCGACGCGGTTCTCATTCCCGACCCGTTCATGAGCGCGATCGCCGCCGACGGCTCGGGAAAAATTCTTTCGTATTTCTATGGCGAACTTGGCACCAGCGTGCCCGCGCTGGTCAACGCATCGACCCGCGCCTGGGCTGAATCGCACAAACAGGAAGTGGCCGCGATCCGCGCCGCCACCGAAGAAGCCGTCGCCTTTGCCGAAGCCAATCCGGAAAAGACCAAAGAGATCATCACCAAGACGCTCAACCTCAAGCCCGAGGTCACGGCGACCATGCTGCTGGCCCCGATGACGGCGAAGATCAAAACCGCCGATCTGCAATGGTGGCTCGATGCAATGAACGAACAGGATCGTCTGCGCACGAAACTGACCGCGGCACGCCTGATCGCGCCATGATCCCGGTGCAGATTTGACGGCACCTTCGGCCGAACCGCCGCTGATCGCTTTTCGCGATATCGACGTCGCGATCGGTGGCCGCCCGATCCTGACCGGCATCAATCTCGAAATCTATAAAGGCGAATTTCTTTGCATCGTCGGCCCATCGGGCTGCGGCAAGACGACGTTGCTGCGCTTGGCCGCCGGCTTGTTGCCGCCGGGCAGCGGCACCGTCTCCTATGAAGGCAAGCCGGTTGCCGGGCCGCAGCGCGACGTCGCGGTCGTGTTTCAGGATTACGGCGACGCGTTGCTGCCCTGGCGCACCGCCGCCGGCAATATCGCGCTCGTCTATGAGACGATGGGCACGCCGCGTGCCGAGCGCGCAGAACGCATCGCCGCCGTGCTGGCCCGTGTCGGGCTCGCCGAGCACGCCGACAAATATCCGTCGCAGCTTTCGGGCGGTATGCAGCAGCGGCTGCAGATCGCGCGCTGCCTTGCGCAGGAGCCGAAACTGTTGCTGATGGACGAGCCGTTCGGCGCGCTCGATGCCATCACCCGCCAAGACCTTCAGGACCAAGTTTTAAAAATCGTCGCGGATAGCGGGACGACAGTGTGCTTCGTCACTCACGATCTCGAAGAGGCGATCTATCTAGGCCATCGCGTCGTCGCGATGAAGCCGCATCCCGGCCGCATCGCCGCAACCTACGACGTCGATCTGCCCTATCCGCGCGATCAGCAGACGACACCGGAACAGCCTGCCTTCATGCAGTTGCGGCGGACCTTGCTGGAATTCATCCGCGGGGCGGAGACGTGACCACGCGACTGCGCCGGGTCGATCTGCGCGGCATCGTCGTGCCGGCGGTCGTCGTGGTCGGTGCCGAGATCGCCGCACGCGTCACGCATTATCATAGCAGCAGCCTGCCCTGGCCCAGCGAGGTCGTCACCGCGGCGGGGGCCGCGTTGATCGACGGCTCAATGCTGCGCGCGACTGGGCAGACGCTGCTCGCCGCGTTTGGTGGTCTAATGATTGGCGCGAGCCTTGGTCTCGTCTTCGGAACGGTGATGGGGTTGTTCCTGATCGTCGAGCGTCTGGCCGAAGTGACCATCGAGGCGTTGCGGCCGATTCCGTCTGTCGCGCTTATCCCGATCGCCTTGCTGATCTTCGGGCTCGGCTATGCGATGGAAATATCGCTGATCGCCAAGACCTCGTTTTGGCCGGTGCTGCTGCTGACCATCGCGGCGGTGCGCGGGGTGAAGCCGCGGCTTCTGGAGGTCGCGCGGCTGCTGCGCATGGGGCTTGCCGCACGCATCGTGAAGGTCGTCATTCCCGCGGCCTTGCCCGGCATTTTCGTCGGCTTCCGTATCGCCGTCGGCGCGGCGCTGGTCGTCGCCGTCACGGTCGAGATCGCCGCCAATCCGCTCGGCCTCGGCTATGCGATGATGCGCGCGCAGGAAGCGCTGCGGCCCGATCTGGTCTTTGCTTATCTGTTCTGGATCGGAATTATTGGCTGGCTGATCAACGGTCTTTTGTCGGTCGCGCAACGCCGGTTGTTCGGCGGCGCGTCGCGGGCAGCGCCGCCATGATGCCGCGCCGTGCGTTGCTGCTGTTGGCGAGCGCCATCGTTGCCGCGCTGATCGTCGCGTTGTGGCAGCTCGTCTCGAACCTGCATCTGGTCTCGCCGATCTTCCTGCCGCCGCCCGATCGCGCCTGGGCGGCGCTGCTGTTCGATATCGACCGTGGCGGGCTGGGCGGCCGCGTGCTGCTGACGCTGCAGCATATGTTCTTCGGCTGGCTGCTCGCGTCGTTCGGCGGAATTCTCATCGGCTCGGCCATCGGCATTTCCGCGACCGCGCGCGCCTATCTGGCGCCGACGCTCGAATTCTTCCGGCCGCTGCCGGCATCGGCGCTGTTCCCGGTGCTGATCGCGTTCTTCGGCCTGACCGAGAATATGGTCCTTGCCGTCATCGGCTTCGGCGCGCTCTGGCCGACCTTGCTGGCGACCATCAACGGTTTCGCGACGGTGAAGCCGCGGCTGTACGAGGTCGCCCGCTTGATGCGGCTCAGCCGCCGCCAGTTCATCCTCACCATCGCCTTGCCTAACGCCATGCCCGAAATCCTCGCCGGCATGCGGCTGAGCCTGACCATCGCGCTCATTCTTTCCGTGACCGGCGAAATCCTGTCCGGCAGTCCTGGCCTCGGCCACTGGATCATGCTGCAGGCCCGTTCGTTCCGAACCCCCGACCTTTTCGCCGGCGTCCTGCTGTTTGGATTGATCGGTTACGCCAGCGTACAGCTCGTCAGCCTGCTGGAATTCTGGCTTCTGCGCTGGCGCGGGCGTTAGACCAGCCGCTTTTCCCGAGATTAAACAAAGTTCCCTATCGCTGTGACGGCCGTCACAGCGGCCAGTCCCTCATACGCCTAGAAGTACGAGACGCGATCCTGTGGGGGACACATGCGCCTCGTCATTCCGAGCATCATCTTCGGTTGGATTGGTCTAACCATCGTCGGTGCGACCAGCGTTTCGACGTTTGATCGCCTGATGGGTATCGCGGGGGCCACCGCGAGCTCTCTGAGCTCAACCGTCGTTTCGACGGCCCATGCCGCTCAATCCCGTTATCAGCGATAATCCGATGAACAAAAAGCCAGCAAAGCAGCTTGTCGCGCGGCCGGTTTATGCGGATTTCCTCGGCGGTATCGCCGTCATGCTGCTGATCGGTGCGGCCTGGCCGCATCTGGCCGATGCCCAGGCGGTTTGGGCGCCCTGGGCGCGGACCCTGTCGAGCCGGGTGCTTTGGTCTTTGATCGCTTTTCTTCTCTTAGCCGTTGCAACGCTGATCCTCAAAGTAGCGTCGTCTTTGAATTCACCGTCTTAGAGAATCCGGCGGATCGTTATGACCGCGTATATCCGTGCTTTTCCTTAGATATTTTGACTTGTGCCGAGACTAGAATTGCATTCGGACATCATTCGGATTCGCGCGGACACATCCGGCGCGGTCTCGTGGGAAAGCAATTCTTGGCATTGTCGAAGACACCGCGAAAGCCGCCGGTCGTTGAGCAAAGCCTGGCGCATGTCGATCTTTTCGCGGTCGCCGACGCGGCCACGCGTCAGCGTTACGAGCAGCGTTGTATCTGGCATTGGTGGAACGCACGGGCCGAAATCCTCGGCCGCGACGGCATTTCCGACGATGTGTATTTCATCATCAAAGGCCGGGCGCGCATTATCAATTACACGCTGAAAGGCAGCGGCGAGGTCGCGTTCGATGAACTATCGGATGGCGGCTATTTCGGCGAGATGGCGGCGATCGACGGCGAGCCGCGATCGGCAACCGTATTGGCCGCCACCCGCACACTGACGGCGCGGCTGCCCGCATCGGTGTTTCGCGAATATCTTACGCTGCAACCGCAGGCAGCGATGCTGATGATGCGCCATCTGACCGAAATCGTCCGCGCATCCAGCGCGCGGATCATGGATCTAAGCACTCTCGCGGCGCAGAACCGGATTTATGCGGATTTGCTGCGCCAAGCCCGAACCGGGGGCGATTCCCCGCCCAACACGGCCGTGCTGCAACCGATACCGCGCCATCATGCCATCGCGGCGCGGGCCAGCACCGCGCGCGAAACTGTGGCCCGCACCCTGGCCGATCTGACCCGCCGCAAATTGCTGGAACGCGACGGCGACCGGCTGGTGATCACCGACCTCGCGGCGCTGGGCCGCATGGTCGAGCATTTCCGTTCCTGAGATGCGGTTCCGCGACATCGGCCTCGCCTTAACGATTGCCGGTTCAGTCGCGGTCGCCATCGGCACGTTGAGCCGGCTCGATGACGGGCCAGTCACAAGACTCTCGAGCGCGGTCTTCGATTTTTATCAACGCGCCGTCCCGCGCCCGGCTGGCGATCTGCCGATCCTGATCGTCGAGATCGACGATCACAGTCTTGCCGAACTGGGCCAATGGCCCTGGCCGCGCACGCGGCTCGCGACCCTCATCGAACAACTGGCCGCGGCGAAGCCCGCGGCGATCGGATTGGATATTCTTCTCGCCGAACCGGACCGAACTTCGCCGGTTCAGGCACAGGGCGTGTTGGAAGCGGACGGCGCGCCATCCGAACCGCTGGCCAAGCTTCTCGCCGGCCTGCCCGACCATGACGTTCGAATGGCGCAAGCGATGGCGCAGGTGCCGGTCGTCGTCGGCACCGCTTTGACGCAAGACACCTGCGCCCAAGTGCCGAAAGCCAAAGCAGGCTTTTCGATCCTGGGCGCGGACACGCTCGGCAAGGCGATCAGCTATGCCGGCGCGATCACGCCCATCGCGACCCTCAACGATGCGGCTGCCGGCGTCGGCTTCCTCAATGTCTTTCCCGATGCCGATGGCCGGGTGCGGCATACGGCGATGATCGCACGGCTTGGCGACAAGCTTTATCCCAGTTTCGATCTCGAACTGATCCGCGTCGGCACCGGCACGCGGAGCTACACGCTGCGCGATGGATTGCTGCGGATCGGCAACAAGACGACCGCCCTCGAACCCGACGGTGCGGCGCGGCTTTATTACGGCGGTGGTTTCAAGCATATCGCGGCAGCCGATGTTCTCGCTGGGCGTTTCGAGCCATCGGCGATCACGGGCAAATTCATTCTCGTCGGAGCAACGGCATCGGGTCTTCCCGATTATTGGCCGACGCCGCTCGGCCGAACCGTCGCGGGCATCGATATACACGCGCAAGCGCTCGCCGATCTTCTCGGCAATAGCTGGCTATCGCGTCCCGATTGGCTGCGCGGCGGCGAGTTGATCGCGGCGGTGATCCTGATCACGTCGATTGCGCTGGTCGGGATGTTTTGGGGCCTGACCTGGTCGGGCCCCTTCACCAGCTTGATCGTCGTGAGTTGGTTTGCGGCATCGTGGTGGGCCTTCACGCAGGATTGGCTGCTGCTCGATCCCGTGGCTGGAGCCGAGATGGCAATCCTGACTTCGTCCGGCATCGCCCTGCTGCGCTATCTTCGCAGCGAAGCGGCGCAGCGCCGTTTACGCACGGCCTTTTCGCGCTATCTCGCACCGGCGCTGGTCGATGAATTAGCGGCCCATCCCGAACGCCTGCGGTTGGGCGGCGAAAACCGCATCATCACCGTCATGTTCTGCGACATCCGGGGATTTTCGGCCTTATCGAAGAATCTCGATCCGCGGGACGTGACCGCCTTGCTGAACGCGTTCTTCTCGCCGATGACCGACATCATCCTCGCCCATCGCGGCACGATCGATAAATATATCGGCGATTGCATCATGGCCTATTGGAATGCGCCGATCGATAATCCGGCACACGCGCTGAACGCGGTACAGGCAGCGATCGCGATGCGGCATGCGCTGGGCGCGGTGAATGACGAGCTAAACGGTTCGCTCGATCTGAAACTGTCGCTGCAGATGGCGATCGGGATCAACACCGGCGAATGCTGCATCGGCAATATGGGATCGCATCATCGTTTCGATTATTCGGTGATCGGCGATTCCGTGAATGTCGCCGCGCGGCTCGTCGAGATCGCCGCAAACCAAGGTGTCGATCTGGCCATCGGCGCCAGCACCGCAGCGGCGTTGCCGTCGGAAGACCTGACGCCCTTACAATCGCTTTTCGCCACCGGCGCGCTGAGTACCGTCACCGGCTTTACGGTCTTACCCGACGCCGAGGCAAAGCTATTACCAGCACATTGAGACATACAGAGAGTCACGGCGTGGTATGATCGCCGTCGCGGGTTGTTCTTGGGGGGTCAAGGGCAACGCGGAAGAGAGATCGGTCGGGGATGATGCGTTTCGGAATCAAAGCGGCGAATATTTGCCTTGTGCTGACGCTTGCACCGTTAGGCGCAGCGTGGGCAGCGGACGCCGACCCGGATAACGGGAATTTCACGGCGTTGTTCGATGCGTTGGTCCGCAATCCAGCCAGCGTCGATATCAATCTGCGCTATGCGGAAGCCGCGGCGCAGCGCGGCGATCTTGAAGCGGCGATCACCGCGTTGGAGCGGTTGCT
>CAIJOA010000013.1 GCA_903822185.1 uncultured Rhodospirillales bacterium | reverse complement strand
TCTCCCTCGCCCCAGCGGGGAGAGGGTTGGGGTGAGGGGGAACCTTCAAATATAAATTTAAGCCGCTTCTTCCGCCGCCAACGGCGCGCGCCCACGGATCACATCCGCCGCTTTCTCCCCCACCATCATCACCACCGCGTTGATGTTGCCGCCCGTCAGATCGGGCATCACGGATGCATCGACGACACGCAGCCCATCCACGCCGCGCACGCGGAAATCCATATCGACGACGGCGCGTTCGTCCGTGCCCATGCGGCAGGTGCCGACGGGGTGATAGACCGTGTCCATGGTCTGGCGGATATAGGCGTCGATCTCAGCGTCGCTGCGGACATGGACGCCGGGCATGATCTCGGCGCCGATGAAGGGCTTAAAGGCTTTCGAGGTCGCGATATCGCGGCTGATCTTGAAAGCTGCGCGGAGAGCGCGGCGATCCGCGTCGGTCGAAAGGAAATTATTGAACACGCGGACCTTGGCGTCGGGATCGCTGGACGCGAGGGTGACGCTGCCGCGACTTTCGGGACGCAAGTGGCAGGCGCGCATGGTGACGGTGTCCGGTGTCGGCTTGCGCCAGCCGGGGAACCATTCGCGCGCGAACAGCGAGGCGTTGCTGCAGAAAAGCTGCAGGTCGGGAATGTCCTGTTCCGGTGCGCTCTTCACAAAAGCGGTCATGCCGCCCGGCGGATCGGCGGCGAAGCCGGTGCCGAGGAAGACCGCGCGCAGCATGCTCATCGTCAGTTGATCGAGCCGCAGTTCCGAGGTGATCGTCGAGGGCGTGAGCCGCGCGAAGGCGAGACGGATCGCGGTATGGTCCTGCAGATTCTGTCCGACCCCGGCGAGGGCGACGCGCGGCGTGATCCCAACCGAGGCGAGATGATCCGCCGGGCCGATGCCCGACAGCATCAGAATTTGCGGCGAGTTGATCGCACCCGACGAGACGATGACTTCCTTCGCCCGTGCCTGACGGATATTGCCGTATTGACGATACTCGACACCGACGACGCGCGTGCCTTCGAACAACAGCCGCGTGACGTGGCAGTTGGTTTCGAGGCTGACATTGCCGCGATCCTCCGCAGGATGAAGGTAAGCGCGCGCGGCGCTGAAACGGCGGCCGCCGCCAGCGGTGAATTGGACGCGGGCGAAGCCTTCCTGATCGGCACCGTTGTAATCGTCATTGACGCGATAGCCGAGTTCCGGCGCGGCCTCGAGATAAGCCTTGAACACCGGGTCCTGCGAGCGGCCTTTGACGACCCGCAACGGGCCGCCCTTGCCGCGATAGGCATCCCCCTCGCCTTCCCATGATTCCGCGCGTTTGAAGTAAGGCAGCACGTCGGCATAGGACCAGCCGGGCAAGCCCAGTTGTCGCCAGCGGTCGAAATCGCGGCGATGGCCGCGCACATAGGCCATCATGTTGATCGAGGACGAGCCGCCGACCACCTTACCGCGCGGGTGATAGATGCTACGGTTATCGACATGGGGCTCGGGTTCGGATTGATAGGCCCAGTTGAAGCGCGGCGCGTTCCACACCTTGGCGACGCCGACGGGAATGCGAAGCAGCCAGTTGTTGTCGGCCCCGCCCGCTTCAAGAACCAGAATACTTTTGCCGCGATCCTCGCCCAGGCGATTGGCGAGGACGCAGCCGGCAGAGCCGGCGCCGATGATGATGTAGTCGTAATCCTGCATGGCGCTTCCCCCGAGGCATCCTATTCTAGTTCCATGGGTTTTATGTTGCATTCGCAGCGCTGACAACCTGGATGCGCACGGCTGAGTGCATTGAGAGGGGACCGATACCCGTGTACGCTTCCCCTTATGTTGACCCGTCATTGCGAGCGAAGCGAAGCAATCCAGTTTGTGTGCGCACTGGATTGCTTCGCTTCGCTCGCAATGACGAGCTGTTTTAGACCTATGGCACGCCGGTGAGATATCTCCGAGAGTTCTTCCAACGCTGGTGGAGCCCAAGCGCAGATGCCTTGGGTCCGCCGCTCGGACTGCTGCTCGGCATGTTCTTCACCTATGTCGGCATCGGCATGGTGTGGTCGATCCTCACCGTTTATGCGACATCGCTGGGCGCGACGGCGGCGACGGCCGGCGCGACCATCGCCGCATTCGGTGCCTCACGCCTTATCGTCAGCGTGCCGGCGGGCCTCCTATCCGAGAAACTGGGCCGCGTGCGGGTAATGATCATCGGCCTCGCCCTTGTGACCATATCGTCGTTTGTCGCGCTGACGGTCAACAGCATGATCACGCTGGTCGGTTGCTTGGTCATCCAGGGCGTCGGCTCGTCCTTCTATGGCACGTCGGCCTTAAGCGCCGTCACCGATCGCGGCACGCCGACGACGCGCGTCCGCGACATGGCCGCCTATCAGACCGCGACCCAGATCGGCCTGTCGATCGGCCCGGGTCTTGGCGGCATCGTCGCGTCGCTGTGGGGTTACGGCGCACCGTTCATCTTTCAGGGCGTCATGGCGCTGATCGCTTTGGCTGCCGTGGCCCGGATTCCGCATTTCGAACGCGTGAAAACGACCGAGGCAACGCGCACCTCGGCTGGCGGCATTCTCGTGCTAATCGCTGCCGTGGGTGCGCTCAGCTATTCGCTGTTCTTCTCGCGCGTCGCCTCGTCGTGGATCCTGATGCCGCTGATCGCCCATAACGAGCTTGGGCTGGGCATCGGCACGGTCGGGATTTTGCTGACCGGCAGTTCGATCGCCAATCTAGTGATCCTGCGTTTCATCAGCGCGCTGGTGAAACGCTTCGGACGGCTCACCACCTTGGTCGGCGCGACGGGCATGGTGCTGGTGGCGCTGCTGCTGCTCGCCATCGGCGGTTCCGAGATCATCATGTGGGGTTTCACCATCCTGATCGGCGCGGGCATGGGCCTTGCGACGGCTCTTGTTACCTCGCATGCGGCGGATAAAGCGCCGCCCGGTCAGGTCGGCGCGGTGATGGGGACGATGCGGATGACGACCGACTTGGGCGCGATCACCGGACCCATCCTCGCTGGCTTCTGTGTCGATCTGCCCTGGCTTGGCGTTACCGGCGGCATCGGGCTTTGCGCCACGATGCTGATTCTAACCCTGACGATTTTCCTGATCACCGCCAACCGGAACCGCGTCGGTTAGCTGCTTCGGCACCGGCCTTTCCTGCAGCATCGACTGTCCCGCCGTCGGCGACAGCGCCATGAAAATCGGTACCGCGCAGAGCGATATCAGCCCGACGCCCAGGAACGCCACGGTGAAATCGTTCGGCCCCAGTTCCGTGCCGCCGCGCCAGAGCAGCGTGCCGTGCAGAATGAGCGCACCGGTGCCGACGCCAAGGCTCATCGCCAATTGCTGCGCCATGCTGGCAAAGGGCGTGGCGCGGCTCATCTGATCGGCGGGCACATCGGAATAGCCCAACGTGTTGACCGCGCTGAATTGCAGCGAGCGGAAGAAGCCGCCGATGAGCAGCACGCCGAAGATGATCATCACCGGCGTGCTGGGCCGCCATATCGCGTTGACCGCCAGTAGCAACGAGGTCGCCAAGGCGTTGAAGACCAGCGTCTTGCGATAGCCGTATTTCTTGATGATCCAGGTCGCGGTGAAGCGCATCACCAATGCCCCCGCCGCGCTGGCAAAGGTCAGCAGGCCCGAAACGATCGGCGAATAGCCGAACCCCAGTTGCAGCATCAAAGGCAACAGGAACGGCAGCGCACCGATGCCCATCCGCGTCAGCGTCCCGCCGGTCACGCCGATGCGGAAGGTTGGTATCTTGAGGAGGTTCAGATCGATGACCGGAAACGCCGTGCGCTTCGCGTGCCAGACATAGGCGCAAAGACAGGCCGCGCCGACCGTGATCATCGTCGTGATCGTCGCGACCGAAAGACCGCCGCGTCCGGCGATCTCGAATCCGAACACGAGCCCGCACAGCCCGATGCCGGTCAGCAGGAAACCCGGCAGGTCGAGCGGACGAATTTCCTTCTCGCGCATGTTCGGCACGAACATGGTCACGAGGATCATGCCGATGAGCGCCATCGGCACATTGATGAAGAAGATCCAACGCCACGAGAAATAGGTGACGATGAAACCACCCAGCGGCGGACCGAACACCGGCCCCAACATCGCCGGCGTCGTCACGATGATCATCGCCCGCATCAGGTCGGATTTCGGGATGCTGCGCAGCATCACAAAGCGCCCGACCGGCGACATCATCGCGCCGCCCGCACCCTGCAGCATCCGGGCGATGACGAATTCCCACAGCGTGTTGGAGAAGCCGCAGGCGATCGACCCGATCATGAAGACGCCGATCGCGGCGCGGAACACGGTGCGCGCGCCAAAGCGATCCGCCATCCAGCCACTCAAGGGGATGAAGATCGAGATGCTGAGCAGGTAACAGGTGATGGCAAGATTGAGCTTAAGCGGGTCTTCGTCCAGCGACCGTGCAATCGTCGGCAGCGCCGTGGCGATGATCGTCGAATCGAGCGTCTCCATGAACAGCGCGCAGGCGACGATCAACGGGATGATGGAGATTTTACCGACGGTAGCCATGGCTCCGATGTACAGCGCGCTCGTTCGGGGGAGAATAGCCCACCGCGTGGCCGCGGTGTAGTATGTCGCGCATCAACTCCCACCGAAAGTACAACCATGCTCGTCCACCGTCGTTCCCTCCGCATCGAATGGGGCGATTGCGATGCCGCCGGTATCGTCTTCTATCCCCGCTATTTCGCTTGGTTCGACGCCTCGACCTTCCACCTGTTCGAACAGACCGGCATGTCGATGCGCGCCCTGTGGGAGAAATACGGCTCGGTCGGGACGCCGCTGGTCGATGCTCAGTCGAAGTTCGTCATCCCGTCGCGTTGGGGCGATGATCTGGCGTGCGAATCGATGGTGACCGAATGGGGCCAGAGCAGCTTCACCGTCGAGCATAAGCTTTTGAAAAACGAGAAGCTGGCGGTGCATGGCGTCGAGAAGCGCGTGTGGGTCGTCCCTCACCCGACCGAGAAAGGCCGCATCAAGAGCGCGCCGATCCCGCAGGAAATCATCGCCGCTCTGTCGGACGCGACCGGTAAGACGAAGATCGCCGGCTGATTACGAGGTCAGATTGATCGTGGTCGCGGCGCGCGGGACCATGTAGATCGAGGACGACAGCGTGAGCGCGCCGAGCTTGAGGAAGTCGAACGCCGGCGTGAAGGCGTAGGTTGTCTCACCCAGGATGATCGTCGAGCCGGGGATATTGAGCTCCGTCGGCACCGTGACCACTTGACCGGTTGGGCGAACCGTCCCGTTCAGCGTCTGGCTCCAAGCCACCGTCGCCTTGCCCTTGCTGTCGATCGAGATCGACGACACGACGATCTTCGCATTGTCCGAATCGTTCGGATAGAGCACCTGCACCGAGGCGTTCAGAATGTCCGGCATGGTCTGGCTGGCGCTGATCGTCGAATATTGCGTGACCAGGTTGGTGACGGTCGATGAGGTCAGCGAAACCAGCCGATAGACGGAAAATCCTTGCGCGAGCTGGGCACCGCCCAGATACAGCGCCAGCATCACCGGTGCGAGGATCGCGAACTCGACGGCAGCGGCAGCGCGAGTATCGCGGAGAAGTTTGCGAAGTATCGGCATCACATCATCACTTATAGGGTTCGTTGCGGAACACGGCGGTTCCGACAATGAGATCTTGGCCACCGCCGATATTCGAGATGTTGAAGCCCAGTGGGCCGCTCGATACCGCCAATTTGTAGAAAGTTTGAACCAGAATAATGTCGCCCGGTCCGCCCATCGCATAGGAAAGGCCAGCGGAATTGAAGCTGCCGTTCGATATCGGGCTCATCTGCGACATGCCCGAGAAGGTGCTGAATTTCTGGACGTTCACATACATGTTGGCGCAGTTGAAGATCGACGAAGCGTTGTCGCAGACGGACTGCTTGAATTGCGCCGAGGTCGTTCCCGCGGTTTGCGCCTGCCCGGTCATGATGGAGCGCACCGCGGCGGTGGTCGCGGTCTGCAGCAATTGCTGCGAGAAGAACACGAGCCCCGTCTCGAGTATCGCGACGAGCAAGGCGATGAACGGCACACCCAGCAGCGCGAATTCGATCGCCGAAGTCCCATCCTGCGCGCGGCGCAGGCGACGACCGAAATTGCTCAGCCGATTCCGAACGCCGGCTACGAACCGCGTTGCGTTGAAAATGATCGGCATTCGATACGGCATATCGCTAAGCGTCCTCTGGCCGACCTCATCATAGAGGTCGAACGTTAGCGAAACGTTGCGCCCCCAAGGACGCAACGTTCAAATCGCGTTAACCAAAGAAGCTATTTAGACAGATAGGCGGATTGCACGGCCTGTTGGAACAGGGCGCTCAACGCCGCCGAGATATCACCGCCGTTATCGACTTCAAAGAAGAGACCCGGCGAAGCGCAGGTCTGCAGCGTCGGGCTGATCGACGCTTGGAACGGCGCGACATAGCTCACATACCAGGAGTTGGTCGGCAGCGGATAATAGGTCGTGTAAAGCACCGCAATGCGGATACCGCGGTTCTTTATCGTCGTACACCAATCGGGATTGATGTTGATCAGCGACTGCTGACGGCAGGTCGAGCCGATCGACATGGCGCTGCCTTTAGTCGATGTGATCGACGGACAGTTGCCGCCCGATTTGCTGACGACTTCGTCCTCGACACCGTCCGTCACCAGAAACAGCACTTCCTGCGGCGTGTCGCCGGCCGTGTTGGTGCCGCTGCCCGGATTGGGCATGATGGTGTTGATGCCGGTGAAGGCGGCATCGAAATTGGTGTCGGCGTCGCTGTTGTTGTTGCTCGATGTCAGCCAGTTATTGGAATAAACCGTCATCATGCTGATATTGCCGGCGGCGGTACCGGCCGTGGTCAAATTCGTGGTCAGCGATTGGATCGTGTTGATGCCGACGTCGAACGTATAAATGCCCATCCGGTATGCCGATTTGGTCGTGGCCATCGTCGTCGTCGCCGTGGTCATCAGATTCTGCGCGGCCTGCCGCACCAGATCGATCCGCAGCGTCACGCCGAGATTCTTCGACAACTGATAATTGTCGATGCCACCCGGATTGCCAAGATTGTCCGTCGAGGGATGTGTTTCGTGGCAGGCGAAAGCGCAGCCGCCCTGGGCTGAAGTATTGTTGACCATGGTCTGAATGCCGCTTGGCGTTGCGGCGATGCCCATCGACGGGGAGTCATCCAACAGCAGATAGAAATCGATGTTCGGCGGCAAGCCGCCTGTCGCCGTCGCACCGCCGGCGAGATTGATCTGCGACATGCCAAGGATGCCGGAAAAGAACGTCGGCGCGGCCGCCGTATAGGCGACCTCCGCGGTACGGGTGCCGCCGGCCGTCGTGTTGATCGTAACGGTCAGGTTCTTGGTGGCATAGGTGACGCCGGAAAGCGCCGCTGCCTGGGCGTTGAAGGTGTTCTGCGCCGCTGTCTGCGCGGCGGTGTTGGACTGGCCCATCATGTTCGGCGTCACGGCCGCAAGCGCGGCGGCGTCGGCAAAGCCGTTGAGCTGTGCCTGTTTATCCGAGGCGACGGTGTAATCGATCGCCATGCCGGTCATGAAGACGAGCGGAAACGCGGCCAGCGCGAAGATCATCGCGACGTTCGCCCGCGTATTGCGCAACAGGCCGATCAGGAAAACGATCATCGCATCTTTCGCAGACGAGTGAACCGCGGTCGAAAGAGACTTCGACCGATCGTCCGGATTTGGCGCTGATTTCCTTAAAAAAAAGTGAAGCCTAAGGCGCTGCGGCGTCCGTGGCCGGCCCGCGTGGCCCGTAAAAATGCCGCACCGTTACGGCGGTCGCGCCGGCGACGGCGAAGCCGCCGATGATATCGACCAGGTAATGCCCGCCCATCACCGGCGTCGCGACCATCACCACCGCGTTGAGCGCCAGCATCGGCCAGAACACCCAGCGATAGCCGGTCACGCCGAAGGCGCAGAGCAACGCGCCCGAAGCATGGAACGACGGAAAACTGACGATTCAGCGCAGATCGCTGAGATCGATCGCGCGCATCGCGCCTGAACGCAGCGCCGCGTAATGCTCGGTATAAAACGCCTGGGGAATGTCGGTATGGCCGTAGAAGACGAACGGCCCCGACACCGGCAACAAGCATAGGAACGGCACGGTCAGCACCAGTGCGACGATCAAGGTCGTGACGAACTCCCCGACGCGCTTTGGCTCGATCATCCCCAACAGCAGAATGACATAGGGAATTTCCCAACCGAACAACAGATAGGTCGTATTGAGAAACGATGCGATGCCGGGATGCGCGACGGTCCAGCCGTAATAGGCCATCCAGTCGAACCCAAGATGCCGATCCATCGCATCGAACGCCGCATCGGCCGATCCCTCGGGCACGACCGCCGCGAGATATTGCAGCACGCCGATCGCCATCAGGAAGACGAGCAGCCGCAGCAGCCCGCCGCAGATCGCCTGAAGCCGCGGCAGATTCCAGCGCCATGCAGCGACGACGCCGGTCAGCAAAGTCGCCCAGACCGCCATCTCGGCGGGATGAACCTTCGGGATGATTTTGAAGCCAAGCCCGATGGCGGCCAACACGTCGATCATCACGACAGCAACAACGATGCCCCATTCGATGCTGGAACGGCGGCACAAAAGGGCGCGCCAATCCCGTGAAACGAGCGCAGGCGCGATAATCCGATCCGTCGAAGGGCTGGTTTGCTGAGACATCCGCGACCGCTGCAAAACGTGAGCGTATCGTCGGTCCGGAAGCTGAAGGTCCGGTTAAATGAGCCGGTTTCCAAAAGCCAGGACGAATTTCGGTTGTTTTGGGCTCAAATTTTAAACGATTTTTCGTACGTCTCGCGTATGCCTACGTTGTATCCAGTTGTGCATAGGGTGATTAGTGGGTTCGTTTCGACAGTGGGGGGCCCCGGTGCGGGTCCAGCCGAGCATATTGCGTCAGCACGACGTGATCGTTGATATTCTCCATCTCGCCAAGGAATACGGCGAGCTTGCCGATCATCTTGAATATAAAGTTTCGAACACCGGAAATGGCGGCTCGAAGCAATGGCATGAAAAAGCCGAAGCGACGCGCGCGACCGCCAAAAGGCATCCCGACCTGATTTCGGAAGGCATCCTGAATGCGATCGCGGATGCCTATGACAAACTGTCTATCCGCGCCGACACGATCGCCGCGATGGACAGCCTGAAATAACGCCGTCTCTGCTTGGGCAAAAGAAAAGGCCGCGCAGCTTTCGCTGTGCGGCCTTCGTACTTTTGGATACCGCCTGAAATCAGGCCGCCTGCGCCTCGTGGATCGCGCGCCAGACTTTTTCCGGGGTCGCCGGCATGTCGATATGTTTCACGCCGAAAGCTGCCAGCGCGTCATGAACCGCATTCATCACGGCCGGCAGTGATCCGGCACAGCCCGCCTCGCCGCAGCCTTTGGCGCCAAGCTCGTTGGTCTTGGCCGGTACCGGGTGATTGTCGATCTTGAAGCTGGGCGCATTGTCGGCGCGCGGCATGGCGTAGTCCATGAACGAGCCGGACAGAAGCTGGCCGTCACTGTCGTAAAAGGTCCGTTCCATCAACGCTTGGCCGATGCCCTGCATGACGCCGCCATGGGCCTGACCCTCGACGGTGATCGGATTGATGATCGTGCCGAAGTCGTTGACCATTGAATATTTGACCACGTCGATGACGCCGGTTTCGGGATCGAGTTCGACCTCGGCGACATGGCAGCCGTTCGGGAAGGCCGACGGCGGTGTATCCGCGATCAAACCGACATCGAGCGATGTCGGCGTGCCTTCCGGCAGCTTGACGCCCTGGCGGATGCGATCGGCCATATCCATCAGGCTGATCGAACGGTCGGTGCCGACGATGGTGAAGCGGCCTTTGCCGAATTCGATATCGGCGACGGCGGCTTCGAGCAGGACGGAGGCGATCTGCTTGCCGCGCTCGATCACCTGATCGCTTGCTTTAAGAAGGGCCGTACCACTGGCCATCATCGAGCGCGAGCCGCCGGTGCCGCCGCCGGTGAGCAACTGGTCGCTATCGCCCTGCAGCAGCCGGATGCGATCGAACGGAATCCCAAGCTTGGTCACGATCACCTGCGCGAAGGGCGCATGATGGCCCTGGCCGTAATCGAGCGTGCCCGTGACCATGGTCACGCCGCCATCGGCATCGAAGCGCAACCCGCCCATTTCCTTGCCTTGCGGCGCGGTGACTTCGAGGAATGAGCCGAGACCACGGCCGCGAATCTTGCCGTGACTGCGGCTTTCCTCTTTGCGTTTGTCGAAGCCTTTCCAGTCGGAACATTCCAGCGCCTGATCCATCAGCGCGGTGAATTCGCCGCTGTCATAGGTCATGTCCGACGCCGCTTTGTAGGGCATCGCGTCGGCTGCAATGTGATTACGGCGGCGCAGTTCCAGCTTGTCGATGCCCATCTCCGCCGCGGCGGTATCGAGCATCCGTTCCATGTAGTAATTGCCTTCGGGACGGCCCGCGCCGCGATAGGCGCCGACCGGCGTCGAATTGGTATAGACGCCCTTCATGTCCACTTCGAGCAGCGGCGTGCGATAGACGCCGATGACGTTCTTCACCGTGTTGACGGTGAAAGGCAGCGGCACGATCGGATATGCGCCGGAATTGCCGAGACCGTTGAGGCGCACGGCGAGGATATGCCCCTCGGCATCGAGCGCGACTTCGCCGGTCACTTCATGATCGCGGCCGTGATGGTCTGACATGAAGCTTTCCGAACGCTCGTCGGTCCATTTGACCGGGCGGCCCAATTCGCGCGCGGCAAAAAGCACGCAGCAATTTTCGGGGAAGATCTGGCTCTTCATGCCGAACGAGCCGCCGACATTGTCGGTCAGGACGCGAACCTTGTCGTTCGGAATGTTGAGGATGTCTTTGGCCAACTGACCGCGCATGCCGAAGACGCCTTGGCTGCCGACATGCAGCGTGTAATGCCCGCTTGACGGTTCAAACACGCCCAGCGCCGAACGCGGCTCCATGGAATTGACCACGACGCGGTTGCTGACGAGATGCAGCTTGCTGACATGGGCCGCCTTGGCGAAGGCTGCCGTGACCGCGGCGGTGTCACCGAAATGATAATCGACAGCGAGATTGCCGGGCGCGCCGTCATGGATTTGTGTCGCGCCGGGCGCCAGCGCTTCGGCCGCACCGGAGGCGGACGGCAACGGCTCGATATCGACTTCAACGGCTTCGGCTGCGTCCTTGGCCTGGGCAGCGGTTTCAGCGACGACGCAGGCGATCCCCTCGCCCACGAACCGAACCTTGTCGCCCGGCAGGATCGAGCGCGGCGGTGTCTTCCAAGGGGTGCCATCACGGTTGGGGCATGGCACGCCGCATTTGAGGACGCCGAACCCGCCTTCGGTCAGGTCTTTACCGGTATAGACCGCCAGCACGCCGGGCATGGCCCGCGCCGCGGTGGTATCGATTGAGCGGATGATGCCGTGGCCATAGCCGCTGCGGACCATGACCGCGTGGGCCTGGCCCGGCAGATTGATGTCGTCAGTATAGCGGCCTTGCCCACGCAGGAGCTTCGGGTCTTCGACCCGCAATACCGGCTGGCCGACGCCGTATTTCTCCAATGCCAGGCTGTTTTCGTCGATCCGGTCCATGCCCTTAGCCCTCGAGAATTCTTCTTATTCCCCGTTCCGATAGCGGCAACGGGGCGAAGGCTCAAGAGCGATCTTCGCAGGGGTTTTAGGCGCCCCAGTTCGTAATAACCGACTGCGCCTGGGCATCCAGCGTAGAGCCCTTGCGGATGAAGATCAGGTCCGTCTGGGCGAGCACCGAGCCGATCCGGCGCAGATCGCAGATATCGAACAGGATGAAGCCGAGTTCGGCCATATGGGCGATGACCTCGCCAATGCGCGGCGCGCCTTTATTGTACTCGACCAGGGAGGCTTCAAGCAGCACCGCATCGGTGCGCTTCAAAGTTTCGGTCGCCCCGGCAAGGACGTCGAGTTCCGCGCCCTGAACATCGATCTTGATAAAGGTCGAGCCGACCATGTCATGGCCGCGCAAGACCGTATCGAGAGTGAGCATCGGCAGCGAAACCCGCTCGGTCGGGAACGAGGTGTTTTCGACATAGACCGAGGAGCCGAGATCGCACATGAAGAAATCGACGTTTTCCTTGCTCTCGGCGCCGAGCAGGTTCATCGCGAATTCGATACGTTGCGGCGCCTGATTGCGCACGGCGTCGAGGATCTTTTCTTTTTCCGGCTGCGCCTCGATCATGAGGAACCGCGCCTGCGGGAAAATGGGTAGGCCCATCTGGGTCCATTCGCCGCTATGCGCGCCGATATCGACGACGATCTCGGGCGAATAACCGGCCTTCTGCAGCAGCCGCAGCGACGCCTGCACCCGCCACGCCATGATGTCGTAGAGCGGCTGGAAAGAATCGTGATTGCTGAGCTTGGAGAGCCAGTAACGCCCGGCGCGCGAACCGGTGATTTTGCGGCTAAGGAGATCGAGCACGGACATACCTCGAGTGATGGACGCCCGTCACCCTAGCCCGGCGAGTTTATGAAATTGTTAATGGTTGGAGACCGAAACGTAGTTTCACACCCCAATCTTTAGATCGTCACCCCCGCGAAAGCGGGGGTCCATGTCACCACCACACGGACAGCGACATGGATTCCCGCTTTCGCGGGAATGACGACAAAGAAGAAAGGCTCTTACTGAACCAACTGCTCCACCGTCCCATCGGCCTTGCGGCCCTGGGCGCGGTATTGGCCGATTTTCTCGAACAGCGGACGGTCTGTGACGGCGTAGATGATCGCGTCGGACTTGCCGGTGTTGATATGGCGGCGCCAAAGGAAGTTCGGCACGGTGATGATGTCGTTGCGTTCCCAGTCGAAACGCTGGTTGCCGACTTCGGTCACGCCGCTGCCTTCGAGGACGATATAGAACGTGTTCGCGGTCTCGCGCTTCCAACGCGTCTCTTCGCCGGGGCGAATGAGCTGTGCCGAGTAATCCAGCGTCGGGAATACCGGCGCGCCGGTCGCCGGATTGACGAAGCGCAAATTGATCGCTTCGTAAGGATCGCCGGTTTCGTTGCGCAGTGAATCGAGCGTCTGGAAAACGTCCTTGGCGCGATAGTGGAACATCGGCGTCGTCTCGTGGCCGAAGCCGCGCTGATGCGAGACGAAGCCCGGCACGACGCCGCCCTTGCCATAGAGGTTCGTCGAATAGCCCGGCTTGTGGATCGGCTGTTGCGCCTTGGCGTTGCTCATCTGCGCGCCGGTGAAGTGATCGTCCAGCCAGTTGCAGTCGAGGAATTCGAGCAGCGGAAAATCGAGAATGTCGGCCCAGACGACCGGCTTATCGTCGTCGTTGCCGTGATCGTGCCAAGTCCCATTCGGCGTCAGGATCAGATCGCCGCGTTCGGCGATGCAACGTTCGCCTTCGATCGTCGTGTAGCCACCCTTCTCGGAGAGGATCGTGCGGCTGGCGTTCGGGGCGTGGACATGCACTGGCGCGACGTCGCCCGGATTATAGATCGAGATGGCGCAACGGATCGTCGCCGCCACCTGCAAGCGGCCACCGAGGCCGGGATTGGTCAGCAGGAATTGCTGGCGGTCG
>CAIJOA010000012.1 GCA_903822185.1 uncultured Rhodospirillales bacterium | reverse complement strand
GCCGCCGCCATTGTACTGGAAGGTCGCCTTGACCACGCCATAGACGCTCAGCGAGGTGTTGGTGCCTGGAATCAGGAAGGACTGCGGGAACGAACCGCCGCCCGGTGCTGCCGGCGCGGTTTGCGCGCTGGCGTTCGAGAGACCGGCGAGCAACGCAACGGCAGCCGTCAGGCCCCCAAGCGCAACCGTTCCTCTATTCTTCATCTTCATTGACTAAACCCCCAATTGGAAATTTCCGCAGACGCGGTTGGGGCTAGCCCCCTTCCACGAGGGTCGTAGCATCGTGCAACGAACATTTATGATCAATCATTATAACTGGATCATGTTTGATTCGAGCAAACTGTTACATTTTAGCAACTAAGTCATTTACTTGATAAAGTATGGCCAACAGAAGAATTTCCCCCTTTTAGGGATTTTTGAACACTCGAATCGTACCTAAAGAAAAACCCGTCAGCCTTTCGGCTGACGGGTCGTAGGCTCGAAAGTTTCGGCTTCTTACCAGAAGAAGTTGAAGCCGACGCTTTCCTTGTTGGTCCGACCGGCGGTGTTGCTGGCCTGCACCCAACGCTCGGCATGATCCCATTCCATGTAAATGTCGATCATACCCGGAAGGGGGCTATAGACGAGGTTGAGCTGCGAGGTCAGATGGCGCTTCTCGAGGGAAGCGAGCTGAGCATTCGCGGTACCGGCAGCAACGTTCGTCAAGCCGGCCGCATTAGACGGCTTGCTGAAGAAGCCCATGCCGAACGCCGCCGTGGACCGCCAATTGCTGTTGAAGCGGTGCGTGTAGCTGGTGCTGATGCCGAGATCGCTGATCAACTGGCACGAACCGGTGTAGCCATTGCAGAACATGTTGCCGCCGCTGGTGGCCGACAAGTCCGTGCTGTAGTTGGCGACGCCCTTGGAGTAGTTGATCAACCACTTCCACTGGTCCTGGCCCCAGGTGTTGAGGTAACCGCCGGTTTCGACGGCGAAGCCCCACTTTTTGATGTTGTTGGCGCCGTTGTTGTTGATGCCTGCCGGCCCGAGGATCGAGACGATGCCCTGGGTGTTGCGGACTTCGTTCCGGCTGACGCCGACACGAGCCATCAAATGACCCCAAGGTTGATCCCAAGCAACGCCGGTGTTGAAGCTCGGCAGATTGACGATGCCGCCGGTGTCGGTGTTGTCCGAAACGAAGGACGAAACCGTCGCCGAAGTGGCAGCCGCCGTCGCGACCGTGCCGGCCGAGATGTACAAGGTGCCGGACTGTTGGGTTTCCAACGAGGCCGACAGCGCAAGGCCGTTACCCGCGAGATAGGTATAACGGATCTGGGGCTGACGGATGTTGGCCGTGTTCAACTGGCCGGGGTTGGAGGCACCATCGGTGATGTCCGGGAACAACAGATTGTCGGCGAAGGCGCTGTTGTATTGACCGATCAACCACGGGCCGATCGTGCCGTAGGCCCAGAGCAGGCGCGGGGCGTCGGTGTTACCCGAGCCGGCGCTCGGCTTGATGGTCGAGGTCGTCTGACCGACATAGTTCGACTGGTTCGAGAACAGGCTATAGTCCATGGCGAGGACGGTTTTGACTTCACCGAGATCGGTCGGGGTGCGTGTCTCGAAAGTCAGGGTCGAAGCCTTGCCCATACCGCGCAGGCCGCCATGCAGGGACGCATCCTGGTTGTTGCTGTTGGTGCCGGCGATGCCGCCACCCTGCAATGCCAGCTGGCTGACATGGAACGGCGTGCCACCTGTGGTCTGGGTGTCGCCGTCATGCTGGCCGCCGCCATTGTACTGGAAGGTCGCCTTGACCACGCCATAGACGCTCAGCGAGGTGTTGGTGCCTGGAATCAGGAAGGACTGCGGGAACGAACCGCCGCCCGGTGCCGACGGCGCGGTTTGCGCGCTGGCGTTCGAGAGGCCGGCAAGCAACGCAACGGCAGCCGTCAGGCCCCCGAGCGCAACCGTTCCTCTATTCTTCATCTTCATTGACTCAACCCCCAATTGGAAATTTCCGCGGATGCGAAAGATAGCTTTTCGCTGCCGTTAACTTCGCCTGGGGCTAATAAGTCTTGCAAGTATTCTGCGTAATAACGGCGGGATTCAGTAATTGATGTGTCGAAACTGCAACAATCGACAGTAAGAAAAGGGCGGAAATCCGTAAAGAGATTGCGCTAATACATACTATTATTTGAGTGCAAATATTTATCTGGAATAATAATTCACTCTAAACAACGATTATCCATAATCAATTATAGGGTGAAGAACACCATTGCCGCCACATCGTGCGCAGGCCGTGCTCGAACCCGCGTGTAAACCGCGTTGCATCACAAAGGGATGAGGCGCGCATATCGTCGCGCAAATTGGCGCGCAATGATTGAAGACCTGCCGGGTCGCGTGCGAGTTCAATCGCTCGCGCCACATAAGCGGCCGGATTTTCAGCCGCGAGTTCGGGGTGGCCGATTCGGCTGACGAGGTCGAATCCGACGCGGCCGGTGTGGCGGTCGCCGATCAGGGTGACGACCGGCACGCCCATCCACATGGCCTCGCAGCTTGTCGTCGTGCCGTTATAGGGAAATGGATCCAGCGCAATATCGATCTCGCCGTAAGCTGCAAGATGCGAAGCGGATTCGGCGATGAAGGTACGCAGCTCGACCTGGGCTCGATCGACGCCACGCGTCGCAAAGCCTTGCTGAAAACGCTGCTGTATTTCGCGATCCACAAGTGTCGGCGCTTTCAAGATCAATCGTGCTTCCGGCAAGGCGCGTAGAATCGCGGCCCAGGCGTCGAGCGTCGATGGCGATACCTTCTGCATATTGTTGAACGACCCGAAGGTGACGCGACCTGTTCCGGCCGAAGGCAGAGGCAAGACCGAGGGCGCGGCCAGCGGCGGCGCGTAACATAAAAATCCATCCTCGAGCCGCAGGAGTTTCTCGGTGTAGAGAACCTCCGCGCCGACTGGGTCGGCCAACGCATCGGTAATGCGCCAATCAATCGTGGAAAGCCCCGTCGTTGCGGGATAACCAAGCCAGGTCGCCGTCACCGGCGCCGCTTTCACGGCCAGGGCCCGCAAGCGATTCTTCGCTGTCTGCCCAGCAAGATCGATGGCGATGTCGATCCGGTCGGCCCGCATCTGCGCGCGCAACGCGGCATCGGTCATCTCGAACGAATCGCGCCAGAGCCGGCAATAGCCACGCATCGCCGTGGTTGTCGCATCCGGCGCATCGACCTCGGAATAACAGACGATCTCGAAGTTATGGCGATCGTGATGCGCGAGAACGGGTTGGAGAAAATACCCGACCGAATGTGTCCGGAAGTCACCTGAAAGATAAGCGACACGCAACGGCCGTTCGGGTTCGCGCGAATTCGGGAAAGAAACAGCTGCCGCGGAACCGTGCGATGTTTCCGTCTCGGCGCCCCAGGTGCGATGACGCTCGAAGCTCTCGGACGCCGTGAATTGTTCGTCATAAAGCGTTCGCATTAGCGTCGTCGAGGCGAGATTGGCTGCCGCCATCAGGTAATTCGGATCGGCAGCCATGGCGGCCCGAAAAGCCTCTTCCATCTCGGCGTAGCGTTGCAGCGCAGAATAGGAATTTCCGAGATTGTTGTAGGTATCGGCGTCGGCTGATCCGTGCGCGATCGCGCGCTTCAACATCTCGACAGCTTCGCTGGGCCGGCTCAGTTCTTGGAGAACGGTGCCCATCGCGTAAAGAATTTCGCCGTCCTCGGGCGAGAGTTCGACGGCTTCCGCGAATGTTTCTTCGATATTGCCTTTTTTCAGCCGGTGCATCCGACGGCCTAGTTTGAATAGGAATTGCGCCGCGACTCGTTTCAACTCTTCCGCGTGCGATGTCTCCGGCGTTTTCGCCGCTGCATCGATTGCAGTATCCGCGGCGCTGCGATAGGCCTCGAGATGGTCCGGACGTAACTCGATCGCGCGATTGAACGCTGGCAGCGCTTTGGCGGTATCACCCAGATGACGATGGGTTTCGCCTATATTGTGATAAAGGTCGGCGTTGTTGGGATCGCGCTTCAGGGCTTGATTGAAAAAGTTGAGCGCGATGTCGAGCCGGCCGGCGATGCCGGCCAAAGTTCCCATCAAGGCCGAAGCCTGCGGGTTCTGTGGATCGGCCTGCAAGATGGTGCGGTAAGCGCGCTCGGCTTCACCGTAACGCTGGGCCTGCTGCGCTGCGATTCCCTGCGCGACGAGTGTATCGATCTGTTGTTGGTTCATGACCGGCACCATTCCCGCCATATGTCGCGTAATCCTGTCTCGAACGCGCGTGCAAAACGTGGTGCATCGCAGAGTGGCGATGCACGCATCCGTTCGCGCAGGGTGGCGCGCAAATCTTTGAGCCGCGCCGCGTCGTTCGCTAATTCCACCGCTTTTTGGATATAGGCGTCGATATTCGGCAGCGCGAATTCTTCAAGTCCGACCTGACTTAACAGATCGAAACCGACACGTCCAGAATGACGATCGCCGATCAGCGAGATCATCGGTACACCCATCCACATCGCTTCGCAGGTGGTGGTCGTGCCGTTATAGGGAAAGGGATCGAGCGCGATATCGACGTCGGCGTAAGAACCGAGATGCGCCGCCATTTCGCGTTGCGGCTCGCGTAGGATAAGTCGATCGGCGCTGACGCCATGGGCGGCGAATCGATCGAGAAAATTCTTTCGGCGGGTCGGTTCGACAAAGGCGACCGATTTGAGCATCAAGCGCGCATTCGGCACGGCATCAAGAATACGAGCCCAGGCTTCGATCGTCATCGTCGAAAGTTTTTGTGGATTGTTGAACGAACCGAAAGTGATCGTTCCTTTCGCCAGAGAAGGGACGGGGGCCACGTCTGGCATCGGCGTCGTGAACATCATGTAGCAAAGAAAGACATCCGGCAGACGCAACAGCTTCTCGGTATGGAAGTCCTCTTGGCCGGGCGGATCGGCGCGGGCGTCGGTGATGCGCCAATCGATCGTCGAAAGCCCTGTCGTGGCGGGATAACCGAGCCACGTCGCCGTGACCGGCGCGGGTTTGACGGCGAAGACGCCCAACCGGTTGTTGCCCGAATGGCCGGCAAGATCGATGGCGATGTCGATCTGATCGGCTCGCATTTGCGCTCGAACGGCGTCATCGTCGAAGCCATGGGTATTGCGCCAGACGCCGCCGATGTTACGCAGGAAATCCGTGACCGGATCGGGATTGCCGACCTCGGCATAGCAAAAAACCTCGACTGCCTGAGGATCATGATTCGCGAGTAAGGGCGCGAAGAAAAAGCTGACCGCGTGATAGCGAAAATCCGGCGACAGATAGGCGATGCGCAAGCGCCGATCGGTATCGCGTGTATTGACGAAGGCAGGCGCCGCTTTTGTTTTTGTGATTATCGCGGTGGCGACGCTGTTGCCCCAGTCGCGGTGCTTGGCATGGATTGCGGCGGGCGTCGCCGCGCTGTCGTACAACATATTCATCAGCGGAATCGTCACCAAGCTTTCGCGCACGTGACGCAGTGTTGGATCCAGCGCCAGCGCCTTGCGATACGCGACGTCCATCTCGTCGAACCGGCCCAGCGATTGCAGCATGTTGCCCAACGAAACATAGGCATGCGGCAGTTTCGGATCGATGGTGATGGCGCGGCGTAACGGCCTTTCGGCCTCGCTAAGGCGGCCGCGCGATTCGAGAAACGCGCCCAGCGCCCAAAAGGCTTCGGCGCATTTCGGGTCGAGCGCGATGGCCTCGGTAAAGAAAGCCTCGGCGGGGTCCAACAGTTGGCGATGAAGGCGTTTCCCGGCCGCCAGCAGATACATCGCGGCGAACTTCTTCAGATCGCGGCCGACCTTTCCGGCGCCGGCCGCATCCGCCTTTTTCGATTCGGCAATCGCCGCATCGGCGCCGCTGCGGTAGGCGGCGATGTGATCGGGATCGATCGCGATCGCTTGTTCGAACGCGTGGACCGCATTCCTGAAATCGCCGGCTTGGCGATAACATTCGCCGAGCCGGAAATAGAGGTCGGCATTGGCGCCGTCCTGCTGAATGGCGCGGCGCAGCGAGTCGATATCGGCGGCGGATGCGCTCATGTCGGTCGCCGAAGAGCGGGGGTTATCTGCCCAGCAGTCCCTTCAAGATGCCTTTGGCGCCGCCTGCGCCGCCTTGCTTCAAGACATCAACCGCCTTGTCGGGATTCTGAAACAGGCTTTGCGCCATGCCGGCGAGGTCGGGGTGATAGCTCAGATTGTCCCACGAACCGGTGATATCGACCGGAACTGCGACGAGGCCGGCAAGGCTGGGGGTCAATTTGTAATTGACCTGCCGCAGCGGCAAATCGACGGTGCCGGCCCCAACCATCGGCACTTCGGCGGAGGTTAGCTTGAGATCGTCGTTGTGCAGAATGCCGTTGGCGATCGTATAGGACCCGGTCAGTGCGCCGAAGTCCGTTTGATCGCCCGAACCTTTGCCGCCCCCGAGTCCGACGGCATTTTTCGCAAACGCCATCAGATTAACGCCGTCGATCTTGCCGTTGGCGAGGTTGAGGTTGCCCTTGCCGTTCAGCGAGGCGACGATATCCCGTTGGCTGCGGCCGTGCCCCGTCACATCGAAGCTAAGATTGCCGGTCGCCACCAAACGCTCGAAGGCGGCGGCGTCGCGCAGCAACGGCTGCATGGCGACCCCGGAAAGATTGAAGGCGGACCCGATCACCGGTGCGGCGCCACTGCCGTCGGCGACGACTTTGCCGCTGCCCTTGCCCTGATAGAGAGCCATTTCCGTCAGATCGGCTTCGAGCTTCCCATCCTGAAGGTGAAGGGCGAGGGCGCTGCGGCCGATTTCGATCTTGCGGTATTGGATGGAGTTGGCGGTGAGATTGAATTCCGCGTTGGCGATTTTGAGCGCCGACAAGTCTATCGGCGCGTCGCTCCAACCCGAAACCTTGGCGGAGGAAGTGGCGGCGGGCGGCGGTGCCGAAGTCGGGGCTTCCGGTGCCGTGATCGCGACCGGCGCCGTAGCCGGCGCAGCGGCTTTGCCGCCTTCCGGCGGGAGGTACGGATTAACGTCGAGCTTATCGACATCGAGCCGGCCGGTGTAGGTGGATTTCGCCTTGCTCGAATCGATGCTGAAGGCGCCGGTCGCCTTGATGGCGTCGAAACCGATCACGGCTTGATTGAAGGCGATCTTCGGACCGGCCATGTCGAGCTTGCCCGAGATGGTCAGAGGCCCGAAGCCTGTGCCCGGCGCGTCGAACGGAACGCCGACCCATTTGGCGATACCGCGCACCGACGGAATAGAAAGATCGATGCCGCCAGAAAGCTTTTCGAGAGCAGCGCCCGTGGCGTTGCCCTTGAAGGCGAAGTTGATCGGCGCCGCGGCCAAGGTGATCGCGACGGGACTGACCCCGCCATTCTGCAAGGTGCCGGGACGGTCGATATCGAGCGTCAACGTGGCTTTTTCGCCGTGCCAGGTCGCGGACCCTTTCGCCTTGAAAGGATCGCTGAGGCTGGTCAGGGACAGCGTCATATTGATGTCGCCGAGCAGCTGCTTCTGGCCGTTGCGCTGGTCGAGATAGCTCGCCTGCCCATCGACGATGCTGACTTCGCCGAGGCTGACGTCCGAAATCCGGTTGCTACCGCCTGCGGCGGCCGGTGCACTGGCCGCGGCAGGAGCGGCAGGCGAGGCCGCCGTCGCTCCTGCTGGGGTTGCCGATTTGAACACCCAATTCGGGTGGCCTTCTTTATCGACCTCGAGGGTGATCGCCGGCTGGACCAGCTTGAACCGTTCGACCTCGACTCCGCCATGCAGCAAGGGGAAAAGCTTCACCGCGATGGCGAGGGTCTTCAGCTGGATCATATTTGGGACGCTGGACCCGGGGGCGTTCGACAGGCTGACGTCGTTGGCTTCCAAGGCGATGCTGGGCAGCAGGGAAAAGCGAATCGGGCCGCTGATTTTCAAATCGCGGCCAGTCTGATCTTTGACCAGGGCCACGATCTTGCCCTTGTAGGTGTCGAGCGGAATGAAGAAGGGCACCGCCAGCGCGGCGGCCACGATCAGCACCAAAACGACCGCGAATCCGATCAGCAGCTTTTTCATTCGGCGATTCTCCTCAACTGGCCCCAGCGTCATGGGCGATGCCGGCCATTTCCGTAGTGTAAATTAACCATTGCGACGGGGATAGCCGGGGCGTTTGTTCACGTCTTAGGCACTTTCGTGCCTCGAAACTAAAATTTGTGGCTTTCCCGCATCACTATGCGGGAATCGCGGCATCGAATGCGCTCTTTAATTGATAAAAGACCGGGCCATAAATATGACAGTTTCATGGATGGTGCAGCGTTGCTGCTGTAACGGGGCGTTGGTTTTCGGGCCTGCTCTGATTTCTGGCAAGGCATTTGCACTAACTGCGTTCGCGAAGGTCAATAGGCCCGGTTTTCTACCTGTGTTGTTGCTTTGTTAGGCAATTTGCACAGAAAAAAGCCGCCGCGGGGCTGCCGCGGGGCTAAGGCGTAACGTTTTGAGTTCAACGAGGGGTTTTAAATAATGAAACAAGGCATCTTCACCAGTTCCGCCGTCGTCGCCCTGCTCGCCGGCTTGGCTTTTGCGGCTCCGGCCCGCGCCGATGACGCGCCGGCCCCGCCGGCTCATCCGATGCTGGGCCCCGTCCAGTTCTCGGGCCATATCGAAGGCGGCACGAGCATCAATCCGGACAATCCGGACAACAACACCAACTTCGGGCAGCTTTTCACCGATCGCTCGAACAGCTTCCGCGTGAACCAAGCGCTCCTCACCGCGGAGAAGGATCTCGATCCGGCAGCGACCGGCCTCGACTGGGGCTTCAAGGCCCAGTTCATGTACGGGACGGACTCGCGCTACACGCACACGTTCGGCCTGTTCGATCGTGCGACCAACAGCCCCTATCAGGTTGATTTCACCGAGTTGAACGGCCAGGCCCATCTGCCGGTCGTGTTCTCGGGCGGCGTTGACGTGAAGGCCGGCATCTACTCGACCCCGATCGGGTACGAAGTGATCGATGCCACCGGCAACTTCTTCTACACGCACTCGTACATCTTCAACTTCGGCATTCCGCTGAAGCACACGGGTATCCAGACCGTCAGCCATATCAATGACATGATCGACGTCTGGGCCGGTGTCGATACGGGCGTGAATTCGGGTGCGCCGTTCTTCCGCGCGACCGACAACAACAGCTCTGCCGCCTTCCTCGGTGGTATCGGCATCAATAACCCGATCCCGAACCTGACGATTTTGGCCTTGGCTCATATCGGCGCGGAAAACGGCTATGTCCGTGGCGCCATCAGCACGCCCGCCGGCCGCAACCGTCACGTCCGTCAAATCTACGACGTGGTCACCACGTATAAGCTGACCGACGCGATCACGTTGGCCAATGAATCCAACTTCATTAAGGACGACCTTGCGCCGGGTCTGACGCCTGGTCATGGCGGCGCGACGGCCGAAGGCACCGCGTTCTATGGCATCTACAAGATGAGCGATCAGTTCAGCTTTGGTGCCCGTGCCGAAGTCTTCCGTGACGATCAGGGCTTCTTTGTCAGCGCTTTCCAGAGCAATGCCGCGGCGATCAACGCACAGCGTGGCATCACGACGACCCTGCCGGTCAATAGCGGTTCTTACAACGCCGGTAAGGCGACCTACAGCGCTCTGACCTTCGGTGTGAACTACACGCCGGCGATCACGCTGCCGGGTACGCTTGGCCTGGTGATCCGTCCGGAAGCCCGTTGGGATCATGCTTTCGGCATGGTCAACGGCGCCAAGGCGTTCGATGTGACCAAGACCTCGGGCGCGCAGACCCCGGTTGCCGGTGCGCTCCAAGGCACCAAGAACGACCAGTTCCTGCTCTCGATCGACGCGATCCTCAGCTTCTAAGAACTGTCGTCATAGCCTAAGCAGACGGGGCGGCCTTCGGGCCGCCCCTTATGTTTTTAAGGGGCCCTCACGTTTTTGGGCTGGCATAATGATTTGCCGATCGCCTGCATTTAAGGCAAATTTTAAGCGACTGCCGTCACCTTTGAGACAGCGCCTCAGCGAGTTTTCTCATGCAAGCAAAACGCCGTGTCTATGCGACTCCCGTCACTGCCGCTACCGTGGCCGATGACGCGCCCAGCAAATATTGGGGCTTGGTGTTGGTCGCCGCCTGCATGTCGGGCTGGGTTGCGGTCATCGCCGCGGCGAAGCTCTTTATCGCGCTGATCTGAATCCCAACACGTTGAATTTCAACCGGACGCCATAAAGCATTTCGCCCGCACAAGGCGGGCGAAACACAACGATGATGATGGAATGCTGCGTCTTAGGCGTAGCGGCGATGAAGCGCCTGACGTTCGCGTGTCGAGGCCAACGTGTCGCGCAGACCCTCGGCGAAAGGCGTGCGTGCTTGAACGCCGAATTTCTGGAAGGCGCGCGCGGGATTGCCGACCGACATACGGACATCGCCCGAGCGCGGATCGCGATAAATAATATCCGGCGAAACCTGACACAGCTCGGCGACGATATCGACCAGCTCGCGCACGGTCGTTCCCTTGCCGGTACAGACATTGAAGACTTCGCCGCCAACCATGGGCGTGCTCATCGCCTTCATGGTCAAACGCACGACATCCGATACATGGATGAAATCGCGAACCTGTTCGCCGTCGCCATAAATACTCAGCGGAACGCCCGACATAATGCGTTCGCAAAAGATCGAAATGACGCCGGAATAAGGTGAGCTCGGATCCTGACGCGATCCATAAACATTGAAGAAACGCAGTCCGACCGTCGGTACGCCATGGATCGTCGAAGCGATACGCGCATGAAGCTCGCAACCCAGCTTGTCGGCGCCATACGCAGTCATCGGTTGCGGCATGTCTTCTTCGACCAGCGGCACATGTTCATTATGACCGTAGATTGCCGCCGATGACGCATAGACCACCGGAATGGGACCGTCACCGCGCAGATTACGCGCTGCGTCGAAAACGGTGATGGCGCCGGAGAGGTTGGTCACGTGGGTGCCGACCCAATCGTCGTTGCTGCGCTCGACCGAGGCGACTGCGGCGAGATGAAAGACGCCATCGACATCGCGTACGGCATCGCGCACCGCGACACGATCGGCAACGTCGCCGATCATCAACTCGGCGCGCGAAGAAGCGTTCTCGCGATGGCCGCTCGACAGATTGTCGAGAATGCGAACGTCATTTCCTTGTTCCAGCAGTGCGTCAACCAAATGCGAGCCGATAAAGCCGCAACCGCCGGTAACAAGATAATGCGCCATAGGATTCCCGTCTGAAAGGCAACGGCGAAGGCCGTCACGGATTTGGGGGAAGTCTATGGGGTAGCGATTAGTGAAGAGTTAATCCGCGGCCTGAACTGGGCCGTAACGCAGGCGATATGCCGCCAATCCAAGCAACTCGTGCAGGGCGTAAAAACTGCGCGTGAAAGAAGCGTAATCCGGCAGTAGATCCGGCCAATCGATACCGGGGCCGGTATAGGTGCGCGCCGCCGGCGCGGGAATGGCGTTCATGCCGGCATGCGCAAAGGACCAGACCGATCGTGGCATGTGCCAGGCCTGGGTGACGACGATGACGTTCTTAATATTGTCGGCTTTGAGCAAGGCGGCGGAAAAAGAACCGTTCTCGAAGGTGTTCTCGGCTTTGCTCTCGATCCAAGTCGCTTTGATGCCGTAGTCGTGCACCAAGGTTTCGGCCATCATTGCCGCCGCCGATTCCGCGCTGTTCCCTTCGACCGTGCCGGTGACGAGGATCGGCAGCGGATGGGCGCGATACAGCGTGGCGGCAAGCCGCAATCGGTCGAGCGTCAAAAGGCCGACATCGTCGGGCACGCCGCCCAGTTTTCCGTGATAGATGTCGCCGCTCAAAACGGCGATGGCCTGTGCCTTTGCCAAGTCCTCGGCCGAGGCCAGTGGTGTCACATTCTCGACCGTCGCCAGGAGTTTTTCCGATACGAACGGTGTGCAGAAGCCATACAGCAACAATGACGACAGCAGGACGATTGCCAGCCCGGTGCGTTTCCAGCGAAACGCCAGCAATGCCCCCAGCGGAATCGCCAGGAGCAGACACATCGGCGGCATCAAAGGCGAATATGAGAGGCTGTACATCGGTCGGTTAGACCGTAGCGGGTTCCAGCCGCCGAATGAAGGCTTTGCGCAGCAGATGCGGCACCAAAAGGCTCAACGGCATGCGGAGATAGTGGGCGCGTATATAGAGTAGGAAAAGCGCCGTCCCGCTCAAGGCATCCATACAGCTGGGATGGGGCGGGCGCAGCGCCCGGCCAAAAAGACGATCCATCAGCCGTGCAGCGAGAGGCCCGGGCGCGCCGAAGGCCTGCAGCCGCGTCGGCACCGGCGTGTCGAGGATACGCGTGCAAAAGCGCAGGGCGTAGTGCAGGGGGCGTTCGAGGTGAAAGGTAGAAGCCCGTTCTGCCAGCTGATCCCAAAAATCGGGATCGACATCACTGAAGTACCGCAGCAGCCGGTCGAGATCGCATAAATCGCGCAGACCGCGCCCGAATTCGCCCTCGGTGAAAAGATGCACCGCGCTGTGCAGCACCATGTCGGCCGGCGCCAGCACCATCACCGTATTGTTTATGTGATCTGGGCCGATGCCGATCGCGGCGTCGCGCAAACGCTTGCCATCGACGGCAAAGCGCGAGGTTGGCGGCACGATGGTGTGATGCACGTCGATCGCGGTCTGACGCTTCTCGTGCTGCAGCGGCGGCAGCTCGTGCATCCATTCGCGATAATAACGTTGGTCGTAGGAATCGGACTTGGCCGATGTCCAGCCGGCTTTCATCAACAGCGTTTCCGCCTCGTCGAGAGTCGTCTGCGGAATAAGGATGTCGATGTCGCCGAACAAACGACCCTCGGCAGGTGGAAGTCCGGCGGCTGCGTAGGCCGCGCCCTTCAAGAGAATGACCGGCACGCCCAAAGGAGCGAGCGCCGCGACGATAGCGCGAATTTCGCGCGCGACGTCGGCATTGTGTTTGTGTGCAAGATTGCGCGCGGCGATCAAATGCGCTTGAGCGGCAATTGGCGCAACGGTTAACAAATTCTTAGCAACGAGTTGTGCCTCAACGCGCGCCAGAAGACCCGCATGGCGAGCTTGCCGGATCGCGATATCCCAATCTTCGCTACCCCACTCGCCGATTTCAGCGGAATTGCGCAGCAGCGGCGTCAAACGATCGCTGTGCGCCTCATGATGCGCTGCGTGCCGCGACGAGGATGAAACGAGCACTTTATCCATAACGAGACGTTAGCAACTCGTCCTTTACATTTCCTTGCAGTGTCGATGAACCAATCGCTTTGCATCGTGAAGGCTACAGGAAACCTCTCGTAAACCTTTTCCGCCTATAGCTTTGTCGTGAATTTAGACATTTCCCGAAATAGCGTTAAGCGCGCCGACGGGAAATGGATAGCAGAAGTCTTCTATTCGGAATGGGTCCGGATAGATGAAACCTCGGCTTGAGGAGTGTCCGTGTTGCCTCGCCCCGACTTACGTCTTATCGCCGGCTTTGCGTTGTTGTTGCTCTCGGGATGCAGCAGCGTTTCAAACGCGGTCTCCGATATCGGCAATCCGCTGAAGCCTTCGCATTTTCCGCCGCTGGCTTGGATGTCTTCCACCAGCAGTGGTTCTCAAGAAACCTCGACGGTCAGTGAGTTGCGGCCTGCCGCAACGCCGGCCCCGGGTGTTGCCGCGCTAACCGCGACCGATCCGATCGCGATGCGTCCCGACGCGGTGAACACGCCCGATGCGCCGCCGACCGATGATCCCACGGCAGCGAATACGCGCATGGACAATTATCTGATCGGCCCTGGCGACGATCTCAATGTCTTCGTTTGGCGTAACCCGGAACTCTCGACCCATATCCCGGTTCGGCCGGACGGCAAGATTTCGATCCCGCTGGTTGAAGATGTCAGCGCCATCGGCAAGACGCCGACGACGCTCGCGCGCGAAATCGAACAAAAGCTTCGTACCTTCGTCAAAGACCCGATCGTCACCATCATCGTATCGCAATTCGTCGGTCCGTTCGCGCAACAGGTTCGCGTCATCGGCGAGGCGTCACAGCCCCGCGCGCTGCCGTACCGCCGCAACATGACCTTGCTGGACGTGATGATCGAAGTCGGCGGTCTTACCCGCTTCGCTGCCGGCGATCGCTCGGTGATCGTGCGTGCCTCGGACGGCAAGCAGGAAAGCATGAAGGTTCATCTGGACGAGCTCGTTCATGACGGTGCCGTGGGTGAGAACGTCGCGATGCGACCCGGCGACATTCTCATCATTCCGCAGCGTTATTTCTAAGAATCGCCTCGGCAAGGAATTGGTTTAGGTCATGGAATCACTGTCGACGACGATCTTTCAGTATCTCCACGCTATCTGGCGGCGTAAATGGATGACGGCCTTCGCGGCCTGGGCCATTTGCATCGTCGGCTGGACCGTGGTCTCGATGATGCCCGCCAAATACGAGTCATCGGCGCGCGTCTATGTCGATGCCGACGGCCTCTTGGGTCCGCTGTTGCGCGGCCTCGCCGTCGAGGTCGATCCGGCACAGCAGCTCGACGTGCTGCAGCGCACGTTGCTGAGCCGTCCCAATCTCGAACAGCTGATCCATATGGCGGATCTCGACGCGCGCATCAAAACGCCGGCCGAGAAAGACGCTTTGATCCGCGGCTTGCCCGATGCGATCACGATCAAGCCGCAGACCAAGAACCTGTTCACGATCTCGTATCAAGACAGCAATCCGACGCAAACCCGCAACGTCGTTCAGGCCCTCCTGACGATCTTCGCCGAAAACACGACCGGCACGACGCGGGCGCAGATGGACAACGCGCAACGCTTCTTGACCGACCAGATCAACCAGTACGAACAACAGCTTCGCGCCGCCGAACAGCGCCGTGCCGATTTCCGTGGCCAGCATCTCGATGTGCTTGCCGGTCAGGGCGCGATGCGTGAACTCGACATCTCGCGTCAACGTCTGACCGACGCCAAGTCACAGCTTCAGGATGCCATCGCCCGTCGCGATGCGCTGAAGGCCGAACTCGGCCAGATCCCGCAGACCAGCGGTGGCGGCAGCGGCATTCAAGTCGCCCAGGCTGCCGGTCCGATCGCGATCCAGCTTGGCGAAGCACAGCGTCAGCTTGCCGATCTGCGCACCAAATACACCGAAGCGCATCCCGACGTCGTTGCCTTGAAGTCGCAGATCGAAGACCTGACGAAGCGTCTTTCGACCGATCGTTCCGGCGGCAGCAGTGGCGGCAGCAGCAGCACCACGACGACGTATGGTGCAAACGGCAGCCGCGTCACGGTGACGACCAGCCAGGTCTATGAGCAAATCCAGGTCCGTCTCGTCGAGCAGGCCAGCCAAGTCGCGTCGCTTCAGCGCCGCCTCGAGGACGCCACGGCCGACAAGGCGCGTCTTGAAGGTTTGGCCCGTACCGCGCCCGAAATCGAAGCAGCGGCACAGGATCTCGACCGCAACTACGACGTGCTCAAGAAGAACTATGACGAGCTGCTGACCCGGCGCGAGGCGACGAACCTCTCGCAGGCGGCGGATACCAAAGCCGACAAGATCCAGTTCCGTGTCGTCGATGCGCCGCAGGTTCCTTTGAACCCGATTGCGCCGAACCGTCCGGTCTTGTTCTCGGCGGTGCTGGTGGCCGGTGTCCTTGGCGGCTTGCTGATCCCGATCATGCTCGCGCAGATCGACCGGTCCTTCTCGACCCTGCAGCGTCTGCGTGGTCTCGGATTGCCGATCGTCGGTGGTGTCTCGTACGTGGCGATGTTCCGCTCCCGTGCACAGACCACGCTCGAGACGGCTGGATTCGGCGCCACAGCCTTCGCGTTGCTCATGCTCTATGCCGTGCTTATCGCGATGACATTTGATTTCCACCGCCTCGGCGGCGGAGGGGTAGGGTAATATGGACGCAGCTTCCCGTAATCTCATCGAACGCGCCGCAGCCCATCTGCGTCGCACCGAAGCGGAGCCGATGCAGGTTCCGTTGAAGATGGCGGCCAACGGCGACTGGGGCGGTGGTTCCATGCCGATGCAGCAGGTTCGCCCGGCACCGCGTCAGCCCGAAGCTTATGTCGAGCCGCAGGAGCCTCAAGAGGCCCCGCAGCAGCGCCGGCAGCAGCAACAGCCTCAGCAGCAGGCGCCGCGTCCGCGTCCGGTGCAGCCGGATCACGCAACCGCGCATAGCCGCCAAGTCAGCATCGACCGCGCCGCGCTTCGCTCGCATGGCATTTCCCTGCCGTCGGCCGGCCGCTCGCGCGTTGCCGAAGAATTCCGCATCATCAAGCGGCAGATCGTTTCGAAATATCTGCACGAAGTCGAAACCAACGCCGAGGCGCAACGCAATCGCGTGATCATGGTCACCAGCGCAAAGCCGGGCGAGGGCAAGACCTTTGCCGCGATCAATCTCGCTCTCTCGATCGCTTCGGAACAGGATCTCAAGGTTCTGCTCATCGATCTCGATACGCGCAACCACGCGATGCAGGAGATGATGGGCATTCCGGCCGGCCGTGGTCTGACCGATTTGATTTCCAATCCCGATGTCGATTTCGCCGATGTCGTGCTGCGCACGAACATGCCGAATCTCGCGGTCATCCCCGCCGGCAATCCGGACAATCGCAGCCCGGAACTGCTGTCGAGCAAGCGTACCCGCGAGATGTTCCGCGAGATGACGCAGCGTTACTCCGACCGCTTCATCATTTTCGATGCGCCGTCGTGCCTTGCCAGCTCCGATCCCTCGACGCTTGCCGGTCTTGTTGGCCAGGTGATGTTCGTGGTCGAAGCCGACCAGACGCAACAGGAAGAGATCGAGGCTGCGCTGGCGCTCGTCCGCAACTGCCCGAATATCAGCCTGATGCTCAACAAGGTTCGTGCCTCGGCGACGGATCAGTTCGGCTCCTACTCTTAATTCTCGATCGCGAGCGTCGATCCGAATCGCTCTTGTTGGTGCAGAATGCGCTTTATCCGGTCTCTGGCCGTCGTTTCACTCTTCGCCGCTGTGCTGGGCACCACCGTGCCCGCTCATGCGCAGTATAATGCCAACGCCTCGACGGCGTTTCCGGATCTGCGCCGTCTGCAATCCGATATTCAACGTCCTGACGGATCGGCGCCGCCATCGCAGGGCCCGTTCGGCGAACAGCCGACTCTGCCGACGCCGAAAGATCATCCGGTTGCGCCGCCCGATGCGCCATCGCCGTGGATGATCACGCCGCAAATTCAGATCTCCGAAAGCCTCACCGATAATGCGGGGCTGACGCATGATAATCGCCAAGCCGATCTGCAGAGCTTCATCAATCCCAGCATCGCCATTCAGGGCGATACGCAATTGGCGAAGATCGATTTCAGCTATTCGCCGGTCATCTTGCGCAACATCAATGTGACCAACGGCAACCGCGTCGATCAGAATCTGTTCGGCACCGGTACCTTCTCCATCATTCCCGATTCGCTGTTCATCAACACGCGTGGCTCGGCTTTCGAGGGTTCGCGCGGCGGCGGCATGGGACCGGTCAATCCGATCGATCTTCGCTTCGGCGACCGTACCGAGGTGCTGGCTTATGATGCCGGCCCGGAATGGCGCTTTCCGGTACCTGGCATCTCCGGTGCGACCGGCGATCTGCGTTACTCGATCGGCCAGACGCGTTTTTACAACAACACCGGCACGATCACGACCAACGGTACGACCGTGGCGGCGCCGATCAGCGATGCGACGCTTCAGGATCTACGCTTCTTCCTCGATAGCGGCGATCGAGGCAGCTTGCTCGCCGGCCAATTCACCGCCGACGGCACGCGTCAGCGCATTTCGGATGGCGGCGGGACCAACGACACCGGCGTGATCATGGTCGAAGGCCAATTGCGTTTGTCTTCGACGTTCCAGCTTTTGGGCAGCGCCGGTTATGAAGATCTGCGCTACTCGAATTTCACTTATGCCAACCAGCATGAGCCGACATGGTACGGCGGCGTCCGCTGGCAAAGCGCGAATGATTCGTTGTTCCAAGTGACCTATGGCCATCGACAGGGCGCCGACTCCTTCGCCGGCCAGGCGAAGTTCCCGATCACACCTATTACCGCGGCCTTCGCTAACTATGGCGAGACGATCACGACGCCGCAGCAACAGATCATCTCGAGCCTCAATTCGAGCTCGCTCAACGCCAATCATAACGTGATCGATTCCTCGACCGGTCTGCCGCAATCGCTGGTCGCGAACGAACTCGCGCTGCAGAACACGATCTATCGCGATCGAAGCTTCCGCGCCGGTCTCATCACGACGATTGCGCCGGACATCTATACCGTCGATGTCCGTTACGAGGATTACGTGCCGATCGCTGGTAATTCGAGCGCCGACTCTTATATCGGCGGCGAGGTTCGCTGGGATCATGCGCTCAATGAAACGACGACGTTCTCGATGACCGGCGGATACTACCTGCGTCAGGTTCTGAACGAGAATACCGTCACCCTCATGCTCGGTCTCAGCCGTCTGATGACCCCGACTTTGATCGGCAGCATCGGCTACGAGATCGATTACGGCGGCTCGCAGCAGGGACAACGCAGCTTCTACAAAAACTCGATCACCGCTTATCTGCGCAAGACGTTCTGATATTTATGCCGTTCGATAGCACCCGGGAAATCGCCAAACCGCTCGTCAATGCGATGAGCGTCGATGTCGAAGACTATTTCCAGGTCGAGGCGATGGCGCGCACGGTCGATCGGGCCGATTGGGACAGCTATCCCCGGCGCGTCGCCGACAATACCGATCGCCTCATCGATCTGTTTGCGGAAATGAATGCAAAGGCGACGTTCTTCACGCTCGCCTGGGTCGCGGAACGTCATCCCGATCTTATTCGTCGCATGGTCAGCGCCGGGCATGAACTGGCCAGTCACGGGCTCAACCACACCCGCGTCGATCAACAGACACCCGATATCTTCCGCGCCGATCTGCGCCAGAGCCGCGCCATGCTCGAAGATATCGGCGGTACTGCCGTTCGCGGTTATCGCGCGGCAAGCTTCTCGATCGGGGCGCGCAACCTCTGGGCTTTCGATGTCCTTGAGGAAGAAGGCTATGCCTACAGCTCAAGCATCTATCCGATTCAACACGATCTTTACGGCATGCCCGATGCGCCGCGGACCCCGTTCCATCCGCGTCAGGGCAAGCTGATCGAGATTCCGCTCACGACGGTGCAGCGCTTTGGCCGCAATCTGCCGTGCGCAGGTGGAGGCTATTTTCGCCTGCTGCCTTATGCCATTTCGCGGGCCAATCTGCGCCGGGTGAATAATCGCGACCATATGGCCGGGATCTTCTACATGCATCCGTGGGAGATCGATCCGAATCAGCCGCGCGTTCCGGGCTTGCCCCTCAAGTCGCGGCTCCGGCACTACCTAAATTTGGGCCGCATGGAAGGCCGTCTTCGTCAGCTTCTCACGGATTTCGCGTGGGGACGCATGGATGACGTCTTCCTCACCAATCCTTAGCAAAGTCTTTAGGGAATTCAGGCGATAGTGACGCGCTTTGCGCCGTCCGCGAAGCGTCCTGTCATGACTACGGTGCCCCTTTTCGATGGCTGATCTGCTGTTTCTTGCGCATCGAATGCCTTATCCGCCGGATAAAGGCGACAAGATTCGGTCATGGCATATCCTGTGCCATCTGGCCCAGCATCATCGTGTCCATCTCGGTTGCTTCTACGACGATCCCGACGATGCGCGTCATATCGCCGAACTGCGCCGGCATTGCGCCAGCGTCGCGTGCCTGCCGCTCAATCCGCTTTTGCAGCGGATCAAAAGCTTCGGCGCGCTGACCAACGGCACGTCGATGAGCGCTGCCTATTTTCACGATGCCGCGCTGTCGCGTTGGATCGCCGAAACCTTCGCTCGCCATCGGCCGACGCAGACTTTCGTTTTCTGCTCGGCCATGGCGCCGTATCTCGACGATTATCGCCTGGCGACCAGCGTCATCGATATGGTCGATGTCGATTCCGAGAAGTTCCGCCAATATGCCGCGCATGGCCGCTGGCCTTTGACGGCGCTCTATCGCCGGGAAGGCGAAAAGCTGCTCGCGCTCGAAACCGCTGCCGCCGCCCGTTTCGATCACACGCTGTTTGTCTCTTCGGCCGAAGCGAAACTCTTTTCCGATCGGTCCCCGGCTTCATCCTCGCGCGTCAGCGCGATGCGTAACGGCGTCGATTATCAATTCTTCGATCCGGCAGGCGCTTATGCGACGCCGTATCAGCCCGGTCGCAAGACAATCGTCTTCACCGGTGCGATGGATTACCGGCCGAACATCGAAGCTGCGCAATGGTTCGTTGCCGAAGTCATGCCGGCGCTTCGTAAATCTTTTTCCAACGTCGATTTCTGGATCGTCGGATCTAATCCCGCCCGGTCGCTGCAGGCCCTGGCGGCCGACGATGTGCATGTGACCGGTCGCGTCCCCGACATGCGGCCTTACCTGGCGCATGCGGATGCGGTGGTTGCGCCGTTGCAGATCGCGCGCGGCATTCAGAATAAAGTGCTTGAAGGCATGGCGATGGCGAAGCCCGTCGTCGCGACGCCGGCGGCGCTCGAAGGCCTCGATGTCGATGACGGCGCCGAGGTGCTGTCGGCGAAGACGCCGGCCCAGTTCGTCGATGCGATCGGGCGCATTTTCGCAGGTACCACTCCGAACCTCGGCGCGAAGGCACGTACGCGTATCCTTTCCGATTACAGCTGGTCTGCTGCCCTCGGCATTCTCGATCACCTGTTCGACGATTCTGTCCCTGACACCGTTCCTGTTCTGGCGAGCGCATCATGAGTATTTCTGTTCTTCAGCTCGGCCATGGCAAGGGCGACTCTGCCCAACAATGGCGTCTCCTTGGTGTCGCTCTGGCAGCGGCCACGGTGGTTCTCAGCTATCTCTTCACCCAGGAAATTCTCGGCGCGGTGCGCGTTTGGTGGGGCTCGACCGCTTATAGCCATTGCTTCTTGGTGCTGCCGGTCGTGATCTACCTGATCTGGGACCGCCGCAACCTGCTGGCCAATGCCGTGCCGAAGCCCGACTTCCGCATGCTGGCGCTGCTGCCGCTACTGTCGATCGCCTGGCTGCTCGTCGCCGTGCTCAACGTGCTCGAGGCACAGCAATTCGTCTTGATGACCATGGTTCAGGTCATGCTGGTATCGGTTTTGGGTTGGCGCGTCTATCGCATGCTGCTCGGGCCGTTTCTCTATCTCTATCTGCTGGTGCCGAGCGGCGAGTTCCTGGTGCCGTCGCTGCAAGACCTCACGGCGCGCTTCGTCATTTTCGCGCTGGGCGTGTTTCACGTCCCGACCTATTCGGACGGCATCATCATCTCGATCCCGGAAGGCGAGTTCATCGTCGCCGAGGCTTGCGCCGGTCTTCGCTTCCTTATCGCTTCGATCGCCTTTGCCGCGTTCTTCTCGATGGTGGTCTATCGCAGCTGGAAACGGCGCGCGATCTTCCTCGCGCTGGCGACGACGATTCCGATCCTTGCGAACGGCATTCGTGCCTGGGGCATCATCTATCTCGCGCATCTGACGGACGATGCGATGGCGGTCGAGGCGGATCACATCATCTATGGCTGGGGCTTTTTCTCCGCCGTCATTCTGCTGCTGATCTTCGTCGGCACCCGCTTTGCCGATGGCGGTCCGTTGCGTCCCGCCGCACCGTCGACTTTGCCGAGCTTTGCCGTGCGTGCGCCATTGATCGCCACCGCCGCCGCCGTGATGCTCGCATCGCTCGGCCCGATCTATACCGGCTTTCTCGAATCGGAACGCTGGCGTCCGGACCTGACGGTTGTGGCGGCCCCCGCCGTTGCTGCGCCGTGGCAGGTCGTTCAAGCGACGAGCGACGATTGGCAGCCATTGGTGATTTCGCCGGATCACGAAATCCGCGATAGCTTCGAGGGCAAAGACGGCACCGTACAACGCTATGTCGCGCTCTACAGCGCCTATGGCCGACACAACAATCTCGTCCGCAGCCAGAACCGCGTCTTCGAAGAAGACAACTGGGTCCGCACCACGCTCGGCACCGCCGACGCCGTGATCGACGGCAACCCGGTGCGCGTCAACGCGGCGCAGATCCGTTCCGGCAATCGCAATCGTCTGGTCTGGTCGTTCTATGTCGTCGATGGCATGGTGACGGGGAGCGCCGCCGAGGCAAAGTTGCGCCAGGCGCGGGCCATCCTCGAAGGCCGTTCCGAGATTTCCGCTTTCGTCGCCATCGCGGTGGATGATCCGGGCACGCCCGACTCTCATCCCGATCGCGATCTCGCCGCGTTCCTCGGGGCAATGGAACCGCTGGACCGTTATCTCAATACGGCGCGCCAAACGGCGACGCCGCACAGCGAAGGCTGACTGAATGGGCGGGATGCTCGCCATGAAGCCCCTGGATATGCCCGTTCAGGACGCGACGCCCATTCGCGACGAGTCACGGGCGCCGTTGCGCATCCTCTATCATCACCGTGTCGTCTCGCGTGACGGTCAATCGGTTCATGTCGATGACATGATCGCCGCGTTGCGCCGCGAAGGCCATACGGTTTCCATTGCCGCGCCGGCGGTTCTGTCGTCGCAAGATCTCGGCGCCGAAGCGCCGCGTTGGATCACCGCGCTCAAGGCGTTGCTGCCGGCGTCGCTCTATGAGGCGATGGAACTGGGCTACAACATTCCCGCCTTCGCGCGGCTTTATCGCGCCTGGCGGCAATGCCGGCCGGATGTCATTTACGAACGCTACAACCTCAATCTCATCGCCGGCGTTCTCGTCGCGAAACTGACGCGCACGCCGCTGCTGCTCGAAGTGAACGCGCCGCTTGCGCAGGAACGCGCACGGTTCGGCGGCCTCGGTCTTGCCGCCGTGGCGCGGCGTCTTGAATCCTGGATTTGGCGTCAGGCCGATCGCGTCATGCCGGTCAGCGACGTGCTGGTGGCGCATATGATCGAAGCGGGTGTCGATCCGGCCCGCATCACCGTTATTCCGAACGCGATCGACACCGATGTCTATGACGGTGCCCAAGCCGACGCAGCGAAGCGGGCCTTGGGGCTTTCGGGCAAGATCGTGCTCGGCTTTTCCGGCTTCATGCGCGAATGGCATGGTCTCGACGCGCTGATGGATGTGCTGTCGCAGCCGAACCTGCCGCCCGAACTGCATGTGCTGTTGGTCGGCGACGGTCCGGCGCGGGCGGGGATGGAGCGACAAGCGGCGGCTCTCGGTATTGCCGACCGGATGACCTTTACCGGCGTCGTGCCGCGCGAGAAAATCGCGCCGTACATCGCCGCCTTCGATGTCGCCTTGCAGCCCCGGTCGGTCGGCTACGCCTCGCCGCTGAAACTGTTTGAATATATGGCGGCCGGCAAAGCCATCGTCGCGCCGGATCAGCCGAATATCCGCGAATTGCTGGTGGCCGAGGAATCGGCCCTGCTGTTCGATCCGAACGAGGACGGGGCCATGCTGGCGGCGCTGCTGCGGCTGGTCCAAGACGGTCGCCTGCGCCGGCATCTGGGGCAGGGGGCACGACGGCAAATCGACGTTCGGGGATTTACCTGGGCGGACAATGCGCGGCGGGTCGCCGCGATGGGGGCGGTTTTGGCTGTACCCAACTCAATGATAAGGTGAAATATGGAAGCGATATTCTTCATTTGCGCGCTGGCCGGCGTTTTGGGCATCATGCACTGGGCTGTGACCAATGACGCCGCCGGCAACCAGGGTCCGACCAAAGGCTTCTTCGCGATGCGCGATTTCGTCGCTGAAGAAAAAGCGGCGGCGGAAGAAAATAAGCCCGGACAGATTCTTCGGCGACGTTAAATCTTTGAATTTGCTTGGTGAACCGGCATAGTGCCGGCGCCGGCTAAATGTTTTCATATCCGAATGCTGTCCTTGCGGAATTTTTTGCACCGCAGCAGCGTTCTCGGCGGGTCACACGGGAGCATTCATGCGCATTGCAGTTATCGGTTCAGGTTACGTCGGTCTCGTGTCGGGGGCCTGCTTTTCGGAATTCGGGGTCAACGTAACCTGCGTCGATCTCGACGCCGGTAAGATTGCCCGCCTCGAGAAAGGCGAAATGCCGATCTACGAGCCTGGGCTCGATCAGTTGGTCATGAGCAACATGGCCGCCAAGCGTCTCTCCTTCACCACCGATCTCAACGCCGCCGTCAAAGGCGCGGATGCGGTCTTCATCGCCGTCGGCACCCCGTCGCGCCGCGGCGACGGTCATGCCGACTTGTCTTATGTCTTCGGCGCCGCCGAGCAGATTGCCCAGGCGATGGACGGCTACACCGTTGTCGTCACCAAATCGACCGTCCCGGTGGGCACCGGCCGCAAGGTCGCCGACATCATCCGCAAGACGCGTCCCGACGCCGCCTTCGATGTGGTCTCGAACCCGGAATTCCTCCGCGAAGGGTCGGCCATCGGCGACTTCATGCGTCCCGACCGTGTCGTTATCGGCGCCGAGACCGAGCGCGCCCAGAACGTCATGCGCGAACTCTATCGCCCGCTGTTCCTCAATGAGACGCCGATCCTTTTCACCAAGATCGAAACCTCCGAACTGACCAAGTACGCCGCCAACAGCTTCCTCGCCGCCAAGATATCGTTCATCAACGAGATCGCGGATCTGTGCGAGAAAGTCGGCGCCGACGTGCAGGACGTCGCCAAGGGCATCGGCCTCGATGGCCGCATCGGCCGCAAGTTCCTCCATGCCGGTCCGGGCTATGGCGGTTCGTGCTTCCCGAAAGATTGTCTGGCGCTCGTCAAAACCGCGCAGGATGCCGGCTCGCCCGTGAGCATCATCGAGGCGGTCATCAAAGTGAACGATAACCGCAAGGAAGACATGGCGCAGCGCGTCATCCGCGCTTGCGGCGGCAACGTGAAGGGCAAGACGCTCGCCGTGCTCGGCGTCACCTTCAAGCCGAACACCGACGATATGCGCGACAGCCCGGCCCTCGACATCATCCCGGCGCTGCAGAAGGCCGGCGCGACCGTCCGTGCGTTCGATCCGGAAGGCATGAAAGAAGCGGCCAAGATGATGGATAACGTCGTTTGGAGCAAAGACACCTACGAGACGATGACCGGCGCCGATGCGGTGGTGATCATCACCGAATGGAACGAGTTCCGCGCCCTCGATCTGCCGCGCGTGAAGTCGCTGCTCAGCAGCCCGACGGTGATCGATTTGCGCAACATCTATAAGCCCGAAGATATGTCGGCCGCGGGCTTCTATTACGTCAGCATCGGCCGCGCCGCGGTCGAGCCCTCCGACACGGCGGAACGCCGCCAAGCATTAGGGACGTCACGATGAGCTCCACACGGAAGCGCATTCTCGTTACGGGCGGCGCCGGATTTCTCGGCTCCCATCTTTGCGAACGGCTGATCAAGGAAGGCAACGACGTTCTTTGCGTCGATAACTACTTCACCGGCCGCAAGGACAATATCGCTTCGCTGCTCTCGAACCCGCATTTCGAGGCGATGCGTCACGACGTGTGTTTCCCGCTGTATGTCGAGGTGGACGAGATTTATAATCTTGCCTGCCCGGCCTCGCCGATCCATTACCAGTTCGATCCGGTGCAGACGACCAAGACCAGTGTCTCCGGCGCGATCAATATGCTCGGCCTCGCGAAACGGCTGCGCGCCAAGATCTTCCAGGCCTCGACCTCCGAAGTCTATGGCGATCCCAGCGTCCATCCGCAGACCGAGGATTATCGCGGCAACGTCAATCCAATCGGCCCGCGCGCTTGCTACGACGAAGGCAAGCGTTGCGCCGAGACGCTGTTCTTCGACTATCACCGCCAGCACAACCTGCGCATCCGCGTCGTGCGTATCTTCAACACCTACGGCCCGCGCATGCACCCGAACGACGGCCGCGTTGTGTCGAACTTCATTGTTCAGGCGCTGAAGGGCGAACCGATCACCTTGTACGGCGACGGCAGCCAGACCCGCGCTTTCTGCTATGTCGATGATCTGCTCGAAGGCTGGATTCGCTTGATGGCGGCGCCCGACGACGTGACCGGCCCGATCAATATCGGCAACCCGGTCGAGACGACCGTCGCCGAACTGGCCGAGAAGATCGTCGCCATGACCGGCTCGCGCTCGAAGATCGTGCGTCATCCGTTGCCGGTCGATGATCCGACGCAGCGTTGCCCCGACATCTCGCGCGCCAAGAGCGTGCTCGGCTGGGAACCCAAGGTTCCGCTCGAAACCGGCCTCAAGCACACGATCGCCTATTTCGACAAGCTGCTCAGCGACACCGGCGGCAAGGTCGATACGAAGTCCAACGCCTAAAGACGAAACCGCCTTCCCGCTAGATCGCAGGAAGGCGGTTTTTCATTCCGGCCGGTAACGGCTCGACGACCGCGCGCCGCGCGCGGTGCCAAAATGCCGACAACAACAGCAATGCCGATCCGATGATCAATGCGGTCAGGGCGAAGCTCGCACTGAGCGATCCCGCCGCGCGCAGCAATGCGCTGATCGCGTAGAGCACATAAATCAACGCCGACACCAGCAAGGCGCGCCGATCGATCATCAATGCGACCAGCGCTAGCGCCAGATAGATCGCGACGGCGGTGGCGGCCTTGTCGATGTCGGTCTCGCCATGGCCCAACAGACCCAGCATGCCGAAGATCGGATGGACGATCATTGGCGCTGCCGACAGATGCAGCCAGAAGGCGACATCGGACCGCCGTGTGACCCGCGTGCGGTCGCTCATGTCCCATCCCATCGCCAGGGCGAATACGGCAAGGCCGCAGGCGAGAAGGATCGGTCGCGCCGCGGAAGCCATCGACGGAAGCAAGGCGTAGGACAGCGAGGTGATAAGGCCGGTTACCGCGACGGCGCCCGCGGCGACGGTGATCGGCACCCGGAAACGCCACCAATGCAGACACGCGCCGATCGCGCCTGCCGCAGCGGGCAGGGCAAGCAGCACACCGCGACCGTCATGCAATGCAGTGGCGTTGCGCATGAACAGGTCAACAGGGTGGATGAAGCCGGTGACCGCGATGCTGACCCCGGCGATAAAACCGATCAGCAAGATGATGCTGGGCAACGCCATGCGGCGGCGCCGTGTGAAATATTCGGCCAGGCCCCAGCTCGTTACCGCGACGGCGATGCCGCCGATGCCGTTGGCCGCGCCGCCCAGCCATCCCATCGCCAAGAGGATCAGCGTCGCCGCGATGGCGACGAAGATGTCGTTGAAGCCGGTGAGGAGTCGGAAATGCTCTTCATCGACCGCCGGTGTTGCGCGTTGGCTCGCGACAAAACTGCGAAGGGCCGCCGCTGCGTCGGGAGTAAGGACACCTGCCGTCACGGCAGCGTTGAGATCGTCATCGCTGTACATAGCGCCATGTTACGCGACGGCGCGTGACACGATAAGGTCCATCGGTGCTTTTCCGCCGCGTTAACCATTCATCTTGGGTAATTCCTAAACGAATATGACCTAGCTTCATCAAGCCATCGCCGGCTCCGTCGGCGGGATTTCACGCGTTTGGCCGATGGGCCGCGGCAAGGGAATGACGACAGACTCGGGATCGATAAGACAAAAGACCCTGGTCGGCGCCGGCTGGATGATTCTCTGGCGCGTCGCGACCCGCGTCCTCGGTTTCGTCAGCACGCTTATCCTCGCGCGCGTTTTGGTGCCGGCCGATTTCGGCCTCGTCGCCATCGCCACGACCTATGTCGCCGCCTTCGACGCGTTTTCTATTTTCGGACTGCAGGATGCGATCATCCGCTCGCCCGAGAATAATCGCGGCCTTCTTGATACCGCCTACACCTTTGCGGTCGCGCGCGGGCTGCTCAATACGCTGATCATCGCGGCGACGGCGCCCTTCGCCGCCGAGTTTTTCGGCGACCCGCGCCTCATCCCGTTGCTGCTCGTGCTGTCGCTGTTCCCGGCGATAGAGGGAACCGAGAATATCGGCATCGTGGAGTTTAGGCGCGACTTCCGCTTCGACAGCGAGTTCCAGCTCTTCCTGATGCCGCGTCTCGTCTCGGTCGCGACGACGATCACCTTCGCTCTGGCTACCCATTCCTATTGGGCCTTGGTCATCGGCAATCTGGTTCTGCGCATCATCCGCTGGGTGCTGACCTTCAAGATGCACCCCTATCGCCCGCGCTTCAGCATGGCGGCGGGCAAGCAGCTTTTCGCTTTCTCGTTCTGGACTTGGGCGGCCTGCATCGCCGATTTCGGGCGCGACCGCAGTTGGATGATCGTCCTCGGTCGCTTCCTCGACACTTTCCAGGTGGGCGTCTTCATGATGGCGTCCGAGATCGGACTCTTGCCGATTACCGAGATCGTTTATCCCGCCTGCCGCGCCCTGTTCTCGGGCTTCACTGCCGCACGCAACGAAGCCGGCAATTTCGGCGATGCCTTCCGCCGCACCATCGGCGTCATCGCCATTCCGATCCTGCCGGCGGCCATCGGCATGTCGGCGGTCGCGGGCTACATCGTCGATATCGCGCTGGGGCCGCAATGGTCGTCCTCGGTCATGGTGATCGGCTGGGTTGCCGCGTCTGCGCCGCTCGCCTTGCTTTCGACGATCGGCACGACGGCGATGATCGTCTCCGGTCATGTGCGCAACAATTTCATCATTGCCGCGGTCTTCGCCGTCATCGGCACTGCCGGTTGCGCCGTTGCCGCGCTTTACGGCGGGCTGTGGGGTGTTGCGGTCGCGCGCGCTGCGCTGACCGGCGTCGAAGGTATCGTCTTCGCCATCGTCACCGGCCGTACGCTCGGGGTCGGCTTCATGGTCTGGATGGAAAATCTGTGGCGTCCTGCTGTCGCGACTCTCGCGATGGCGCTTGCGCTGTATCTCTCGGGCTTCGGTTGGATCGAGGCGAACGGAACCCGCGATCTCGCCGAAATGCTGCTCTGCTGTCAGGCGATGCTGATCGGCGCTGGCGTTTATGCCGGGATGCTGGCGCTGTGCTGGATCGCGGCAGGCCGCCCGGACGGCGCCGAAACATTCCTGGTCGGGCTCATCCCGCTCAGCCTCAAGACGCGCGCGCGTAAACTTTTAGTAAAGACTTAACGCTCGCGCGCGACAATCGAAGTCATCGCAACGGCTTACCGCGAACTTCGATCAAGCCCGCGAAGAGGTTTTCATGCATCTCGGTTTCGAAACGCTCGGCAATGCGACCATCGTTTTCTACGAGAACGACCGGCCGATTCTTGCCACCGATCCTTGGATCGAAGGCACCTGCTATTTCGGCAGTTGGGCGCTCGACCGGCCGCTGACCGAGGCCGAACGCCAATCGGTGGTCGATGCCGAATATATCTGGGTATCGCACGGCCATCCCGATCATCTCCATCCGGATTCGTTGGCGCTGCTGCCGAAGGACAAGAAGTTCCTGCTGCCGGATCACTATGATCCCGAGATCCGGAATTTCATCGCCAGCCAGGGTTTTTCCGTCACGACGATGCCTTATCGCCAATGGCATCAGCTTTCGCCGAACATCCGCTGCTTGTGCCTCGATAACGAGAACCAAGACGGCATGCTGGTGGTCGAGGCGGGCGACAGTCTAATCGTCAATCTAAACGATTCACCGCTCTGCGGCGAAGAACGCTTCCTCAAAAAGCTGATCAGCCAGTACGATCGCCCGAAGACCTATGTCGCATCGCTTTGCGCCATCGACGCCGACATGATCAATTTCATCGACAGCGAAGGCCGCCGCACCATCGGCGGACCCGACGATCGCAAACTCGGTATGGTCTGGACGACGGCGCGCCGCATCGACAAGCTGGGAGCGGGGAATTTCGTCGCCTCAGCCTCGCAACATATCTATGTCCGTGCCGACAGCATTTGGGCCAATCCCTATCGCGTGACTTGGGCTGACGTGACGAAACATTGGCCGCGCCCGCATATCGGCAAAGTCGAACCCTTCTGCATCGTCGATCTCGATACCGGAAAAATTCACCGCAAGCACCCATCGCAGGAATCGGCGACCTATCAGATCACCGATGGAACAGGCGACGACGATTGGTCCACCCATCTCAGCGAAGACGAATGGGGCAGGGTCTATGCCTTCTTTGAACGTTATGAAACCGTGCGCGAACATTTCGATTATTTCGAATTCGTGGTCGGTGGCGAGCGCCGTCGAATCTGGATCGATCCTCAAGCGAAAGGCGAACCTGAATCGCAACTGCGCGGTATCGGATTTCATATCCCGCGCAATTCGCTGCTGGCGACGGTCGAATACGGCTTCTTCGACGACGTCCTCATCGGCAACTTCATGAAGACGGAACTGCGCAACGCCGCGATGTATCCGTATTTCTCGCCGCTGGTGGCCAAACTGGGCGGCGCGGCCAAGGTTTATAACGAGGCTGAACGCCGTCGTTTCAATCGCCGCTATTTCCGCCGTAACCCGATCGGCTACATGGAATGGCACTTGGCGCAGAAGATCGACGCGCTGGGCGATCTCGTCCGCAATTGGGCCGAACGGTTCGGCGTCAAACGTCCCTTGAAGCGTATTTATCGCCGCATGATCGGCGATCCGGTGGTGTGAGAGATGGCTGCTGCCGATGGAACGGGCCCCGCTGATGCGCGCATCAATGACGATCCCGACGTTATTCTGCATCAACGCAAGTTATGCGAAACACGTCGCGGTGTGCATCGTCTCGCTGCTCGAGAATAATCCCGATGCTTTCTTTGAGTTGGTCGTGGTCAGTACCGGCGATCTTGGCGGCGAGGCGGCGAAGCTGCGCCGTACGGTGGCCGCTTATTCCAACTGCACGCTGAAAATGAAACGGCTGGCGGCCGATGCCGGTCGTCATCTGCCGATACGCGGCCATTATTCGATCGACAACTATACCCGTCTCTGGGTCACAGACTTCTTCGCCGACTCCGTGTCGAAGGTGCTCTATCTCGACAGCGACATGGTTGTTGTCGGCGACGTGACGCGCTTGTGGCAGATGGATATGGGCAATGCGATCATCGGCGCGGTGACGATTCCAGGTTCGGATCGCTGCGCCGCGTTCGGCATTCCCGAGTCCTACGGTTATTTCAATTCCGGCGTTCTGTTGATGGATCTTGCCAAATGGCGGCGCGAGAACGTCTTTCCGAAGCTGATGGATTATCTCGGCAACAATGCCGAAAAGATCGTCGATGCCGATCAGGACGTTCTGAACGCTTGCCTGTACGACCGGCGTCTCGATCTGCCCTACATCTACAACGTCATCTCGCCATTCTATTTCACGCATCATCCGCTCGGCTTGACCGATGCGGCGGTGGAGACGGTGCGGCGCGATGCGGCGATCGTCCATTTCAACGGCGCGTCGAAGCCGTGGAGCTATATGAGCCATCATCCGCGCCGTGCGGATTACTGGCGTTACCTTGCCCATACCGAATGGCGCGGCGAGGGGCCGGCGGATCGCAATTTCACCAATTGGACGAAGAAGACGATTGGGCCGCTGTTGCCCGATGGGTTGCGCGCTTACGTGCGCGCCAAGGTATCCGCGCTCGCCGGGTGACGCAGCTTCGCTTTGAGCCAACGGGCCCAAGGCGACGCGGTCAGCATATAATACAGATTGGTCATCGGCTCGTCGCCGTTGACGATGGCGCGTGCGAGCAAGCGCATCCCCAACAACGGCATTCCCAGATAGACACCCCGCCCGATGGCCGTATGACGCGCGCCGACGATGGCGCGGCGTTCGGCAGTGCTCAACCGGTCGGCAAGCTTGCGGCAATGGCGCAGCACCATCGGCAGAACGGTTTCGTATTCGCGCAGGCGGTTGCGGCTCGAGAGGCTGCTCGGCTGTTCGTGCATCGTGGTCAGCACGGCATCGACGAAACCGGCTTTGCCTTCAAGCGCCAGGCGGATGAAGAAATCCTGGTCTTCCTCAGCCGATCGCATCGCTTCGTTGAAGCCGCCGATGCGCCGAGCGACCGCGGTGCGGACCATGACGACGCTCGGCACAAGATATGAATGATGCAGCATGCTGCGCCAGGCTTCGGGGCCCTGCGGCGGCTCGCGGTTCGCATTGACCAGCTCGCGCGCGCCGTCGATGCGCAGTACTTCGGCGCGGCAGCCGGCCATGACCATCGCGGGGTCGGCGTCGATCATCGCCAACTGGCGCGCGACCTTGTCGCTGGCCCAGCTATCGTCGGAATCGAGGAACGCGATGTAGGCGCCTTTGGCGGCGGCAATGCCGCGATTGCGCGCGGCGGCGACACCGCCGTTTTTATCGCAGACGATGACGGTCAGATCGTCGCCTTCGAGGCGCTTGAGAATGGCGAGGGTATCGTCCTTGCTGCCGTCATCGATGCAGAGAATCTCGATCGGGCGGTGGCTTTGCCCTCGCGCCGATTCGATCGCCATCTCGACTGTCTTGGCGGCGTTGTAACAAGGCATCACGACGGTGACGAGCGGTGGCGTGGTCATATCAATCAGTCCGTCCGGCGGCATGGCGATACACCGCGAGATGCGCGGCGGCGGAAACATCCCAAGAGAAGCCGCGTGCCCAGCGGCGGGCGCGATCATCGGGAACCAGATTGGTGCGTTCAGCAACGATGCGGCGGGTGGCTTCGATCCAGGCAGTTCGATCTTCGGGATCGAGCATGACCGCACCGGGGCCGTTTAATTCAGCGAGGCTGCCGAGAGGGCTCATCAGCACTGGCGTGCCGACGGCCTGCGCTTCCAGGGCGGGGAAACCGAAGCCTTCGTAAAGCGTGGGATAGAGCACGGCGGCCGCATTCTGGAATAGGCGCGGCATCGCGCGTTGTTCGATGAACGGTGCGAAACGGACGCGTGCGCGGATTTCGGGCGGCAGCGATGCGGCTGCCGCGGCATGACCCTCGGCAGGAACGCCGCAGACGACCAGCATCAGGTTCGGCGTATCGAGCGTGGCGAGAATTTCGACGGCCCAGCTCATGCGCTTACGCGGCATCAACCCGCCGCAATACAGCAAGTAGGGCGCTTCGATGCCGGCCGCGCGCAGATCATCGCTCAGTGGCGCGGGCTGTGCGTCGAGGAATTCGGCCTCAACGCCATGCGGGATGACGTGGAGCTTCGATCCGAGTTTGGGCCAGCGGCGCAGGATGTCGCGCTTCGACTGCTCGCTGATGGTGATGATGCCGGCGGCGCGATGAAACGCCTGCGGCAATAACGTGTCACGATAGAAGCCGGCATCCATCGATTCATCGCGATCCCAGATCATAGTGTCGTGGATCGTGATGACGGTCGGCACCGGTTGCCACCATGGCGCCGAGTTTTGCGGACAATGCAGCACGTCGAGATGCCGCGCGACCGCGCCCATCGGCAGGGCAGCTTGTTCCCAAAGTTGAAAGCGATGACCGGGGCAATCGAAGTTATGTAAGGCGGGCGTCGTGCCGGGCAGGGGATTATGGAACGGCAGGTCGGGCCGGTTCGACAGGAAGTCCCAGTGCAGCTCCGGCAGGCCGGCAAGCCCGCCGATCATGCCGCGCAGGTAATTTCCCATGCCGCGCAGATGGCGGACATTGAGACAGCGCGCATCGATGCCGATGCGCAGTGTTTCGGTGGGGGGTGTGGTGGTTCGTCCGACGAACATCGCGGGACGCAGTCGTTACTTCGTCGGCCGCATCGCCATGTGCGGTTGCGGTACAACCGGCGGACGAACGAGATTGCCGTGCTTGCTGAGACCACCGCCGATCGCCAGCCGTTCGCTCAGGGTCGGCTGCGTCTTGCCCAAGACAACCAACTCGGCCAGCGCGATCCGGCGCACGGCGGCGAAGAGGATGAGCAGGGTGTAATAAAAATCCCAATAGGACAGCGACAGGAAGCTGCCGCCGACGGCGTAACCTAGAAGCGACACCATGCCCATATGTGCCATGTCGTTGGCCCATCGAAGCTCGGGAATATCCTTGGTGCGGCGAATGATGGTACGGCAGTTGTTGAGGCCGACGAGCAGCAGCGATGTCCAGACGATCAGCGCCGGGAAGCCGTTTTCGCCGAGGGTTTCCATCCAGATCGAATGCACGGCGCGAGCCTGAACGCCGGGGGCATATTGGTCGATGATTTCTTGGCGATACGGCGCATAGAAGCCGCCACCCACCAACGGCCGGGCGAGAGCGATCTTGTACGCCGCACCCCAAATCGCGAGACGACCTTCGGCCGAGGCGTCGTCCTGATAGTCTTGGATCGAGCCGATACGCTGAATGAATTCCGCCGGCATGAAGGCAACGCAGAAGGCGAGCGTCGCTGCGATCAGCACGCCCGAGACCATCTTGTGTTTGGAATGGCGCCAGAACCACAGAATCATGGCGGACAGCGCCACGAACGCACCGCGGGAATAGCTGGCCATAACCGACAGGATCGAGAAGCCCATCGCCAGACGCGAACCGATCCGGATGATGTCGTTCTTCGATTGCCGGCCGAGATAGTTCATCAGCGGCAGCACCACGACCAGCGCGGTGGCGAGATGGTTGTTATCCGAAATAGCCGTCAGGTCAGGGCCCCAGACGCGATAGGCGCCGCCGGTGACCAGGGTGAAAACACCGCCCTTGATGCCGTAATAACCGACCGAAATCACCATGATCCACAGCAGCGCATGAGCGCGCACGCGATTGGTGACCAGCGCGGCTGTAATGAAGAGGAAGACGAATTCCTTCATGATGCCTTGCCACTTGTCCCACGCCACGTCGGGAACGAGTGAGAAGTATGTGCTGATCGTGAAAAGCACGGCCAGAATGGCCAGCAGGACCGTCGTCGTATCCATCGGCACGCGCCGGCGTTCGCTGAGCAGCCAGCCGCCGATACCGACCGAGCCGACGATAAGCGCCCAGGGCAAGCTGTCGCCCACGCCCCACACCAGACGATGGGGGCTCATGAACGAAACCCACGACCACAACAACACGCCGACGAACGGCGTGAGGAAGGCTGAAGGCAACAGCGTAAAGATGAGGATCGTCAGAAGCAGTGAACGCACGGAATATCCTCGACGGCAGCGATATTTAGGACATACCGGAAATTGATTAAGAGGGCGGTAATTTCCGGGACCGATAGCGAAAGCGTAAAAATGGATGCGCCGTTAACGCGATCTTACCCACGCCCGTGTGAAGACGAGGTTTATGACCGATCTGCACGTTTCCCCCCGCGTCTCCGTCGTCATTCCCGCCTTCAATGCCGTCGCGACGCTATCGCGCGCCCTCGACAGCGTCCGGGCGCAACGCTTTACCGCTTGGGAAGCGATTGTCGTCGATGACGCCAGCCGAGACGGCACCGGGACGCTGGTCGAGACTTACGCCGATCCGCGGTTAAGACTTATTAAGCGTGACAGCCAAGGTGGTCCGTCGCGCGCGCGCAACGACGGCATAGCCGCTGCGCGGGGCGATCTGATTGCCTTTCTCGATGCCGATGACGAATGGTTGCCGGAAAAGCTCGCGCTTCAGGTCACGGCGATCGAGCGCAGCGATGCGATAAGCCTCGTCACCTGCGATATGCGCGCCATCCACGAAGACGGCGAAGAAGGCTTGTCGATCTTCGCCCGTCAGACGCCGAGCGAAGGCCCGGACGCCTGGAAGGCCCTGCTGGCATCTTCCTTTATCGGGACATCCTCGGTACTGACGCGCCGGGTGTTGCTCGATGCGGTCGGCGGTTTCGACCCCAGCCTCGCCGTCGGCGAAGACCAGGACGTGTTCATTCGCCTGGCGCGGCGTGGTGCCGTCATCGCCCTCTCGCAGGCATTGGCGATCTATCACTATCGCGGCAGCAGCTATTCCGCAGGGCTCGCGACGGCGCAAGCCGATCACGTCATGCGCATGGTCGAACGCCATCTCTTGGACGAGGCGGAACTGACTGCGCGCGAGCGGCAGCAGATCCTAGCGCGGCGCTATGGCCGGCTTGGCCGTAACCTGATCGAAGCCGGTGCGACACGGCGCGGCGTTTCGCTGATTTTGGCCGCGGCGCTGCGCGGCAGCCTGCCGCCGGCCAACATCGCGGCGCTCGCCGGGATTCTGCGTGGTGTCGGAAAACTTGACGCTGCGTAAGCGGTTCGCGCGCAAATCCCCTTATTTGGTAATATTTTTCTGACGGCACGGAACTTGCTCCTTTGACCGGTGGAGCAATTCATGACCAACGGACCCACGACGACCGGAAGTGAAATTCGACCGCTGACATCGCTGCGCGGCGTGGCGGCGCTCTACGTCGTCATTTACCATTTTCATTATTTTTTCGGTCCGTCGATCGACATCGAACGCTGGACGCCGTTCTTTTCGCATGGCGCGCGCGCGGTCGATCTCTTCTTTATTCTCAGCGGCTTCATCCTCGCTCAGACCACGCCGCCGTTCGACAGCGCGAAGGCCTATGCGCGTTTCCTGTGGCGTCGCCTCGCGCGAATCTATCCGCTGCATTTGTGCATGCTCGGCGCGTTCGTCTCAGTCGAGACGATCAAGCTCACGCTCGGCGGCCAGGCTTTTACCGGCGCGCACAGCGTTGCAGCGCTCTTGGGCAATCTTTTCTTGGTTCAGTCGTGGGGCATCTTTTCCGATCTGACCTGGAACATTCCCGCTTGGTCGATCAGCGCCGAGTTTGCGGCTTATCTTGCGTTTCCGCTGTTGATCTTGTTGCGGCAAGGCTCGCGTTTGCAGCTTCTCGTTTCGCTTTTATTGCTGGTGCTTGTTCTTGCCGGCGTCACCAACGCTGACTTGCCGCCGCTTCATGCGGTGCCGCACGCATTGGTTCTTGTCGCGTTGGGTGTCGCGCTTCATCCCTTCGTGATGCGCTGGCGCGGCAACGGGCGGATTGCCGATGCGGTTTTGGTCGGCGCGCTATTGCTGATGGGTGCGTCGCTTCAATGGGATTGGGGAAGCGGGTTCTTCGTTGTCTTTGCCGCCATCACCGTGGCCGCCGGGGCGCGGGCCGATGGTCTCGGCGCGCGGCTGCTAGGGACGAAGCCGCTTCATTGGCTCGGGCTCGTCTCCTATTCGATTTACCTGGTCCATTATTTCGCGCTCGATCTTTGGACGAGCTTTGTGGCCTGGCGCCTGCCGCTGGCGGACCATCCCTGGCTCGGACTGCTCTGTCTGGCGACCATGCTCGCGGCGACCCTCCGCACGGCCCAACTCACCTATCGCCTGATCGAACTGCCGGCGCGGCGCGGCCTTACTCGGCTGGGTGACCGGATCAGCTTCAGCCGGAAAATATCGGCAAGAGCCATCGCGGCAGAATAATTCCCTAAATCAGTGTTTATGGCCGACCGGTTCGCCGCGCCGGCCGGTATCCTCGTCCGGGGTCAGGGTCATCATCTGCAGGGCATGGACAGACCCGGCCAATTCCTCCGCCAGTAGCGCGTTGACTTGGCGCTGCCGGGCGACCCGGTTCTGGCCGATGAAGATTTTGCTGACGATTTCCAACCGGAAATGGGTTTCGCCGCCGGAAATGCCGTGGTGATGCCCCGCGTGTAGATGAGAATCATTATGGATTTCAAGGCGTTGTGGCTGCAACGCGGCTTCCAGCTTCTCGCGGATACGGTCGGCGACGGTCATGGCAAAAACCTTGTGGGGAACTCACTGGAATTCGTCCGAAAAGGCCGAAGTGTCAAGGTCTGTTAACCAAAGCCACTCATGCTTGTCACCGTTTGAGGCAACCCCCATACTCATAAAATGGCCCGTCCGCGCGTCGCAATTTTCTCCAATCCGGGGCCGATTCCACACCGTAACTGCGACCATCCAGGTTGCGAGGCTTCGGGTGAGCATCGGGCACCGCGCTCGCGCGCGACTCTCGACTCGTTCTATTGGTTCTGCCTCGATCATGTCCGCGCCTACAACGCTTCCTGGAATTATTACGCCGGGATGAGCACGGACGAGATGGAAGCCGAAATCCGCAACGACACGGTCTGGCAGCGGCCGACCTGGCCTCTCGGGGCTCGGGTCAGCGCCCTCCACGCCGCCCGGTGGGCCGGATTCGGCATGTTCGACATCGACGGCGAAACCCCGTCCGAAAAGCCCAAGCGGCCGCCCCGCTCGCCCCAGGAAAAAGCCTTGGCGCTTTTCGATCTTGTGCCGCCCTTGACCTTGGCAGGGCTCAAAGCGCGGTATAAAGAACTGGTCAAACGCCACCACCCCGATACCCACGGCGGCGATAAGGAGGCGGAAGAACGCCTCAAAGATATCATCCAGGCCTATTCACTCCTGAAGGCGGCCTACTTCCCGACCTGACCCGCGCAACAATCGTCTGAGCTCAGAATGACACAAGACGCCTCTTCGACCGCCAATGCCATGCCGACAGGGATGCCGGACATTACCGTTTCGGTCCGCAAGACCTTCGGCATCGACAGCGACCTTCAGATCCCGGCTTTTTCCAAACCCAACGATTACGTGCCGGATAAGGACGAGGCCTATCGCTTCGACCGCGATACGACGCTCGCGATCCTGGCCGGGTTTGCGCATAACCGCCGCGTGATGGTCCAGGGCTATCACGGCACCGGCAAATCGACCCATATCGAGCAGGTCGCGGCGCGGCTCAACTGGCCCTGCATCCGTATCAATCTCGACAGCCATATCAGCCGCATCGACCTGATCGGCAAAGACGCGATCGTGCTGCGCGAAGGCAAGCAGGTGACGGAATTCCGCGAGGGCATTCTGCCTTGGGCGTTACAGCATCCCACCGCACTCGTGTTCGACGAATACGATGCCGGCCGTCCCGACGTGATGTTCGTCATCCAGCGCGTGCTCGAAGTCGAAGGCAAGCTGACGCTGCTCGATCAGAACCGCGTCATTCGTCCGCACCCGGGTTTCCGCCTGTTCTCGACCACGAACACGATCGGCCTCGGCGATACCACCGGCCTCTATCACGGCACGCAACAGATCAACCAGGGTCAGATGGATCGCTGGAACATCGTCGCGACGCTCAACTATCTGCCGCACGATGAAGAAGTCGATATCGTCCTCGCCAAGTCGCCCACCTTCGACAATGAAGAAGGCCGCAAGCAGATGAATGCGATGGTCGCGCTTGCCGACCTGACGCGCTCGGGCTTCGTCAATGGCGATATCTCCACCGTCATGTCGCCGCGCACGGTCATCACCTGGGCCGAAAACACCCGCATCTTCGGCGATCTCGCTTTCGCCTTCCGCGTCACCTTCCTCAACAAGTGCGACGAGGTCGAGCGTGCGACGGTTGCCGAATATTATCAGCGCTGCTTCGGCACCGAGCTGAAGGAGACCGGGGTACGCGCGGCCTCGGCATAAGCAGCGATGGCCGACGCCGAAACCCCCGTCGAATCTTTTAAGCGCGCGACCGCCGCGGCGGTACGCGCCATTGCCGAACGTGACGATGTCACGGTCAGCTATGGCGCCGAGCCGCCGGGCGTGGCCGGTACGCGCCTGCGCCTGCCGCTTCCCGCCCGCGATCTCTCCGATGCCGAAGCCGGTCCGGTGCGCGGCGCCGCCGACGCGATGGCGCTGAAGCTGCGTTACCACGACGCTTCGATCCACAGCCGCCGCGCGCCGATGGGCGAAACCGCGCGCGCCATTTTCGAAGGCGTCGAGCAGGCGCGCGTCGAGGCGCTGGGCACGCGCCGCATGGCCGGCGTCGCCACCAATCTTTCGGCGATGCTCGAAGAACGTTATCGGCGCCAAGGCTACGAGCATATGACCGAGCGCAACGAGACGACGTTGATCGAAGCGATCCGTCTTCTCGCGCGCGAAGCCCTCACGCAGATGCCGCCGCCGCGTTCGGCGAAAAAGATCGTCGATCTGTGGCGGCCTTTCATCGAAACCAAAATTTCCTCCGATCTCGCCGAACTCAGCAAGTCGCTCGAGAACCAGGACGCCTACGCAACCGCGACGCGGCAGTTGTTGCAGGATCTCGACCTCGATCTCGGCGAATCCGAAGAAGGCCAACAGGACGAGAACTCCGAAGGCGACACCGAAAACGCCGACGAAAACGAAGGCGAGAGCGAAGGCGGCGAGGGCAAGGCCACCGGCTCCGAAGGTTCGCTCGACGGCGGCGTGCCCGAACAGGATAAAGAAGGCGAAGACGAAGGCGGCGCCGAGGAAGTGGCGGGCGAGATGATGCCCGGGACCGGCGATGAAGATCCCGGCCGTCCGGGCCGTCCCGGCATGTTGCCGCGCCGCCAGGGCCTCAACGACGATCCCGCCGTTTATCGCGGCTTCGTTACCGAATTCGACGAAGTCGTCGAAGCCGATGCCCTGTGCGATGCCGACGAGCTGACGCGGTTGCGCGCTTTGCTGGATCAACAACTCGCGCATCTGCAAAGCATCATCGCCCGTCTCGCCAACCGCATGCAGCGCCGCTTGATGGCGAAGCAGGCGCGGTCGTGGGAATTCGATCTCGAGGAAGGCATTCTCGATGCCGCACGTCTCGCGCGCGTCGTCACCGATCCGGTCATCCCGCTGTCGTACAAGCGCGAGAAAGAAACCGAATTCCGCGATACGATTGTCACGCTGCTGATCGATAATTCGGGTTCGATGCGCGGCCGGCCGATCACCGTCGCGGCGATGAGCGCGGACATTCTCGCGCGCACGCTCGAACGCTGCGGCGTGAAGGTCGAAATCCTCGGCTTCACCACCCGCGCCTGGAAGGGCGGTCAATCGCGCGAACGCTGGATCGCCGCCGGCAAGCCGGCTAATCCGGGCCGTCTCAACGACCTGCGCCATATCATCTACAAGCCCGCCGACGCGCCGTGGCGACGCGCGCGCAAAAATCTCGGCCTCATGCTGCGCGAAGGCATCCTTAAGGAAAATATCGACGGCGAGGCGCTGATCTGGGCGCATAGCCGCCTGCTCGCGCGCAACGAACAGCGCCGCATTCTCATGGTGATTTCCGACGGTGCGCCGGTCGATGATTCGACCTTGTCGGTCAATCCCGGCAACTACCTCGAGAAACATCTGCGCGAAGTCATCGCCGAGATCGAACGCAACTCGCCGGTAAAATTGGTGGCGATCGGCATCGGCCACGACGTGACGCGCTACTATCGTCGCGCCGTCACCATCGTCGATGCCGAACAGTTGGGCGGCGCTATGCTCGACAAACTCGCCGAGCTGTTCGAAGAAGACACCGGCCCGCCCGGCCGTCGCCGGGCCTAACGCCTTACATCACGATTGCACGACGATCTTGCGTCCCTCGACTTCGCTCGGGATGAGGAAAAACCGAGTCTTGCATCTACCGATGCAACGCACCTTCTTTGCCTCATCCCGAGCGAAGTCGAGGGACACGTGATCTCTGTGCTGATGAAGAAGTGCTTTTAGATAGCCTGCAACGGCACTTCCGGCGGCATGGTCAGGAAGGCGTGGATGGCGTGCATCGCCAGGAACCGATTATGGCCGATCAGAAGGCTGTGGGCCGCGCCGGGGATGACGACATATTGTTTGTCGCGGCTGGCGAGCTTGGCGAAGAAATCCTGCAAGTCTTCTTCGGTGGCGATGCCGTCATATTCGCCGCGGATCAGCAGGACCGGCGCGGTGAGTTTCGCCGGATCGACCACCGGCAGGTTGGCGGTCATGTCGAGATAGGTGCCGGTCGGGACGGATTCGCCGAACTGGCTTTCATAGGCCCAGATCACGTCGGCGACGTTCGGGTCGGACGTGCCCGGCTTGTCGCGTGTGGCGATGCTGCGGATCATGGCGAGGTCGCGCTTGCGGCGATTGTTGGTCTTGAAGAATTCGAGCTGCTTGGCGCGCTCGCCCAAGGTCGGCGAGCCTTTGCCGGTATAAGTGATGGCGGCCATTGCCAGGCGTCCGACGCGATCGGGATAGGCGGTGGCGAAAGCGCCGGCGCGCAATCCGCCGGATGATTCGCCATAGAAATCGACGATGCTCTGGCCGGTCTCGTGGACGATGACATCGGCCGCGGCCCGGAGGTCGGCGACGCCGCTGGCGATGTCGGAATTGCCTTCGGTCCGGCTGGATCGGCCATAGCCCTCGTGATCCATCGTCCAAACATCGAAACCGCGCGCCGCGAAATAATTCATCAGCGAGTAATCGCCGATTGCCGGGCCAGCGACGTCAAAGCTGGCGAGCGCCGACAGCGACGAGCCATGGACCAGAAACAAAACGGGCAGGGGTTTTTCGATGGGCGCCGGCGCACTCAAGCGCTTGCGGTACATCGCCAGTTGGACGGGGCCTTTTTGCGCTGAATATTCGGCAGTCCAAAAAATTGGTGTGGTCGTCATGCCGGCCCTCGCGGTGCAGGAGAAATCGCGCCGGACGAGAAGGTACGGGCGGTCAGTGGATCGGTGGCTCGCCCGTCATACCGTCGCCGCTCTGCGCGGTTTTCGCCAAGGCATCGGTCAGATTACGCCAGCCATAGGCAACGGCATCGACCGGCTGGCCGCCGACCGGGATGGGCCGGTGCATGATCTGCTGCCCGCCCAAGCGTTCATAGAAGAAGCGTGCCGGGTTGGCTTTCACGACCCAGGCCAACGCCGTGGCGTGGCCGGTTTGGACGAGGCGCTGGAACAAGCAGTTCAGCAACGCGCGGCCGCTGCCTTCGCCCTGACGATCGGGCGACAGGTAGAGCGTATAGATTTCGCCGGCGAAGCGGATCGTACTGTCGCGCTGGGTACCGCAATTGCCGAAACCGATGATGGCATTGCCGGAGGTTGCGACCATCACGTCATCGGGACGGTGGCGCAGAAAGCTGGACCAGGAAGCGGTTTGTCGGCGTTCCGACATATTGAGGAGAACGCGGTCGGGAAGCATTCCCGCGTAAGTCGAACGCCAGGTTTCGACTTCGATACGCGCGATGGCTCGAGCATCTTCGAGCCGGGCGGGCCTCACATCGTTCATGGGGTCTCCCCTCGTTAACGATGTTCATCATAGACCTGCTTCGGGAAGTTGCTAATTTTTTTTGACGGATCAGTGACGAAATTTCACGGGGAGCTCGACCGTTGTTCGATTGGAAACATCTCGGGGGAACATGATGATTTGTTCGGACCATTTTGACGGCCCGGCCGCGCGCCGGGGTGAGACACTTGCGCCTGTTGGCATAGGGCACCGGCTATGGTTATGTTGGGCTATGCGAACAGCCATCTTTTTCATTTCGGCGCTCTGCCTGGCATCGGCGCCGGCCCTGGTTTCGGCAGCGGAAGCGCCCAAGCCGGCGGCTCCCGAAGGTCCCAAATCGCTCGGTTCGTCGAAGAACTGGGGCGCTTATTCGGCCGGCAGCGGCAAGACCATCGTCTGCTACATGGTCGGTAAGCCGGTCAAAACCCTGCCGGTCAATCCGACTCGGGGGCGCGTCGATGCGCATGTGACGCACCGCCCGGGCGAGAACGCGGACAATGTTGTGAACTTCGCGCTGGGCTACGAGACCAAGGCGAATTCCAAGGCCGAGCTCGATATCGACGGGAAGAAATTCCCGCTGTTCACGAACAAGGACTCTGCCTGGGCCGCGGATGCGGCGACCGACAAGGCGATCACCCAGGCGCTCGGCCGCGGTAAGCAGGCCGTGCTCAAGGCGACTTCGGCGCGCGGTACCAATTCGATCGATACCTATTCGCTCGAAGGGGTCGGCAAGGCGCTCGAACTCATCGACGGCACTTGCAAGGTCAAACGGTAATCGCCGCATGACGGACGCCGCGCCCAAGAACCTGATCGGATTGAGCCGCGACGAGTTGGTTGCCGAAATGGCGACCTTCGGTGCGCAGCCGTTCCGCGCGCGTCAGTTGTGGCATTGGATCTATCACCGCGGCGCGATCGACTTCGCCGCGATGACGACGCTGGCCAAGGATTTCCGCGCCGAGTTGGCGGAACGTTACGTGCTGGCGCGGCCCGACGTGTCGCGAGCGCAGGTGTCGAACGACGGCACGCGCAAATGGCTGCTGCGTTTCGCCGACAATCAGGAAGCGGAATGCGTCCATATCCCCGAGGATGATCGCGGCACGCTCTGCGTCTCCTCGCAGGTCGGCTGCACCCTGACCTGCAAGTTCTGTCATACCGGCACGCAGAAATTGGTGCGCAATCTCGAACCGGGCGAAATCGTCGGCCAGGTGATGGCGGCGCGCGATGCGCTGGGCGAATGGCCTTCGCCCAAGGACGACCGCCAGCTCACCAACATCGTCATGATGGGTATGGGTGAGCCGCTTTATAATTACGACAATGTCTTCAAGGCCGTGAAGATCATGATGGATGGCGAAGGCCTGTCCGTCTCGAAGCGCAAGATCACGCTTTCGACCGCCGGCGTCGTTCCGATGATCGAGCGTTGCGGCGCTGAACTCGGCGTCAATCTCGCCGTCTCGCTGCATGCCGTCTCGAACGAGAAGCGCGATGTGCTGGTGCCGATCAACAAGAAATATCCGATCGAGCAATTGCTGGATGCCTGTCGCTCCTATCCCGGCGTCAGCAACGCCCGCCGCATCACTTTCGAATATGTGATGCTGAAGGACGTCAATGATTCACCCGAGGAAGCGCATGAACTGGTGCGGTTGCTGGACGGCATCCACGCCAAGATCAACCTGATCCCGTTCAATGCCTGGCCGGGCGCGCCGTACGAATGCTCGTCGAACAACGCGATCCAGCGTTTCGGCGATATCGTCAATGCCGCGGGGTACGCCTCGCCGGTCCGCCGCCCGCGCGGCCGCGACATCCTCGCCGCTTGTGGCCAGCTCAAATCCGAGAGCGTCAAACTGCGCCGCAGCGAACGCGACAAGCTGGAAGCGCCGGTCTAATTCCGCCTTCCGATTTTTTGGATCGGCGGGGAACCCTTTTTCCCTGCCGTGGTTATTCCTGCATCTGATGTCTCCTCCCCCGAAGGCAATCAGAGCCAGAGACTTTAAGCCCTGCTTCGGCGGGGCTTTTCTTTGTGCAGCGTAACGCGATGCAAGGAGAAACCCATGATACGCAATTGGATGTACGGCGCGGTCGCCCTGACGATGATGGCCAGCCCCATGATGGTTGGCGGCGCGATGGCGCAGAATGTCGTCGTTCCGGACGCCGTCACGACCGCCAATGGTCCCGCGGCCTCGGTCACGCAAACCGAACACAGCGTCGATGCTATGGGCACGCAAGTCGATAAATCATCCAACTACAGCCAGTCGCAAAGCTATAGCAGCGGCAATGGCGAGTTGAGTGCGCGCACCTCGACCCAGACGAATTCCAACACGACCGTGACGACGCCGCCATCGACGACCACTTATCAGACGCGGACGACGACGGAAACGGTTCCGCGTTAACGGCTACGTCTGCAATGGGATCAAGCGTCCCTCGACTTCGCTCGGGATGAGGAAAGGTCGTGCGCTGCATTGTTAATGCAACGCAAAATTCCACCTCATCCCGAGCGAAGTCGAGGGACGCTAGTTGATATGCCATCGATCGCCGGCTCTTCAATTTCCTCCGCCACGCCATCGTGATATTTTCCTCCCTGCAGAAGAAACATGCCGCGAGGAAATCATGCCCCATATCATCCGTCGCATCGTCACCGGCCATGACGCCGCCGGCAAAGCCGTCGTGATTTCGGACGGCCCGTCGCCGTTCATTCACGTCAATCCGCGAGATGCCAATAATGTCTCGACCGATTTTTGGCGCACGCATCAATCGCCGGCGCGTGTCGCTGCCGTGCCGGAAGAACCGACTTTAGGCCCGCGCCGGCAAATGCCGACCCAGAACGGCACCGTTCTCCGCATCAATCAGGTGCCGCCCGAATCAGATTATATTCACACGATGACCGCCGATGATTCGCGCAAGGCCTTTGCCGCGCTCGGCAACGAGAAAGCATCCACCTTCGGCAAAGGCGGCCGCCATCCGCTGATGCACCGGACGGAGACGATCGATTACGCGATCGTGCTCGCTGGTGAGATCACGCTGGTGCTGGATAATGAAGATGTCGTCTGCAAGACCGGTGACGTCATCGTCCAATGCGGAACGAATCACGCCTGGAGCAATCGGTCGAAGGAACCCTGCACGATCGCTTTCGTGCTGATCGACGGATGCTTCGACGCCGATTTGGCGGCGAAGTTCGAGGCTTAGGCGAGAAGGGGCATTGCCGGCCTCGCCGCGCGATGCCCCTTCTGCTCTTTACTTCAGTCGTGCCGCCGCCTCGTGAACCATGCTTAGATCGGCGTAGCGCGAGACGTCGATCTTGGTCTTCTGGATGCCCATTTCCTTCTGCAGGTCGAGATTCGCCTGCAGCGAGGTCAGGTTGGGTTCGGCATTTTGGTCGCGATAATTGTCTTCCTTGGTGAAAAGCCGATAGAGATTTTCCTTCGGCTGCTTGGTGAAGGCGGCGACCAGCGTGATGGCTTCCTCGTGGTTCTTCGGGTCGGTGAACCAGCGCACGGTGCGGATCAGGTCCTCGGCGAAATCGACCATGGCTGCACGATTGGCTTTGATGAAGGGTGCGCGCGCGCCCAGGATCAGTAATTGCGTCGGCCCCATCGCATCCGATTCCGTGAACAGCATCCGGCTTGCCGCGCGCAGATCCGGGTCGAAGGCCTGCGGCGGCGCAATGGCGACCAACTGCGCTTTCCCCTCGATCAGCAGGCTTTTCATGTTCGCGAACTGCGCCTCGATCAGGCTGTAGTCGCGCTTATCTTCCAGCTTGTGCTTGCGCATCATGACGCGCGCCTGCATGTCGGTCGCGCTGCCCAGCGTCAGGACGGCGACGACCTTGCCTTTCAGATCTTCGACACGCTTGATCGGGCTGTCCTTGAGGACGAGGAAGCCGCTGCCGTTCTCATGGCCGTTGATGCCATCCTGGATCTCGTCGGCGATAATGCGCAGATCATCGACATGCGCGTTCTCGATCGCGGATGCGAGGCCCGAATAGGAGACGTCGGCGATTTCAAGCTGGCCGCTGGCCAGCGGCACCAGCTCCAGCGCCGACGAAGCGAAATGGACGGGCTCGAATGTGTAGGTCTTGTCGCGATGAACCGCCAAATCGGGCTTCATGCTCATCGTGCTTGCTACCGACCCCGGGGATGTCACCCAACCCATGCGGATATTGGGCAGGTCCGCGCTCCAAGCGCTGCCGGCCGTCAGGAAAGTCGCGGTGGCGGTAATAGCCGCCCATCGAATGGCCTTCATTCTCTCGCTCCCTAAGGTTCGGCTTATCGTTGCGCCGTTGCGGTCAGGATCGGCGATGCCGGACATTCTTGCAAGCTTCCGTTATCGCGCGATTTCCTCGAGGAGTTTGCCGCACGTCTCCATCCGCCGCGCCGAGGCCGAGACTAAGGGCAACAAAATGGTTGCGCATTTCGGATGGGCGTTTTACATAAAAGCAACCAGGAGGTTGCTTTCTATGAACGATCGTATCGAGAAACGGATCGAGCTGAACGCGCCGGTTTCACGCGTCTGGCGGGCCCTGACGGATCACCACGAGTTTGGGACATGGTTCCGCATCAGCCTCGACGGCCCGTTTGCGCCGGGCAAGGTCACGCGAGGGAAGTTGCTTTATCCGGGCTATGAACATGTCACGCTGGCGATGGCTACCGAAACGATCGAACCCGAGACCTATTTCGCTTATCGCTGGCATCCTCATGCCATCGATATGTCGGCCGATTACAGCCGGGAACCGATGACCCTGGTGGAATTTCGTCTTACGCCCAAGGATGGCGGCGGAACGGTTTTGGCGGTGACCGAATCAGGCTTCGCCAGCATCCCGGCGCATCGCCGCGACGAGGCTTTCCTGCGCAACGGCAACGGCTGGGCCATCCAGTTGGAGAATATCGCACGCTATGTCACGCACAGCGCTTAAACGCCGCTCCGATCTTGAAGAACGTGCGACTCTTTTCGCGGCGCTCGGCGATGAAACCAGACTGGGTATCGTCGGAAAACTATCGGGCGGTGCGCCTCAATCGATCGCGCGCCTTGCTGAAGGCTCGGCGCTGACACGCCAAGCGGTCACCAAGCATCTGCGCGTCCTCGAGGGCGCTGGTGTCGTCCACAGCGTCAAATCCGGCCGCGAAAACCTCTTCGCCTTCCGGCCGCAGCCATTGAAGGATTTGAGGGCTTATCTCGACCAGGTATCGAACCAGTGGGACGATGCGCTGATGCGGCTGAAGGATTTCGTCGAGAAATAATTTTCATCATTGCGAGGAGCATAGCGACGAAGCAATCCAGTGTGCGGACAACCTGGATTGCTTCGCTAAGCTCGCAATGACGAAGAAGGGGGGACTTACGCCCCAGCCCAAACGCCGCGCGTATCGACAACGATGCGGGCCAAGAGTTCGCTTTTGGGTATGCGCTTGAATTCCTTGTGATCGACCAGCAGCACGACGATGTCGGCTTGGGCGATGGCATCGTCCAGTTCGGCGTATTTCACATTGGCGAGGCCGGCGAGGTCCTTCGGCAACTCGTCGATGTTCGGCTCGACGGCGAGGATCGCGAGGCCGGTCGCGGCCAGTTGCTTGACGATGTGCATCGACGGGCTTTCGCGCAGATCGTCGATGTCGGCTTTGTAGGAGAGGCCGAGGCAGGCGACGACGGGCGCGCGGAAGCGTTCGGCGGCGTGGCGGACGCGATCAACGACATGCTCGGACTTGTGATCGTTGATCTCGCGCGCGGCGCGGATCAGCTTGGCTTCCTCAGGCGCGCTATGGACGATGAACCAGGGATCGACGGCGATGCAATGGCCGCCGACGCCGGGACCGGGCTGCAGCACGTTGACGCGCGGATGGCAGTTGGCGAGGCGGATCAGCTCCCACACATCGACGCCCAATTTTTCGCACACCATCGACAGCTCGTTGGCGAAGGCGATGTTGACGTCGCGGTACGAGTTTTCCGACAGCTTCGTCAGCTCGGCCGTGCGGGCGTTGGTCAGATGCAGCTGGCCTTCGACGAACATCGAATAAAGTTCGGCGGCGCGTGCGCTGCAGCGATGGGTGATGCCGCCGATGATGCGGTCGTTGGTGACGAGCTCGATCAGCACGCGGCCCGGCAGGATGCGCTCGGGGCTGTGCGCGACCATGATGTCAGCGGATTCGCCATGCTCGTGCGGGAATTTGAGGTCGGTGCGCATCTCGGCCATCCAGCGCGAGATCGCTTCGCTGGTGCCGACCGGTGAGGTCGATTCCAAAACGACGAGATCGCCGGCTTTCAGCACCGGGGCGATGGCGCGGGCGGCGGCTTCGCAATATTTGAGGTCGGGCACATAGCCCTCTTTGAACGGCGTCGGCACGGCGATGATGAAGGCGTCGGCGGTTTCCGGCGCGTCGGTCGCGCGCAAATTTCCGGCGGCGACGGCGCCACGCACGACGATATCGAGGCCCGGCTCGACGATATGGATGCCGCCCGCATTGATCTTCTCGACCGCGGCCTTATTCACATCGACGCCAATTACCTCGATGCCGCGCGCCGCCATGATCGCCGCCATCGGCAATCCGACATAGCCGAGGCCGAGGACCGCCACGCGCTGAAAGGCAGGCGTCTTGGCGGAAATGGACTTCTTCATCAAACGAGTTCCTTCGCGGGTTCGCTAACAGGGGAGGCAGGGACGACGACCGCGTCGCGGCCGGTGTAATGGGAAACGATACGGGCGCAGGCGTGACCGTCGCCGTAGGGATTTGTGGCGCGGCCCATGCGGCGATAGCCGTCTTCGTCATCGAGCAACGTATTGGCTTCGCGCACGATGCGCGCGGGATCGGTGCCGACGAGACGCACGGTGCCGGCGGCGACCGCTTCCGGACGCTCGGTCACGTCGCGCATCACGAGGACGGGCTTGCCGAGGGCGGGCGCTTCTTCCTGGATGCCGCCCGAATCGGTGACGATCAGATGTGCCCGCGTCATCAGATAGACGAACGGCAGATAATCCTGTGGCAGGATCAGGTGAATGTTCGGGCGATGAGCCAAACGGCGGCGCACCGGCTCCTGAACATTGGGATTCAAATGGACCGGATAGACGACCTGCACATCCGGACGCTCGGCAAGCGTCGCCAGCGCATCGCAGATGCGCTCGAAGCCGTCGCCGAAATTTTCACGCCGATGACCGGTGACCAAGATGAGTTTCTTGCTCGGATCCAGGAAGGGGAACTCGCCGGCGATTGTCGCCTCAAGTCGTGGCGATTTCTTTAATCGCTCGACCATGACGAGAAGGGCGTCGATGACGGTGTTGCCGGTGACGAGAATTTTAGACGAATCCTTGCCTTCGCCGAGCAGCGCGTCGCGCGAACTGGCAGTCGGGGCAAAGAACGTCTCGGCGATGTTATCGACCAGGCGGCGGTTCATCTCTTCGGGGAACGGCGCATAGATGTCGCCGGTGCGAAGGCCCGCTTCGACATGGCCGACCGGCACCTTGGCGTAGAAGGCGGCGAGCGCGGCGGCGAAGGCGGTCGAGGTGTCGCCGTGAACGAGGACATGATCCGGCTTGAAGTCGGCGATGACGCGGGCGACGCCCTGCAGCACCGCCGTCGTGATGTGATCGAGGCCCTGGTTGGCGCCCATGATGTCGAGATCGTAGTCGGGATGAATCTCGAACAGCTCCAGTACCGAATCGAGCATGGCGCGATGCTGGCCGGTGACGCAGACGCGCGATTCGATGCCCTGCGCGCGGGCAAGGGCGCTGACCAGTGGCGCCATCTTGATCGCTTCCGGGCGGGTGCCGAAGACCGAGAGGATCTTCTTCATGCGACCTCTCCAGCCGGCTGCGCGACGATCGGGCGCGCGGTGATCGGACGGCGCAAGGCGCGGCTATAGGCAGGCAGATACCCTTGGGCGGACCGATCCCACGACCGTTCGCGCTCGACGAAGGCGCGTGCGGTGCGGCTGATCTCGTCCCATTGGCCGCGGCGGGTGATGGCCGCGTCGATGGCGCGGGCCAGCGCCACTGCATCGTCGGCGGGGAAGGTCAGGCCGGTTTCGCCGTGACGGACCAGTTCGCAATGACCGCCGACATCCGAGGCGAGGACGATACCGCCGCGCGCCATCGCTTCCAGCGGCTTCAGCGGCGTCACGGTTTCGGTGAGACGCATGGCGCGGCGCGGATAGACGAACAGATCGACTTGATCGTAATAGGCGGCGACTTCCGAATGCGGGACGCGGCCGATGAAATTGACCGTGTCTTCGAGGCCGAGGCGCAGCGACTGGAATTTCAGCGCTTCCTCGGAGGGGCCGCCGCCGACCAGCAAAGCGGCGATATCCGACCGTTCGCGCTTCAGGAGCGCCAGCGCGTCGAGCAGGACGTCGAGACCTTCGTAGGGATAGAACGAGCCGAGAAAGCCGAGCACGGTCTTGCCGCCAAGGCCCAGCTTGGCGCGCAATTCTTCGTCGGCCGGATTGCGGAACGGGAAGTCGGCCAATTCGACGCCGTTCGGCACGACCGAGATTTTATCGGCGGGAATGCCCCGGCTGGCGATATCGGCGCGCAGGCCTTCGCAGATGGTGACGATGGCATCGGCCTTCTTGAAAGCCATGTCGTCGAGTTTGCGCGTCGCACGATAGCGCAGATTGCCTTCTTTGCCGGTACCGTTGCCGACGGCGGCGTCTTCCCAGAAAGCACGAATCTCATAGACGACAGGAATGCCCAGCTTCTTGCCGGCCGAAACGGCGGCATGCGCGTTAAGGCCCGGCGAATGGGCGTGGATGATGTCGGGCTTTTCGTAGGATGCGATGTGATGGATGCGGGCGGACGTCGCACGAATGAGCGCCATCTCGCTGAGGCCGGGCCAGCGCGCCAGCGCCGGACTAACCGGCGCGGTGCGGTGAAAATGATAGCCGTCTATTTCTTCGGAGGTCGGACCCGGAAGACTATGCTTGGGCGTGGTGAGATGAATCGTCTCCCATCCCATGCGGCGCTGCGCCTCGAGCAAGGCGAGGCTGCGCATCGTGTACCCGCTCATCAGCGGGACCGAATGATCGAAGACGTGTAATATTTTTAGCGTCGAACCAGACAAATCTAACCCTCCTGGTTCGGGCTTTTTTCTCCCTGAAGACCTTATAGGCCTCCATATCTGTGTTATGTGTTATCAATAAACGTTGATCTATCCTAAGTCAAATAAAAATTGATACGTTTTCAATAGTTAAGGTTAATATCTAAGTATTGATGGAAAATTATTACTGTATTCATGGTTAACGTAACTTCACCACAAGATGTGTGTTAGATCACGATCAGAACCTGCTCCGGTGGTCTGCCAAGTGCGGCGCGGTCGCCGTGGACGGCGATGGGACGTTCGATGGTGATGGGGTTTTTCACCATGCCGGCAATAATCGCGTCATCGGTAAGGTTTCCCGCAAGTAAACCAACCTCTTTTGCTTCCTTCTGTCGTAACAATTCACGCGGCTTCAGGTTGAGCATCTTGAGAATCTTCTTGAGCTCGGCAGCCGAGGGCGGGTTTTGAAGATATTCGACGATCGTCGGCTCGACGCCGTGCTCGCGTAACAACGCCAACGCTGCGCGCGATTTGCTGCAGCGCGGATTGTGATAGAGGGTCACGGAAGCATTCTTCGTCATGGATCGTCTCCTCTCGGTCAGATCAGAGATTATAGGTCCTGTTGCCACGGGCCAAAGGGCATGGTCCAATTGTCCCCGAAAAAATAATCTCCGGGGAGGATCAGAATGCTTCGCCTGCGCATGCTCGCCATAACGGCTGCCTGTCTTTTGTCGTTCGATGCCGTCGCTGCCGATGGTCTTCCCAACGAAACCCACAAAGTCTTGCCGTCCGCCCTCGCTGTCGAAGCGGCGCAGGCGGCGATCGCTTTCTGCAAGACTCAGGGCTGGAACGTCACCGTGACCATCGCCGACCGCAGCGGCAATACGCAGCTGATGATCATGGGCGACGGCGCGCGGGCGCTGACCAAGGAAGTGACGCGGCGCAAATCCTACACGGCGGCGCTGCTCGGCATCTCGACCGGCGAGTTCGCCACGCGGGTCGCGACGCCAGGCGCGTTCAATCCGACGGTCTATGACCCGCAGATGGCGATGGGGCCGGGCGGCCTTCCCATCAAAGTCGGCAACGACACGATCGGCGCCATCGCCGCATCCGGCGCGCCGGGCGGCGATAAGGACGAAAGCTGCGCTGCCGCAGGTCTTGCGAAGATCAAAGATCGGCTGAACTAAGAGGGGGATGCTGCCATGGTTGATCGTGCGCAATTGCAGGCTGGCATTTTCCTGCCACCGTTTCATGCCACCGACGAAGACCCGACGCTGTGCATGGAACGCGACTTCGCGCTGATCGAACGGCTCGAAACGCTCGGCTTCAACGAAGCCTGGATCGGCGAGCATCATTCCGGCGGCTTCGAGATTTACGGCGCGCCCGATCTGTTCATCGCCATGGCGGCGGCGCGGACGCAACGGATCAGGCTCGGCACCGGCGTCATGTCGCTGCCCTATCACCATCCCTTCATCATGGCCGACCGCATGGTGCAGTTGGATCACCAGACGCGCGGCCGGGCGATGTTCGGTATCGGGCCGGGGCTGCTGACGTCCGATGCGATGATCCTCGGCATCGACCCCGATACGCAGCGCGCGCGGATGGAGGAATCGGCCGAGATCATTCTGCGGCTGATGGCCGGCGAAACCATCACCCGCAAGACCGATTGGTACGTGATGAACCAGGCGCGGCTGCAATTGAAACCCTACAGCTATCCGCGTCCGCATATCGCCATCGCCAGCGCGGTGACGCCGAACGGCGGCAAGGTCGCGGGGCGGCTGGGCCTCGGTATGCTCTGCGTCGCGGTCTCGACCGGCATGGGGTATGACGCGCTCGACCTCAACTGGAAGATCGCAGCGGAGACGGCGGCGCAGCACGGCCAGACCATGAACCGCCAGGACTGGCGTTTGATGGCACCGTTCCATATCGCCGAGACGCGCGAGAAGGCGCTGGCCAACGTCCAGCACGGTTTCGACAAATGGCAGGACTATGCCTATGCGATCAGCCCGCTGGGCGGCACCGCCATCGGCCTCGGCAGCCTCGAATCGATCATAGAAAGCGGGCGTGGGGTCATCGGTACGCCCGACGATGCCGTCGCGCTTCTGGAACGGTTCTGGGACAAGACCGGCGGCTTCGGCTCGATCCTGATGCTGGCGCACGATTGGGCAGATTGGGGGGCGACCAACCGCTCTTACGAGTTGTTCGCCCGGTATGTGTTGCCGAAGTTCCGCGGGTCCAACGCGGCACGCGACGGTTCGATGGAATGGATGCGCGCCAACCGCGATGATTTCGCCACGCTCAACCGGGCGGCGCAGAAAAAGACCATAGACGCGCATTTCGGACCGGCCTCGAAGGACCCGCGCGCGGCGGAATAGCGCGGTTTCGACCGGCTGGAAGGGTTCACGGCGAGGGAAAGCTTTCCTATACTGCCGCCGTCTCATTCCAGAAGGTTCAAGACCATGAGCGGTGACGTGAAAAAGGTGGTGCTCGCCTATTCCGGTGGGCTCGACACCTCGGTGATTCTGCGCTGGCTGCAGGAAACCTATCATTGCGAGGTCGTGACCTTCACCGCCGATATCGGCCAGGGCGAAGAGCTGGCGCCGGCGCGCAAGAAGGCCGAGCAGATGGGGATCAAAGAGATCTTCATCGACGACCTGCGCGAAGAATTCGTGCGCGACTTCGTCTTCCCGATGTTCCGCGCCAACGCGCTGTACGAAGGGCTTTATCTCCTCGGCACCTCGATCGCCCGGCCGCTGATCGCCAAGCGCCAGATCGAAATCGCCAAGCAGGTCGGCGCCGACGCGGTGGCGCATGGCGCGACCGGTAAAGGCAACGATCAGGTCCGGTTCGAGCTGAGCTATTATGCGCTTAACCCCGGCATCAAGGTGATTGCGCCCTGGCGCGAATGGGAACTCAATTCCCGCACCAAGCTGATCGAATATGCCGAGAAGCATCAAATTCCGATCGCCAAGGACAAGCGCGGCGACGCGCCTTTCTCGACCGACGCGAACCTTTTGCACATCTCGGCGGAAGGCAAAGTACTGGAAGACCCGTGGGTCGAACCCGACGAATTTGTCTATAGCCGCAGCGTCTCGCCCGAACAGGCGCCCGATAAAGCTGAATATGTCGAAGTCGAATTCCTCAAAGGCGATGCGGTTGCCGTGAATGGCGCGGCGCTGTCGCCGGCAGCGCTGTTGACCAAGCTCAACGAATTGGGCGGCAAGCACGGCATCGGCCGGCTCGATCTCGTCGAGAACCGTTTCGTCGGCATGAAGTCGCGCGGCGTCTATGAAACGCCCGGCGGCACGATCCTCCATGCCGCGCATCGCGGCATCGAAAGCATCACCCTCGATCGCGGCGCGTCGCATCTCAAAGACGAGCTGATGCCGCGTTATGCCGAGCTGATTTATAACGGCTTCTGGTTCGCGCCCGAACGCGAGATGCTCCAGGCGGCCATCGATCAAAGCCAGGCCCATGTCGAGGGCACGGTACGGTTGAAGCTCTATAAGGGCCATGTCAGCGTCGTTGGCCGTAAATCGCCGAAATCGCTCTACAGCCTCGCCCACGTCACCTTCGAGGCCGATCAGGTCTATGACCAGCGCGATGCCGAAGGATTCATCAAATTGAATGCTTTACGGCTTCGTCTTGCCAAACACGCGCGGAAATAAAGGGTATTTGGCCTAAAGAAGGTCACGACTTGGGGGCTAAAATACCCCGGGGATGCCGTTTTAAGGACACAATCAATTTCCATTCTGCCTTCCGACATCATCCAACGGAAAGGGATGGAAAGAGATGAGTACGCGCATTGCATTTCCCCTCATTATCATCGCTGTGGCCCTCGCGGGTTGCGGCAACACCGTGGGTGACCGCGGATTGTCCGGTGCTGGTATTGGCGCCGCAGGCGGTGCCGTGATCGGCGCCATGGTCGGTGCGCCGCTGGTCGGCGCCGCGATCGGTGCGGGTGCGGGTGCAACCGTCGGCGCTGTCACGTCACCTTCGGCCATCGATCTCGGCACGCCTGTCTGGGAGCGGTAACTCTCGTTTGTCCTACGCATAAGCTCTGCGGCGATCCCGTCACAGCGTTTCAATATTCAAATAAAAAACGCGCTCAACTCATCCTGGGAAGACGCGTCCGAGCGAGGAGAATTTATATGGTAACTCGTAGCGCATTTTTGTCAGTGTCAGCTCTCATCGCCGGTGGCATGATGCTTGCCGGCTGCTCCGACTGGTCTTACAAGCCGCCGATTCACGGCAACTATCCCAGCGCCGGTCATAACCAGACCGCCGTTCTCGCCGCCGCCCCGCCCGCCGGTGGCAACTTCGTCCAAGAACTCGCGCATGATTATGCGGGCCTCGCCGATATGCTCTCGCATCAGGGCAAAGTCTTCCCCGGCGATTACGTCGATGTCGATTACTTCGCGCGCAAAGGCATCGCCGCTGAAAAGGGCGAACTGGTCCCGCCGGAAGATAATTCCAACTGGGCCATTCCGCTGGAGCAGCCTTATGGCTTCCGCACCCAGATGGCGGCGGCGCGTCAACGCCTCGTCGGCGATCTCGATCGCGGCGGTCGTGACCGCTTCCCCGGCCTCGCGGCGCGAGCACAGGTTGCTTATGACTGCTGGCTGGAACGCACCGAGAAAGATTGGGCGCATGAATTCGATGGCGCTTGCCATAAGGATTTCATCTCGACGATCACCGCTCTCGAAGCAGCACTCGGCGGCCGTCCGGTCGCGGCGGTTGGTTCGCACCAGTACAACATCTACTTCGAGTTCGATCGCTCGCAGCTGACGCCGGAAGGCCGTCAGGTGCTGGATACGGTGGCGCAGGCTGCTAAGGACCCGGCAATTCATATCCGTCTGGTCGGTAAAGCCGACTTGTCCGGTACGGATCCTTACAACGTTGCCCTGTCGAAGCGTCGTGCCGATACGGTCCGCGCCGCGCTGCGTGCCGATGGTATCGATACGAGCCGCGTGCAGGAAAGCTGGGTCGGCTTCCGCGAGCCGCCGGTGCCGACGGCGCCGGGTGTCCGCGAACCGCGTAACCGCGTGGTCGAAATCACCCTGAACTAACTTCTGCCTCGTAGGAGCGGGCGGCATCGCGAAAGCGGTGCCGCCCGTTTCCGTTTCTAGATGCTGGGTTCGGTAAGCCCGCGCCGCCGGCATGCCGCCAGCAGCGTGTTGCGCAGCAGACAGGCAATCGTCATGGGACCGACGCCACCCGGCACCGGCGTAATCGCGCCGGCAATGCCTTGCGCTTCTTCAAACGCCACGTCGCCGACGAGGCGCGATTTTCCATCTGCCGTGGCAACGCGATTGATGCCGACATCGATCACGACCGCGCCTGGCTTGATCCAGTCGCCGCGCACGAGTTCAGGCTTGCTGACAGCGGCGATCAGGATATCGGCACGGCGGGCGATGGCCGGCAGATCGTGACTCTTGGAATGGGCGACGGTCACGGTGCAGCTTTCGCCCAGCAGCAACGCCGCCATCGGCTTGCCGACGATGTTGGACCGGCCCAACACGACGGCTTCGGCGCCGGCAAGGCTCGGTATCGCCTCTCGCAGCAACATCAAGCAGCCATAGGGCGTGCAGGGGACGAGCGACGTGCTGCCGCTCCACAGCCGGCCGACATTCTCGGGATGGAAGCCATCGACATCCTTGGCCGGGGCGATGGCGTCGATCACGCGCTGCGGATTGATCTGCGGCGGCAGCGGTAACTGCACCAGGATGCCATCGACGGTGTCGTCGGCATTAAGGCGGGCGATCAGCGCCAGCAGCTCGGCCTCGCTGGCGGATGCCGGCAATTTATGCTCGAAGCTGGCGAGGCCGGCCTCGATCGTCGCCTTACCCTTGCTGCGGACATAGACCTGGCTGGCGGGGTCTTCGCCTACCAGCACGGCGCAGAGGCCGGGGACGATGCCATGCTGGGCTTTGAGGGCGGCAGCGGCGGCGGCCACGGCGGCGCGCAGGCCGGCGGCGCGGGCCTTTCCGTCGATCAGTCGGGTATCAACCACGGTCTCGTCCTTGTTTGAGCGGGGCTTGGTTCGAGCAGCGGCGCCAGGATGACCGCGCGCCCTGCGAATTCAACCACTTTACGGCATGGGCGGCCCCGCCCACGACGGTGAGAGCGTGCGGCTTCAGCCCGCAATGACGCGTTAAAAGTTGGGTCGGGTCGGCGGGGACGCGTCAGTGCAGATAGAAGAACAGCTCAAGCTGCTGCAGTTCCATCCGGATGAACCAGATGATGATCAGCAGAATGAAGGGCGCGAGATCGAGCCCGTTGAAATTCGGCACGAACCGTCGGATCGGGGCGATCGCCGGCTCCGTCACCCGATAGAGGAAGTCGAGGATCATGCTGACGGGACGGCTGCGGGTATTGATGATGTCGAAGGCGATCAGCCAGCTCACGACGGCCTGAATGATGATCAGCCACCAATAGATATCGAGAATGGCGACCACCACCTCGATGACCGGTACGAGAAAACCGCCCATGAACCGTAAATTCCCCCGGAAAAAACCCGTATCCGAGCCTAACGGCAGGCTTTCTGCGGCGCAAGCTGCGGGCGTTCTGCCGCCCATATCTTGACATTAGGGCCTCTCTCACTCAATCATCCGCCCCGCCGAAACGGGGACGTAGCTCAGTTGGGAGAGCGCGACGTTCGCAATGTCGAGGTCAGGGGTTCGATCCCCCTCGTCTCCACCAGTTTCCGCTCATCCGATCATCGGTGACGCGCCTTGGGGTTTGTCGTTCGCTTTATGCGACGCCTGACCCCGGGGCGCGCCGATTCTGTTCTGGACCCAACGCCGCTGCGCCGACCGCTATATACGGCCGGAAATATTGTTACCGGTTGGACCTTCTTCTATTTTCCGTAGCGCACGCCAAGACGGCGCCAAGCTGCCGCAGGGTTACGGAGAATATGATGATCGTCGCGCGCGTCTCCCCGTTTCTTTTCATCCTATTCGCGTTCCTGTCGCCGGCGTCCGCGCAAGCGCCCAATGCCGACCTCATCGCCAAGGGCCAGTATCTGGCGACGGCCGGTGATTGCGTCGCCTGCCACACGACGCCGGGAGGGACGCCGTTCGTCGGCGGGCGGGCGTTCAAGCTGCCGTTCGGTACGATCTATTCGCGCAACATCACCCCTGACAAGGAAACCGGTATCGGGTCGTGGAGCGATGACGAGTTCATCACCGCGATGCAGAAGGGCGTCGCCAAAGGCGGCGAGCATCTTTATCCCGCGTTCCCCTATACGGCTTACACGAAGCTGTCGCGCGACGACGTGCTGGCGATCAAGGCGTATCTCTTCAGCCTCACGCCGGTGAAGAACGCGACGCCCGAAGACGCGCTGTCGTTCCCCTTCAATCAGCGTTGGGCGCTGGCCTTCTGGAACATCCTGTTCAATCCGGACAAACGTTTCGAGGCGGACCCGAAACAATCGGCGGATTGGAATCGCGGCGCGTATCTGGTCGAGGGATTGGAACATTGCGGCGAATGCCACACGCCGCGCCGTTTCACCCAAAGCCTGAACAATTCGCAGAAATTCGCCGGTGCCGTGACGCAAGGCTGGATGGCTTACAACATCACCGCGGATTCGGACTCGGGCGTCGGTGGATGGAGCGACGATGCCCTGGCCTCTTATCTTTCGACTGGCCATGCCGACGGACATAGCTCGGCCGCCGGGCCAATGCTGGAAGCGGTCAATGACAGTCTCAGCCATCTGACGGCGCAGGATATTCACGCCATCGTCGTCTATCTGCGCTCCGCCGCGCCGATCAAGACCGTAACGGCCGTTGCACAAAACCCGCCGGCACGCAGCGCGGCAACGCCGCCCACCGCCGATCTCGGCGCACAGATCTTCGCCGGCGAATGCGCCAACTGTCACGGCTGGGACGGCATCGGCGTGCAGTCGCCTTATGCCAGCATGGTCGGCAGCCGGACGCTCAACGATTCCGCGGCGACGAACTTGATGGCGGTATTGATCGGCGGCTCGGGCGCGCCATCCTCGGATCGTCCGCGCTTCATGCCACCGTTCGGCGTCGGCCGTTCCGACGATCAGTTGTCGGCGGTGGCGAACTTCGTCAATTCCTACTTCGGCAACGGCGGATCGAAGATCACCGCCGACGATGTCGCCAAGGCGCGCAAGGCCCTGCCGTAAGCGAGCCCATCGCGGAAAAAGAAAGAGGCGCGCCGGTGTGGCGCGCCTCTTGTCGTTTCAGCGGACCGTTAATTAGGTAACGGCCAGTCCGGCTTTGATCTTATCCGGCGTCATCGGTAGCGATCGGAAGCGTTTACCGGTCAGGGTGAACAGCGCGTTGGCGATGATCGGCGAGACCAGCGGCAGCGAGGCTTCGCCCATGCCCTTCGGCGGGTTGTCCGTGGCGATGATCTGGGTGTCGATCTCGGGCATCTCCGACATGCGCAGCACGGGATAGTCATAGAAGTTGTTCTGCTGCACCCGGCCGTTGACGACCGACATCTGCTCTTTCAGCGTCTGGCTCAGGCCCCAAGCGATATTGCCTTCGGTTTGCGCCAAGACGCTGTCCGGATTGATGACGATGCCGGGATCGAGCGCGAGCCAGAATTTATGTGCACGAACGACACCGGTCTTCGGATCGAGCGAGATATCGCCGATCGCCGCCACATAGGTCTCGACGACCTTCGCGTAGGAAAAGCCGAGAGCATGTCCCGCCGGCATTTGCTTGCCCCATCCGGCCTTATCGACAACAGCCTTGATCACGTCCTGCGCGCGCGGATCGCTCTTCAAAAGATCGAGCCGGAACTTTACCGGATCGATCTTCTGCGCCGCGGCGAGTTCGTCGATGAAGGATTCGATCGCGAACTTGTTGTAGCCCGCACCGATGCCGCGCCATGACGAGAGACCGACGCCGCGCTTTTCACGCAGATAGACGATCGACTGGTTGGGCACCTCGTATTCATGCTTGATGCCTTCGAGGACGATGTTGTCGATGCCCTTGGTGAACTCCATCACCTTTTCGCCGGCGCCATAGACGATGACGGATTCGGCGACGAGGCGATGACGCCAGCCGATGACCTTGCCATCGGCATCCAGCGCGGCTTCCACCTGATGTGCCGTCATCGGCCGCATCTTGGCGGTTTTGACGTCTTGGTCGCGCGTCCAGATCAGCTTCACCGGCCGCTGCATCTCTTTCGCGATCGGCAGGATTTCGCCGATGAGATCGGGCGGGCTGCGCCGGCCGTAACCGCCACCCAGATAGAACTGGTGATGCTTGATGTTCTCGGGCTTGGTTTTCAACTGCGCGGCGGCGGCGAGGACATTGGGGCCGGGGCCTTGCGTGCCCATCCAGATCTCGGCGCCATCGCCGGCCGGCGTCACTGTCGCGGTGACGTTCATCGGCTCCATGCCAGCGTGATAGACATACTCGCTCGAATACTGTGCCGAGATGACTTTGGCCGCTTTGGCGAAGGTCGCATCGACATCGCCGGTAGCGACGAAGCTCGCGCCTTTGTCGGTAAGGTCGGCGGCGCGGGCGAGGAATTCCTTCTTGCCGTCGGCGCTGCTGTAGCTGTCGGCCGGCATGTTCGACCAGGTGACTTTCAGCTTATCCATCGCGGCGAAGGCGGCTTCGACGGTCTCGGCCACCACTGCGACGCCGCGGTCCAGAGGCATCACCTTCAGAACACCCGGCACCGCCATGGCGGCGCTGTCATCGACCTTGTCGGGTTTCGCTGCATCGACCGGCGCATGCAGCAAGGTCGCATAGACCATGTTCGGCACTTGCGCATCGATGCCGTACTGGGCCGCGCCGGTGGTTTTGTCGGGAATGTCGTAGCGTGCCGTGTTCTTACCGATGATGCGGTAATCGGCCATCTTCTTAAGCTCGGCCTTGTCGATGACCGGCATCGGATCGGGCACTTTGGCAAAAGCGGCGATCTCGCCATAGCTCAGGCGGCGGTTGCTCGCGGCATGAACGACGGTGCTCGGTTCGGTACGGACCTCGGCCAGCGGCACGCCCCACTTGTCGGCGGCCGATTGCATCAGCACGCGGCGGACGGCGGCGGCCTGCAGCCGGATCTTGTCCCAATAACCGCGGATCGCGCCGCTGCCATAGGTGACCATCTGGCCGCCGAACATTGGGTTGCCGTAGATCGCGGGGACGACCGGCGGATAGGCGGTGCTGATCTTCGACCAGTCGGCGTCGAGTTCTTCGGCGATGATCATCGGCATCGCGGTCAGCGAGCCCTGGCCCATCTCCGCCGTCGGAATCAACAGAACGATCGAACCGTCCGGCTTGATATTGACCCAAGCGCCGATCGGCTTGGCGCTCGTCGCATCCTGCGCCGATGCTTCGGACATCATGAAAGCGGGCAGGCTCAGCGCGAAGCTCAGTCCGGTAGCGCCGCCTAGAAAGCCACGCCGTGAAACGCTGGTATCGATGCCATCCATGATCAGATCCCCTGCTTCGCGGCTTGTTCGATCGCGCGAACGATGCGGGGATAGGTGCCGCAGCGACAGATATTGCCGTCCATGTGGCGCACGATCTCGTCGCGGCTCGGGTTCTTGTTGCTGGCGAGAAGCGCGGCGGCCTGCATCAACTGGCCGGACTGACAGTAACCGCATTGCGGCACCTGCAGATCCACCCAGGCCTTTTGCAGCGGATGATCGCCCTTTTCGGAAAGGCCTTCGATGGTTTTGACCTGCTTGTTCGCGACGGTCGAAACCGGCGTCTGGCAGGAACGGACGGCGCGTCCTTCGACGTGAACCGTGCAGGCGCCGCACATGCCCGCGCCGCAGCCGTACTTCGTGCCGGTGAGTTGCAGATGCTCGCGAACCACCCACAACAAGGGCGTTTCCGGCGCCGCGGTAACATCGACCGCCTTACCGTTGATGGTGAAGCTGATGGGCGCCATGGCAAACCTCCGCTTGGATAGACCGATACACTAGAGCATAGCGCGGCCCGTCCTGGGGGTCACGTCCGGCCCGAATTCCTCACTCGTCGATTCCGCGCCCTTTGGGCAGCATCAATCCGACCAATAATACGGCGATCGCCAGTCCGACCAGGATCACGAAAATGAGATGAAGGGCGTGGTCGAACCCGACGAGCAGCGTCTGCAGCGTTTCGGGCGGCAGGGACTGGCGCAACTCCGGCGTCATGAGCCGCGAGGCCAAGTCGCCGCCGCCGCTGAGGTAATGCGATAACTGCGCGTTGAGGATGCCGCCGAACATCGCGGCGCCGATGGCTTGGCCCAGGATACGGCTGAACATGATGGTCGAGGTGGCGATGCCGCGCTGGCTCCAGCCGCTGCCGGACTGGATCGCGACCATATAGGTGTTGTTGTTCATGCCCATGCCGAAGCCGATGAACAGGCCGCTGAAGACCGCCCAGGCCGGGCCGCTTTGCGGGTCGAGCATTGTCATCATGACGCAGCCGGCGATGTAGATAACCCCGCCGATGCCGGCGGCGGTGCGGAAGGAATGGCGCAGCATGATCCGCCCGGCGGTGAAGGCGCCCAAAGGACCGGCGACCGACATGCCCATCAGCGTCATGCCGGCGGCAAAGGCGCTGTCATTCATCACGCCCTGGACATAGATCGGCAGATAGGCAGCGATGCCCATCATGGTCATGCCGAGGCCGATCGAGACGATATTGCCGCTGGTGATGACGCGATCGCGCCACAGCGTCATTGGCCAAATCGGCTCCGGCACGAAACGCTCGTAGAAAACGAAACCGACCAACAGGATCAGCGCGACGATACCGAGGCCGATCGCGCGCACCGGCCCCAAGGCGTCGGCCTGCGCCAAGGCCATCATGAGAAGGCCCGTGCTGACGCAGAGAAGGGCAGCGCCGGCATAATCGATGCGATGGCGTTTGCGCTCGATCGTTTCATGCAGCGCCCAGATCAGGATCGCACCCGCGCCGATGCCGAGCGGCAGATTGACCCAAAACACCATCGGCCAGATCGTATGCGCTACCAGGAAAGCACCAACGACCGGCCCCAGGATGGCCGCGGATACGAACACGCTGGATACATAACCCTGCATCCGCGCGCGGTCGGCGCCTTGATAGACATCACCGATCAGCGTCCGCCCGACCGAGGTGAGCGCGCCCGCGCCGAGACCTTGTATCAGCCGGAAGATCACCAGCGACATCATGCTCCAAGCGAGCCCGCAGAGCAGCGAGCCGATCAGGAATAAGGCCGTGCCGATCAGCAGGATCGGTTTGCGGCCGTAAAGATCGGACAGGCGGCCATAGATCGGAATGGTGACGGCCTGGGTCAGCAGATAGCCGGTGAAGACCCAACTCAGTAGCTCGAACCCGCCCAGCGACGCGACGATGGTAGGCATGGCGGTGGCGACGATGGTGCTTTCGATGGCGGTGATAAAGACCGAGGCCAGCGCCGCGATGAAAATCAGCGTGCGGTTTTCCACCCGCACCGTAGCGGCGGCCGGCGCGACACCAGGCAGGGACTCGATCGGCTTTACGTCAGACAATTAGAACCATCGTCAAGCATTATGCCGCCGCTAGATAGCCGTTCCGGGGATGGCTGGCATCCCTCGATTTTGCATGGCCGACGGTTAGCTGGACGCTATCATATTCCGACAGAACGGCCGGAATGGCCAAAAAGAGTGAGGAAATGGCCCAAAATCCCGGTAACGGTCCCGGCATCGGCTTTGCGGTGTCGCTGGGCGCGGTCACGCTGATCGGGCCGCTGGCGATCCATCTGTTCCTGCCGGTCATGCCCGCCGTCAAATCCTCGTTCGGTATTTCCGACGCGCTGGTCGAACTGACCTTCAGCATCACCCTCATCACCATGGCGGTGGTAACACTCGTCTATGGCAGTCTGTCGGATCGGTATGGCCGCCGGCCGGTGCTGCTGGCCGGGCTGTCGCTGTTTGTCGTCGGCAGCGGCATCGCGGCGATCACGGATTCGGTGGCGATGCTGATCATCGGCCGCATGGTCCAGGCGATCGGCGCGGGCTGCGGTACGACCCTGACGCGGGCCATCGCCCGCGACGCCTATGGCCCGGAAACGCTGATCAAAGCTATCGCTTATCTGACCATGGCCTATACCATCGGCCCAATGATCGCACCGCCGCTGGGCGGCATCTTGATGGATGCGTTCGGTTGGCGCAGCGTGTTCTGGTTTGCCGTCATCGTCGGTGTTACCATCACGGCGGCGGCTTATTTCGTTTTAGGGGAAACGCGCAGCCGCGCCGACATCGCGCAGCGACCGGTCCGTTTCCTCTCGGCTTATGCAACGCTCTGCACGCAGCCGCGCTTCGTCGCTTACATCGTCCATTCGGGCTGCATGTCGCTGGTATTCTTCGCCATCGCAGCGGCCTCGCCGTTCCTGATGAATGACGTGTTGGGACGGTCGGCGACGGAATACGGGCTTTTCTTCTGTTTCTTTCCGCTTGGCTATTGCAGCGGCAATCTGATCTCGGGGCGGCTCAGCGGCCGCGTGCCGATCGAAACCATGATCATGGCCGGCTCGGTTCTCACCGTTGCCATCGTCTCGACGCAGACAACGCTGATCCTCAATGGCTATCTCAATCCTTATTTGATCTTCGTGCCGGGCGGCATGCTCAGCTTCGCGCAAGGTCTCGCCTTGCCGAACGCACAGGCTGGCGCGATGCGGGTGATGCCGTCGCTCGCCGGCACGGCGGCAGGTCTCGGCGTCTTCATGCAGATGTTCATCAGTGCGGTCTCGATCGAACTTTATGGTCTCTTCGCCGACGGCACGCCGATGCCGATGATCGTCCTCACCTCGATCGGCGCGGCGCTCGTCTTCATCGTCGGTTGTATCTGCTGGACGTTGCGCGTGCCGGAAAGGCCGGCGACTTTGGCCACGCGCTGACCTAGGCGGCGGCCATCTGCGGCACGGCGCGGCTTGCCGGAAAGCGTAATGTCACGGTTGTGCCCTCGCCCAAGGCGCTTTCGATGTCGATCGTGCCGCCGTGCAGTTCCATCATGCCTTTGACGATCGAAAGCCCGAGGCCCGTTCCTTCGAAACGCCGGTCGAGACGCCCATCGACCTGGAAGAACGGCTGCGTCACCCTGGCGATGTTCTCGGCATCGATACCGATTCCCGTGTCGCGCACGGCGACGACGATACCGCCCTGCGCGTCTTCCATCGCGCTCACCGCGATACGACCATTCTCGGCGGTGAACTTCACCGCATTCGAGAGGATGTTCTGCAGCATCTGCCGGACCGAGCGTTCGTCGCCATAGAGCGTCGCCAGCTCTGCCGGAATCTGCATATCGATCTCGATCGATTTTTCATTCGCGTGCGGACCGATCAATCGCAGGGTTGAATTGACAATATGCGTCAGGTCGATTTCGGCCTCGTTCAGTTTCATTTCGCCCAGCTCGATCCGCGACACCGACAGGATATCGTTGATCACTTCCAGCAAATGCGTGCCCGAGCCGTGAATGTCCTTGGCATAGTCGCGATATTTCGTCTGGCCCACCGGGCCGAGCATCTCTTCCTTGATGATCTCGGAAAAGCCGATCACGGCGTTGAGCGGCGTGCGCAGCTCGTGGCTCATCGTGGCGAGGAACTCGGTCTTGGCGCGGCTTGCGGCCATCGCCGCTTCCGACGCGAGACGCTGCGCTTCCTCGGCGCGGCGGCGCTCGGTGACATCGTGCAGGGTGTAGATGAAGACCTGCCGTGTCTCGCGGCGGCGTTCCAAGGGATGACGCATCGGTTCGATCGCCGCTGTCGCGACGGTGATTTCGACGGCGACAGCGTCACCCTCTGCCGGGTGCAAGACCGTTTCGCACAGCGGCACCGCACCGATCCCCAGCGGATCTTCATAGACGCCTGCAATGCCTGTCATAATCGTGCGGATGTCCCGACCCAGCGCCTCGCCGGCGGCAATGCTCAACATGGTCGAAGCCATCGGATTGATCATCGTGACTTTGCCGTCCTGCTCGGCGATGACGATCCCGTCGAAGCTCGATTCGACGACGGATTTCATCAGCGCACGGCGCTGCGCCGCCTCGATCTGATCGTTGAAGATGCGGAGCGTTTGCAGGTCAATGGTGTGAAGGACCGCAACGAGATAGGCGACGAACGTGCCAATGATCGGCGTCGCGGCAGCGATATAAAGCCCCGTCGTCCGGTTGATGATCATGCTTGCCGCGAGGATCGTGGCGCCGACGATAATCGTCGCGGCGATGCCGCGGCGCCAAGACACGCGTGCGAACCAGAATCCCAACGGGATGGCGATCGCGCCGGCGATCATCAGAACCCATGCCTGCGGCGCCTCGCGCGCGGCATGATGCTGAACCAACGATTCGAAGGCGAGCGCCTGGATCATGACGCCCGGCAGATCGGCATGGAGCGGCGTGGCGTGGCGGTCGCCGAGTTCGACGGCGCTTGCGCCGATCAGCACGTTACGGCCCGCGACGATGGACGGATCGAAATCGCCGCGCAGGACGTCGATGTAGGAAAGTGTCGGGACGGTTGCGGTCCGGACACCGTAGTCGATCAGGAAGATCTGTTCCTTGTCGCGCCCGTGACCCGACAGCAGCCCCGCGATGGTGGGAATGGTCCAGCCGCGCCATTCGTCGGCGGTTCGGCTATGCCAGATACGGCCATCGGTATCCGGTTGAATCGTGACAACGCCCATCTTCGCATCGCGTTGAAACGGCGCGATGGGGGCCGAATAGGCCAGTTCGCCGCTTTCGCCGGCACCAAGGCGGTGCTGCTTAAAGACGGGGAGAACGACGCGGCCGTCGGCGTCATGGATCGCCGCGCCCAATACAGCGTCGTTTTCGGTCGTCGAGCGGGAAGAGAAATCGATATCGAATGCGACCTGCTTTGCGCCTGCTGCGACGAGCCGGTTGAGGACTTCGGCGTGAACCGTTCGCTGCCACGGCCAGCTATCGATGGCTTCGATGCTCTTTGGGTCGATCGTGACAACGACGAGATCGCCGGTCGCATGGCTTTGGAACAACCGATATTGCAGATCGAGCAATGCGGAATCGAATGGCTTGAACGCGCCCCAGAAGAACGGTCCGGCCACGATGAAGAAGGCCAAGCCGATCAGCAGCAATGTCCGCAACGCCGCGACGAGCTTCGTCAACATGGCCGCCGACTCAGGCTTGCGATCCCGGGCGGCCTTCGATCGTTTCGCGGAGACCGTCATTACTTGTTTTTGTTGCCGTTGCCGTTATTGCCGTTGAGCATATGAGCGAGGACGTTCGCAGGAACGCCCGTAGCCTTCGCAAGGATCCCTGGAGCGGTGATAAGCGGGGCAATCGGACTCACGATAGGCGTCACGACAGGTACCACCACGGGACCCCCGATGGGCGCAACAGCCGGAACAGGTGCAATGCCAGTAACGGGAGGTGTCGCGGGAGGACTTCCGCCCGTAGCGACTTTGGCGCCGGGTCCATTCGACGTGCTGTCGCTGCCGCTGCCGAGGACGCCGTCAGCGACGGTCGTGACGGTCGAGAGAAGGCCGCCGGCGGGCGCATCGTCGGGAAGGGACGCGACTTGGTTGGCGCGCGGGTTCGCCGAATCTTTGCCTGTCTGCGGGGACGTCGCGATGCTGGTGATGAGACCGTTGGTGAGCTTGTCGATGCTCGCGACATGAGGACCGATCGCCTGGGTGATCTGCGGATGCGCGGGATCGGTCGCGCTGGCCGCTTGGGTGGCGGCGGGCGCGGGCGGGGTCGCTTCGGTTCGTTTCGGCTGTGCGGCCGGCGGCGTGCCGGCAGGCGGGCGGCCCATGATTCGGACTTCGCCGTTGCGCTGCGCCGGAACGGTGGCGGTCTGGCCGGGATAGACCAGCGAGGCGAACTGGCCGTTGCCGTTGGCGACTTGCACGATGCCGCGCAACACCTGAACCGCGCCGCCTTCCTTGGTGACGTTGACGGTGAAAACCGTGCCCTTGATGACGGCGGCGAGAAACGGCGTCTCGACCTTGAAGCGATCGACGCCGCGCGGAACCATGTCATAGAGCGCCGTGCCGGCGGGCTGCTTCATCTCGGTCATCGCGCCGGTTTGCTGCGGCAGGTCGATCTCGCTGTTCGGCGCGACGGTGATCTTGTCGCCGTTATTCTCGATAACGGCGCGGCCGCCGGGCCCGGTGCGCAGGATGCTGCCGGGCTCGACCTTGTTGCTGAGGGCGATCGGGGTGAAGCCGCCGCCCGACACCGAGACTTCGACCGGCCCTTCGCTTTCGATCAGCTTCCAGCCCTGCTCGCCGGCGGATGCCGCGGGTCCAATCGCTGCCGCAAGCAATAACAGCGACGCCACACGAAGACTGCTGAAGGTGCGTGACATCATGGCATCGACCTCGGCGGCTGCTGGTTGATCGCCGCAATCTAGGGATGCGAAGTAAATAAGAAGATAAGGATTTAAAATGATTTGGTAATAAGTATTTATTTCAAATTTTATTGGTTTTCTATTCTGTAAAACGGTGCGCTGTTGCAAGAATTTCTCGGAATTCGGGACATTTAGACCCCGTTTTATTCGGTTAGGTAAATTTTTATTTTCCAAGTTCTAATGTCCGTGCCAGCAGAAATCGCCGGCCCTGCCGGTTTCGTCTCTCGATGCGAAACGGACAAGAATGTCGAAGCGGTATGGTTGGAAGATTGGGACGTTGCTGCGGCAGGTGCCGCTCTTTGCGCTGACGTTGCTGGCGACCGCGCCGGCTTATGCGCAAGCGCCCGCCGGCCGCCCCGCCGAGGCCGGCCGTATCGAGCAGCGCTTCGAACCCGAGACAAATCCCGAGAAGCCGAAAGCCTCGCCGGTCGTGCCTGCCGTCCCTGAGCCGGCGCCGCTCTCCGGTCCCGGCGGCACGTTCAATCTCGCCGCCGTCGATATCGAAGGCGCGACGGCCTATTCGGCCGACGAGCTCGCGGCGATTTATCAGCCGTTTCTCGCCCGCACGACCGACCTCGCCGGGGTGCAGCAGCTTCTCGACAAGATCACCAATAAATATCGTGACGACGGTTATTTCCTCTCACGCGCCGAGGCGATGCCGCAGGACCTGCAGCTTGGCGTGCTGCATGTGAAGGTCGTCGAAGGCTTCATCGATACCGTGTCGTTCGAAGGCATCGATGCCAAAGACCAAACGCTGTTGAAGGCGATGGCTGCGCCGATCACGGACGAACGGCCGGCCCGCCTCTCGACGCTCGAACGGCATCTGATGCTGATGCAGGATCTGCCGGGCATCACCGTCGCCCCGAAACTCGCGGCGCGCGACGATGCCGCCGGAGCCTACGGGTTGGTGGTGGAGGTGACGCAGCGCCGGGTCGAAGCCTCGCTGCATCTCGATAATCACGGCTCGAGCCAGGTCGGCCCGTTGCAGCAATACGGCACCGTCGCGCTCGACGGTGTCTTGGGCGAAGGCACGCGTACCCGCAGCACGGTTGCTTTGACCCCCGCCAATCCGCGCGAATTGAATTACGTTCAACTGGCGCACGATATCCCGTTGCGCACCGAAGGCACGCGATTGATCCTCGATGCCTCTTTCGCGAAGGTGCGCTCCGCCGGCTCGCCGGCCATGGCCGACGTGAAGACGGAAAGCTTTTTCGCGCACGCGATCCTGTCGCATCCGCTGGCGCGCTCGCGGCAACAGACATTGACGCTCGCCGGCCAGTTCGATGTCGAAAGCGTGCAGCAGCTTCAACCGTCGGTCTTCGCTTATCACGATCAGCTGCGTGTCTTGCGGCTCGGGCTCACCGAACAGCTGAACGACGATTTCGGCGGCAGCAATCTTCTCTCGGTGCAGGTCAGTCACGGCCTCGATACGCTCGGCGCCAGTGGCGCCAACGATCCCAACGTCTCGCGCGCCGGCGGCCGGGCGGATTTCACCAAGGTCGTTCTCAATGGAGTCCGGCGCCAGGCGATCGGATCGCTGTGGGCGGTACAGCTTTCGGCGCAGATGCAGCGCTCGGCGACGCCCTTGCTGCTGACCGAACAGATGGGCATCGGCGGCGACCGCTTCGGCCGCGGCTTCGATCCCTCGGCGATCACCGGCGATGACGGTGCGGCGGGTGCGTCCGAGCTGCAATTCAGCCAGAGCCTCAGCAACGAGATCGTGCCCTGGTATCAGCTCTTCGCCTTCTTCGATGCCGGCGAAACCTATTTTCATTCGGTCAACGCATCGGGCCGGCAAAGCCTCGCCGCGACCGGCGGCGGCGTTCGTCTGCGCCTCGGGACGCATCTTTCCGGCGAAGTCATGGTGGCGGTTCCGGTGGCTCAGGACGTCGTGCCCGGCAACGCCCGCAAGGGCAACAGCTTTTATTTCAGTCTCAACGCCGATCTTTAAAGCCGCCGACTCTTCTAAAACGCCATGATGGCTTGACCTGTCTCCATTCAGGACCAAAATGCAGCAGGTCTTGGAGGGTCGAGCTCGTGTATTCGGAAACTACCCGCGCCATCAGGGTTGTCGTGAAGCCCACCTATCTCGAGGACCAGTCCTCGCCGACGGAAAACCGGTATGTCTGGGCCTACCATGTCCGGATCGAGAATCAAGGCGGCGAGACCGTGCAGTTGCGGCGTCGCCACTGGCGCATCACCGACGCCATCGGCCGCATTCAAGAAGTCAAAGGGCCGGGCGTCGTCGGCGAACAGCCGGTGCTGGGGCCGGGCCAGAGCTTCGAATATACCAGCGGCACGCCCCTCGCGACGCCCTCGGGCATCATGGTCGGCACGTACGAGATGGAAACCCCGGCGGGCGAATGTTTTGATGTCGTCGTGCCGCCGTTCTCGCTCGATAGCCCGCATCAACCGCGCCGGCTGAACTGAATTTCCGGAGTCATCGTCATGGCGGCTAAAACCTCGCGCGCGCGCGCGTCTTCGAAATCGAAACCGCCTGCGCTTAAGGCTGCGGTACGCCCGACACGCGAAGAGGCCGAGGAAGCGGTCCGGACCCTGTTACGCTGGGCCGGCGACAATCCGAAGCGCGAAGGCTTGCTCGGCACGCCGGGGCGGGTCGTCCGCGCTTATGAAGAATTTTTCGCCGGCTATCAGATCGACCCGGTCGAACAGCTACAGCGCACCTTCGAAGAAACCGACGGCTATGACGAGATGGTCGTCCTGAAGGACATCCGTTTCGAAAGCCATTGCGAGCATCATCTCGTGGCGATCATCGGCCATGTCCACATCGCCTATCTGCCGAACAAGCGTGTCGTCGGCATCTCGAAGCTGGCGCGGCTGGTCGAGGTTTATGCCAAGCGGCTGCAGATTCAGGAAAAGATGACCGCACAGATCGCCAACACGCTATCGCAGGTGTTGAAGCCGCGCGGCGTCGCTGTCGTGGTCGAGGCGGCGCATCAATGCATGACGACGCGCGGCATTCATAAGCCCGGCGTATCGATGATCACGTCGCATATGCTGGGCGCGTTCCGGAACAACCCTTCGACCCGGCGCGAATTCCTCGCCCATATCGGCCCGACCGATCCAGGCTCCTTCGTCTAGAACCGGACCTTAGCGCGACAGCAGGTACGTCCCGAAGTTGTTGCGCAGCTGGGTTTCCGCCTGACGGTCGAAATCGGCCATCAAATCGCGCACCATCTCGTAACGGATCTGCTCGCGCTGCACCGGCGTCGCGCTTTGCAGCGCCGTGCGCGACCGGTTGGCCGTGACATGCACCGTGCGCGCAGCAAGGCCGTGATCGTCGAGAATTTCGATCGTCGCATCGACCGCGATGTCATATTGCTGCGACACCTGATCGGTGAAGTTCGCTTTGAAGCCGTCTTGGATCGGCAGATCGCGGATCAGCGCGGTGGCCTTGGTGATGGTAAAGCGGGCAGGGGTGCCATTGCCGTTGGCGCGCAAACGATCGCGGCCCCAATTCTGCAGCGCCTGCACCGGCGGCACCGGATAGGCGCGGTCGGTGTCGGTCGGGATGTAGAGCGTGCGGATTTCGATCTGCCGCGCATTCAGCGTAAAAGGCTGCGTTTGATTGAAGCGGATATCGGGGTAGTTCGGCGTCATCGGCGGCGGACCGCAGGATGCGAGCAAGGCCGAGCAGAGTGCGACAGCGATCAGGTTGCGGCGCGTGTGCATGGAATTCCTCTGCTTTAGAAAAGTGGTGCCGTCAAAGAAACACGGTCGTAACGGCGCAGGTTGCGCTAACCGGCTTTTAATGCGGCCAGGTCGTCATCGCTGAACGCATAGACTTTACTACAGAATTCGCAGGTGACGGTGACAAGTCCATCGACCTTCATCTCTTCCAGATCGTCGGCCGGGAGCGAGTGCAGTACCGATTCGACGCGTTCGCGCGAACAGCGGCATTGTGCGGCAAGATGATGCGCCGGATGCGCCCGCACGCCGTCCTCGTGGAACAGCCGAAACAATAGCTGATCCGCCGGAAGCGATGGGTCTATCAACTCGGCCGATGTCGATGATGCCATCAGAATTGTTGCGCGCCGCCAGCCTTCGTCTTCTTCCTCGCGTTCGAGGGTGAAGGTTTCGCTGGGCAGGCGCTGAATCATTAAGGCGCCAGCGCGCCAGCGCATTTGTCCGTCCGCACCGGGCGTCTTCGCCACCGCAACCTTCAGTGCCGCTTCGACCTGTTCGCTCTGGTGAAAATAATGATGGACGCATTCGGCCAACGTTCCGCCTTGCAGCTCGACGATGCCTTGATAGCGTTCGGTATGCTCGCCTTGATCGACAGTCAGCGCGAGATAACCCGCGCCCAGCAGCCGTGGCACCGCCGCGCTCGCGCCGGTCATCGCGGCCAACTTGGCTTGATCGATCTGGGCATAGCCGCGGATCGCGCCGGCAGTGGTCACATCGGCGACCATCATTCGAATCGGGCCATCGCCTTTGGTCTGCAGCGTAAAGACACCCTCATACTTCAGCGCGCCGGCCAGCGCGCCGGCGAGGGCGATGGCTTCGCCCAGCATGATCGCGACCGGTTCGGGGTAGTCGTGCTGTGTCAGGATGGTGTCGATCGCCGTGCCCAACCGCACCAGGCGGCCGCGCAACGCAAAAGGTTCGATCTGAAACGGCTGAACGAGATCGTCCGGAACGGCCATCGTCACGCAAGGCACCAGGCGAGGATCGCCTTTTGCGCATGCATCCGGTTCTCGGCCTCGTCCCAGACGACGGATTGTGGTCCGTCGATGACGCCGGCGGTTACTTCCTCGCCGCGTTTCGCCGGCAGGCAATGCATGAAGATCGCATCGGGCTTGGCGCAGGCCATCAAAGCCTCATCGACGCGATACGGCGCGAAGACATCGGGCCGGAACAGCTTCGGGTCGGTACCCATCGAGAACCAGGTGTCGGTGACGATGCAGTCGGCGTCCTTCGCTGCGGCATGCGCGTCGATCGTCGCGTGGACCTTGCCGCCTTCGCGCTTGGCCCAGGCGAGCGCCGTTGCCGACGGCTGGTTCTTGTCGGGGCAGGCCAGCCGCAGTTCGAAACCGAAAAGCACGGCAGCGTGAATCCAACTGGTCGCGACATTGTTGCCGTCACCGCTCCAGGTGATGACTTTGCCGGCGATCGGACCCTTATGTTCTTCAAAGGTCAGGATGTCGGCCATGATCTGGCAAGGATGGCTTTGATCGGTCAGGCCATTGATCACCGGCACCGTGGCGTTCGCCGCCAGGTCTTCCAGCTTCGCCGCCGCCGTCGTGCGGATCATCACTGCATCGACATAGCGCGACAGAACCTTGGCCGTGTCGGCGATGGTTTCGCCGCGCGAGATCTGACTGTCGCCCGACGTCATGTTGATGACGTCGCCGCCCAACTGCTTCATCGCGACTTCGAACGACAAGCGTGTGCGCGTCGATTGCTTTTCAAAGATCATCGCCATGATCTTGTCTTTCAGCGGCTTCGAGCGGTCGCGCGTCGCCTTCCATTTTGCTGCCTGATCGATCATGCCGCGAAGCTCGGCCGCGCTGATGCGGTCGAGGTCGAGGAAGTGACGCGGCTGCGTCTTGGCGGCAGACATCACAGAGTCCATTGCCCGGCGACCTTGTCGATGATCTGGACCGCTTCGGCGACCTGGCGCTCTTCGATGATCAGCGGCGGCAGCAGGCGTACGACATTCTCACCGGCGCCGACGGTGATGAGGCCGCCATTGCGCAGCTTCTCGACCATCTCCGTATTCGGCACGACGCAGCGCAGGCCGGTCAACAGACCCTTGCCGCGCTGCTCGGCGAAAATTTTCGGATGGCTCGCGACAACCTCTTCCAGCCGCTGCCGCAGCAAGCCGGCCATCTGATTGACCTGATCGAAGAAGCCGGGCGCGAGCATCACATCCAGCACCGCATTGACCGACGCCATCGCCAGCAGATTGCCGCCGAAAGTCGAACCATGCGTGCCCGGCGTCATGCCCACGGCCGCGCGCTCGGTCGCGAGCACCGCGCCAGTCGGGAAGCCGCCGCCAAGGCCCTTGGCGAGACCCATCACGTCCGGGGCGATCCCGGCCCATTCATGCGCGAACAGCTTGCCGGTCCGGCCCATGCCGGTTTGGACCTCGTCCATGACGAGGAGGATGCCCTTCTCGTCACAGAGGGCGCGGAGGCCCCGCAGATATTCGACCGTGCCGACGGTGAGGCCGCCTTCGCCCTGGACCGGCTCGACCAGGATGCCGGCGGTCTCGGGGCCGATCGCGGCGCGCATTGCGGCCAGATCGTTGTAGGGAACGTGATCGAAGCCCGGTGCCGGCGGGCCGAAGCCGGCGATGTATTTCTCGTTCCCGGCGGCGGCCAGGGTCGCGAGGGTCCGGCCATGGAACGATCCGGTGCAGGCGATCAGCCGGTATTTCTCGGGATGGCCGGTTTCGGCGTGGTATTTGCGCGCGATCTTGATCGCGCCCTCCATCGCCTCGGCGCCGGAATTACAGAAAAAGACCGTATCGGCAAAGCTGGCGGCGGTCAGCCGCTCGGCCGCGCGCTGCTGCGGCGCGATCTGATAGAGGTTCGAGCAATGCCACAGCTTCTGGGCTTGCTCGGTCAGGGCCTTGATCAGATGCGGATGGGCATGGCCCAGGGCGGTGACGGCGACGCCGCTACCGAAATCGAGATATTTGCGCCCCTCGGTCGAAATGAGATAGGCGCCTTCGCCCCGCTCGAACGTCACATTGGCCCGAGCGTAGGTCGCTAAAATCGCTGGAATCACGGAAGTTTCTCCTGCACGGAAGAGTCAAAGGGGAGACGACAACGACGGGCACTAGCCTCGTCGCTTCGATCCCAACCGGCGTTTTTGCCAGCCTCTAACGCGCATCTGCTCCCAACCCCTTGGAGGGAAAGGAAAACTATGCGGGATTATGTGTCACTGTCAATCGCGGCGGCTTTGACATAGCTTTCCCGCCGGCCGGTCGTTCCGGCCGAAAAGGCAAAAAAGGGAGCGAAAACAAGATGAAGGTCATGGTCGTCGGGGGCGGGATCAGCGGCCTCACCATGGCGATGAGCCTTCATCAGATCGGCGTCCCGGTCCGGGTCTATGAGGCGGTGCGGGAGGTTTCGCCGCTGGGCGTCGGGCTCAATCTTCAGCCCAACGGCGTGCGGGAACTGATCGAGCTGGGACTGGGCGAGGAACTGGACCGGATCGGCACCGCGACCCGAAATCTCTGCTTTTTCAATAAGTTCGGCCAGCCGGTGTGGCGCGAGCCGCGCGGCCGGGATGCCGGATTCGACTGGCCGCAATATTCGATCCATCGCGGCAAGCTGCAGGTGATGTTGACCGAGGCAACGCGCGCCCGGTTGGGCAACGCCGCCGTCCGCACCGGCCACCAATTCCAGCGGCTGGAGCAGCGCGGCGGTAAGGTCGTCGCCTGGTTCCTCGACCGCCAGACCGGACAGGTTGTCGAGGATGAAGCTGATATCCTGGTTGGGGCCGACGGCATCCATTCGGCGGTGCGGCGGCAATTCTATCCGGGCGAGGGTGAGCCGCTGTTCGCCGGCCAAATACTTTGGCGCGCGGCGGTCGATGCGCCGCCGTTCCTCGACGGCGCGACCATGGCGATCGCCGGCCATTTCCATCAGCGCATCGTCGCCTACCCGATCGGGCCGGGATCGAAGCCCGGTACGCTGCTGACCAACTGGATCGCGCAGATGACGGTCGCGACAGAAGCGCCGCCGCGCGAGGATTGGAACCGCAAGGTCGGCAAGGAACGGTTCTTCGATACCTTCGGCCATTGGAAATTCGACTGGCTCGATTTCCCCGCGTTGGTCGAAAGCACGTCTGAGATCTTCGAATTCCCGCTGGTCGATCGCCATCCGGTCGATCGCTGGAGCTTCGATCGCGTCACGCTGATCGGCGATGCCGCCCATCCGATGCAGCCGACGGGGTCGCAAGCGGGCTCGCAAGCGATCGTCGATGCACGCATGCTGACGGCGGCACTGCTGGCGGACCGCGATCCGGTGATGGCGCTGGCGAAGTACGATGCGGTGCGGCGTCCGGTGATGAACGACATTACCCTGCGCAATCGCGGCTTCGGTCCCGAAGCGGCGATGCAGCTTGCCGAGGAACGCGCACCGCATGGCTTCGCGCGGATCGAAGACGTGATTCCACGAGAAGAACTCGAATCGATCTCACGCGGCTTTCAGCAGGCGGCGGGTCTCGATGCGGCGGCGCTCAATGCGCGGCCATCGTTCGTCCCGCCCGGCGCGCGTTTCGGCTAAAGGGAACCCTTCGCGTTCCGTTGGGTTGGTTGCATGGCGTTGCATATTTCCTGAAAGGATCGAGCCATGTCCGAGAATACGAGCAGCAGCGGCGGTGCCGGCGGCGGGCTTTATTTCATCGTTGGGATTCTGGTAGCGGCCGTCATCGTCGTCGGCTTCGTCGCTTTTGGGGGTCACTTTCCCAGCAGCAAACATACCACCGTCGATGTGAACCTGTCGGGTAGTTCGGCGCCGGCGACACCCGGCAAATAGCCGTCAGCCGAAGCGCAGCTTGAAGATCAGAATCGTCGCCGTCAGCACCAGGCTGGCGAGGTTGGCGGCGATGATCGGCAGGTCGTTCTGCAGGATGCCGTAAGCCAGCCACAGCACGATGCCCGTGACCATCAGCATGAACATGCCGCGCGACACGTCGTTGGTCGATCGCGTTCGCCAGGTTTTGATCACCTGCGGTAGGTAGGCAAAAGTCGTGCAGGTTCCGGCCAACAGGCCGAGGACGGTCATCATGTTCATCCGGAAGCTGTATCACAACTGCGGCGCCTTTTGCGCCGCTTTTCCCGTGCGCCGAAAAGTCCTAGAGAGGATGAAATATCGGCCAAACGCATGAGGTGCTCGGGTGGAAACACGTACGATCGGCAAAAACGGTCCTAAGGTCTCAACCGTCGGCCTCGGCTGCAATAATTTCGGCGGGCGCATCGATCTCGCGGCTACCCAAAAAGTCGTCGATGCGGCGATCGACGCGGGGATCACCCTCTTCGATACCGCCGATATTTATGGCGGCCGCACTTACAACAACTACGGCGGGTCCGAGGTCGATCTCGGTAAGGCGCTGGGCAGCCGGCGCAAGAACGTCGTCGTGGCGACGAAGTTCGGCATGGCGATGAACAACGAAAGCACGCTGCACGGCGCGAAGCGCGCCTATGTGATGAAAGCGGCCGAGGACAGCCTTCGCCGGCTCAATACCGATTATATCGATCTTTATCAGATCCACACGCCCGACACCGCGACGCCGATCGAGGAGACGCTCCGCGCGCTCGACGATCTCGTGAAGCAGGGCAAGGTGCGTTATATCGGCTGCTCGAATTTCTCGAACGCGCAGATCGATGACGGCATGGCGACGGCGCTAAAGCTGAACTTGCCGCCATTCGTTTCATCGCAGGACGAATACAGCCTCGTCGTTCGCGACATCGAACGCGATCCGGTGCCGTCGATCAAGAAGCATGGCCTTGGGCTGTTGCCCTATTTCCCGCTCGCCAGCGGCTTGCTGACTGGCAAGTACCAGCGCGATGTCGCGCCGCCCAAGGGCACACGTTTCGCCGCCGGCGGGCCGATGTCGAACCGTTATATGAATCCGACCAACTGGGCGATCGTCGAAAAGCTGGAAGCTTTTTGCGCCAGCCGCGGACATACCTTGCTGGAACTGGCCTATTCCTGGCTATTGGCGCACGACTTCGTGCCCAGTGTCATCGCCGGTGCGACCAAGCCGGAACAGATCGCCCAGAACGTGAAGGCGGCGAGCTGGAAGCTGACCGCGGCGGAAAAAGAAGAAGTCGATAAGATTACGAAGCGCTAGATATTTTCCACCTGTCATGGCCGGAACAAGTCCGGCCATGACGATGAGAGGTGGGCCTTACGCCTTCAGCTTATAGCCGCGCGCGAACATCAGGTAGCAGACGGTCAGCAGCACCGCGTTGATGATGACGAGATAGATCGCGCCGACCCAGACCGACGCTTCGGCGACGCCGGTGATCCCATAGCGGAAGCCATCGATCATATAAAAGAACGGATTGCACAGCGCGACATGCAGCCCGATCGGAGGCAGTTGCTCGATCGAATAGAACGTGCCCGACAGGAACGACAGCGGCGTCACGATGAAGTTGGTGATGACCGCCAGATGATCGAACTTCTCGGCCCAGACGCCGCCGATGACGCCGAGCAGCGCCAATAACAGCGCGGCGGCGCACATGAAGAACAACGCGGCCAGCGGATCGGCCATATGCACCGGCACGAAGAAGGCCATGGTGATGGTGACGACCACGCCGACCAACAGGCCGCGCGTCATTCCGCCGAGGGCAAAGGCGAAGGTCAGTTCCCACGCGCTCAAGGGCGGCATCAGCAGATCGACGATGTTGCCCTGCATCTTGCCGATCATGATCGACGAGGTGGTGTTGGCGAAGGCGTTCTGCGTCACCGCCATCATGACGAGTCCGGGGGCGAGGAATTGGAGGAACGGTATGCCGCCGACGATGCGGCCCTGACCGTTCATGCCCATCAAAAAGACGGCGAGGAAGATCAGCGTCGTCACCACCGGCGCGAAGACGGTCTGCATCGACACCTTGAGAAAGCGATGCACTTCGCGCACATAGAGGGTCCAGAAACCCCGCCAATTAACGGCGCCGAATTGGCGCACGGGCGGGGTAAGGGGGGCGTGCATTGGCGTATTCTCCCGAAACGACGGCAAGATTAGGCGTGGGGTCTGGGCGGGGCAAGGCGAAGCGCGGATGACGGACGCCGAAAAGCTGGATACTCCAAAGCCCGCGCGCAAAAAGGCTGCCGCGCGCCAAGCTGGCGCCCGCGCGCGCGGCGAGCCGAAACCGCGTCGCCGCATGCCCATGACCTATTTCGAAAATGCCGCGCTTTATTATCTCGGCCGCTTCGCCAGCTCGTCGGCGAATCTTCGCCGGGTGCTGTTGCGCAAGGTGGCGCGCCAAGCCGAAGAAGGCACCGAGGCGGAAGCAACCGGCATGGTCGATGAATTGATCGCGCGCTATCTCAAAAGCGGCCTCCTGGACGATCAGGCTTATGCGTCGCAAAAGGCGGGCAGTCTCGCGCGTCGCGGCACCTCGCGCTATTCCATCGCCGGAAAGCTGGCGCAGAAGGGTGTGACGGCTGCGCTCGTTAAAAACACGCTGCAGGTAATGGAGGACGAAGGCAGCAGCGACGTGATCGCTGCTTGCGCCCTGACCCGCCGCCGCCGGCTCGGTCCTTATCGCAGCGAAGAGGCGCGGCCGTTATGGCTCAAGAAAGACATGGCGACGATGGCGCGCGCCGGTTTCGGCTTCGATATCGTCAAACGTATTTTGACTCTGCCCGATGTCGCCGCGGTCGAAGCCTTGGCGCGTGGTGAAGATATCGAAGACTAAGAGGAGGGTGTTGCCGGCTTCGCGCCGCCGATATCGATCCGCACCGGCGGCGCATCTTCTTTCGGATTGGCGGCGAGATAGATCGTCTGGCTCGATGACGGCAATTCGACGTTTTCGCGCTGGAACGCCTGCTTCATGCGGCGGTTGAATTCGCGGCCCACGACCCATTGATGGATCGGCAGCGTCTTCATGCGCACCATGATGATGACACCGCCATCGGCGAAACGATCGACACCGGCGACATCCAATGACTCCAGCATCGACGGGCCGAAGGTCTCGTCCTTGCGCATCTCATCGACCACCGCCTTGAGGATGACCACGACGCGGTCGGTATCCTCGTGATTGGAGACGAGAACATTGGCGACGTAATAGGAATAATCCTTCGTCAGATTCTGGATGGTCTTCATCTCGCTGAACGGCACCGTCCGCAGCGAGCCGTCGAAGGCGCGTAACTTGATGGTGCGGATCGACATGCGCTCGACCACGCCGGTGCTGCCGTTGCCGACATCGATGACGTCGCCGACCGCGAAAGTGTCGTCGATCAGCACGGCGATGCTGGTCATGAAGTCCTTGAGGATCGATTGCGAGCCAAGCCCGGCGATGATGCCGAAGACACCGGCGCCGGCGATCAGCGCGCCCAGATTGATGCCGAGTTGCCCCAGCACGACGAAGCCGAGAATGATCGCCAACACGATCAGCACGATCAGCCGCAGCATTGGAAACAATGTCCGTGCGCGGGCATGACGGCGGCTGTCGCTTTCGAGATTTTGCAGATAGCGTTCGAGCGCCGAGACGAACAATTCCCACGCGACCAGCGCCACGGCCAGGGCGACGACGATGCCGAACAGGCTTGTCGCCGCTCGGCTTCCCGCCGTCGCTTGCAGCCACGAGAAAGCGTTGACGCCCCAGGCTTGTAGGAGGGCCAGCGCCGCTAGCACGTAAATTACTGACGACGCGGTCCAACTGAGAACGGGGACATAGCGGTTGGCGCGTGCGTCCAGCGTCGGGAAACGCGTCTTGAGGTCGGGACCGATGGCGAAACCGGTGCGCAACGCCTGCTCGATGAAGCGGATGAGGATCGCCGCCGTCGTGACGACGACGAGACTGAGCGCGGTCGCCCGCAGCAGCAGATTGAGGCCGCCCTCGGCGTTCAACATGAAGACGCCGAACGTGCCGACGATATAGACGATGGCGAGGACGTGCCAGGTATCGGCTAACCGGCTGCGCATCAAGCGCCAGCCACCGCCGCTGTTGCGCCCACGCAGCCATTGCGCGACGGCGCTGCGGTTTTGCAGCACGAAGATGATGGCGAGCACCGCCAGCACCAGGACCGATGCGCGGATGAGGAGGCCGACGATCGCGCTGGGCGCGCCCAGCCACCAGGCACCCGCCGACGCGGCCGAGCCATAGGCCGACCAGGCGACGAAGCGGCGTGCCCAGATATAAAGATATTGCCGCGTTTCCTCGGTCAGGTCGTAAAGCGTCTGGGCGCCCGGCGACAACAACAGCACCCAGGCGACGGCCAGCACGCCGCGCGCCCAGACCGTCGCCGTGATAACCACCTTGGCGACCCCGCGCGTGCCGGTATGCGGATCGGTCAGCGGCAAGACAAAGGTCGCGACGGCGGCGAAGACCAGCACCGGCAAGGCTTCGACGAAAGCCCCCGCGATCAGCAGCAGCAACCGGACCGGCCAGCGCTCGCTGGTGCGGGCCAGCAGCCGCTCGGCGGGACGGCGCAGCAATAACCGCGTGACCAGACCGGCAAGAATGCCTGCGCCGAAAATCGCGGCGAGCTTTTCGGCGATGCCGATCCAACGCTGCTGCAATTCCGGATCGTTCGCTTGCAGGCGTAGCCAGGCCAAGCCACGCGGCGCTTGGGCAAAAATCGGCACGGCCGACAAGACCTCGGCGCCGATCGCATCTAGTTCTCCCGGCAGCGTCGAGAACCAGGCGAAGGGCGAGGTTGTCTTTTTCTGTTCAGTGGCGTTTTGCGCCGCGATCAAGGCCTGAAGCTGATCGACGAGCTGCGCGCGTGCCTTTTCGTCTTTCAGCGTCGAGACGAGTTGTTGCAGTTGATCGACGGTCGGCGCGGCGGGGACTGCGGCTGGCGTCGCGGTTTGGGCCTGCGCCGGTAGCAGTGGCAGGAAGCAAATAAGGAGCGCCGCGATCCAGCGACAGAATCGGCCTGATGTCATGCGCGAAAGTTTAGCGGCGCACCGGCAGGAGGCCAAGGCGAAGTCTCTCGGGCCGGAGTCTCAATGCGGACCGAGAACCAACCCATCGAAGGCTGCGATCAACAGGATGCCGCCGAAGCCGAGCAGAATGACGCCGGAGATGCGGTTGAGCCATTTGAGGACGATCTCGCCGGCCAAGTCATGCAGCGCCGCGATGCCGAAGCTAAGACCCAGCCACCACAACAGCGAGCCGAGGAACACACCGCCGACCAGTACCGAGATCGAGCCGAGCCCGGCGGTCGCATCGGCCCCGACCTTGGCGAAGATGGCGGCGAAGGACAGCAGCGTGATCGGATTGGCGATGGTGAGGGCGAAGCTCGAGGCGAAAGCGCCGATGATGCGCTCGCCATCGACCGGTTCCGGCTTGACGGGATGATTGAAGAACAACGCCTTCGCGCCGAAGACGATCAGGAACAAACCGCCGGCCAAACCGAACCAGTCTTCGTAGGCCAGCAGCCAGTCGCGCAAAAATGTCAGGCCGAATCCGGCGATGGCGCCAAAGGCTGCATCTGCCGTCGCCGCGCCGAGGCCCGACACCAACCCATAGAAGGGGCCTTCGAAGAGACACCGCCGGACGCACAACACCCCAACCGGTCCGACCGGCAGCGCGATGACGATTCCGACGACGATGCCTTTGAGGAGGATCAGCAACAACATGAGCCGGCCACTCTTGGCGCGCTCGCCGCCTTCGCGCAATAGCACTGGAAAGCGTGACGCAGGGCGCTACTCTTAAGATCTTCGCGAGGCGCAGCCATGACCGACGATTCCCCGGACGATCCCGAAGATAAACTCAACACCACGCGGCCGAAGCTGGTCGAAAGCAAGGAACGCTGGGCGCAGGAAGGCCGATTACTCACCGGCCATGCCGCGCCGCGCAGCGACCGTCTGCCGCCGGGTCAGCATCTGGTGAAGGACTGGCCGGTGCTCGATCTCGGCGTCACCCCGACGGTCGAGCCGCAGAACTGGCGGCTGCGCGTCGATGGGCTGGTCGAGAATCGGCTCGATTGGAGCTGGAACGATTTCAGGGCCCAGCCACCGTTCCGCGATGTCTCGGATATTCACTGCGTCACGGCCTGGTCGCGCTACGACAATCAATGGGACGGGGTCAGCGCCAAGCACATCCTTGCCGTGGCGAAGCCCAAGCCCGAGGCGCAGTTCGTCGTCTTTCACAGCTACGACGAATACACCACCAATCTGCCGCTCGCTTATTTCGACGATATCGACGTGCTGCTCGCCCATGCCTGGCAGGGGCAGCCGCTGACGCGTGATCATGGCGGCCCGGTGCGCGCCATCGTGCCCAAGCTCTATTTCTGGAAAAGCGCGAAGTGGGTGAAGCGCATCGAATTCATCGCCCGCGACCGTGCCGGCTTTTGGGAAATGCACGGCTATCATGATCGCGGCGATCCCTGGACCGAAGAACGCTATAGCTGAAGGAGCCGACCGATGAGCGCCTATGATTATTCGTTTCGCAAGATCGAGGGCGGTGAGTTGCCGTTGTCCGCGTGGCGCGGCAAGCCGGTGTTGGTGGTGAACACCGCGTCGGAATGCGGTTTCACGCCGCAATATGCCGCTTTGGAAAAGCTATGGCAGCGCTATCGCGACAAGGGCTTCATCCTGTTGGGCGTGCCGTCGAACGATTTCGGCGGGCAGGAACCGGGCAGCGAGGCGCAGATACAAACCTTCTGCCAAAAGAATTACGGCGTCGATTTCCCGCTTGCCGCGAAAGAACCGGTGAAAGGCGCATCGGCGCATCCGTTCTATCAATGGATCGCGCAGCAAGGCGGCGCGCCGAAATGGAACTTCCATAAATTCCTGATCGGTCCCGACGGCAGCCTCGCCGGCGAATGGCCGTCGAAGGTCGCGCCCGAAGACGCGGCGATCACCGGTGCGATCGACAAGGCGCTGGCACCCTAGTTGCCACCGTCTCGAATTGTCTGTCTGACCGAGGAAACGGTCGAGACGCTTTATCTGCTGGGCGAGCAAGATCGCATCGTCGGCGTCTCCGGCTATGCGGTGCGCCCGCCGCAGGTGCGGCGCGAGAAGCCGCGTGTCTCGGCTTTCACCTCGGCGGATATGCCGAAGATTCTCGCGCTCGAACCCGATCTGGTTCTGACCTTCTCCGATTTGCAGGCCAGGATTGCAGCCGATCTAATTAGGGCCGGCATTGCGGTTCACGCCTTTAATCAGCGCGATATCGCCGGCATCCTTGCCATGATCCGCACCGTGGGTGCCCTCGTCGGCGCAGTAGCGAAAGCGGAAGAACTCGCGGCAGGGTATGAGCAACGGCTCGCGGCGGTCGCCGCCGCGGTGACAGACCGTGTCCGTCCGAAAGTCTATTTCGAGGAATGGGACGAACCGATGATCAGCGGCATGGATGCGTTCCCCATGCTGCGTTATGAGAAAGCAGCGAAAGACCGCATCGTTTCACCCGAAGCGGTGATCGCCGCCGCGCCCGATGTCATTCTCGCGTCGTGGTGCGGCAAGAAGGTCGTGACGGATAAGATCAGGCAGCGGCCGGGTTGGGATGCGATTCCGGCTGTTCGCGACAGTCGCATCGTTGAGATCAAATCGCCGCTGATCCTGCAGCCTGGTCCCGCCGCCTTGACCGACGGGCTCGATGCGATCATCGCGGCGATAAGAGACGGCACAAAGAACACGAGCCCTTCGACAAGCTCAGGGTGAGGTGAAATCGTGCGCTGCACTCATCAACATGCAACGCAATCTCTGTCCTCACCCTGAGCTTGTCGAAGGGCTTGTGATGTTAATGCGCGCTGAAACGGCCCTAAAAGAAACGGGCGCATCGTTGCCGATGCGCCCGTGTTTGTTTGATGGTGTCGAAGCCGGTCAGGCCGTTTCCGTTTCCCGGTTCTTATTTGCGTCGAACAAAGCCCAGACGCCGTTATCGCCGTCCCAGCTTCCGCTCGTCGCGGCCTTGGAATATTCGGTCGCACGCTGTTCGAAGAAGTTGGCGTGCTCGACACCGTTGAGAATTTCGACCAGCCACGGCAGCGGATGCTTCTTGATCTGGCTGTAGCTGTTGTCGCTTTCGGCGAAATAGCCGAACACCGGCGTCAGCTTCAGCTGCGTCAAACGCCAGTCGGCGACGTAATGGACATAGGCCTTGATGTCGGCGGCGGTCATGCCTTCGATCTTGCCGAGGCCGAAGGCCAGATCGACGAACTTTTCCTCGAGCCCGACCATCATCTTGGCGACATCGATGATGTCGTCGCGCACCGCCTTGGTGACGGCGCCGGTTTCGCTGTTCCAGGCGTGATAGAGTTTGACGATGCCTTCGCAATGAAGGCTTTCGTCGCGCACCGACCAGGTGACGATCTGGCCCATGCCATTCATCTTGTTGTGGCGCGGGAAGTTGAGCAGCATCGCGAAGCTGGCGAACAGCGACATGCCTTCGGTGAAGGCGCCGAACATCGCCAGCGTGCGGGCGACGTCCGAAACGGTGCCGACGCCGAAGGTGTGCATGTAATCGGCCTTGGCGCGCATCTCGGCGTAATCGTGGAACGCCTCGAATTCCGATTGCGGCATGCCCAGCGTCTTCAAGAGAAGCGCATAGGCGTCGATATGCACCGTCTCCATGTTGGTGAAGGCGGCCATCATCATCTGAATTTCCAGCGGCTGGAAAATCGGGATGTAGCGCTTGAGGTAATTGTCGCCGACTTCGACGTCCGACTGGGTGAAGAAGCGGAAAATCTGGGTCAGCAGATTCCGCTCGCCGTCGGTCACGCGGTCCGACGTCCAATCTTTGATGTCGCTGCCCAGCGGCACTTCTTCGCCCATCCAGTGGGTCTGCTGCTGGCGCTTCCAGAAGTCGTAGGCCCAGGGATAACGCTCGACGTTATAGGTGCCGGTCGCGGTGAGAAGCCCGACCTTGCCTTTGCCGATCAGCGTGCGCGGATCGAGATCGCCGATACCGCTTATTGGCACGACAGGCACTCCTCGTAATCGGTGCGTTCCTGCATCTGGATCGCTTGCTTCGGCGCTTTTTCGAGCTGACCGGCGAAGGCGGCGCGGCTGATCGACTTGGAACGGCAGTAGTACAGGCTTTTGACGCCGCGCTTCCATGCCGTCCAATGCAGCATATGCAGGTCCCACTTATCGATGTCGGCCGGCAGATAGAGATTGAGCGACTGGCTCTGGCAGATGAACGGCGCGCGGTCGGCAGCCAGATCGACGATCCAGCGCTGATCGATTTCGAAGGCCGTGCGATAGATCAGCTTCTCGTTGTCGCTGAGGCAATCGAGATGCAGCACCGAGCCTTCATGCTCGACGATCGACTGCCAGGTCTCGGCCGTGTCCATGCCCTTTGATTCGAGCAGCTTGCTCAGATGCGGGTTGCGCACGACGAATGAGCCGGACAGCGTCTTGTGGTTATAGATGTTGGCCGGGATCGGCTCGATGCAGGCGCTGGCGCCGCCGCAGATGATGCTGATCGAGGCCGTCGGCGCGATCGAGATCTTGTGGCTGAAGCGGGCCATCATGCCGCGCTCGGCGGCATCGAGGCACGGGCCGCGTTCCTGGCCCAGCGCGACCGAAGCGGCGTCGGCTTCGCGGCGGATCTTGCGGAAGATCTTCATGTTCCACGACTTCGCCATCGCGCTTTCCATCGGCACGCCGCGCGCCTGCAGGAAGGAATGGAAGCCCATCACGCCGAGACCGACCGACCGTTCGCGCAGCGCCGAGTATTTCGCGCGCTTCATGCTGTCGGGGGCGCTCTCGATGAAATAGCTCAGCACGTTGTCGAGCATGCGCAGCACGTCTTCGACGAAGCCGGGCTTGTCGTTCCACTCGTCCCAGGTTTCGAGGTTGAGCGAGGAGAGGCAGCACACGGCGGTGCGTTCCTCGTCGCGATGATCGACGCCGGTCGGCAGCACGATCTCGCTGCAGAGGTTCGAGCTGGACACTTTGAGGCCGAGTTCGCGCTGATGCTTCGGCAGGGCGCGGTTCACGGTGTCGATATAGAGGAGGTAAGGCTCGCCGGTCTGAAGCCGCGTCTCGAGGATGCGCTGCCACAGCTGGCGGGCATCGACTTCGCGCAGGACCTTGCCGTCCTTGGGGCTTTTCAGCCCGAACATCTTGCCGTCTTGGACGGCTTCCATGAACTCGTCGGTGATGTTGATGCCGTGATGGAGATTGAGGCTCTTGCGGTTGAAATCGCCCGACGCCTTGCGGATTTCGAGGAATTCCTCGATTTCCGGATGATGGATGTCGAGATAGCAGGCGGCCGAGCCGCGGCGCAGCGAACCCTGGCTGATGGCGAGGGTCAGGCCGTCCATGACATGGATGAAGGGGATGATGCCGGAGGTTTCTCCGCAGCCCTTCACCGACTCGCCGATGGAGCGGACATTGCCCCAATAGGTGCCGATGCCGCCGCCGTTCGAGGCGAGCCAGACGTTTTCGTCCCAGGTGCCGACGATGCCTTCGAGGGAATCCGACACGGTATTGAGGAAGCAGGAAATCGGCAGGCCGCGTGTCGTGCCGCCGTTCGAGAGGACGGGGGTCGCCGGCATGAACCAGAGCTGCGACATCGCATCATAAAGGCGCTGTGCGTGCTGGACATCGTCGGCATAGGCGCAGGAAACGCGGGCGAACATGTCCTGGAAGCTCTCGCCCGGCATCAAATAGCGGTCCTGCAGGGTCGCCTTGCCGAACGGGGTCAGCAGCGCGTCGCGGCTGCGGTCCAATTTCAGGTCTTTGGGCGTCGGCGGCAGGCCCAGCGGGCCGGGCAGGGGCGCACGCCGTTCCGGCGCTGCCTCGGCGGCTTTCGGCGGGGTCAGGGGCTCAGGGGGGCGGGGCTGGACATGGACCTTCGGCGCGAAAGCGACGAGCTGGCCGTCTTGGTCGATATCGTAAGCGAGTGCGGACATAGGCAAACCCCTGAAACTTTCTTTTTGAACCGGGGTGCGAATGGACTGCTTGCAGCGGAATCCCATGGCAATCGCCATTAGGGTGCAAACGGTCCATCGAAGCTCCCCGCCCGAGGACATTTCGTGTTCACGGCAGGTCTCCTGGCTCGCGGGTCAGGGCGGCTGTCGAGCCTTCCCAATGCCTTGGCATTAGTGGCGTCGAAAACGACAGTCGCTCACCGCTTACAGTTGCGGGGGCAGCCCCGGTTTGGCCGTCTCCGGGTTCCCTCTTGGCCCCAGATATAGCCGCTCTGGGGACCGTGAACGCTATAACTTGTGCTAAATGCGCCGATCCCGTCAAGCGTGTTATTGGCGCGCGCGACTCGGTTTTTGATGATTTAAATGTTGCAATATCAATAAGCCGCATAGGGCAGCGGTTTCTCGAATTCTCCCGTCGTTGTTGCGGGATAAATCGGATGTTGATCGCGCCGGCGGCGCGATTTCAAAAGCCGCGGCAACATTACAGCGAATTAAATGGCGCGTTTCTGGGCGACACTTGATTTTCCAACCGGGAATGCCGCTTATGGCGCCTGGTTCGAGAAAAAAAGAACTTCGGGACGGAGCCTTTCGGTATGGATTCGATGATTGAGGTTCGCCACCTCACGCGGCGCTTTGGGTCCGTGACGGCGGTGGACGATGTCTCCTTTGCGGTGCGTCGCGGCGAAGTGCTCGGCTTTCTGGGGCCGAACGGCGCTGGCAAATCGACCACGATGAAGGTGATTACCGGCTTTCTCGCCCCGACCAGCGGCACGGCGATCGTCTGCGGCGCCGACATCACCACCGATCCGATCGCCGCCAAACGCCATATCGGCTATCTGCCCGAAGGCGCGCCGGCCTATCCCGACATGACGACCCTCGGGTTCCTGCAATTCATCGCCCGCATCCGTGGTCTCAGTGGCGCGAATGCCGCCGATCATATCGATTTGGCCGTGAAGCGGACCTCGTTGGGCGGCGTGCTGCATCAGCCGATCGACACCCTCTCTAAAGGCTTCAAACGCCGAGTCGGCCTCGCCCAGGCGCTGCTGCACGATCCGGATGTGCTGATCCTCGACGAGCCGACCGACGGCCTCGACCCCAATCAAAAGCATGAAGTCCGCAGCCTCATTCAAGAACTGGCGCCGACCAAGGCGATCATCATCTCGACCCATATCCTCGAAGAGGTCGATGCGGTCTGCACCCGGGCGACGATTATCGCCCACGGCAAGCTCCTGGCCGACGGCACGCCGAGCGAACTCGAAGCACGCTCGCGCCACCATAACGCAGTGCGACTCGCCATCGCGGGTGAGGCGCCCGACGCGGCGACCGCACTACTACGCCTCCCCGGCGTCCAATCGGTCGAACCGATCAGTGATGAAGAAGGCCCTGGCTTGATGATCTTCGCGCGCGACGGTCATGCCATCATGGCCGAAGTGACCGACCTCGTCCGCACGGCCGGCTGGCCGATCGCGGGAATGCGGGTCGAACGCGGGCGGCTCGACGACGTCTTCCGCTCCATCACGACGCACGCGGCCTAAGCGAGAATAAGATGCAAAGCACCTGGGTCATTTTCCGCCGCGAGCTCGCGAGCTATTTCGCCACGCCGCTCGCCTACGTCTTCATCATCATCTTTCTCGTTCTGGCCGGCACGCTGACCTTCTTCCTCGGCAGCTTCTTCGATCGCGGCCAGGCCGACCTCATCGCCTTCTTCAGCTTCCATCCCTGGCTCTATCTCGTCTTCATCCCGGCGCTGTCGATGCGGCTCTGGGCCGAGGAACGAAAGAGCGGCACGATCGAACTGTTCCTCACCTTGCCGATCTCGATGTGCGCGGCGGTGATGGGCAAATTCTTGGCCGCCTGGGCTTTCTCGGGCATCGCCCTCGCGCTGACCTTCCCGTTCTGGATCACGGTCAACATCCTCGGCCGGCCCGATAACGGCGTCATTCTCGCCAGCTATATCGGCAGCTTCCTGATGGCCGGCGGCTATCTCTCGATCGGCGCGGCGCTCTCGGCGCTGACCAAGAACCAGGTCATCGCTTTCGTGCTGACCGCGACGGTCTGCTTCCTCCTCACCGTCACCGGCTCGACCGTTGTCCTCGGTTTCCTGCAAGGCTGGGCGCCGGCGGGGCTGCTCGACGCAATCGGCTCGTTCAGCTTCTACAGCCACTTCAACGCGATCCTGCGCGGCGTGATCGATTTGCGCGATCTCGTGTTCTTCGTCTCGGTGATGGCGTTCTTCCTCTTCGCCAATGCCGTGATCGTCGATCTGACGAAGGCGGATTGAGGTCATTATGAACAACATGTCCCGCCGCACCGCCGCCCTCATCGGCCTCGTCTCGGCTCTCGTTCTTTTCCTCGCGGTCAACGTCATTGCCAACCGGACGCTGGGTACGACGCGCATCGATCTGACCCAAGGCAAGCTCTACACGCTGTCGCCCGGCACCCGCGCGACCCTCACCAAGCTCACCGAGCCGCTGGTCCTGCGCTTTTATTATTCGAAGAAGCTCGGCACCGAGATCCCGTCCTACGGCGTCTATGCGCAGCGCGTGCGCGAGATGCTCGAGGAATATGCGGCGTCCTCGAACGGCAAGATCGAGTTGCAGCAGCTCGACCCGCAGCCCTTCTCGGCGATCGAAGACCGTGCGGTCGCCTTCGGCATGCAGGGCGTGCCGCTCGACCAAGGCGGCGAGCAGATTTATTTCGGCCTCGCCGCGACCAACTCGACCGACGATCTGCAAACGATTCCGTTCTTCCAGCCCGAGCGCGAACGCTTCCTCGAATATGATCTGACGAAGCTCATTCACAGCCTCGCCTTCCCGAAGAAGCCCTCGATGGGCCTGCTGACGGCGCTGCCGCTCGAAGGCGACATGATGGCCGCGATGCAGGGCCAGCCGATGGTGCCCTATGCGATCATCGCGCAGTTGAAGCCGCTCTATGACATCAAAGACGTCTCGACCGAGATCGACACGGTGCCGTCCGACATCGATGTGCTGATGGTCGCCCATCCGCAGCATCTGCCGGAAAAGACGCTCTATGCCATCGACCAGTTCGTGTTGGGCGGCGGCAAGGCGATCGTGTTCGTCGATCCGAACTCGGAAACGCAGCAGATGCACCCGAGCCAGCTCAACCCGCCGGGTATGCCGCTGGATAGCGAGATGACCAAGCTGTTCAAGGCTTGGGGCGTCGATATGGACCCGAAGCTCGTCGCCGGCGATCGCCGCGCCGCGCGCCGCGTCAATGCCGGCACGGCGCAGCGTGTCGTGGCGATGGACTACGTCGCTTGGCTGTCGCTCGACACCAATGCGATCAATCACGACGACCTGATCACGGCCGACCTGACGCATATCAACATGGCGTCGTCGGGCATTCTCTCGCAGGCACCCGGCGCCAAGACGACGTTTTCACCCCTGATCTCGACCTCGGCCGATTCGATGGCGATCCCGGTCGAGAAGGTTCAGGGCCAGATCCCCGACATTGCCGGCATCCTCCAGGGCTTTAAAGCCGGCGGCAAGCCGTTGGTGCTCGCGGCGCATGTGACAGGTCCCGCCGACACGGCCTATCCCGACGGCCCGCCTAAGGACGAAAAGAAAGACGCGAAGCCTGACGATAAGGCCGCGCCTGCTGCCGATGCGAAGAAAGATGCACCGGTCTTGCCGCCGCAGATCAAGACATCAGCCAAGCCGATCAATGTGGTGCTCGTCGCCGATACCGACATTCTCGAAGACCGCTTCTGGGAACAGAGCCAGGACTTCTTCGGCCAGACCGTGACCGTGCCGATCGCCAATAACGGCGACTTCCTCGCCAACGCGATCGGTGCGCTGGCCGGCGGCGACGATCTCATCACGCTGCGCAGCCGCGGCACCTCGGCGCGTCCCTTCACGCTGGTTGCCGACATTCAGCGCGATGCCGATGCCCAGTATCAGGCGACCGAGAAAGACCTCGAATCGAAGCTCAAGGACACGCAGGCGAAGATTAAGGAACTGCGCGACCAAGGCGGCAAGGGCGGCACGCAGGCAGCCGAGCAGGCGCAAGCGATCGACAATTTCCGCAACGACATGCTCGCCATTCGCCAGCAGCTTCGTCAGGTGCAGCTCGCCTTGCGCCAAGACATCAACCGTCTCCAGGCCGTCACCGAATTCTTCGACGTCGCCTTCGTGCCGATCCTCGTCGGGATCGTTGCGTTGATCCTGGGCGTGGTGCGCATTCGCCGTCGCAAGCGCCAAGTGCGCGCGGCGGCGTAAGGGGAACGACATGCAGAATAAAGGTCTCGTCTGGCTCGTCGGCGTCACCGCCATTGCCGTGGTTGCAGCAGTCTGGGTCGCGCGCGGCACCGGCCTCAAAGTCGATCCGCTCGCCGGTCAGCTGGTGCTGCCCGAAGCGGCGAAGAAGATCGACGATGTCGGCCGCATCGCGCTGGTGCATGGCGATCAGAAGACGACGCTGGTGCGCGATGGCGACAAGTGGAAGATCGAAGAGCGCGGCGGTTACCTCGCCGATACGACCAAGGTCGGTCAGGCGCTGCTGGCGCTCGCCGACATGCACTATGTCGAACCCAAGACGGCGGACCCCAAAGCCTATACGCGGCTCGAAGTCGAAGATGCCGGCGGCAAGGATTCGAAATCGACGCTGGTGACGCTGGCCGACAGCAAGGGCACGCTTTTGGGCGACGTCATCACCGGCAAGCATCAGGCCGATCAATTGGGCGGCGGCGAAGGCGGTGTCTATGTGCGCAAGGCCGGCTCAGCGCAGACCTGGCTCGCGCGCTCGAACCTCAATCTCGCAGGCAATACGGCGGATTGGCTCGACAAGAAATTCCTCGATCTGCCGTCGGCGGCCTTCAAGCAGGTCGTGCTGACGCAGCCCGACAACAGCAAAGTGACGGTCACGCGCGACAAGCCCGACGATAAGTTCCGGCTCGTCGAAATGCCCAAGGACAAGAAGCTGAAATATGACAGCGTCCTCGACGATGCCGCCGGTGTCCTCGGCGCGCTGTCGCTCGACGATGTCCGCGCCGCCAAGGATATTGAGTTCCCGAAGGACGGCGTGACCCATGCGCAATTCACCGCCTTCAACGGCGTCGTTCTTAACGTCGATCTCGCCGACAAGGACGGGCTCAGCTGGGTGAAGTTTGCAGCGACCGGAACCGGCGACGGCGAAAAGGTCGCGGCCGATCTCAACGCGAAGCTCTCGCCCTGGGTCTATGCCTTGTCGAGCTTCAAGGCGAAGACGCTGCGCGAAAAGCTGGACGATCTGGTCGAGGCCCCGGCGCCGAAAGCGTCCTAGCCGCTCGCCACTGCGGCAGGTTCTTCGCTAGACTTGTCGTATGAAGCTGCTGATCGGATCACGCGAACGTCCCGCGGGCTGGGAAAGTTTCGATATCGAACCCGGCCCCACGGTCGATCACGCGGGCGACTGTAAGGATCTGTCGCGTTTCGCCGCCGGTTCGGTCGAGACGATCTATGCCAGCCACGTTCTCGAACATATCCGCTTCGCCGATATCGTGCCGACCCTCGCGGAATGGCATCGGGTGTTGCAGCCCGGCGGCACGATTATGGTCAACGTGCCGGATCTCAATATTCTCAGCCAAATTTATGTCTCGCCCAAGCTGCAGGGCGAAGAGAAGTTCAAGGTCGTCTCGATGATCTTCGGCGGCCAAGGCGATCCGCATGATTTTCATTACATGGGCTACGATCTCGAGACGCTGGCCTTCTGCCTTTATCAGGCGGGCTTTCGCGACATGGCGCGGGTCGAAGATTTCGGTCTGTTCGACGATACCAGCACGATGAAATTCCACGGCATCGCCATCAGCCTCAACGTGCGCCCGACGAAGCCGGTCTAACCTCCATCGCAATCGGCGTGACGCTTCCCCATATAAAGGGCTGAAGAGTTCACGGAGGCGGGGATGTTGGATCAAGCCATCAAGACACGACCGGTCGCAAAACTTTCACGCGGCCAACCCACCAGCGACGGCGCGGGGGTAAAGCTCAATCGCGTCATCGGCAATCAGACGCTGGGCGAACTCGACCCGTTCCTGTTGCTCGACGAATTCCGCTCCGAGGAAGGCGCCGACTATATCGGCGGCTTTCCCGATCATCCGCATCGCGGCTTCGAGACGGTCACCTACATGCTCGCCGGCCGGATGCGCCATGGCGACAACAAGGGGAACGCCGGTCTGCTTCGTCCGGGCAGTGTCCAATGGATGACCGCCGGACGCGGCATCGTTCATTCGGAAATGCCGGAACAGGAAGAAGGTTTGATGTGGGGCTTTCAGCTCTGGGTCAATCTGCCGGCGAAAGACAAGATGACCGCGCCGCGCTACCAGGAATTTCAGCCCGAGGAAATTCCGCTCGCGACATTGCCGGGTGGCGTCACCGTGCGCGTGATCGCCGGCAAAGTCGGTGATGTGCAGGGGCCGGTCACCGGCGTCGCCACCGATCCGATCTATCTTGATGTCACGCTGCCGGCGGGCGGGCGCTTCAGCTTCGATCTGCCGGCGGGACATAGCGCCTTCGCTTATCCGTTCGAAGGCGATGCGCTGATCGGCGAGCCCGCGACGGCGGTGCCGCGCGGAACGCTGGCGGTGCTGAGAGAAGATGGCGCGGCGGTGTTGAGCGCGGGCGCATCGGCGGCGCGCGTGCTGTTGGTCGCGGGGCGGCCGCTGAAGGAAGCGGTGGTGCGTTATGGGCCGTTCGTCATGAACAGCGAGCAGCAGATTCGCGAGGCGATTACCGACTATCAGACAGGTCGGTTTTAGCCGAAGGCAGAATCTGCATAATCTGCGGCAGGAAATTCGGAATCAGCGGTTCGCGCGGCGCCGCCGCATAGGGCGCTTCCACGGCGATCGTTTCGGGGTTCGGATAGACGCCGGTATAGCCGGTCAGCCGGTCCGGCTTCGCCTCGGTGTAGCAATCGACCGAGGCGAGGGTGCGGTAGCAATATTGCGCCGGTATCGGCGGCGGCGGCGCATCGGCAGCGACTCGCGACGGCAGATTGGCGGGCCAGCGGCTTTGCGGCGCACCGAATTCGGCGCGATTCTGGAAGGCGTTGCAGCCGGCCAGCAACGTTATCAAGGCGATAAGCCCAAAGCTGCGGTAGATGAAGGCGTTCATGTCTATACTTTGCGTGCGAGACGGATTGCTTAATCCCTCCCATCTCTATAGACCCAGAATGGTTAACCGAACCTTGCCCGGCGCTTTCGGGCTGGGCATATGACGATGATGAAGGGGCTTTCGACGATGACGCGATTCTTGGGCTTGGCCGTTCTGACCTTGGCGCTCGTCGGCTGCTCCGGTCTCGAAGGATGGAGCCGGCAGGGCGCGCAGGACTCGCAGGTCGCGAAAGAACTCGACGACTGCAAAAGCCAGGCGCGGGCCGCGACGCAACGCGACAACAACATCATGAGCGACATCATGGCGACGCGCGGCCGCGACTGGTCGCGTACTGATGTGATGAGCACCCAGGTTAATAATTTCGCCGCCGAAAATTCCCACCGTACCGGCGACATCGTCCGCCGCTGCATGATCGGTAAGGGCTACACGCCCGGCGATTAGGCCTCTAGCCTAAGCCTGATTCTTCTTTTTCTCGGGCGTACCCGCGCCATAGGTATGTTCGGGGCCGGGAAAGCGCCGGGTCCGAACCTCGTCGGCATAGGCGGACACCGCCGCCGAGATCGCGCCGCTCAATTCGGCGTAGCGTTTGACGAAACGCGGCTTGAACGCATCGAACGTCCCTAGAATATCGTCGATCACCAGAACCTGACCGTCGCAGGCGGGCGATGCGCCGATGCCGATGGTCGGCACCGCGACCAGCTCGGTCAGGCGGCGGGCGACCGGCTCGGCGGTGCCTTCGACCACGATCGCGAAGGCACCGGCATCGGCCACGGCCTTACCGTCGGCAATGACCCGGGCGGCGTCGGCGTCGGTGCGGCCCTGGGCCTGGAAACCGCCTAGCGCATTCATTGATTGCGGCTGCAGCCCGACATGGGCCAGGACCGGGATGCCGCGCTGGGTCAGGAATTGGACGGTTTCGGCCATGACCTCGCCGCCCTCGAACTTCACCCCGGCGCAGCCGGTTTCGCTCATGATCCGGGCAGCGTTGGCGAAGGCCTGGGTCGGGCTCTCCTGATAGGAGCCGAACGGCATATCGACGATGACGCAGGCGCGGCTGGCGCCCCGGACCACGGCGGCGCCGTGATTGATCATCATTTCCATGGTGACCGGCAGGGTCGAGGCAAAGCCATAGACCACCATGCCCAGTGAATCACCGACCAATAGAAGGTCGGTATGCGGGTCCAGCATCTTGGCCTGGGAAGTCGTATAGGCGGTCAGCGAGACGATCGGGGTCCCGCCCTTGCGCGCGCGCAGCGAAGCAGGGGTGTGTCGCTTCTCGACGGTGGTGATGCTCATGATCGTCTCCCGACGGGGGATTCTCGCTGCCCACCCGTAAACGGGCCGGACACTGCGCCGCCGTTCCGACTCGGTCAAGCGCGGCTGCTATGCGTCCGCTTCAGGCGGTAAGCCAAAACCAGCATGGAAAAACCGAAAACCAAGGCATAGGCCCCCAGCCACCAGGCCCAGACCAGGACTCCCGCGACGGGGAAGACCACAATGAGGATGCCCCAAACCAGCGACGCCAGCCCGGCCGGGATCATCAGCCACTCGCCATGGCCACGCTGCACCCGGATCGCGGCGATCAGCAGGGTGATCCCGGTGAGGATCGCCCAGAACGCCGCCAGATAGACGAACAGTAGCAGCGTCGGGCCCGGCCACATCACGATTTGGACCGCGATCATCAGGTCGATCACGCCTTCCAGCGCAAGGGTGCCGAAACGGTCGTGAAGCCGGGCGGCGCGCAGGCTGGCGATCAAGGTCAGGACGCCATCGACCATCAGATAGGCGGCGAAAAGGATCAGCAGCCAGGACAGCGCCAGTCCCGGCACCAGGATCACGGTGATGCCGAACAGCACCGCGGCGACCCCGCGCAGTGCCAGCGCCCACCAATTCTCCGCAAGAATACCGATCATATGTTCTCTCCTGATGACCACCATATAGTCAGGGAAAGCGGCGTTTTTACGGGCAAAGACTTGTCAATTCGGCCCGTCTCCATTAATTGAGCAAAGAATACCCAGGAGTATCGATCATGGCTTTTAAGGTCGCTGTCGTTGGCGCCACCGGTAATGTTGGCCGCGAGTTGCTGAGCATCCTCGCCGAGCGAAAGTTCCCCGTCTCCGAAGTGATCGCGGTCGCTTCCTCGCGAACTGCCGGCAGCGAAGTATCTTTCGGCGAAAAGGACATCTTGAAGGTTCAGGATCTGGCCAAGTTCGACTTCAAGGGCGTCGATATCGTCCTGTCGTCGCCGGGCAGCAAGGTCTCCGCGGAATTCGCGCCGCGCGCGGCCAAGGCCGGCGCCGTCGTCATCGATAACACGTCGCAGTTCCGCATGGATCATGACGTGCCGCTGATCGTGCCCGAAGTGAACGCCAAGGCGATCGCGGGCTATACCAAGCGCGGCATCATCGCCAATCCGAACTGCTCGACGATCCAGATGGTCGTGGCGCTGAAGCCGCTGCATGACCTGGCGAAGATCACGCGCGTCGTCGTCTCGACCTATCAGTCGGTGTCGGGCGCGGGCCGCGCCGCGATGGACGAATTGTTCACCCAGACGCGCGGCATCTATGTGAACGATCCCGCGAAGCCCGACCACTTTCCCAAACAGATCGCCTTCAACGTCATTCCCCAGATCGACGTCTTCATGGATGACGGCTCGACCAAGGAAGAATGGAAGATGGTCGCCGAGACGCGGAAGATTCTCGATGGCGACGTCGCCGTCACCGCGACCTGCGTGCGCGTGCCCGTGTTCATCGGTCATGCCGAAGCCATCACCGTCGAATTCGCCAATCCGATCACGGTCGAACAGGCCCGCGCCGCTTTGTCGAACGCGCCCGGCGTGGTCGTCGTCGATCATCGCGTCGAAGAAGGCTATGTCACCCCGGCCGAAGTCGCCGGCGAGGACGCGACCTATGTCAGCCGCATCCGTAAGGACCCGACCGTGCCGCACGGCCTCAGCATGTGGGTCGTTGCCGATAACCTGCGCAAAGGCGCGGCGCTCAACGCGGTGCAGATCGCCGAGCTGCTGGGCGCCAACTACCTGACCGGCGGCAACAAGACCGCGAAGCCGCAAAAGGTCCATTGAGAATACGCGCGCGGTGACGGGTACGATGTTTCGCCCGCGCCGCAGCGCGCTTTTCATGCCCGGCACCAATGCCCGGGCGATGGATAAGGCGCGTGCGCTCGATGCCGACGTGCTGATCTTCGATCTTGAAGATTCGGTTGCGCCGGATGCGAAGGTCGGCGCGCGCGACGCGATTGCCGCAGCTCTCCAGCAAGGTGGTTACGGCGCGCGCGAACTGGTGCTGCGCGTCAACGGCGCGGAAACGGCGTGGCAGCGTGACGATCTCGCCTTTGCTGTGACGCAGTCGATCGACGGCGTGCTGATCCCCAAGGTGCAGGGCGGCGACGAGGTGCGTGCGGTCGCCGCGATCCTCGACGGCTCGGGCGCCAAGCCCGATCTCAAAATCTGGTGCATGATGGAAACGCCGCTGGCGTTCCTTCATGCCGAAGCCATCGCCTCGGCCAGCCCGCGCCTCGCTGCGCTGGTCGTCGGTACCGAGGACCTCGGCAAGGACCTGCACACCCGGCCACGGCCCGACCGGCTGCCGTTTCTCACCGCCTTGCAGATTTGCGTCATGGCGGCGCGCGCTTATGGCCTTGCGCCGATGGATGCGGTCTATCCCGCTTTCGACGATACCGACGGCTTCGCTGCCTCGTGCCGGCAGGGGCGCGATCTCGGCTTCGAAGGCCGGACGCTTATTCACCCTAAGCAGATCGCCATCGCCAACGACGCCTTCGGGCCGAGTGCGGACGAGCTGGCGGCGGCGCGGCGGATCGTCGATGCCTTCGCGGCGGCCAAGGCCGAAGGCAAGGGCATCGCCTCGCTCGACGGCAAGATGATCGAGCATCTTCATGCCACCTCGGCGCAGCGGTTACTGGATATGGCCACGATGATCGCGGCGCGCCGTGCCGGAGTCGGCTCGTAATTGGCCAGTAACGTTGACTTGCCCACCGTCCGGGGTTAAATCAACGCCCGTTTCAAAGACTTGATCCACTTTCGCGAGCCAGCCGAGAACCTCTCGATGTCGCAAGCCCAACGGCCGCTATCTCCTCATCTGCAGATCTATAAGTGGCCTCTCACGATGGCCACCTCGATTCTCCATCGCGCGACCGGCATCGGTCTTGCGGCGGGTACGATCGCCCTGGTGTGGTGGCTTCTCGCCGCCGCGACGTCGGCCAGCGCCTTCGCCGTCGCGCAGAGCTTCTGGGGGTCACCGATCGGCATCCTGCTGCTGCTCGGCTGGAGTTGGGCGCTGTTTTATCATCTCTGCAATGGCCTCCGTCATCTCGTCTGGGATGCGGGCTACGGCTATGAAATCAAAAGCGCCTATACCGCGAGCATCATCGTGCTGACCGGCAGCGTCGTCCTGACGCTTATCGCCTGGGTCGCCGCTTTCATGGTGCGAGGCTAGCCATGGCTGATACCCGTCTCCGCACCCCGCTGGGCCGCGCGCTCGGCCTCGGTTCGGCCAAGGAAGGCGTCAGCCATTGGTGGGCGCAGCGCATCACCGCCGTGGCGCTGGTGCCGTTGCTGCTGTGGTTCGTGATTTCGCTGATCAGCCTCACTGGCGCGGACCGCGCCGTCGTCGTCGCCTGGTTCCATATGCCGTTCCCGGCGATTGCGACCGTGCTGATGCTGTTCGCCGTTTTCTATCACATGTCGCTTGGTATTCAGGTCGTGATCGAGGATTACGTCCATACCGAATGGCTCAAGATCTCGGTGCTCGTGCTGAACAAGCTCGTCGCTTTCGCGCTCGGTGCCGCCGGTATCTTCGCCGTGCTGCGCATCGCGTTTCAGGGATAAGGCGCTATGCCGCAAGCATATACAGTCATCGACCATACCTATGACGTCCTCGTTGTCGGCGCCGGCGGCGCCGGTCTCCGCGCAACGCTGGGCATGACCGCGGCGGGCCTCAAGACCGCCTGTGTCACCAAGGTTTTCCCGACCCGCAGTCACACCGTCGCGGCGCAGGGCGGCATCGGCGCCGCGCTCGGCAATATGGGCGAGGATAACTGGCGCTGGCATATGTACGACACCGTCAAGGGCTCCGACTGGCTCGGCGACCAAGACGCGATCGAATATATGTGCCGTGAAGCCATTCCCGCGGTGATCGAACTCGAACATTTCGGCGTGCCCTTCTCGCGCACCGAAGACGGCAAGATTTATCAGCGCCCGTTCGGCGGCCATACCGTCAATTTCGGTGGCGAGATGGCCAAGCGCGCGGCGGCGGCGGCCGACCGTACCGGCCATGCGATCATCCACACGCTCTACCAGCAATGCCTCAAGGGCGGCGCCGAGTTCTTCGTCGAATATTTCGCCATCGACCTCATCATGGATGAGGAAGGCGTTTGTCGCGGCCTCCTTGCCTGGGACTTGGCCGACGGTACGCTGCATCGCTTCCGCGCCCATATGGTCGTCCTGGCGACCGGTGGTTATGGCCGAGCTTACTTCTCCTGCACCTCGGCCCATACCTGCACCGGCGACGGCAATGCCATGGTGCTGCGCGCAGGCCTCGCGCTGCAGGATCTGGAATTCATCCAGTTCCATCCGACCGGCATCTACGGCTCGGGTTGTCTCATCACCGAAGGCGCGCGCGGCGAAGGCGGCTACGTCACCAATTCCGAAGGCGAGCGCTTCATGGAGCGTTATGCGCCGTCGGCAAAGGATCTCGCCTCGCGCGACGTCGTCAGCCGCGCCATGACGATCGAGATCAATGAGGGCCGCGGTTGCGGTCCGCATAAAGATCACATCATGCTCCACCTGGAGCATCTCGATCCGAAGACGCTGCACGAACGTCTGCCCGGCATTTCCGAAACCGCTAAGATTTTCGCCGGCGTCGATGTGACCCGCGAACCGATTCCGATCCTGCCGACAGTCCATTACAACATGGGCGGCATCCCGACGAACTATCACGGCGAAGCGATCTCGCCGACGGCGGACGATCCGGATCATGTGATTCAGGGCCTGATGGCGATCGGTGAAGCGGCCTGCGTCTCGGTTCACGGCGCCAATCGCCTCGGCACCAACTCGCTGCTCGATATCGTCGTCTTCGGCCGCGCCGCCGCGCTGCGTGCAGCGGCGATCGTGAAGCCGGGCACGGCGCACAAGCCGCTGCCGGCGTCCTACGACGACAAGGCGCTCGCGCGGTTCGACCGTCTGCGCAACGCCAAGGGTAAGCTCAAGACCGGCGATATCCGTTTGGCCATGCAGAAAGTGATGCAGAGCAACTGCGCCGTTTTCCGCACCGCCGAGACGCTCGAGGAAGGCCGCAAGAAGATCGACGAGATCGCGGCCTCGCTCTCCGACATCTCGGTCAGCGACCGTTCGATGATCTGGAATTCCGATCTGGTTGAAGCGCTCGAACTCGAGAACCTGATGGCCCAAGCCAAGGTCTCGATCTATTCGGCGGTCAACCGCAAGGAAAGCCGCGGTGCTCATGCCCGCGAAGATTTCCCCAACCGCGACGACGAAACCTGGATGGTGCATACGACCGGCTGGCTCTCCGACGACGGGCAGGTCCGTCTCGGCACGCGCCCCGTTCATATGTACACGCTCTCCGACGAAGTTCAGGTCTTCCCGCCCAAAGCGCGCGTCTATTGAGGCACCATGGCTGAATTTGCGCTTCCGAAAAATTCCAAGGTCGGCACCGGCAAGACTTATCCGGCACCGGCGGGCGCCAAGCGCGTCAAAGCCTTCAAGATCTATCGCTGGAATCCGGATGACGGGCAGAACCCGCGCACGGATACCTACGAGATCGATCTCGACGCCTGCGGCCCGATGGTGCTCGACGCGCTGATCAAGATCAAAAACGAAGTCGATACGACGCTGACCTTCCGCCGCTCATGCCGCGAAGGCATCTGCGGTTCCTGCGCGATGAATATCGACGGTAAGAACACGCTCGCCTGCCTCAAGGCGATCGACGAGATCAAAGGCGACGCCAAGGTGTCACCGCTGCCGCATATGGAAGTGGTGAAGGACCTGGTGCCCGATCTCAACCAGATCTATGCGCAATACCGCATGGTCGAGCCGTGGCTGAAGTCCGATTCGCCGCCGCCGCCCGATCGCGAGCGCCGCCAGTCGGTCGAGGAACGCGCCAAGCTCGACGGTCTCTGGGAATGTATTCTCTGCTTCTGCTGCTCGACCAGCTGCCCGTCCTATTGGTGGAATGGCGATCGTTATCTCGGCCCGGCGGTTCTGCTGCAGGCCTATCGCTGGCTGGCCGACAGCCGCGACGAGCATACCGGCCAACGCCTCGATCAGCTCGATGATCCGTTCCGGCTTTACCGCTGCCACACGATCATGAACTGCACGAACACCTGCCCCAAGGGTCTCAACCCGGCCAAGGCGATCGGCGAAATCAAGCAGATGATGGTCGCACGTCGATGAGACGTGCCCGCGGTTGACGCTTGTCCGCCGCTGATTCCGCTACGGCGGGACCGCTCGCTCTTTTCCATCATCGCCTGACCGCCGGCGAGCTGCTGCCCGATCCACTACAGGAACGCGCGGCGCAGCGGCTACAGACGCTCTGGCAGGAACTTCAAACCTACAATCCTTCGACGGGAACCGGCTGGCGCGGGCTGCTCGGTCTCGGCAAGCCGCCGGCCGTGCCGCGCGGGCTCTATATCTTCGGCCGCGTCGGACGCGGCAAGTCGATGCTGATGGATGCCTTCTTCGTCACCGCGACGACGGCGAAGAAGAAGCGGATTCATTTCTACGCTTTCATGCTCGACGTCCATGCCCGCATCCATGCGCGCCGCGCCGAGAAGACCGATCCGATCCCGCCGGTCGCCAAAGACATCGCCGCTGAAACGACGCTGCTCTGCTTCGACGAATTTCACGTCGTCGATATCGCCGATGCGATGATCCTCGGGCGCTTGTTCACGGCGTTGTTCGCCGAAGGCGTGATCATCGTCGCGACCTCGAACCGCGCACCCGATGCGCTTTACGAGGGCGGCCTGCAGCGCGAACGGTTTCTGCCGTTCATCGATTTGTTGAAGCAAAAGCTCGATGTCATCGAACTGGACGGCGCACGTGATTATCGCCTGGCGCGTTTCGCCGGGCGTCCGGTCTATTTCACGCCGATCAATGACGAGGCGCATCGCGCGCTGGCGCAGGCCTTTGCCGATCTCACCGACAACGATCCCGGCGAACCCGACAGCGTCACGGTGATGGCGCGCGAGGTGCGGGTGCCGCGCGCGGCCAAGGGCGTCGCCTGGTTCAGTTTCGATGAATTATGCGGCGAGGCGCATGGTCCGGCGGACTTTCTGGCGCTGGCGGCGCGGTATCATACCTTCGTCCTTGAGGCCATTCCGCGCCTCGGCCCCGATCAACGCAACGAAGCCAAGCGTTTCAACATCTTCATCGACTCGCTCTACGAGGCGCACGGCAATCTCGTCTGCTCGGCGGCGACCCTTGCGCCGCAGCTTTACGAAGAAGGCCCCGGCGCATTCGAATTCCAGCGCACCGTCTCACGCCTCACGGAAATGCAGAGCGATGACTATATCGCGGCGCGTGGCGAGCGGGCGTCGGAACGGCACGCATAGGCATCGTGCGTCCCTCGACTGCGCTCGGGACGAGGGGGATTGTGCGTAGCATGGATGTCGATGGCGGTATCAAACGTCCTCGTCCCGAGCGAAGTCGAGGGACGCACGGGATCAATCTAAGCGATCGTTAGGGCGTCTTCCGTCGCGGCGCCGGTAGCCAATAGATCATGTGAATGGTCAGCGCCGCCCCTGTCGGGGGCAGCACGAAACTCGCCGCCTCAAAACTCGGCGCAGTCAACATCGGGCGCAGATTGTTCGAGAAGCCATAGCCTTCCTCAGGAATGCCGAGGAAGTTCTGCGCGAACTCGCCATTGCTGTTCTCGTCGTGGAAGGTGGCGACGGCATAGGTGCCGGGCGGCAGATCGAAATGGAAGACGACGCCTTCCTTGTTTGTCGGCTCGACCTGGTCATGTTCGGGGAGGGGATGTTCGGGCCATTCGTCCGCTGATGTGTAGGCTGATAAACGCACATCGCCTTCGCCGTTGCGCAGGTTATCGACCGTGACGGTCAGTTCCGCCGCTGACGCGGCATTGGCCCATAAAGCCGCGCCGAACAGCGGTAACAGAAACGTCGTGATCCGGCGCGATCTCATCCGGCGAGGGTACCAGAACCGTATGACAAAAGGTTATTCCCTTCCGAAAGCTATCCTCGGCCGACCAGGGGCATCTTGGTCGCCATCACCGTCATGGTCAGAACATTCGCTTCCAGCGGCAGCGAGGCCATGTAAAGGACGGCCTTGGCGACATGCTCGATGTCCAGCACCGGCTCGGGCGCGATCTGGCCGTTGGCCTGCATGACGCCCGCTTTGAACTTATCGGCCCAGCCGGTATCGGCATTTCCGATATCGATCTGGCCGCAAGCGATGTCGTATTTGCGCCCGTCGAGGGCGGTCGATTTGGTCAGGCCCAGCACGGCGTGTTTGGAGGCGGTGTAGGGCGCGGTGTTCGGGCGGGGCGTGTGCGCCCCGATCGAGCCGTTATTGATGATCCGCCCGCCCATCGGCTTCTGGTCTTTCATCAGGGCGAAGGCGGCGCGGGTGCAGAGGAAGACGCCGGTGACGTTGCTGTTGAGGACGTCGAGCCATTTTTCGACCGGCAAGTCCTCGATCGGCACCGCCGGCGCATTGACCCCGGCATTGTTGAACAAGACGTCTAGCCGCCCGAACCGGTCCTTGATGGCCGCGAACAGGGCATCGACCGAGGCCGGATCGGCGACATTCGCCGGCACCGCCAGCGTCGTCGCGCCGAAGCCCGCACCTTCCTGGGCGACCGCCTCCAACGGCTCGCGCCGCCGCCCGGTCAGGACCACGGCATAACTCTCGCGCATCAGGGCCAGGGCGACGCCCTTACCGATGCCGCTGCCCGCGCCCGTCACCAGCGCGATTTTGCCTTTTGCGGTCATGCGGCGGCTCCTCTCAATCGATTGATCCCGCCTAAGTTTTACGCATTCCAGCACTGCCCGCCAGGGCCTTGCCGGGTGCGACGAATCGCGCTAAAACGCGCGCCATCAACCGAAAATAAGAGGTCATCGGATGGCACGCAGGAAGATCGCGCTTATCGGCGCGGGACAAATCGGCGGCACGCTCGCTTTGCTGGCTGGTTTGAAGAATCTCGGCGACGTTGTGATGTGCGATGTGGTCGAGGGCGTGCCGCAGGGCAAGTCGCTCGATCTGGCTGAAGCATCGCCGGTCGAAGGCTTCGATTGCGCTTACAAGGGTTCGAACGATTACGCCGCGATTGCCGGCGCCGATGTGGTGATCGTCACCGCCGGCATCCCGCGCAAGCCCGGCATGAGCCGCGACGACTTGATCGGCGTCAACGCCAAGATCGTCTGGACGGTCGGCGAAGCGATCAAAAAGCACGCCCCCAACGCTTTCGTCATCACCATCACCAACCCGCTCGACGTGATGGTCTGGGTGATGCGCGAAGCCACCGGCCTGCCGCATGATCGGGTGGTCGGCATGGCCGGCGTGCTCGACAGCGCCCGCTTCCGCTACTTCCTCGCCGAAGAATTCAATGTCTCGGTCGAAGACGTCACCGCCTTCGTCCTCGGCGGCCACGGCGACACGATGGTCCCGCTGGTTCGCTACTCGACCGTTGCCGGCATCCCGCTGCCCGACCTGGTGAAGATGGGTTGGACGACGCAGGAGAAGCTGGACAAGATCGTTCAGCGCACCCGCGACGGCGGCGCCGAGATCGTCAACCTGCTCAAGACCGGTTCGGCTTTCTACGCCCCGGCCTCGGCCGCGATCGCGATGGCCGAATCCTTCCTCCTCGACAAGCGCCGGGTCTTCCCCTGCGCGGCCTACCTGAACGGCCAGTACGGCGTGAAGGACCTCTATGTCGGCGTGCCGGTGATCATCGGCGCCAAGGGCATCGAGAAGGTCATCGAAGTGAAGATGGACGCCTCGGAGAAAGCGGAATTCGACAAGTCGGTGGAAGCCGTCCGCACCCTCTGCGACATCGGCAAGAAGCTGCTGGCGGAATCGCAGAAGGCCTAATTTCCGCTGCGAAATGGTTCGGAAGGGTGAAGAACCGCCGTTTTTGGCAGTTCTTCACTTTTTCTTAACCAATAAGGAAACATTTGTTCCTGGTGCGTGGGGAATCGAGCCCCACCTTCATTCCACCCCTCCCGTGTAGAAAAGCCCGTAGCAAGCCATGTCACCATTGGACCAGAGCAGCTTTCTGACCGGCCATAACGCCGATTACATCGCCGAGCTTCATGCCCGGTATGTCGAAGACCCGACCAGCGTCGATGAAAGCTGGCAGCAATTCTTCGGCGACCTGCAGGACCAGCCGGAAGACGTCGAAAAAGAGCTGCACGGACCCGATTGGGGCAAGGCGACCCCGCTCCAGATCACCAACGGCCATGATGCGCCGGCTCTTCTGCCGGGCCAGGCGACCAACGGCCACGCGATCGCGGCGAAGCTTCCCGAGGACAGCCATCAGGCGGTGCTCGATTCTGTCCGGGCGATGAACCTCATCCGTGCCTACCGCGTGCGCGGTCATCTGATCGCCGATCTCGATCCGCTTGGCCTGCAGCGCCAGACCTATCATCCCGACCTCGACCCGGCGACCTACGGCTTTACCGAAGACGAATATGATCGTCCGATCTTCGTCAACCGGCTGCTCGGCTTCTCGACCGCGACGCTGCGCGAAATTCTCGTCGCGCTCAAAGCGACCTACTGCGAGAAGGTCGGCATCGAATATATGCACATCCAGGAACTCGAACAGCGCCAATGGATTCAGGCGCGCATCGAAGTGCCCCGGAATCAGACCGAATTTACCGTCCTCGGCAAGCGCGCGATCCTCGAACGCCTCGTCGATGCCGAAATGTTCGAACGCTTCTGCGACAAGCGGTACACCGGCACCAAGCGTTTCGGCGTCGATGGCGGCGAAGCGCTGATCCCGGCGCTGGAACAGGTGATCAAGCGCGGCAGCCAGCTCGGCATGGAAGAGCTGATCATCGGCATGCCGCATCGCGGCCGTCTCAATGTGCTCACCAACATGATGGGCAAGTCGTTCGCCGCCGTTTTCTCGGAATTCCAAGGCAACCCCGCTAATCCCGAAGACGTGCAGGGTTCGGGCGACGTCAAATACCATCTCGGCACCTCGAGCGACCGGAGCTTCGACGGCAAGACGGTTCATCTGTCGCTGCAGGCCAATCCGTCGCATCTCGAAGCGGTCAACCCGGTCGTTTTGGGTAAGGTCCGCGCCAAGCAGCAGCAGCGCAAAGATACCGAACGCGAAAAGGTCGTCGGCCTCTTGATGCACGGCGACGCGGCGTTTGCCGGTCAGGGCCTCGTTGCCGAATCGCTCGATCTTTCCGAGCTCAAAGGTTACCGCACCGGCGGCACGATCCATTTCGTCGTCAACAATCAGATCGGCTTCACCACCAGCCCAGCCTACGCGCGCTCCGGTCCCTATTGCACCGAAGTCGCCAAGGAAGTTCAGGCGCCGATCTTCCACGTCAACGGCGATGATCCGGAAGCCGTCGTGCATGTGACCCGCATCGCGACCGAATTCCGCGCGCGCTTCAAAAAAGACGTCGTCATCGACATCTTCTGCTATCGCCGCCACGGCCATAATGAAGGCGACGAACCGGCCTTCACCCAGCCGTTGATGTACAAGGCGATTCATTCGCACACCTCGACCCGCGAGATTTACGCCAAGCGTCTCGTCGATGAAGGCGTCATCACCCAGGAAGACGCCGACAAGATGGTGACGGATTTCACCGCGCATCTTGAAGAAGCCTATCAGGCCTCGAAGAGTTACAAGCCGAACAAGGCCGACTGGCTGGAAGGCGCTTGGACCGGTCTTCAGGCCGCGTCCGGCGAAGACCGCCGCGGCGAAACCGCCGTCTCGCTCGATGTGCTCAAAGAAGTCGGCACGGCGATCTCGCAAGCGCCGGAAGGCTTCAACCTCAACAGCAAGCTCGTGCGCCAGTTGGCGGCCAAGCGCCAGGCGATCGAAACCGGCGAAGGCGTCGATTGGGCCACCGCCGAAGCGCTCGCTTTCGGCACGCTCTGCGTTGAAGGCACGCAAGTTCGCTTGTCGGGCCAGGATTCAGGCCGCGGCACCTTCTCACAGCGTCATTCGGTGCTGGTCGATCAGGAAACCGAAGAGCGTTACATCCCGCTGACCCAGATCCGCAAAGATCAGGCGCCGTTCGAAGTCATCGACAGCCCGTTGTCCGAAGCGGCCGTGCTCGGCTTCGACTATGGCTACAGCCTCGCCGATCCGCATGCGCTCGTCTTGTGGGAAGGCCAGTTCGGCGACTTCGCCAACGGCGCGCAGGTCATCATCGACCAGTTCATCGCCTCGGGCGAAGCCAAGTGGCTGCGCATGTCGGGCCTCGTGATGCTGCTGCCGCATGGCTATGAAGGCCAGGGTCCGGAACATTCATCCGCCCGTCTCGAACGCTATCTGCAGCTCTCGGCCGAAGACAATTGGCAGGTCTGCAACATCACCAGCGCCGCGAATTACTTCCATGCGCTGCGCCGCCAGATCCGTCGCGACTTCCGCAAACCGCTGATCATCATGGCGCCGAAATCGCTGCTGCGCGCGCCCGAAGTCATGTCGCCGCTGGCGGCGATGGGTCCGGGTACGACCTTCCATCGCGTCTTCGGCGAAACCGACGCGGCGATCGAGCCGGCGAAGGTGAAGCGCGTCGTGATGTGCACCGGCAAAGTCTATTTCGATCTGCTCAATTATCGCCGCGAGCATAAGCGCAACGATGTCGCGCTGATCCGTATCGAACAACTCTTCCCGTTCCCGTACGAAACGCTGGGCAAGATGATTGCGCCCTACAAGAACGCGGAATTCATCTGGTGCCAGGAAGAATCCGGTAATGCCGGCGCCTGGACCTTCGTCGATCGCAAGATCGAAAAGGTGCTCGCCGGTCTCGACACCAAAGGTAAGCGCCCGCGTTATGCCGGCCGGCCCGAAGCCGCCGCGACGGCGACGGGTCTCATGCGACGTCACAATGCCGAACAGGCACGGCTGGTCGCTCAAGCCTTCGAAGGCTGAGCGGACCGCGAAAAAGGAAACGTTTTATGGCGACAGAAATCAAAGTACCAACGCTCGGTGAATCGGTGACCGAAGCAACCGTGGCCCGCTGGCTCAAACAGCCCGGCGACACGGTGGCGATGGATGATCCGTTGGTCGAACTCGAAACCGACAAAGTGACGCTCGAAGTCAACGCGCCGGCCGCCGGCACGCTGACCGAAATCGTCGTGGCTGAAGGCAGCAATGTCGGCGTCGGCGCGCTCTTGGGCGTGATCGGCGAAGGCGCTGCGAAAGCCGCGCCGGCGAAGAAAACCGAAGCCAAGGTTGCGGTCACCGCCGCGCCTGCCGCTGCCCCCGCGCCGCGTCCGGCTGCTGCACCCGCTGCGGCGAGCAACGATCTCATGGCCCGCTCAGGTCCCGCCGTGCGCAAGGCCGCCGCCGAAGCCAATGTCGGCGCCGCCAGCATCACCCCGACCGGCAAAGATGGCCGCGCGACGAAGGCGGATGTTGCCGCCGCCGCGGCGAAGCCCGCTGCCGCGCCGAAGGCCCCGTCCGCACCGCGTGCCCTGGGCGAGCGCGAGGAACGTGTCCGCATGACGCGCTTGCGCAAGCGCATCGCCGAGCGCTTGAAGGAATCGCAGAACACCGCCGCCATGCTCACCACCTTCAACGAGGTCGATATGACCGAGGTGATGGCGCTGCGGGAAAAATACCGTGACAGCTTTGAGAAGCAGCACGGCGTGAAGCTCGGCTTCATGTCGATCTTCGTCAAAGCCTGCCTCGTCGCGCTGAAGGAAATTCCGACCGCGAACGCCGAGATCGACGGCGACGACATCATCTACAAGAATCACTACGACATCGGCGTGGCCGTCGGCACCGAACAGGGGCTGGTTGTGCCGGTCGTGCGCGATGCCGATCAGCTCGGTTTCGCCGACATCGAAAAGCGCATCGGCGATCTCGGCAAGCGTGCCCGCGACGGCAAGCTGTCGCTGGATGAATTGTCGGGTGGCACCTTCACGATCACCAATGGCGGCGTCTATGGTTCGCTGCTCTCGACCCCGATTTTGAACCCGCCGCAATCGGCGATCCTTGGCATGCACAAGATCCAAAAGCGCCCGGTCGCCATCGGCGACAAGGTCGAAGTGCGCCCGATGATGTATCTCGCCCTCAGCTACGATCACCGCCTGATCGACGGCCGCGAGGCGGTGACTTTCCTCGTCCGCGTCAAAGAATGCATCGAAGACCCGCAGCGGATGCTGTTCAGCATCTGATTGCGAATACTATGTGCGCCCCCTCACCCCAGCCCTCTCCCCGAGGGGAGAGGGGGTTTTCCTCGCCCCTCGGGGAGAGGAAGGGGCCCATCGCAACGCGATGGGAAGGTGAGGGGGCTAACACCCATCTCTATCAAGGCACTTTGAAAAATGGCTGATACTTACGACGTCATCGTCATCGGCAGCGGCCCCGGCGGCTATGTTGCCGCGATCCGCGCGGCGCAGCTTGGCATGAAGGTCGCGTGCGTCGATAAGCGCGAATCGCCCGGCGGCACCTGCCTCAATATCGGCTGCATCCCCTCGAAGGCGCTGCTGCAATCCTCGGAAAAATTCGAGGAAACCAATCACGCGCTTGCCGCGCACGGCATCAAGGTCGGCAAGGTCGAATTCGATCTGCCGACGATGATGAGCCGCAAGGACAAGGTCGTTAGCGACAACACCAAGGGCGTCGAGTTCCTGTTCCGCAAGAACAAGGTCACCTTCGTCAAAGGCACGGCGACGTTTAAATCAAAAGATACGCTCGCCATCGCCGGCCTCGACGGCAAGGCGTCCGAGATCAAAGCGTCCAAGGCGATCATCATTGCCACCGGCTCGGACATCATGAGCCTTCCCGGCCTCGCCATCGACGAGAAGACGATCGTTTCCTCGACCGGCGCGCTGTCGCTAGCTTCGGTGCCGAAACATCTCGTGGTCGTGGGCGGTGGCTATATCGGTCTCGAGATGGGCTCGGTGTGGCGGCGTCTCGGTTCGCAGGTGACGGTGGTCGAATTCCTCGACCGCATCACCCCGACGATGGACCAGGAAGTCGGCAAGGCGCTGCAGCAATCGCTGGTGAAGCAGGGCTTCACTTTCCGCCTCGGCACCAAGGTCACCGGCGCGAAGAAGACCAAGGACGGCATCTCTTTGACGCTCGAAGCGGCGGCAGGCGGCAAAGCCGAAGAGCTGGCCTGCGACGTCGTGCTCGTCTCGGTCGGCCGCCGTCCCTTCACCGACAATCTCGGTCTCGAAGCCGTCGGCATCACGCTTGAAAAAGGCCGCATCCCGGTCGATGCCAATTACGCCACCAGCGTCCCCGGCATCTACGCGATCGGCGACGTCATCGCCGGCCCGATGCTCGCGCACAAGGCATCGGAAGAAGGCGAAGTCCTGGCCGAACTGTTGGCCGGTCAGCGCCCGCAGGTCGATTACGATGCGATCCCGGCGGTCATCTACACCCATCCCGAAGTCGGCTCTGTCGGCAAGACCGAGGAAGAGCTGAAAGCGGCGAAGGTCGAATACCGCGTCGGCAAGTTCCCCTTCAGCGCCAACGGCCGCGCCCGTGCCAATAACGACATCGAAGGCTTCGTGAAGATCATCGCCGACAAGGCGACCGATCGCGTCCTCGGCGTCCATATCATCGGTGCCGACGCCGGCACGATGATCGCCGAAGCAACGCTCGGCATGGAATTCGGCGCTACCGCCGAAGACATCGCCCGCACCTGCCACGCCCACCCGACGCTCAACGAGGCGGTGAAAGAAGCGGCGCTCGCGGTTGCCGGGCATCCGATTCACATCTGATCGCAGCTTCGCGTAGTACCCCTCACCCCTCGCCCCCTTGGGGGAGAGGGAGGGACCCGCGTGAGCGGGAGGGTGAGGGGGTGTAACGCCCCGCTTAATCTTTTTCGTCATTGCGAGCGAAGCGAAGCAATCCAGTCTGTCCGCGCACTGGATTGCTTCGCTTCGCTCGCAATGACG